>CAVUKL010000050.1:0-44150 GCA_963742015.1 uncultured Acidobacteriaceae bacterium | reverse complement strand
AATGGTGGGGGCGTTTGGAGTTCAGACGGAAGGTATCTCCTGTACCCCGATAGCTCCTCAGATATTTGGGCCCTTCCAGTACGAACGGGCCTTTTGCACCGCTCAAGACAACCGACACGGCTCACGACAGGGCCGCTCCTATATACGGCCGTGTGCCCGAGCCGCGATGGGAAGCGGCTCTTTGCCCTTGCCACCAAGCAGCGCGGAGAGCTGGTGCGCTACGATTCGAAATCACGCCAGTTCTTGCCCTTTCTCTCTGGCATCTCGGCGGTAGAACCGACATTTTCCGAGGACGGAAAATGGGTCGCTTACGCCTCATACCCTGACGGCAACCTGTGGCGCAGCCGTAGCGATGGAAGCGATAAATTGCAGCTCACCTACCCTCCAATGAAGGCGAATAACCCCCGCATTTCGGCGGACGGCACAAAGGTTGCGTTCTACTCGGACGACTACAGAACCTTTGTGGTCGATATGAGCGGGGCCCTCCCACCACAGATCGTCGCAAAAGGTGACAACCTGTGGGTTCCGACCTGGTCCCCCGATGGGAATCTGCTGGTCGTTGGCTCCGCGAAGGAGGGCGCACCTTTCGGCGATAAGAACTCGCTCGGGCTGAAAATCGTCGACTTGCACTCTGGAAAGACATCTGCTGTTCCCTCCGCCGAAGGAATGGTCGGCGGCTGGTGGGTTACCCAGAACACCCTCCTAGCAGCAACTCAAGATTTTAAGAAGCTCATGACCTTCGATTTGAAAACACAGAAGTGGACCGAGCTCACCACTGGCGCTCTCACCGCCTGGGCGGTCTCTCCCGATGGCCAATATATCTATTACTCGACTGGGGGCGTGGAGCCCAAGGCCTGGCGCCTCCGGTTCGCCGACCACAAAATCGAGATGATCACAAGCCTGATAGACCCCGCCGGGATGGGGAAAATGGGATGGGTACAAGCCATCGACGTCGCACCCGACGGCTCCGCAATCTTTACCCGCGAGACGGGCACGCAAGAGATCTACGCCCTGAATGTCCGTTGGCCTTGACTCAAAGTTCCAAGACTCCATCAACCCAGATTACTTGCATCACTTAGCTGTTGTGCGCGTCGCGCGAATTCGGGCTTTGACTCTAACCCCGCCCATCCCCACCATAAAACCCAGCAATCTCCGCTGCATACCGCACCTCAACCACCCGCCGCTTCAGCTTCAAACTCGGAGTCAGCTCCCCAGCCTCCAGCGACCATTCCTCCGGAACCAGCCGAAACCGCTTCATCGTCTCGAACTGCGCCAGCCCCTCATTCACTTTGTCGACGATGCTCTGATACTCCGCGACAACCTTCGGGTCCGCAATCAGCGCCGCGCGGTCCGAGGCGTCAATGCCCTTCTGCTTCGCCCATACCGTAAGCGCGGCAAAATTTGGCGAGATCAGCACGCTGATGAACTTGTGCTTGTCCCCAACCAGCGCTGCCTGCCCCACCAGCAGGTTCGCCTTCAGCTTGTTCTCGATCGGTTGCGGCGCAACGAACTTGCCGCCGGAGGTCTTCAGCAACTCTTTCTTCCGGTCCGTAATGAACAGGAATCCGTCATCGTCGATCCGCCCAATGTCCCCCGTAAGGAACCAGCCGTCCTCGGTGAAAGACTTCGCCGTCGCCTCCGGCTTCCGCCAATAGCCCTGGAACACCGACGGCCCGCGCACCTGCAATTCGCCATCGGCCGCCAATCGGCATTCGATATTCGGCAGAGGCTTTCCCACCGAACCAATCCGGTACGCGCCCGGCTTGTTCAGCGCAATCACCGGCGAGGTCTCCGTCAGCCCATAGCCTTCCAGAATCCGCAGCCCGGCGTCGGCAAACCACCCCGCCGTATCCATCCCCAGCGGCGCACCGCCGGAGATAAAATATCGCGTCTTTCCGCCAAACGCTCCATGGACTTTCGTAAACACCAGCTTCGCCGCCAGCCGCCACGTCGCCGACTTCGGCAGCCGGTCATTCAAAATGTACTCGCGATGCTGATGCCCAACACCAATCGCCCACTGCAATAGCCGCTTCTTCACCGGAGAATGCGAAGCCCGGCGTTCGACCTCCTGCCGCACCTTCTCATAAACCCGCGGCACACCGACAAAGACATTCGGCTGGATGGTCCCCATCGCCGCCGGCAGCTTGTCAAAACTCGAACAGTGCGCCACCGTCACTCCTTGTGCAAAGAGCGCAGCATCCAGCGCGCGCGCCGTAATGTGCGACAGCGGCAGAAACGAGATACAGCGGTCGCCCGGGTGCATAGGAATTCCAACCGTCGAGTAGCTGATATTCGAAGCAATATTGCCATGGCTCAGCATCACGCCCTTCGGCTCGCCCGTCGTTCCCGAGGTATAGATAATCGTCGCCAGGTCCTCTGGCTGGATCTGCTCCGCCCGCCGATCAAACTCCGCATCCCGATCGAACCCTGCATCGCCGCGAGGCATCAGCGACGAGAAGGCAATCGCATCGATTCCCGCGTCCGGCGCAAAGCTATCCATCAGCACAACGCGCTCCAGCCGCGTCTGCGCGCGCACCGAGGCCACCTTCTCATATTGCTCACGCGTCGAAACAAAAGCGATCCGCGAACCCGAATCAGCCAGCAACACCGCCGTCTGCTCCGCCGTCTGCGTCGGATAAATCGGCACATCGACGGCGCCGATGGCCAGCACCGCAAAATCCATCACCGCCCACTCCCAACGGTTTTCCGAGAGAATGGCGATCCGGTCGCCCTTGGCAATGCCCCAGCCGCGCAAAACATCGGCCAGCGACTTCACCCGGGCATAGACATCGCGAGCCGAGATCGGGTGCCAGAAACCGCCCGCATCCTGCTGCAAAAGCGCCTCGGCGCAATCGAACTCCACCAGGCGGAAGAAGACATCGTTGGCGGTAACAAGACCAAGCGACTCAAGTTGGGAAACGGGATGGTTTAAGGTAGTCGTCACGGATATTCTCGCCCGCCACGCAGGCACGTTCTCGACTTTACCCATGACAGGCGGAATTGGCAAAGTGAGTAAGCTGATCCCGCTCGGCGAACCGATTCCTAACTCGACCGCAAAGCATCGATGGGATCGCCGGAAGCCGCCCGCGACGCTGGAAGCGCCGAAGCCAGCAGCGCCATCAGCATCATCGTCACAACTGCCCCAATGTAGACCAGCGGATCAGTCGCGCTCACACCAAAGAGAAACGAGCTCACCACGCGCGAAACCGCAACCGAGGCAATCAGCCCCAGGCCACATCCAAGCAGCGCCAGCTTCGCACCCGAGACCAGCACCAGCCGCGCAATGCCGGATCGCTGTGCTCCCAGCGCCATCCGAATGGCAATCTCCTGCGTCCGCAGCGAAACCGAGAAAGCCACCACCGCATAAATTCCCGTAATCGCAAGCAGCAGAGCGGCGACTGCGAAGCCGGTGATCAGCTCGGTATTGAACTGCCGCGGCGCTTCCACGTTGGCGATGGTCTCATCCATCGACTGCACCTGCTGCAAAGGCAGCAGCGGATCTACCTCCGCGACGGTCGCTCGCAGAGTCTGGGTCATCTGCTCCGGCGGCAGCCCCGAACGCAGCGTGATGTATCCACCCGCCGCGCCGGTAAGCTTCCCTTTGAAATCCGGCCCGGAAAGAATAGTCGGCTGCTCCACCGGCACATACCACTGTTCGGCCGCGGGCTCATCGCGGGCGCCCATCTTCGTGTCCGCAACCACCCCAACCACCGTGGCCCACGGATACCCCTTATGAGGATTCCCGGCATGCATCCGCTTCCCGATCGCGCTCTCACCCGGCCAGCAGTCTTTGGCCATCGTCTGGTTCACAATCACCACCAGAGGCGCATTGGCATTATCGTCCGGCGTGAAGTACCGGCCCTCGACCAGCCTGATCCCCATCGTCTGGAAGTAATCGCCATAGAGAGATGCGAACATGGCGAATTTCAGCTTCCAGCTGGCCGGCGGCACGCCTTCGATTGTGTACGCCGACCCGCCCCAAAACCCCGAAGCGGGCAGGAAGCTCGTCATGCCGACCCCGGCAATCCCCGGCTTGCTCGAGAGCCGGTCGACCACGGCATGATTAAAGTTCTCAGCAGAAACCTGGGTCGGATATTGATCAAGCGGCAGCTGATATCGCGCCACCAGCACATGGTCCGGCCGGAAGCCAGGATCGACCGCGCGCATCTTTTGAAAGCTCCGCAGAAAGGCCCCCGCAACCGTCAGCAACACCAGCGCGATGGCAATCTCCGCCACCACCAGGGCCGACCGCAGCCGGGCATGGCTCGACGCCCCGCTCCCCGTCCGAGCGCCTTCCTTAAGGCTCTCAGTCAAATTCGTTCGGATCGCCGCGAAGGCCGGCGCAAAACTGCACAAAACGCCCGTGGCTAACGCGACAACCAGCGCGAAGACAACCACCATCCCGTTCATGGAAATCGATTCGACCCTCGGCATCGACTCCGGCAGCAGGCGCAAGGCGACCCGAATCGCCGCCGCCGCCAGCCCCAGACCCAACAAACCGCCGGCCACGCTCAATATCAGACCCTCACAAACTGACTCGCGCAAAATCGCCGTGGCGCGCGCGCCCAGCGCCAGCCGCACCGCATATTCCCGCCGTCGCCGGATCGCCCGTACCAGCAGCAGCCCCGCGACATTGACGCATGCAATCAGCAGCACGATCGCGACCGCAACAAACAAAGTACGCAGCAGCGGACGGACCTCAGAGACGGTGTCCTCCAGCAGCGGTTTGACGTCCCCCTGAATGCGCAGCGACGACATGGTCGCGGGAAAATTGCGCATCACCTGTTTTGCAACTCGGTCCGCATCCTGCGCGGCCTGCTGAGTCGTGACCCCATCTTTGAGACGGGCAATCATGCGATAGCACCAGCAGCCAGCATTGCCCTCTGAGAGCTCATCCGCGGTCAGGCTCATCGGCACCCACAGCTGCACCTGATCGAGACGCCCCGGCTGCAGCGGAAACTCGAAACCCCGAGGCATCACGCCGATGATCGTATAAGACTTGCGGTCGAGAACGATGGAGCGCCCGACCACCTGCGGATCGCGATGATAGCGGTTCAGCCAAAGCGAATAGCTGATCACCGCCACCGGCTCGTGACCGTCCTCTTCCTGTGTCGTAAAGACTCGGCCCAGCGCGGGCGCAACGCCCAGCGTGGGAAAGACGCCGGCAGTCAGCTTCGCCGCCTGCACCACCTCAGGCGTCGCGCTCCCCGAAAGCTCAAACGTGCTTCCGGCATAGCCTCCCATCGAAGAAAAAGCTCGCGCGGCGTCCCCATAAGTGCCGATCTCTCGCGCAGTCACTCCGATCGACTTGGCGCTTCCCAGGTGGTCGCCCAGCAGCACGAGCCTGTCCGCGTCCTTGAACGGAAGAGGACGCAACAAAACACCTTCAACCAGCGAAAAGATGGCGGTAGTCGCGCCAATGCCCAGCGCAAGAGTAGCGATCACGGTCAGCGTGAACCCAGGCGTCTTGTAGAGCTGGCGAAGAGCGAACCGCAGATCCTGCGCTAGCTTGTACACGGTCAGTTAGACTCCGAATCGAGTGCTTTGTCAGTACATGGGACTCTCTTTAGTATCTCAGTCTCACCGACCACGTCTGGTCAATTGCAGAGATGATTGGTTTGCTACCATAGGGCCTATAAAAATGATGACGGGAAAATTCATCATCGGCATTACATTAGGCAGCATTTTCGCTCTGCTCGCCGCCGTCGCTGCGGGAGTGTTGTTGGCCCACTTGTACTACTCTTTTAGAATTACCGCGACAGTGTTCACCATTCAGGTGATTTTGTCATTACTCTGCTTCGGCTGGGCACTTCGTAGCGGCATTGCTCGAAATTCAAACCGAAACACTACCGGATCCTCTACTTGACCGCCAGCCCAGCCCGAGCGCGAGTCACTTCCTGCACCACGCTCCAATCCACATCGGCAAGCCCGCGCTCGATGCACTCCGCCAGCTTGCCCTCGATCACCGTAGCCACATCCAGCGGACACCCCACTCGCGCACCCGCATCCAGCATCAACCGAACGTCTTTCAGCCCGCCGCGCGTCGAGAAGCCGCCTTCCCCGTCGAACACCCGTTCCTTCATTCGCTGCGCATACCCCTTAAGACCCGGCAGCGCCAAACGACCGGTCGAAGATCTGGCCCATAATCTCCCGCGAGGCGCCCGACTTCTCGGCAAATGTGTAACACTCCGCCATCATCTCGATCAGCGAGGCAATGAAAAGGTTCGCGCACAGCTTCTGGCTGTTCGCCACGCTCGCCGGTCCTGCCATCGGTATCGCCACTGGCGCGAACGCCTTGCACACCGGCGCAATCTCCTCGATAGCGCTCGCGTCTCCCGCAAGAAACTGCAGCAGGCTGCCCTCCGCCGCCGCATCCGGCCGCCCCAGCACCGGCCCCGAAACATACCTGCTCCCACGCGCCGCATGGGCCTCCGCCAGCCAGTCCCCACAGACCGGAGAAATCGTCGTCACGCAAAGATGAATCGACCTCGGCGTCATCTTCGCAATCAAACCCTCCGCCCCATCAGAAACGGCATGGATCGAAGCATCATCCATCAGGCAACTGATCACCAGATCCGTGCCTTCGATCGCCTCCGCCGGAGACGCGCAGGCAACCGCGCCCTCAGCCGCCAGCGCTGTCATCTTGTCCGCGCTCCGGTTCCAAACCCGCAGCGGATGGGCCGCCCGCAACAGGCATCGCGCCATCCCCGAACCCATATTTCCCAGACCCAGAAATGCGATCTTCATCTCAGCCCCAAATATCGTCTACTAGTCGGCAACCATCAATTCGCCCGGCAAGATCGGCCGAGTCCGCGGCAACAGGCCGCGCGAAGCACCGATGCCCATCAGCGCCAACACACTTACATAAACAGCCAGCTTCACCAGGCTCGTCGTGCGATTCAGCGGCAGCGTCTTCCACAGAATCAGAAGCACAACCTGCGCCGCCGTCACCGCCCAAACCGAACCATAGAAATAGCGCCGCTCCATCCCCTCACCTTTCGTCGAAGACCCCACCCGAGGCAACAATCCCGCCGCACCGAGCATCAGGATCGCTACGCAAACCGGAGCATACGCATACTGATAAATCTGCTTGATGTACCATCCGCCCGCGACTACCGCAATCGCCAGCCCAACCAGGTTCATCAGCGCGAAATTGATCACCGCATTCCACGCGAAGGTGTAACAAACCCTCCGGTACAGAGGATTCGGCTTGTCCTCATCGAATCGCAGAATATATGGCCGCGGCTCAACCCCCGGCATCCGGCCGCGCAGCCCCGCAATCCCCGTCCCCGCCAGCACCGCAATCAGCCACAACAGGTTGCCTCGCCCAAAGCCATGAGCAAACAACGAAAACGTCAGCGGCCCCGGCGCCAGAAAGAACACCCAGATCCAGATCGGCCAGTGCGCCAGGCGATAGAGCGGAGTGTTCCGCTCCCGCATCTTCCTCTCCTGCGCATATTCAACTCTTCCTGCGTATTGCATAGTCGAAAGTCTCGCAGAGCGCCGGAGCGAGCGTCAATCTTCTACTACGGCGTTTCCGATCCCCAGTCCCTAGTCTCTAGTCCCAGTGACAATTAGCCCCCAACTCCTTGACAATTAGAAGCTGTATATTTATACATAATGAAGTAGTTTTTATGCATTCAGCGTAATGCTCAATGCGGCCAACTGGCCGCTTTTCTACTTTGACGCGGAGATCGAAATGAAGCCGGAAAGACATAGCGTAATCCGCGAGATCGTCGCCTCGACCCCAGTGGCCAGCCAGCATCAGCTGCGCCGCAAGCTCGTGCGCCGCGGATTCGACGTCACCCAGGCTACGCTCTCCCGCGACATTCGCGAACTGCGCCTGTACAAAGGCCCCGGCGGCTACGCGCTTCCCAACGGCATTCACTCCGACGTCGAAGACGAGGAGCCTTCCGTCCAGGAAGTGCTGCGCGGCTTCGCGCTCAAAGTAAAGCAGGCCCAGAACCAGCTAGTCGTCATCACCACCCAGGGCGGAGCGCAGCCCGTCGCCGTAGCCATCGATCATGAGGGCTGGCCGGAGGCGGTCGGCAGCATCGCGGGCGATGACACAGTATTAATCATCTGCCCCGACAATAAACATGCGGCAAAGCTCTTCGCACGCATCGAAGAAATGATCGGCCAATGACGACCGCAACACAACTCGAGACCATTCAGTCCGCCGTCGTCGGCGTCGGCGGCTACTCCGGCATGGAACTGGCGCGCCTGCTACTACATCATCCTCGCCTCAGGGCAAAACCACCCGTATTTGCCGGCCGCGCCGACTCTGCTCACGGCGAATCGCCGACGCCGCTCACCGCGATCCATCCCAAGCTGATGGACAATAACGGCTCCGGGGCACTCGTCGTCGAACCGTTCTCTTGGGAACTCTTCTCGTCGCGCAATGTCGAAGTCCTCTTCCTTGCCACGCCCCACGAACAGTCTCGCGAATGGGTGCCCGAAGCTCTCGATCGCGGAATTCGCGTCATCGATCTAAGCGGCGCCTGGCGTTTGAATGATTCGACCAACCGCGCCGTCTACAAATTCTCTGACGAAGGCAGCGACACCGCCGTCACCGCCCAGGCCAAGAGCGTCTACGGCATGCCCGAGCTCCATCGCGAACGAAATCCGCGGCGCTCAACTCGTCGCAAATCCAGGCTGCTACGCAACCTCGATCATCCTCGCCCTCAAGCCGCTCGTGGAAAAAGGCTGGATCGACACCGACCGCGGAATCGTCTGCGACTCCAAGTCCGGAGTCTCCGGCGCAGGTAAAGCCCCTACCGCGAAGACGCACTTCATGTATGCCGCTGACAACCTCTCCGCCTACGGAGTCTTCGGCCATCGTCACACCGGCGAGTTGCTCGAGCAATTGCAACTGTCGCCGTCACAAATAGTCTTCACCCCGCACCTGTTGCCCATTCCCCGCGGCATTTTTTCAACGATCTACGTTTGGTTCAACGAGAAGATGACACCGGAGCAGATCAAGTCCTGCTTTGATAGTTACTTTTCAACAAGCCCGATGGTGAGGGTCTTTAAGCAAGGAGAACTGCCGCAGATTCAGTATTCCGCCTACACCAACTTCTGCGACATAGGCTTCCAGCTCGCGCCCGACGGCAAGCGATGTGTGATCGTCTCATGCCTCGACAACCTGCTCAAAGGAGCAGCCGGGCAAGCGGTGCAAAATATGAACCTCATGTGCGGCTGGCCCGAAGCCGAAGGCCTGCACTAACAGCGCAGGCAAGGAGATTGAAATGAAGTTTGTCGTCAAATTAGGCGGAGCCGCTCTCGAAGATCCTGAGATGCTCCATCGCTGCGCGCAAGCCGTCGCTGAGCTCGCTCGCGACGGCCATCAGGTCGCGCTCGTACACGGCGGCGGCGTGCAGCTTACCCGCACCCTCAAAGCCATGGGCAAGCAGAGCGAGTTCGTTGCCGGCCTCCGCGTCACCGACGCCGTCACCCGCGATACGGCGCTCATGGTGCTCGCCGGCCAGGTTAACAAATCTCTCGTCGCCTCGCTCGGCGCGCACGGCCAGTCCGCCGTCGGCCTCTCCGGAGGCGACGGCCTCATCTTCCGCGCCCGCAAAAAGCGCACCGCGCCCGATCTCGGCTTCGTCGGCGAAATCGTCGCCTCCGACCCGCGCTGGCTCGATGCAATCTGGAAGATGGGTTCCGTCCCCGTCCTCTCCAGCATGGCGCTCGGCTTCGATGGCGAGTACTACAACATCAACGCCGACGAAATGGCAGCCGCCTGCGCCATGTCCTGCAACGCCGACGCGCTCGTCTTCCTCACTGACGTGCCCGGAGTCCGCGGAGCCGATGGCGACGTCATGCGCTGGCTCACTATCGATAGGATCGCCGCTCTCACCAAAGACGAAGTCATCAGCGGAGGCATGCTGCCCAAGCTCAGCGCCTGCCGCGAGGCATTGCTGCATGGCGTCAAGCGCGTCCGCATACTGCCCGCAGCCGAAGCGGGCCTGCTCCCCGACCTTTGCAGCGCACGTATAACCCACGGAACCGAGGTGATGGTGGCATGAACAAAGCATTGGACCAGATAAAGGCTGCCGAAGCCACGCTTCTGCTGCCGACCTACGAACGCAACCCGCTCCTCTTCGTCGGCGGCGAAGGCGTCTATCTTGAAGATGAGCACGGCGAAAAGTATCTCGACCTGCTCAGCGGTATCGGCGTCAACGCCCTCGGCTATTCTCATCCCGTCATCGAGCTGGCAATCGCCGAGCAGAGCAAGAAGCTCATCCACACATCGAACCTCTTCTTTCATCCCGGCCAGGCCGAGCTCGCCCTGCGTCTGACCGAAATGTCTGGCCTTGATCGCGCCTTCTTCTGCAACAGCGGCACCGAAGCTTGGGAAGCAGCGATGAAGGTCGCCCGCGCCTACGCGGGAGTGCTGCGCGCCGAGGGTGAGCCGATCGGCACGAAGTTCCTCGCCCTCGAAAACAGCTTTCACGGCCGCACCTTCGGTTCCGTCTCGACCACACACAAGGCGAAATACCGCGAGCCGTTCGCACCCACCCTGCCCGGCGTAGAATTCGTTCGCTTTGACGACGTCGAAGACCTGCGGGCCAAGTTCTCGAGCGAAGTCTGCGCCATCCTCCTCGAGCCGATTCAAGGCGAGGGCGGCATCCGTCCCTTGTCTGCCGAATTCCTGCAAACCGCACGCGACCTCACCCACTCCACCGGAGCCTTGCTGATCGCCGACGAAATCCAGTCCGGCCTCGGCCGCACTGGCAAGTGGTTTGCCTATCAGCACTACGGCATCCAGCCCGACATCACCACCCTCGCCAAGCCCCTCGCCGGCGGACTACCCCTCGGCGCCATGCTCTGCACCGAAGCCGTCTCGCACGCCATTCATCCCGGCATGCACGGCACTACCTTCGGCGGAGGCCCGCTCGCCTGCGCCGTCGCCATCGCCGTCATCGACGAGATGAAGAGCACGAATCTGCTCGATCACGTCACCGAAGTCGGCAATTACTTCAAGCAGGGGCTAACCAAACTCCAGGCAAAGCACTCCTCGATCGTCGACGTGCGCGGCAAAGGCCTCATGCTCGCCGCGCAGGTCGACTCGCCGGAGCTCGCCAAGACCGTGCTCGCACAACTGCTCACACGCAAGATCATCATCAATCGCACCGATGAAACCGTGCTGCGCTTCCTGCCGCCCTTCATCCTGCAACCGGAACACGTCGATACAACCATTCAGGCCATCGACGACATTCTCACCGAGATTGAAATAGAAGCCAGCCAGCACTTCACAGCAAGTCGTCGTCCAGGGAGGTAGATAGTGCCCAGCAAGCTCCACAATGGAAGCGCCACCGTTCTCGACAGCGAGGAAGTAGCATTCGCGTCTGCTGCCGATTCGCTCGCCGGCCGCGATCTATGCTCGATCTCAGATTTCACCAGCGCCGAGATCAAGGCCGTTCTTCAGCTCGCACACAGCGTCAAACAGAGCCCGCAGGATTTTCGCTCGGCGCTCGACGCGAAGCAGATCGTCATGTTCTTCGAGAAGGCGTCGCTGCGCACTCGCCTCACCTTTCGAGGCCGGAATCAACACCCTCGGCGGCAACGCGATCTTCGTCGATCAAACCCAATCACCGCTCGGTGAGCGCGAATCCCTTGCCGACATGGCGCGCAACCTCGAGCGCTGGGTCAGCCTCATTGTGCTCCGCACCTATGCGCACGACACCATCACCGAGATGGCCGAATATGCAACCGTACCTGTGATCAATGCCCTCAGCGACCTCGAACATCCCTGTCAGGCACTCGCCGATTTCCTCACTTTGGAAGAGCGTTTTGGCTCTGTGAACGGCATGAACTTCACCTACGTCGGCGACGGCAATAATGTGTGCCACTCGCTGTTACTAACTGCCGTACAGCTTGGCGCGAACTGCACGATCGCCACACCAAAGCACTATGCACCCCACGTCGAGATCGTCGCCCGCGCCGAAGCAATCGCGGCAACGACCGGCGGCCGCATCACTCTGATGACTGACCCAGTCGAGGCCGTTACTGGGGCCGATGCGATTTACACTGACGTCTGCACCAGCATGGGCTCCGAGCACGAAGCCACCAAACGCGCCCCAATCTTCAAGCCTTACCAGGTCAACGAAGCCCTCATGGCCAAGGCTTCGGCGAACGCCGTCTTCATGCACTGCCTCCCCGCGCACCGCAACGCCGAAGTCACCGACGCAGTGCTCGACGGACCGCAATCCGTAGTCTTCGACCAGGCCGAAAATCGCATGCACGCACAAAAAGCCTTGATGCTGTTGCTGCTTGGCGGTCTGGCGAACAGGGCGAGCTTTCAGCAACCCACTTTTGGCGCCTCGCTGCGATAGGCCGTAAACGAAACACTTTCCGAGGTTCCCAAGCATGTCCGTAATTCTCGAATCCCTGCCCGTCGGCCAAAAAGTCGGCATCGCCTTCTCTGGCGGGCTCGACACCTCCGCCGCGCTGCACTGGATGAAACAAAAGGGAGCCATCCCCTACGCCTACACGGCAAATCTCGGCCAGCCCGACGAGTCCGACTACGATGACATTCCCCGCAAGGCCCTCGAATACGGCGCCGAAAAGGCCCGACTCATCGACTGCCGCGGCCCGCTCGTCCGCGAAGGCATCGCAGCGCTGCAGGCCGGCGCGTTTCACATCACCACTGCCGGCGTCACTTACTTCAATACGACCCCCATCGGCCGCGCCGTCACGGGAACCCTGCTGGTCTCGGCGATGAAGGAGGACGACGTCAACATCTGGGGCGACGGCTCCACCTTCAAGGGCAACGACATCGAGCGCTTCTATCGCTACGGCCTGCTCGTCAACCCCGAGCTCGAAGGTGTACAAGCCCTGGCTCGATGACGCTTTCATCGACGAACTCGGCGGCCGCGCCGAGATGTCCGAGTTCATGCAGCGGTCCGGTTTCGCCTACAAGATGTCCGCCGAGAAGGCCTACTCAACGGACTCCAACATACTCGGCGCGACCCACGAGGCCAAAGATCTCGAGCATCTTTCTTCGTCCATCAAGATCGTCGCTCCCATCATGGGGACGGCCTTCTGGCGTGACGATGTCGAGATCCCGCGCGAAGAGATTTCCGTCCGCTTCGAAGAGGGCTTCCCGGTTGCGCTCAACGGCAGGCACTTCGACGACCCGGTCGCGCTGCTCCTCGAGGCCAACCGCATCGGCGGCCGCCATGGCCTCGGAATGTCCGATCAGATTGAGAATAGAATCATCGAGGCCAAGAGCCGCGGAATCTACGAAGCCCCAGGCCTCGCTCTTCTGTTCATCGCATATGAGCGCCTCATCACCGGCATCCACAACGAAGACACCATCGAGCAATACCGCGACAATGGCCGCAAACTCGGCCGCCTGCTCTACCAGGGCCGGTGGTTCGATCCGCAGGCCATTATGCTCCGCGAATCGGCCCAGCGCTGGGTCGCCAAACCCATCACCGGCGAGGTCACGCTTGAGCTGCGCCGCGGCAATGACTACTCGATTCTCAACACCGAATCGCTCAACCTCACCTTTCATCCCGGGCGCCTCAGCATGGAGAAGACTGAATCCACTTTCTCCCCGCGCGACCGCATTGGCCAACTCACCATGCGCAACCTGGACATCACCGACACCAGGGCAAAGCTGCTCACCTACGCTGAAACAGGCCTCCTGACGCTCAGCAAAGGCAACGAAATGCCCCAGCTTCACAGTGCTAACGAAAAGGAGCTAGTGCAATAGCTTCACGATGGCGGACCTTATCTCTCCCTTTCGTAACCGCCGAACTGGAAACAACCTGGTCTGAATCAACGTAGAGGAAAACAGGCAATCTATCGATGTCGAACCAACAACAATCCGTGAAGATGTGGTCGGGTCGCTTTCGCGAGCCACTCGACCCCTACTTCGACAACTGGCAGCGTTCGCTGAAATTCGACTGGCAACTGCTCGAACAGGAGATTGTTGCCAGTAAGGCACACGCGGTCGCCTTGCAGGCCGCGAACATTCTCACTGCAACCGAGCTCGCCACAATTCGTCAGGCGCTCGACAGCATCTGGGCGCAGTTTCTCGATCCCAAACTCGGCGGGCCCGGATGGGTCTGCGACAATCCAGACGCCGAAGATATCCATCACTTCGTCGAGCTCCAACTAAGCGCCCGCATCGGCGATCTCGCGCTCAAGCTCCACACCGGCCGCAGCCGCAACGAACAGATCGCCACCGACCTGCGCCTCTACGTTCGCTCCAGCATCGACTCGCTCACTGACCAACTGGCCGCATGGGCGGACGCGCTTCTCGCGCAGGCCACCAGCGCAGGCGAAGCCGTCTATGCCCGCCTACACCCATCTGCAACGCGCCGAACCCGTCCTCGTCGCCCACTGGCTGCTCGCCTACGTCGAGATGATCCTGCGCGACGCTTCGCGCCTTCAAGACTGCGCAAAGCGCCTGAACTATTGCCCGCTCGGCTCAGGCGCGGTCGCCGGCGCGACGCTCAAACTCGACCGCAACATCGCCGCCAGGCGAGCTCAACTTCGCCGCGCCCACCGCCAACAGCATGGACGCGACCAGCGATCGCGACTTCGTCCTCGAATACCTCCAGGCGCTCACCGTGATCGGCCTCCACGCCAGCCGCTTCGCCGAAGAGATCACCCTCTATGCGACCGCCGAGTTCGGCTTCGTCGAGCTGCCTGAAGCGTTCTCCACCGGCTCCAGCGCCATGCCGCAAAAGAAAAATCCCGACCTCACCGAGCTCGTCCGCGCCAAGGTGGGCGGCCTTCACGGCGCGGCCGAGACCGTCACGCTGCTGCTGAAAGGCCTCCCGCTCGCCTACAACAAAGACATGCAGGAAACCCAGGAGCCGGTCTTCCAGGCGACCGCCGTCGCGCATCAAATGTTGCATGTGCTCGCGCCGTTTACCCGCGCGCTCCGCTTCCGCACCGACCGCATGAAGGCCGCCTGCGAGAGCGGATTCCTAAATGCAATGGCCGCTGCTACATATCTGGTGTACAAAGGGGTACCCTTTCGCAAAGCTCACGAGAAAATCGGCAACGCTGTGCGTTATTGTCTCGATAAGGGCTGCGAACTAGGCGATCTCTCGCTCCAGGAACTGAAAGAGTTTGGCGTGGAATTCGACACTGATTTTTTTGCAAGCATCACCCTCCAGGCAACCGTCGATTGCCACGACGTAGTCGGAGGCACCGCAACGGGCCGCGTGCGCGAGGCCCTGATCGCCGCACAAACGCGCGTCGCAGCCTTTCGCAATGAGGCATCGGCAGCAGAAACCGCAGCACATCGCGGAGGTGGCCCATGCAAGTGCGTAAAGCCAAGCTCCCCGACGCTTCCAACATCTACCACCTCGTGAACAGCCTCTCCGGCGACGGAACTCTGCTGCGCCGCGGCTTCGCCGAGATCTGCGAAAACGTCCGCGACTTCACCGTAGCCGAGACCGACGAAGGCGACTTCCTCGGCTGCGGCGCGCTCCACCTCTACGGCCCGCACCTCGCCGAGGTCCGCTCCATCGTCGTCGACCCCGAGGCCCAAAGCCACGGAGCCGGCGCCAACCTCCTCGACGCGCTCATCGATGAGGCCGAAGACCACGGCATCAACTCCGTCTGCCTCTTCACCCGCATCCCCGACTTTTTCCTTCGCCACGGCTTCCGCATCGTCGAGGACCGCACCGCTCTGCCCGACAAAATCTATAAGGACTGCCAAAGCTGCCCGCGCCTCTACCGCTGTGACGAGGTCGCGATGGTGCGTGGAGAAATCCCCAACGTCTCCATCCTCGGCCCCAAGCTCGCCGCGAAACAACTCGTCCAGCTCGCCGGCTGACCCAGCTCCAGCCTCCTGACCACCGGCACTCGTTCGCGATACTATGACTGCTGGCTCAATCTGAGGAGGCTCGCATGATTCGTGCGCGATGGTTCGTTGGAATTTTCACTCTTGTTTCCGGCCTGGGCATGCAGGCCCAACAACCAGCCCCAACCTCGCTCGCCGAGCAACAAACGCAAAGCGGCCTGCCGAAAAACAGCGTCCACGCCGCCTTCGCTTCCGTCTCCAGCGCACGCGACGAGCCGAACGGCATCGAAGTGCTCTCCGGATCGGCCACGATGTCGATAACCGCCCTCCGCGACGACATCCTCCGCATTCGCCTCAGCGCCACCAGCACTTTACCCGAAGACGCAAGCTGGGCAGTCGCCCCCGAAACTCGCCAGAAGAGCATCACCGTCGAGCCCAGCAATGACGCCAGCTCCGTAGGCTTCCGCACAAAGCTCCTCAATGTCCGCATCGACCGCGCCACCGCGCGCCTCATCATCTCCGACCTGAAAGGCAACATCATCAACGCCGACGCCCTCGGCCACAGCACCACCTTTGAGAACGGCTCCTTCCGCGTCTGGAAGACCCTCCCCCGCGATGAACACTTCTTCGGCCTCGGTGACAAGACCGGCCCGCTCGATCGCCGCGATCAGGCCTTCTCCATGTGGAACACCGACGCCTTCGGCTTCCAGGAATCCACCGACCCCATCTACAAGACGATTCCCTTCTTTCTCGCCATCAATCGTGGCGTAAGCTACGGAATCTTCCTCGACAACACTTGGCGCTCCAACTTCGACTTCGGCCGCAGCGAGCGCCTCGCCTACTCTTTCAGCTCAGAAGGCGGCCCGCTCGACTACTACTTCATCTACGGCCCCGAACCAAAGCAGGTCGTCGAGGACTACGCCTGGCTCACCGGAGCACCCCCGCTGCCGCCACTCTGGTCGCTCGGCTATCAGCAAAGTCGCTACACGTACACGCCGGAGTCGCGCCTGCGCGAGATCGCCGACCGCCTCCGCAAAGACAACATCCCCGCCGACGCCTTATGGCTCGATATCGATTTTCAAGATCGCAATCGTCCCTTCACCATCGATCCCAAGACTTTCCCCGACATGCCAAAGCTGCTCGCCGACCTTAAGGCGCAACACTTCCACACCATCGCCATCACCGACCTTCACGTCGCCAAAGCCCCCGACCAGGGCTACGCACCCTACGACACCGGACTCGCTGGAAACCACTTCGTTCACAATCCCGACGGCTCGGTCTTCACCGGAGTCGTGTGGCCCGGCCCCAGCGTCTTTCCCGACTTCACCCAGCAGCAATCGCGCGCCTGGTGGGGCACAAATTACAAGCAGTTCGTAGCCGACGGCTTCGCCGGCTTCTGGAACGACATGAACGAGCCCTCCGTCTTCGACGGTCCAGGAAAAACCATGCCGCTCACCACCGTCCATCGCATCGAAGAGCCCGGATTTGTAACCAGGACTGCGACACATGCCGAAATCCACAATGTTTACGGCATGCAAAACTCGCGCGGCACCTACGAGGGCGTCCTCAAACTCGATCCCAACGAGCGCCCCTTCGTTATGACTCGCGCCTCCTATGCCGGCGGCCAGCGCTACGCCGTCACCTGGACCGGTGACAACTCCGCAACGTGGAATCACCTCCGCATGAGCACCACCATGCTCGAAAATCTCGGCCTCAGCGGCTTCGCCTTCGCCGGCGCCGACGTCGGCGGCTTCGCCAACTCGCCGCAGCCGGCGCTGCTCACCAAGTGGCTTGAGCTCGCAGCATTCCAGCCCATCGACCGCGACCACTCCGCCAAGGGCACCGCCGACCACGAGCCTTGGGTCAACGGACCGCACGATGAAGACGTCGCACGCAGATTCATCGAAACCCGCTATCGCCTGATGCCCTATCTCTACACCGTCGCCGAAGAGACCTCTCGCACCGGCCTGCCCATGATTCGCCCGCTCTTCCTAGAGTTCCCGCACGCGACCTCAGACGGTCATCCCGTCGACCTCGACGCCGGCGGCGAGTTCATGTTCGGTCCGTCGCTACTCATCGCCCCGCCGGCCTTCCCAGACACGCTCGACAAGTACGCGCTCAATCTCCCCGGCGAAGGCTGGTTCGACTTCTGGACCGGCAAGCGAATGCCGATCATCCCCTCCGAGGCCGAACTCAAAGTTCTATTTCAGGCCTCACCCGACGGCAGCACCATGCAATCACCCGCAGCCCAGGCCGCGATGAAGGCCATCAACGCCAACCGCATCCAGCCCACCGAAGACGAACTCCCCGTCTACGTCCGCGCCGGCAGCATCATCCCCATGCAGGCCCTCGTGCAAAGCACCGACGAAACCCCGCAAGGCCCGCTCGAACTCCGCGTCTATCCAGGGTCCAAGCCGGGCTCCGACTGCAAAGGCTCCATCTACCTCGACGACGGCCACACCTTCCGCTACAAGCAAGGCGAATATCTCCGCACTGAGTTCACCTGCGAGAAAACAACCGATGGCCTGCGTGTAAAAATCGGAGCACGCCAGGGAAGCTACTCACCGTGGTGGAAGCAAATCGAAGTCGTCATCTACGACTGGCCGCAAAGTTCAGCAAGCGCCACAGTCAACGGCCAACATGTCGACAGCCGCGTCAACACCGATGATCTAACCGTTCACGTGCTCGTGCCTGAGAGTGCTTCCGCCAGCGAAATCGTCCTGACCCGTTAGCAGTGATCTAAGCCTGACTGGCATTTTCAAGCTTGAGCCGATTCGAAAGATCCTCAATGTCGTCGAGAAACCAAACGTCCCTTCCTCGATTGGACTCTCTAATGAGATCGCGCAGGGCCGAGCTATTCGACGAATACGCCGAGACATCTCCAACGATCGCCAGCCTCACGCTATAGTTGACAAACTTCTGCAGCACCTCGCCCGCAATCCCAGTCCGCAACTGAAAGAACTCGGCGGCAAGCCGGCTTGCAGGAATGACGGCGAGGCTCGCACCGTGCCCCCTCGCTTCTCCAATAACGTCAATCGCATTCCGCGAAGTTTGAAGCACCGGCCCTTCCGCCGAACACTCCCAGATTCGAACTCCGTGCATCTCAAAAACCCTGTCGCTCATGAGCTTAGGGTACCCAAACTTTCGCCCTCAGTAGAAGCGCCCGGCCGCCATCACGACTGGCGCATAGATAGCGCAGCGCGTACAAAGAAGGCATGAGCCTCTTCGGAGCCACGCCCGACCTCAAGCCCGCGCGGCACGCGACCACCGCTCCGCTCGCCGAGCGAATGCGCCCCCGCACCCTCGAGGAGTTCGCCGGGCAGCAGCATCTCCTCGGGCCCGGCAAGCCGCTCCGCATGTTGATCGAGAGCGACGACCCTGCCTCGATCATCTTCTGGGGCCCTCCCGGAGTCGGCAAGACCACACTCGCCAAAATCATCGCCGAACAAACCCGCTCCAGCTTCATCGAATTCTCAGCTGTCCTCTCCGGCATCAAAGAGATCAAGCAAGTCATGGTCGACGCCGAAAAAGCTTCTACCTTCGGCTCCCGCACCACTCTCTTCGTCGACGAAATCCATCGCTTCAACAAAGCCCAGCAGGACGCTTTCCTGCCCTACGTCGAGCGCGGATCCATACGCCTCATCGGCGCGACCACCGAAAACCCCTCCTTCGAAATCATCTCCGCACTGCTCTCCCGCTGCCGCGTCTTCACCCTGCGTCCGCTAACCGAGGAGCAACTGACCTCACTCTTGCATCGCGCGCTCAAGGACAAAGACCGTGGGCTCGGCCCGCTCAGCCTCTCCGCCGACGACGAAGCGCTCGTCATGATCGTCTCCTACGCCAGCGGCGACGCCCGCCTCGCCTACAACGGCCTCGAAATCGCAGCTAAGCTCGCCGCTTCCACACCCGCGCGCCGCATCACGGCCGCGATCGCAGCCGAAGCCCTGCAGCAACGAGTTCTCCTCTACGACAAGTCCGGCGAAGAACACTACAACCTCATCTCCGCCCTCCACAAATCCATCCGCAACAGCGACGTCGACGCCTCGCTCTACTGGCTCGGAAGAATGCTCCACGCCGGCGAAGATCCCGATGTACGTCGCGCGCCGCATCGTGCGCATGGCCGTCGAAGACATCGGCCTCGCCGCGCCCGAAGCCCTCAACCTCACCCTCTCCGCGCGCGACGCTATGCACTTCCTCGGCTCGCCTGAAGGAGACCTCGCGCTCGCTCAAGCCGTCGCCTATCTCGCCCTCGCGCCCAAATCCAACGCCGTCTACACGGCCTACGGCGAAGCCCTCGAAGACATCGAACGCGAGCCCGCCGCGCCCGTTCCGCTGCACCTCCGCAACGCACCCACCGGCCTCATGAAGTCCCTCGACTACGGCAAAGGCTACAAATACGCCCACGACGAAGAAGGCAAAGTCGCCGACATGCAATGCCTGCCCGACAACCTACGCGACCGCCGTTATTATCATCCAACTCAGGAAGGTCGCGAAAAGCTTCTCGCGCAGAGGATGGAAGAGATCCAGCGAATCAGGAGTGGCCACATCGCCAAATCCTGATCGGTTCGCCGCATTTAACTCAGGCAGCGGTACACTTCGGTGGGTACCATTCGCGTAGTCTGTTCGAGTTGGTAATTATCACTTGATCAACAAGCTCGTATTTTCCAATCTCGGCCATCGCCCCGTCCGCACGGCTCTCAGCGTGCTCGCCATCGCTGTCGAGGTCACCATGATCCTCACCCTGGTGGGCGTCAGCTATGGCACTCTCGACAGCACCTCCGAGCGCGCCCGCGGCGTTGGCGCCGACATCATGATTCGGCCGCCAGGTTCCTCGGTTATCGGGCTCAGCACCGCGCCGCTTCCTGAGTCGCTCGTGACTCTCGTGGCCAAACAACCGCACGTTGTCCAGGCCCTCGGCACGGCTGTGCTCCCACTCTCCGGCTTCGATTCCATCACCGGCATCGACATCGATCAGTTCAATAGGATGAGTGGAGGTTTCCACTTCCTCGAGGGCGGGCCTTTTCAAAGCGATCAGGACGTCATCGTTGACGAATACTACGCCAAAGAAAAGCACCTCCGCGTCGGCGACAAGGTTAATGTCGCGAACCACGAGTGGCGCGTCGCAGGCATCTTCGAGTCAGGAAAGCTCGCCCGCATCTGCACCCGTCTCCCCGTCCTGCAGGAGATGATGGGCAGTCCGCACCACCTCAGTCAGATTTTCGTTAAGGCCGATGATCCGAGCCACGTCCAGCTCGTGCTAAGCGAGCTCCGAACCCTCTTGCCCGGCTACCCAATCTACTCCATGGAGGAGTTCACCTCGCTCCTCTCGATCAACAGCGTCGGACTGTTGCGCAACTTCATCGGCGTCGTCATCGGCGTCGCCGTCATTGTTGGCTTCATCGTCGTCTTCATGGCCATGTATACCGCGGTGCTCGAGCGCACTCGCGAGGTCGGCATCCTTAAAGCAGTCGGCGCGTCGCCCAGCTTCATCCTTAACCTGCTGATCCGAGAGACGCTCTTGCTCTCGGTCCTCGGCACGATCGTCGGAATCCTGCTCACCTACATCACGCAGTGGCTGATGAAACACGCAGTTCCCTCCAGCCTCACCCAGGAGACGGTTTATTTCTGGTGGCCAATCGCAGGAGCAATTGCAATCGTCGGCTCCCTGCTCGGCGTCATCGTTCCGGCAATCAAGGCCATGCGGCAGGACGCAACCGAGGCGCTCTCCTATGAGTGAGACCCCCATCATTCAGGTGCGCGACCTATACAAGACCTATCACGTCGGCGATGTCGACGTGCACGCCCTGCAAGGCGCAAGTCTCGATGTGATGAGAGGCGAATTTGTCGCGATTATTGGCCCATCCGGTTCAGGAAAATCAACGCTCTTCAACATCCTCGGAGCGCTGACGCCGCCAACTTCCGGCACCGTCATCATCGACGGCAAAGACCTCGCGAATCTCTCGAACTCCGAGCGCTCAGACCTGCGCAAAAGAATGGTCGGCTTCGTCTTTCAGAAATACAACCTGCTGCCTACGCTCACCGCCGAAGACAACATCCGCATCGTGCAGTACATCGGCAATCGCGCAACCGAATTCACACCGGAGTTCCGCGAGGTGCTCAACATCCTCGGCATCGCCGATCGCCTCAAACACAAGCCCCGCGCGCTCTCCGGAGGCCAGCAGCAACGCGTCGCAATCGCCCGCGCGATCGTCAACCATCCGGCAATCCTGCTCGCCGATGAACCAACAGGCAACCTCGATAGCCAAAACTCCGCCGCCGTGCTCGGTCTGCTCACCGACCTCAACCGCCGGCTCGGCCAAACCATCCTCATGATCACCCACGATCCCGAGGCCGCCTCCTACGCCGGCCGCCAGGTCCACATGCGCGACGGACGGGTTTTCTAGTCCACGCTGTACGCGATCAATCCTCTGTAAGGTCAGCGATCCTGGTTCGCGCGTTGCGAAGCATCCATTGTCTCCGCGAGCGGCATCTTTTTATAAGACAGGAGATCAATTATGGATGATCCCAAGGTCGTAGCCGTGATCATCGTGGCGATAATCGCAGTTCTGGTTATCGTGTGGGCTGTAGCGCGCAATCGGCGGACCGCAAAATTGCGGCGGACCTTCGGCCCGGAATATGACCGGACAGTGCGCGAGACCGGCCCCCAAAAGGCAGAGGCCGTCTTACTCGAACGCGAAAAACGTGTCGAGAAGTTTCCCATTCGCGAGCTTGGGGCGGAGGAGCGCGAACGGTTCATCACTGAGTGGCGTGCCGTTCAGTTGCGCTTTGTCGACGATCCGAGCAGCGCTGTCCGTCAGGCTGATCTCCTGGTCGAGCGACTCATGCAGGCGCGCGGATACCCGGTGACTGACTTCGAACAGCGTGCCGCCGATATTTCTGTGGCGCACGCCAGCGTGGTTGATAACTATCGCGCCGCCCATCAGATTGCCTTGCGTTACAGACAAGGTCAGGCGACTACCGAGGACATGCGCAATGCAATCATCTATTACCGCTCGTTGTTTGACGAGTTGCTACAGATCGGTCCGACCGGTCGTCATAAGGAGGTGGCGTAATGGCAGATCTGAACAGGGCCGACGACCAGCTAACAACCACGGATTTCACCGCCCGAACTTCAAGCCTTCCCAGTCGGAGAGGTCTAAGTGAATGGATTGAGGCCGACCGTCTTACAGCGACCGACGCAGCCGGCAACGTCGCCAACAACGAGGAGCCCTGGTTTTCGACTGCGGTCTTTCCCGCAGCATCAGAAGCCCCGACAGGAAATGTCGCCGTCGTAACACCGTTGCTCCCTTCTTCTGAGATGGGCGAGCTGCGGTCCCGCTGGGACAACATTCAGTCCTATTTTGTCGACGAACCCCGCCGCTCCGTACAGGAAGCCGATAAGCTGGTCGCCAACGCCCTGCAGCGGATCACAGAAGGTTTTGCGAACGAACGGGCCTCACTCGAAAAACAATGGGACAGCGGAGACAGCGTCTCCACCGAAGACCTTCGCATCGCACTCCAGCGCTATCGCGCCTTCTTCGGCAGGCTGCTCAACGCGGCATAGGCTCCGCAAGGCCAAGCTGATCTTCAATTATTCGCCGTACTTCACCGAACAGCCGTACGGCCGCGTATAGCTCGTAGCAACCGTCCCGCCAGCCATCGCCTGAGTCAGAGCTTCAGAAACATAATTTTTCGATACCTTGATGTCGTCCACGTCCGGAGTAGGATGGTCATCGATAGCTCCCGCATAGATCAACTTACCCGAAGGATCGATCACAAACATATTCGGCGTCGTCTTCGCGTCATATTCATGCCCAATCGTTCCCTTCGGATCGAGAATCGCTGCCGTCGGCGCGGCATGCACCTTAGCAAGCTGCGCGTTCTCCTCGCTTGCCGTCACATAGCCTTGCTCTCCCGGCGCGGATGAAAGGATAGTCAGCCAGACCACGCCCTTAGCCGTCCACTCTTTTTGAAGTGACTGCATGTTGCCGCTGGTGTAGTGTTTTCGCGTGTACGGGCAATCGCGGTTCGACCATTCCAGAACCACGTATTTGCCTTTGTACTGCGAGAGGGTCAACGTCTTGCCATTGCTGTCGGTACCGGTGAAGTCAGGCGCGGGATCGCCCACTTTGACGGCAAGCGCGCTCGCCGAAGCGAGCACAAGAAGAGCTACGCTGATTGTCGAGAGTATGCGACGCATAAGAGTCACTCCTTTGCTGAAGAATTAGCTTGCGTTGTCATGACTTGCTTGTCTTGCTTCAACTCATCTAGCGCATCGAAGACGATGCCCGGCGTCAAGCACCTCAGGCAAAATCTTCGGCGCCGCGCCCGTTCCCGAATACAGCACATAAGTAGGAACACCGCTGCGTCCCAGGCCCGCCAGCGTCTGCGCAATCGTCTCGTCATGCCGCGTCCAGTCGGCGCGCACCAGCGCGATCCCACTATCATGCAATCGCTTCTGCACATCTTCGCGGTCAAGCACGACCTTCTCATTCACCTGGCAGCTCAGGCACCAGCTCGCCGTGAAATCGACAAACACCGGCTTACCCTGCGCCCGATAAGCCTCCACCAACTGCGGAGTATAAGGCTCCCAGTTCGAGGGCCCCTGCGCACTTGCCTTATTTGTAACCGTCTCCGGCACAGAACTATATTTCTGCGCAGCATAGATCGACAAAGCCACCGCCAGAAGCCCGACCACCGCGGCAATCGCGGATGCAAATCCCTTCGCCGGCCACCGTCCCAGCACCCATCCAGCAACCGCCAACAACAGAAATCCGCCCAGCAATCCCAGCAGCGCATTCACACCAGCCGACTGCGCAAACAACCAAACGAGCCAGATCACCGTCGCGAAGATCGGCACCGCCGTCGCCTGCTTCAGCACTTCCATCCAGGCGCCCGGCCGAGGCAACAGCCGCGTCCACGCCGGATTAAACGACAGCAGCAAATACGGCGCAGCCAAACCCAAAGCCAAAGCCGTAAAGATCGCAAACGTCACACCCGCCGACTGCGCCAGCGCAAAGCCAATCGCCGCGCCCATGAATGGCGCAGTGCAAGGCGTGGCCACGACCATCGCGAGCACCCCTGTAAAGAAGCTGCCCGCATAGCCCTGCTTCGACGCCAGCCCCGAGCCCGCGCTCGTCAGCGTCAACCCAATCTCAAACATCCCCGCCAGCGACAACGCCAAAAAGAACAGCAGCAACGCCATCACCGCAATAAACTCCGGCGACTGAAACTGAAATCCCCAGCCAAACTGCCGCCCTCCAGCGCGCAGCGCAAGCAGCACCGCAACCACCGCCCAGAACGATGCAATAATGCCCAGCGTATAGACCACGCCATGCGCCCGCATCCGGCTGCGCTCTTCGCCCGAAGACTGAACCAATGCCAGCCCTTTGATAAACAGCACCGGAAAAACGCAAGGCATCAGGTTCAAAATAATGCCGCCAATAAAGGCCAGCCCCGCAATCTTGACGATCTCCGCGACACTTGATGAAGCCGCCTCAACCGGAGCCGCTCCCTGCGGAAACTCCACATCGTAAGAGCGCCCATCCGGAAAGAGCACCAGCCCGTGCAGCGTCGCCGGAGTCGCCTTCAGGTTCTCGTCCTTCTTGATCTCGATCTCAATGCCGCGCTTGAGCGGCGTCAGCTTCTGCTTCGCCGCGTTATCGACCTGGTCCTCATCGTAAGGAAAGAACTGTGCCGACGGCTCGCTCTTCCCCGTCAGCAGAACCACGTTGAACCCAGTCGGCATCGCCGAAAAAGACGCCTTCGCATCCGGCGGCAGCGGCAACGGCAGCTTCTGCTGCCAGCTCTGGATCAGCCCCTGCGCCAGCACCTTCCCCGAAGTCCCCGCATCGGCCACCCCAATCGGCAGCTTCAACTCCGCCTTCCCAGGAATGCACGTCTCGCGGCAAACCAGCCAGTTCACCTTTGCCGAAGCCTCGAGTGAGGTGCCCACCTTCAGTGAAACCGCGCCATGCAGCAGAATCGGAAAAACAACCTCGCCTTCATAGCCGTAATCCATCAGCGGCCCAAGCGGCAGTCGCTGCGGAGCAGGAAATTGCATCGCGTCCGCGGTCAAACCCTCCGGCAGCGTCCACACGATCTTCGGCGGCTCACCGGAATCGCCGGCATTCGACCAGTAGACATGCCAGCCCTTGTCCATCTTGAAATAAAGACCGGCCTGCAGCGCCCCGCCCGGATGAATCACATCGGTAGCGCCCACCAGCTGCACCGAAACATGAGGCGCCTGCACCGGGACGGTATTGAAGCCCTCTGCCGGAGCGCCGCTCTGCGCGTAAACCGCGGCGCCAGTCAGCAAGCCAACCGTTGCCAACAGCAACCCAAACCGCTTCATCGCGCCTAAAAACTGCATCCGCCGCTCACTTCCATCGATCTCACTCATCAATATTGTAGGACGCATCGGGAACAAAAGAATTACAGGCAGTCACCCTCTGTCCTCCGTGTCCTCCGTGGTGAATCGCGACCTGTTCAAGCTCACGCGATACCCAACGCCTTTGTTACCTTAAAACCAGAGACGAATTCCCCATGACCCAGGCTCCACCCACCTCCCGATTTCCCTCCGGGCAGACCCTGCTCCTCGACGCCGACGACACGCTCTGGGAGAACAACATTTATTTCGAACGCGCCATCGCCGCCTTCATCTCCTGCCTCGACCACCACGAATATTCCCCCGACGAAGTGCGGCTCAAGCTCAACGAGGTCGAGCGCGAGACCATCCTCTCCCACGGCTACGGAGTCTCCAGCTTCCGCCAGTCGCTCATCACCTGCTTCGAGCGCCTTTCACATTCTGAAGACCACTTCACCGCCGGCAAACGCGAGCAGATCGCCGGCTTCGCCGAGTCCATCATCGACCAGGAGATCGAGCTCCTTCCCGGCGTCGCGGAGACCCTTCCGGAGCTCGCCGCGCGCCATCGCCTCATCCTCGTCACCAAGGGCAACCACGCCGAACAGGCCGACAAATTCCAGCGCTCCGGACTCCAGGCCCACTTCACCGCCGTCGAGATTCCACCCGAAAAAAATTCCGACGCCTACCACGCCATCTGCGCCAAATACGAACTCGCGCCCCACACCACCTGGATGATCGGCAACAGCCCCAAATCCGACATCAACCCCGCACTCACCGCCGGTCTGCATGCCGTGCTCGTGCATCACCCCCACACCTGGGTCCTCGAGCACGAACACGTCAATCCCACACCCAACGGTCAGCAGTTCCTGGAGCTAACCACCTTCGCCGCGCTCGGCGAATATTTCTGATATTCCACCGCCGCCGAATGTAAACTGCTGTCGAGAAATCAGGAGCACAAGCGATGGCCACCGCTACGTTGAACAAGCCGGAGAAGTTGGATAACTTCGACAACTTCAACCCCAAAGTCGACGCCTACATCAACAAGTCAAAGCCCTTCGCCCAACCCATCCTCGAGCACCTCCGCGAGCTCAGTGCACAAGGCTGCCCCGCCGTCGAAGAAACCATCAAGTGGAGCCGCCCTTTCTTCGAATACAAAGGCGCGATCCTCGGCAACATGTCTGCCTTCAAAGAACATTGCAGCTTCGGCTTCTGGGGCGAAGAGATCGGCGCCGTCCTCCGCGAGGCCAAAGTCCTACGCGAGGAAGGCATGGGCTCGCTAGGACGCATCACCACCCTTAAAGACTTGCCCGCAGACAAGCAAATGCTCGCCTGGATCCGCCAGGCCACAGCCTTCATCGACAGCGGCAACTACACCAGCCCGATCGCGGCAAGACACAAAGTCGTCAAAGCTCCAAAAGCCGCACCCGAAACACCAACAGAATTCGCCACAGCCCTGAAGAAAGACAAAAAGGCAGCGACCGCCTTCGCAAACTTCAGTCCAAGCTGCAAACGCGAATACGTCGAATGGATAGCCGAAGCCAAGCGCCCCGAAACCCGAGACAAACGAATCGCAACCGCAATCGAATGGATCGCCGAAGGCAAACAGCGCAACTGGAAATATCAGAACTGCTGATCTTCGTTGCTGAACCTTACCAATAAGTTCGTCATCCCAAGCGGAACGCCGAAGGCGCGCAATCCAAGCACTTGCAATAGATGTGTCATCCTGAGCGAAGCGAAGGATCTGCGGTTCCAGCGATTTCCCCCCCGCACAATTCCGACCCATTCGGCGAAGTTCGCGGACACCAAACGAGGCTAGTAAGCCCAGCTACAATCCCGAGTGAAATCCGTAGTCGTCGACCGCTTCCACGCGCCGCCAGCCTTCTCTACAGCAAAGATTCCCCCGCTCCCGCACAATCCGCCGCAGCTCTTGATCACCGACACCAACGCATGCGTGTGCGCCTGGTCAAACCCAGGCACTCCCAGATACCGCACATACTTGATCTGCTTGTAGGCAGCGCATTGCGCCGCATCGCGTCCATGCGTCGCCAGGCAATTCTGCACCTGCACTAGCTCTCCATGTGGAAGCAATTTGTAGCCCTGAGGAATCGAGAACTTCTGCTCCCACCGATGGCTCTGCCGATTCGCCGCAACGAAGGCGTCGGTCATCGCCCGTTCATCCGCCGTCGTCGGCTTCAGGCAGCTACCATCTACCTGCGGAATATCCGTGACCGAGTTCTCAGCAAACGCCAGCGGCTCGTCCATCGGCGTCTGATACAGCCCGGAATAAACCTCGTACGCATCCGCCGGAGCCACGCCGCCACCCGCCTGGTTCATCGGCATTGTGGCAGCCAGATCCGCCACGGGCTTAGTCGACGAACTCGGCGCATTCCACCGCGAACCGATCCAACGCCACGCCAGCGTCAGCGCGACCAAAACCAGCAACAGCCGTAAACCCAGCCGCCAAGAGAGACGCATCCCGATCCTCACCCTCGTAAACGCTCCAAAGGGGGTTACTGAATCGTAAACCCCTCCCACCGCATCATTCACTCACCATGATCGTACCGGCATCACTGCTCTCATATTCCGAAATCCACTCCTCCGAGCAAACCGCGGCCGGCCACTCGCCGCTAAGCGACGACGCCCTCCTCGACGCCTATTCCACCGCCGTCACCCGCGCCGTCGAACGCGTCAGCCCCGCAGTCGTCAAGATCGACGTTGAGAAATCCGGCCCCAAGGACAATCAACGCCGCGGAGGCTCCGGCTCAGGCTTCGTCTTCACCCCCGACGGCCTCGTCATGACCAACAGCCATGTCGTCCACGAAGCCGGCGCCATCCGCCTCACCTTCGCCGACGGCCAGCACGCCGCCGCCACCCTCATCGGCGAAGATCCCGACACCGACACCGCCGTCCTCCGCACCGACGCCGCCGTCTTGTCCCCGGCCGCCCTCGGCCGCTCGCAGACCCTCAAAGTCGGCCAGCTCGCCATCGCCGTCGGCAACCCTTACGGATTCCAGTTCACCGTTACCGCCGGAGTCGTCAGCGCCCTCGGCCGCAGCATGCGCGCCGCCAGCGGCCGCATGATGGACGAGATCGTCCAGACCGACGCCGCCCTCAACCCCGGCAACTCCGGCGGCCCGCTTGTCAACTCACGCGGCGAGGTCATCGGCATCAACACCGCGACCATCATGCCCGCGCAAGGCCTCTGCTTCGCCATCGGCATCGACACCGCCAAGTTCGTCGCCACCCAGCTCCTGCTCCACGGCCGCGTGCGCCGCAGCTGGATCGGCATCGCCGGCCAAAACGTCCCCCTGCCCCGCCGCCTCATCTACGAATACAAGCTTCCCGTCGACACCGCCATCATGGTCAACGACATCCAGAAATCCAGCCCCGCCGAGCAAGCCGGCCTCCGGTCTGGAGACATCATCGTCGCCTTCGGCCCCACACCCATCGCCGGCATCGACGAACTCCACCGCCTCCTCACCGCCGAAACCGCAAACCGCCCAACCCCGCTAACCATCCTCCGCGGAGTCGAACGCAAGCAAATCCGAGTCACACCGCTCCCGAAGGAAGAATGACTCGCGCAGCGATCAGGTGACGATGCATAGTGCCCTGCGGAATTGATGGGCCCCAAGGAAAACGAAGCCCGGAGGCTCCCACACAGGCCTCCGGGCTCGAATTGGAATTGTGAGCAAGCATTTACTTCTCCGACGCGATAAGCACGACTTCATCCTTCGATTGGTTCTTGGCCAACTCCGTTTGCCGCGGATTGATCTTTATCTGGCCGCCGGAAAAGCTGCTCCGGTTCCACACCTGGGCAAGGAAATACTGGTGGCCGTAGCGATAGAAGACCAGCTTGGCGTCGGCCGTAGGCTTTTGCGACCCGCATGAACTCGAAAGAACGAGCGATCCTGCGTTCGAATTCACGTTGCGGACTGAAAGTGTCGGTCCGCCCCAGGGTCCGAGGGCTGCGACTTCATACTCGCCGGCCGGAAGCTGGACATTCCCAGCGGTGAACTCGAAGGGCACCGTTACTTTCATGTGAGTGGTTTGCGCTTGGGCGGCTGCGCTCATCAGCAGCGCCAGGGACATCGCGAGTGACAACAGGTTCTTTTTCACGGTAGGTCTCCTTTTCTTGTGATGGCCGAGCCCTTGCGAACTTGGTCTCACTATGGAAAGCGGTCAAACCGCCGACTCCCCGCCACCTTTGCCAACAAATATTTCCTGGCCTGAGCGACGACCGTCACTTACTCCGGTAGAACTTGTGCCTATAATGGCCGCAACTGGAAATGGGCGAAAGATGAGACCCGATCCGGGCGAAATCACGCAGCTGCTGCAGCAATGGCGAACCGGCGACCGGCAAGTGGAGCAAAGGCTCTTCGAACTCCTGACGCCGGAGATGCATCAGATTGCCGAACGCTGTTTCCGCCGCGAGCGGCTCGGCAACTCCCTCCAGCCAACCGCGCTGGTGAACGAAGCCTTCCTTCGTCTCGCCAAGTCAAAGGACCTTGACTGGCAGGATCGAGGTCATTTCCTCGCGATATCGGCCAGGGTCATGCGTCGTTACCTGATTGACCACGCGCGGGCCCGGCCCGACATTCTGTTTCTCCCCATGGAAGGACTTCCGGAGCGCTTCTTCGGCGCCCGCACCCCGTCGGAGCTGGTAATTGCTGTTGACGAGCTCCTCGACGAACTGGAGCGGGAATCGCCGTCGAGACGCGCCCTGGTGGAACTCAAGTTCTTCCTCGGGTCCACCGATCAGGAGACCGCCGATGCCCTGGGTATCACCTTGCATACCATGCAGCGGGAGTGGTACCGAGCCCGCCGCTGGCTCTTCCAGCGGCTGACCGGTAAGCCAAAACAAGGGACGCCATGACTAGCAACCGCGAAGACGACGAACGGGTCATGAAGATTCTGGCCGCCGCTCGCCCGAAGCCAGCGGCGGAACGCGAAGCCTACCTGCGTTCCGCCTGCGCAGGCGACGAGGATCTTCTCCGCGAAGTAGTGGATGCCCTCTCCTGGGAAGAACGCATGGGCGGATTCCTGCAGCAACCGGTGGCCATGATCGCGGACAAAAGCCCTCGTCCGGGCTCAGCGGTTACAGCGGCCGTGCAATTTTCCCCGGGGGCGGAGATAGGGCATTACCGCATCGAGTCGAAGCTCGGTGAGGGCGGCATGAGCACCGTTTGGCTCGCATTCGATCATAAGCTTGGCCGCCGGGTCGCGATCAAGTTTCTCTCCGACGATTTCGCCGATGCCGAGGCCCGCCGCCGCTTTCAGCGCGAGGCGCAGATGGCGTCTTCGCTGAATCACCCGCACATCGTTAGCGTATATGACATCGGCGAATTTGAAGGGAGGCATTACCTAGTCACGGAATATGTCGACGGGGGGACGCTCAAAGACTGGGCAACGGAGAAGCCGAGGACGCCGAAGGAAGTCATCGAGTTGTTGACCGGTGTGGCCGACGGTCTGGCAGCCGCACATCAGGCGGGCATTCTGCATCGCGACATCAAGCCGCTGAACATTCTGGTGGCTAGAAACGGCTATGCCAAGCTGGCCGACTTCGGCTTGGCGAAGCTTGCCGAAAACGGCACGATCAATCTCGCGGCACATTCGCCGGAAGGGTCGACACGCCCAGGACTCATCCTCGGCACCATCGCCTATATGTCTCCCGAGCAGGCCTTAGGCCAGCCGCTGGATTCGCGCAGCGATATCTTTTCCTTCGGCATCGTGCTCTACGAAATGCTCTCCGGGAAGCGCCCGTTTGGTGGCCGGACCGACCTGGAGGTCCTGAAAACAATCATCCACGGCGACCTGCCGCCCTTGAGCGAAGAGATTCCTGAGGCTTACAGAAACATCGTTGAGAAGGCTTTGGAGAAGGACCCCGCTGAGAGATACCAGTCCATGCGGGAGATGGTTGTGGATCTGCGGCGAGGTCAGCGCTCAGATCGTTCGCCCGCTCATCCCTCCGTTGACTCCGCGGCCCGGGGGATGCGGCTGCCGGCGTGGGAGAAACGATTGCCGCCGGCGGTGACCATGTCCCATCCTCCAGCGACCGCGGCAAACAGCTTCCATCCACAACGCCCGCGAGGGCCATCCGAAAACCGCCGTATTACGGGCTGGCTCTCATCTGCGCGGTGATACTAACCGTCGGCGTGCTGGCTCTTTGGAAGACGGTTCTCCAAAAACCAAGTGCTCCCAGAGTCCTAAGCTTCACTCCGCTCACCAGCGACGGCCAGACCAAACGCTACGGCATCGTGACCGACGGTTCCCGCGTCTACTTCACCGAGTGGTTCGCCGATGGCCACTTGTCCATCATGCAAGTCTCGGTCAAAGGCGGCGAAGCGACGGCCATTCCAGTTCCGCTCAAACAGCCTTTCGTCATCGACATATCCAAAGATGGCGCCGACATGCTCATCGCCAATTTCGAAACCCAGGGACTCTCGTTCTGGATTCAACCTGTCGCCGGAGGTTCGCCGCAGCGCGTCGGAGACATCGTCGCCTTCGACGGCCGCTTCGGCCCCGACAGCTCGACCGTGATCTTCAGCAGAGATCACGACATCTTTACCGTCAACCGCGACGGTTCTGGGATGCGGAAGCTCCTCTCGCTCGACACCAAGCCCTTCTCCGCCTTGGGACCCCCATTCGCCTTCCGTTTCTCCCCCGATGGCCGCGTGCTGCGATTCAACCAGGAAAACTACGAAGCCGGGGCTTTAGCCATCGCCGAAGTCAAAGCAGACGGCACAGGACTGCACCAGCTGTTCAATGGATGGAATGGCCAATGGACCCACGACGGACGTTTCTTCATCTTCCAGCAGTTCGATCCCGCCAGGTCGGACCTCTGGGTGCAGCGCGAAGACAGCGGCTTATGGAATCGCGCCTCGCCCAAACTCATCCAATTAACCTCAGGGCCGCTCGATTACAAATCCCCCGTCATAGGTCCCGACGACAAGCAGATCTTCGTGATCGGCGCCTCCCGTCGCGCCGAGGTGGTCCGCTTCGACTCGGCCAGTGGCAAATTCCAGCTCTATCTCAACGGAATCTCCGCCGAGGGCCTGACCTTCTCTCCCGACGGACAATGGGTTACCTACACGACCTATCCTGAAGGTCTGCTATGGAGGAGCCGAGTCGACGGGAGTGAACGCCTTCAGCTCACCTTCCCTCCTATGAGTGCCTATCTGCCGCGCTGGTCGCCGGACGGCCAGATGATCGCCTTCAACGCCACCATGCCGGGCCTTGCCTGGAACATGTACATCATTTCGAGGGACGGAGGCGCCCCGCAGCGGGTCCTGCCCAGCGACCTTAGTCAGATGGACGCTAACTGGTCTCCTGACGGCAACTCGCTCGCCTTCGCCGCCCAGGCCGGTATCCCCAACAGGCCCATCAGTATCGTGGATCTCAAGACAAAGCGCGTCTCGACGCTCCCTGGCTCAACGAACATGTACTCTCCTCACTGGTCGCCCGACGGCCGTTATATGGCAGCCATCATCGCCGACCGCACCTTTCGACTAGTGCTCTACGACTTCGCGACACAAAAGTGGACCGTGATTTCCGACCAGCGGGCGAGCTACGAGGCCTGGTCGCGCGACGGAAAATTTCTCTACTTCCTTGGCTTCTCTGAGCAGTTTTCGGACTATCGCGTCTTCCGTCTCCGCCTCAGCGATCGCAAGCTCGAGACCATCACCGATCTCAAGAGCCTCGGCCGCTCGGGAACCGGAACGTGGGGAGAGTGGTTTGGCCTCGGGCCCGACGATTCCCCCTTGGTCGCCCGCGATATCAGCACCCAGGAAATCTACGCCCTCGAAATGGACTGGCCGTAGGACACAGCAAAGCCTCCCGGGGCTCTCTTCAAGCCGATACGCTCGCAGCTACTAGCTGGTCGCTGTAACTACAACCTCCGCCACCGGAAACTCCACCCGAAAAGTAGTTTGAAACCCCGGCCGACCTCCACCCTGCACGCTGATGCGGCCGCCGTTCTTCTCCACAAGTTCCTTAGACACCCACAGGCCAATCCCTGTGCCCACACCCTCTTTGGTCGTAAAAAAGGCGTCAAAGACGCGGTCGAGATGTTCCACGGCAATTCCAGCTCCCGTGTCCCGTACCTCGATCACCGCAAACCCGTCCTCCGCTGTTATCTCGACCTCGATCAGCCCCGCGGAACTCGTCAACGCGTCACATGCATTGGAGACAAGATTCGTCAGGATCTGGCGCAGGTCGTCCGGCGGAACGGCAACAGAGGAATTGAATTTTTGAATTAGCCGGATTTCGATCCCCCGGGAACTGCATCGTGGCTGGAACAAGCTCACGACGCTCTCCGCAATCGCCGCAAAGTTAGCTGGCCCGCTCGAGGTCGTGCGCGCAAACGTCAGCGTGTGCCGCGCGATGCTTGCCAGCCGCGCGACCTCCTCATCGGCCTGCTCCAGATAGCGCCTGGTCTCCGGATGAATGTCCCGGTCCGATAACGCCAGAAAAAGCAGATTCGTGACCGCTTCCAACGGATTGTTGATCTCGTGAGCAATCGTCGCCGAGAGACGTCCAATCGCGGCCAGCTTCTCCGAGCGGATGAGCGCCAGTTCCGCGTTCTTTCGATCGGTGACGTCGATCGTGACTCCGTGCCAGATGCCCGCGTCGACCGTAGAAGGTGTCCCGCGGCTCTCCAGCCAATGGATCTCTCCATTCGGCCATCGCACTCGATATTCCGCATGAAACATCTTTGCCGTGCCCGCCTGACTCAAAGCTTCAAACTGCGCACGGTCTTCTTCCACAATGAGGGACAGCAGCAAATCGCGTGTGGTCAGATCCGCGAACGGTCGCCCGAATACCCCCGCACCTCCCTCCGCCCACCGAACGCGTCCTTCCGCAATGTTGTACGTCCACGCGACCGAATTGCTGCCCTGTTGCGCTTCCATCAGCGCCTCGGTTTGCGCCCGATAAGACGCAAGCGCCATTCGAAGCCGGGCCCCGATAGCGTTTTGCCGATGGCAGATCCACGTAACCAGAAGGCCGACGCTGAAGATGATGGCGCTGTAGAAAAGAGCTCGCCCGCCAAGTGACCATTGCCCGGACGGCGCGATCACGTAATAGTCGAAGAAAACAGTGGTACAGATCGTCGCTAACAGTCCCTGGCGAAGACCCCAGAACAGCGTTATTCCGGCGATCGACGCATAGGTGAGCGCGAACGGCGTACTCTGCAAGGCGCGCGTGTGCAGGCCCAGATTCATGCCGATCCAGGGAAGAACGACCGCTGCAGCATACCCGCCAGCCTGTCGGAGGGCCCCTGCCAGTCGACTGGGTTTATCCGGGGGCAATCGTTTCGTCACAGGCGGCCTTTCTAGAGCTCCCCGTCAGGGAACCAAAGTCAGACAAAGCAAAGCTGGGCTGAAATCAACTGCGGCATACGGCATGCTCTTACTTGGCAATTGCTCTCTGGGCCGCCTATCTAGCTTATGACATGAAACAGCCCCGCGCTCTCTTCGAATCTTCTGTTAAGTCTAATATTGAGAAGCGTGACTCATCATGAAATGCCTCGTTACCGTCGCGGCTTGCTTGATGTTGGGAAGTGGCGCAATGCCCAAGGTTGACTCACCCCCAGCCACAAGTACGCTGGCGCGTCCCTACGCCCAGTTCGGCTTTGACGTCTTACGCCAATTAGCGTCCCAGCGCCCCGACGCCAATGTCTTCATTTCGCCAACCAGCATCGCGGTCGCGCTGGCCATGACCTCAAATGGCGCGAACGGAACCACCCGCGAAGCCATCCTGCGCACTTTGCACTCGGATACCCAACCTATCGACGCGTTCAATGCCGCCAATCGTGAGCTCGCCGAACAGATAAGCAAGACAACCGCCGTGCAGCTTTCAATGGCCAACGCCCTCTGGGTCCAACAAGGCCTTCCTGTAAACCCTGCGTTCCAGCAAACCCTGCAGACCGCCTATAGCGCCCAGGCCGCGACCCTGGACTTCCGAAATCCCGCGTCCGCACAAACCATCAACGCCTGGGTCGCGAAACACACCAATGATCTCATTCAGCATCTCGTCGACCAGGTCGATCCCGCCACCGTCGCCATGCTCACCAACGCCATCGTCTTCAAGGGCAAGTGGACGCTCCCCTTCGATCCCAAGTCGACCCAGCCGCACGACTTCAAACCTGCAAATGGCGCGGCGTTCCAGGTCCCAATGATGAAGAACTCCGCCGAATATGCTTATTACGCCGACGGAAAAGGGCTGCAGGCAATTCGCCTGCCCTATGCGGACCGTACCTTTGCGATGTATGTTGTGTTACCGCAGGACAGCAGCCAGATGCAATCGTTCCTCAGCCAGCTGACAGGGGATTCATTTTCCACACTCGTCTCGTCCCTGCATTCGCAACGTGGAACTATCGAACTGCCCCGCTTTACCATCACCTACGATGCAACGCTCAATGCGGTCCTCACAAAACTCGGCATGGGAATCGCATTCGGCCGCGACGCAAACTTCGACGGCATCCGCAAGACCCCGCGTATGCAGATCAGCGAAGTTCGCCACGCATCGTTTCTAAAAGTTGACGAAGAAGGCACCGAAGCAGCAGCGGCCACAAGCGTCGGCATGCGCGCGATGGCCGTAAGAATCGAGCCGCCGCCATTCCACATGGTTGTCGACCATCCATTCTTCCTTGCAATTCGCGACGAACGCAACGGCCAGCTCCTCTTCACCGGCACAATCGCCAAACCGGAAAACTAACGCCGGTAAACCGCCCCATCCTTCATCACAAACTTCACCTTCTGCGTCACCGCAATGTCCTCCAGCGGATTCCCCGGAACCGCAATCACATCCGCAAAATACCCCGGCTTCAGTTCGCCAATCTTCCCCTCCCAACCCAGCAGCTTCGCGCCATTCAAATAGTCCGCCTGCAACACCGCCACCGGAGCCATCCCATACTGCGCCATCAGCACCAGCTCCCGCGCCTGCGTCCCATGCGGAAACGGCCCCACATCCGAACCCACCGCCATCGGCACACCCGCCGCCAAGCTGCAGCTTGAACTGCGCCGCATGGTAATCCTGCAAAGCCCGCTCCCTTGCCGCCGCTCTCGGCGACGAAGCATGATCGGCAAAATATTCCGAGATCGTAAACGTCGGCACCGCATAGATCTGCTTCTCATGCATCAGCCGCATCGTCTCCGGACTGAGCTGGTAAGCGTGATCGATGGAGGCTACGCCCGCCTCCGCCGCGAACCGCGCCCCCGGCTCACCCGTGCAATGCACACCAACACGAGTTCCAACCCGCGCCGTCTCTTTCACCGCAACCTCAAGCTCCGCTTGCGTGTACTGATAAGGAGTAACAAACTTCCCGTCCACCTCGCGGTCTTCGCCCGTCTCATAGATCTTGATGAAATCCGCGCCCTCCTTGAGCTGCTCGCGAATCACATTCACCAGCTCGGTCGCGTTGTTCGCATAATCCGCATTTCCCGGAACATGCGCCGCCGGGTTGTAATCAACCGCGTCCTCATGCCCGCCCACGATGCTGATCGCGTTCCCGCTCATCCGCATCCGCGGCCCCGGAATCAGCCCAGCATTGATCGCGTTGCGAACCGCCGAGTCCGCCGAACCCGCACCCTCCGTCCCCATATCCCGCTCGGCGGTAAACCCAGCCATCAAATCATCACGCGCCGCAAGCTCAGCCAGAATCGTCCGCTGCGCCACCGACTCTTGAATCGTTTGCAAGTCTTCCGCACCCGGATGGAGAAACAAATGCACATGTGCGTCGATCAGTCCCGGCATCAGCGTCGCATCACCAAGATCGATCACCTCAGCCCCCGCCGGATGCGTCACCGAGGCGCCAACCTCCACAATCTTGTTGCCCTCAACCAGCACCTCGCCCGGAGCAACAACCTTACCCGCCGCCACATCAAGCAACCGCGCCGCATGAAGCACCGTAGCCTTCGCACCAGCATCCGAAGTCACCTGCGCGCCAGCCCCCAAACCAGCCAGCAACGCCGCAACCAGACCATATCTAGATCTAGTAACCAACCCCAAAAGTTCTCTCATAATTAGCAGCCATCCTAGCACCACCTCCAACGACCTCCACTAGAATGAGTGCCCCATATCCGCCCACTCAGCAACATGCCCGAATTCAAAAAGCCTTCCAATGCAAAATCAGGCGACCCAACGGCAAGGGCCGAAGCCGAACGCTCCGCCCTCTGGTAGCGGGATTTCAGTCTGAGAATGAGCTGTTGGTCTCAGTGATCTATTGCGACTGCCAATCGTTAGCGTTTGAAGAAATACAATCTCATAATGACGAGGGCAACGCTCCGGCTTCTCACACTGGTTTGGGCCACCTGCATCATGACCGGCGCAATGGTCCGAGGATATCGGTTGGGAGCAAACCTGCAGACCGAGGGGATCCTGCACATCGCCACCCATTTCGGCGTCTTCGCCATTTTGGGGCTTCTTTTGATGCTGAGCTTTGATACCCCGCCCGTCCGCTTACTGGCCGTCCTCTCGGGCATCGCTTTGGGCTTCACCACAGAGCTTTACGAGCACCTCGCATTTCATAGTCCCATGGAGTTTGGGGACGTAGCCGTGGACGCGCTAGGTGTCTTGGCGGGTGCAGCCGCAAGAGTCATCAGAAAACCTTCCACGCTTTGAGCGTGGAATCCGGGGGCTTTAGCCCCCGGAAACAAAGGCCGCAAAAAAACAGGCCTTTAGGCCAGGGCTTTTCATTTTCTGCCGGCAATCTTAACCCGCCCATCGGCGCAGCACCCGCACTCACCACCCTCCCAAATCCAACGAAAGGGGGCCTCATCTGCGAAGAATTTCTTGCAGGGTAGAGGCTGACCGGTAACATTTTCATATCTGATTCAGAAGCCACCGGCGGTGGGCATGAATTCCACCGCCGGCAAATTCCAACCAATTTCAAGAACGCTGGCGCTTTATCGAGCCGAGTACCAGCGAACGTAATCGACCGTCATCGGCCCAGGGTTGGTCAGACCGGCAATCGATCCACCGAGAGTGCCGCCGATCGCCTCATTCAAGAGGATGAAAATCGGTTGATTGAATGCCCATACATCCCCTGCCGGAAGGCTGGCGGGCGTAGTTGTGAAGAACGGCTTGGATGGATCATCCACGAAGAATTGCACCTGGTCTGGCGACCAGATGATCCCATAGGTGTGGAAGGTCGTGGTTGTCTCTCCGCTGGGGAATAGGTAGCGATCCGAAAGTCCGTCGCCTCCAGTGAGGTAGGTGTGGATGGTGGAATTCTCTCCTGTGATTCCAGGGCCGCCATATATCTGCGGTGACCAGTCTTCCAGGATGTCTATCTCTCCGGCAACGGGCCATGGAACGCCACTGTTGATGTTGTTCCCCAGCGCCCAGAAGGCGGGCCAGAGTCCCTGGTTGGTCGTATCGGGAAGCGCGATCCTCGCCTCGAGAATGCCGTATTGGAAGGTCTGCCCTCCACTCGTATTCAAGCGAGCAGAGATCCACGTTCCATCCACGTTTCTGGGCTGGATCACAAGATGACCGTTGCCGTCGATATAGACCGGGGCCGTGGAAGTGCTGAACTTTGTCGGACACTGGCTCGGATTGCCCTGCACTCCCGGAGGTCCGCAGTAAACTTCCGCTTCGTTATTTCCCCAGCCATTATTGTTGCCGAGGTCGAAATTCCAGGCCTCGGTGGATGGCGGACGTGACGGGCCCTCAAATTCCTGGCACCAGGTCGGCCTGTAGCTCACTCCTCCAACCGACAGATCGCCTATATTGGTGCAGGGGCTGGCTCCGAGGCCGCCTTTGCCGGTGTTGCTGCTGTTGGTTTGCACAGTGAGCGACCAGAGTTGATTGCTGGCGCCTGTGCAGGTTTCCACCTCGACAGCGCTGCCCACGGCCGCTCCGCTGGAGGCAAGGCAAAGATTTGTGCTATTGGCAGGTTGGAATTCGTAGAATTTGCCGATCAGCACCGGATCCCAGGCCTGCCCCGGAGTCCCGGCGCACGCATCCAGAACCACCGCCGAACCGCTGGTGCTACCCGATGCGGTGACGCAATATGGGCCAAGAGCGGCGAAGTTGTAGAAGCCAGGCGGCACCACCCCGGTATTGTTCAGTGACCATGACTGCGCGCCTGTGCTGTTCGAAGTGTAGATATCGATCGGATTTCCGGCTCCTGTCCCTCCACCTGAATCATCGAAGACCAGGGTTGGAGCATTCTGCGGGCTCAGTGTGAAGCTGCCGATGCCGATGGGGGCGGTGCCAAACGAACCGGGTTGGCCGGGGTTCCCACAGTCCGCAGTTGCGAAACATAATCCACGGTGAATCCCCCCTCCCGAGAATCCCTCCTCGGCCGAGTGGCCTCCCAAAGCCGTGCCCTGCCCTGTGCCTTGCCCTAAGAGCGAATAGCAGCCTGAAGATAGCGTCACGGCCACCAGGCAATAAAGCCTGGCCCGGATCGCCGATTGCCTGACCACCGATTGAATGATGCGTTTTGAAATCACAATAATCTCCTCCCTCGGGAGTGTGTTGGGGCGCAACCTGCGCATGTGAATTGCAATCCTTTCTCAGTCCATTTCTCGATCGGTCTGCGTCGTCGACGGAATATTCTCGCCCTCCAACTTCGTCAACTGCGTACCGCATCGACATCGTGTCTTTGCAGTTGCAGCGGCCGATCGAAGCTGGTTGTTCTGGGTCGTTCCGGACGTGCAGACTACTCCCGTCAACAGCTGCTCGCCGACGACGCGCAGACCACGCTAGCAGGCTCGAAGCCAGGCTGACAACTCCTTACCAATCTGGGATCGCCGGGCTCCTAAACGATTCGAAGGGGCACGGCTTCAGCCGGTCCACGAGAGAAACAGAACCAACGCGGCTTTAGCCGCTGAGGGGGTCTATTTTGTCGCGTCCTTTCTAGGTGTCGATGCGGCGTGTTGTTGACTCTCGCTGAACCAATTCGCATGCTCTGTCGAAACGTGCTCCTCAACTCGTTCCGATAGCTGCACCAACCGATCGCTCTCCGAGAGATTTCGATACGGCCCCGCTGCTGACAAGAAAAGAAATTGCTCGTGCTTCAGATGCTCTGCCGTCGATCGGTACGATATCCAAAGAGTCGAATACTGGTTCATCTGCTGAATCGCTTCAAAGATCGCGATCAGCACACCCGCAGCCGATGTGGACCACCGGATGTAGACGGGAGGCAATAGACTCATTGCTGGAATCGTGGCGGCGAGTGCGACCTGTGCAATCTTCAGTCGTTTGTACCAACGCTGGCAACGCCGGCTCTTGCCGTCATACCATTGCAACTGGTCTTTAAGCCTCAACCATGCCGGATGCTTGGCGGCAAACTCCGGCGTTACAGAATCGAGTTCCTCTTCGATATCGAATTCGCGATCTTTTTTCTTCCCCATATCGAGACACTCAGTCTACGCGAACAGCCCAAGCAGCCATCTCATTGGTTCTCCGTGCGTCAGACCGGTGCCTCGCAAGCATATTACGTCCAGCCTTCGCCCCGGACTCGACTTCAGTCACTCAGCAGAATTTTGCGTAAGATTTTGAGGTACGCTCACTCCTCCAGGAGATCGCCTTGGCCTCCGAACCCGCAGTCCTGAAGACGACCTCCGCCTCTGTGCGGCACCTCGTCGACCCCGCCTCGGCCCGCCCGAGCGAGCAGAGCCAATACCTGCGCATCTTCACCGCGACCGTCTTCATCCGCGACCACGATCGCAGCCTTCCCTTCTTCACCGATCAGCTCGGCTTCACCGTCGTCGCCGACGCGCGCTTCGAGTTCGGAAACCGCTGGGTCGCCGTCGCCCCTCCCGACGGCAGCGCAGTCCTGGCCCTCATCGCGCCCAAACGTGGCTCAGAGAACTACAAGCTCATCGGCCGCCCCACCCAGATCGCCTTCATTGCCGAAGACATCAACGCCACCTTCGAACTATGGCGCAGCCGTGGCGTCCAGTTTCGCTCCCTCCCGCAAAAAACCCTCTTCGGTGGAACCTCGGCCATCTTCGCCGACGTCGACGGCAACACCTATCAGTTGCTCGCCTCCGATGTATTGAGCCGCGAGATCGAAGCGCAACGCCAGGCTCTCAACGAACGGCTCGAAACCGAGCGTCGCGCCGCCCAGGAACTCGAGATCGCCAAGCAGGTCCAGGCCAAGCTCTTCCCCCAGACGCTGCCCATGCTCAAGACCCTCGACTACGCCGGCATCTGCATCCAGGCCCGCCACGTCGGGGGAGACTACTACGACTTCCTCGACCTCGGCCGCGACCGCCTCGCGCTCGTCGTCGGCGACATCGCCGGCAAAGGCATCGCAGCCGCGCTTCTGATGGCCAATCTTCAGGCCAATCTCCGCAGCCAGGTCGCCATAGCGCTCAAAGCGCCCAAGCGGTTCCTCGCCTCAGTCAACCGCATGCTCTTTGAGAACACCACCCCCAGCGCCTACGCCACGCTCTTCTTCGCCGAATACGACGACCGCACCCGCCGCCTCCGCTACGCCAACTGCGGACATCTCTGCGCACTCATCCTTCACCCCGACGGCAAGCACTCCAACGGCAAGATCGAGCGACTCGACTCCAACTGCGCCGTCATGGGCCTCTTCAACGACTGGGAATGCGCCATCGGCAAGTGCCAGCTCGCCCCCGGAGACATCCTCGCCCTCTACACCGACGGCGTCACCGAGTCCTTCGACGAAAACGAAGAGGAGTTCGGCGAAGAGCGCCTCATCGAAGCCCTCAGACGCCACAAGAAGCTACCCGCCCACGAAATGGTCAAAGCCATCGTCAACGAAGTCCAAACCTTCACCTGCCCAGAACGCGGCCAATACGACGACATCACCGTAATCGTCGCCAAATGCACGGCGGATAGTTAGGAGCCGACCTACAATTCCAGTGCATCATTAGAGCCTCCCCCGGCTTGACCATTATGAAGAGTGTTTAAAACCGTTGAATGTGGAGCCTGTGTTAGTTATCGTCACATTCGTGAATTGTTCTTGTCCCTCTCGTGGCTGAAAGGTCGTTCATGAACAGATATGGTCGGACCTTGCTTGCTCTCCTTCCCTTCTTGGTTGCATCGGCGCTTTTCGCGCAAGACGATACAACTTCCCCTCCGCCAACGCCAGCACAGCCTGGGCCGCCTTCCTACCTCATATGGGGCCTTTTCATAGCCTGGCTGGTGACAGTGGCGCTGGTTCTGTGGCGCCGCTGGCCTCGCTTTTTCGCTGGTGGGAGCGCTGTTTCAGATGGCGAGGAGGACAGCGCATGGTTTGCCAGGATTTCTCCTATTGTGCGGTTACGCCGAAACGCTTCCTTGTTTCCTCTGCCTCTGACACGGCGTGACGAGGCGATAATTACCTATCTCCAGCCAGCTCGTGCGGATTCGCTTGCGGCGCAATAACCCGATCCCAGCCGCTTATCGGCCAGACGGTTTTGAAGAGCTGAAGAAGACCAAGGGCGTGAAAGTCTTATTCGCGTTCCCGTTTGACTGGATCGAGAAGATGGTCTTCAATAAGCCCTGGCTGCGCGGGTTCTTTCTGAATCTGGTTAGGAATGACTGTTTATTCGTCGAAGAAAAACCGCCGGATATACATGCGGGGAAGTGATCTGCCTAACTTGCTTCGAGCACTGGAATACTTGCTTCCGGAACGGGTCACGCCTCCAACACAGGTGCGGCCCAACCAGTCGAAGAAACGAAAAGCGGAAGACCGTTCGCAACACCGGCCGATGCGTTCTCGCCCTCTCGCCCTGGCCCTGAAGCTCTTGTCGGCAGCTTTGATCGTAGTTGCTCTATTGTCCTACTTTAAGTACCCGACTCTGGCTATTTCTGCCCTGGTGTATTTGTTGGTGGTAGGCATGCTGCAGATAGCGAACGGATTGTGGGAAAAAGATCCGGCCAAATTGCTTGGATCCGAGACACGGCGGCCAATCCTCTATCTGCGGTCTTTCCTGGATGACCGCGAAACTAGCCTTCATCCAGAGACGGCGTTTTCTGCTTTGGTAGGTCTCGACCCTCCTTACTATTCACTGGAGCAATATCGCGACGCTTCTTTCTATAAGTTTG
>CAVUKL010000049.1:0-39343 GCA_963742015.1 uncultured Acidobacteriaceae bacterium | reverse complement strand
GTAACTCACACAGCGCCGGATCCTGAAGCGAGCGTTCGTGGGCGCTCTTCGTTTTCGGCATTACTCTTCCTCCGTCAGATACTCGGTTGTGAGTTTGGTGTCCCGCGCCAGGGCGCAATACGCATGAGGCATCCCGTACCACTTCACCAGGTCCCACAGGTAGCCTCTCGGCTTGCCGTATTTGAAAAGCATTAGTCCGGGAACTCCCACGCCGAGCACCACCAGCACGAGAAACCAGTTCATTGGGATCCCGAAGACATAGCGATCCGGGAAGACCCACTGCCCGACAATCATGGAGATCGCGCTCATGAAGCTAAGAGCCAGCATGTCCTCGATTTCGAGGAAGAGGAAGGTGACCTTCATGGCGAGATTTCTTGAGACCGGACTAACGCGCAATGCCATCACGCCACCCCGCCTGTTCCCGCCGCGACGAAATGCTCCAGCAGCCTAAGAAGCCCCGAGCAGCAAAGGCTCGCGCCGGCCGCCACGAAGTGCCTGACCCAGTCGTCGCCGATGTTGAGGCGGCTGAAGACGCCGCTCACGCCCAACACGGCCCGCGTCACCTCGATCGCGGCATACACCGGCAGGATTACGTTACCGATCCAGTTGGCCAGTCCCAACAACGCATCGAAGATCTGGTTTGTGCCCGTTCCTAGAGCGGCAAAATGCTCAGTGAGGCGAAGAACGCCGGAGACAAGCAGGGCCCCGAGTGTGGCGTAGATATATCGCTCCAGTGAGCGTCCTTTGGAGTATTGATAGATTCCCATCGCAAGAATCAGCGCAGCCATGACCGGCATCACGCCGTTGCCAAACCAGTTGGTCATATTGAGCAGACCCTGGTCGAAGGAGCCAGAGTTCATGGGTTCACCTCCGCCGATTTCGGCCCCTCTCCCGATATCAACGCAACAGCCACTCGTCCGCTCAGCAGCCAAAGCTTCCGCACCGCCCAGGCGAAACCTGCAATCACCAAAGCCAGAGAGACCAGGATCAGAGCAACTGACAGCACGGCACGCGAGACCGGGTGCGCGAGGACCAAGGAAGCCACTCCGAACAGGACAAACAATCCCAGGCAGAAGAAGGTCGATTGCAGGACGGATCTTTTCACAGGTTTACTCCTGTCCAGCTCTTCACGAGCGCCCAGATTCCAGCTACGCTCAGGAAGCCAATACCGCTGGCGACATAGTGTTTCCATTGTCGGTTTTGCGCAAAGGCGAGGATACCTGCTGAGACAGCCAAACCGCCGACAATCGGGCTGATCGTTTGGGCGGCATAGTTGAAGGCATTCATCAGCATGTCCGTGGCTGCGAACGTGCCATTGACGTCGGTCAACCAGTTGCCAGTGGCGATGTTGTAGAGGCCCTGCACGCCGAGCAGGAACATGGCCGCGACCGTCGATCCAAGCGGGCTTCTGCCCTCCGCATGGTCGAGGAGCGCTTTGAAGATCAGCGACGCCGCGAAAACTGGGACGATATGACCCACAAGAACGGTGTCGACAAAGTCGTTGGCCGCCTTATTGATGCCGTTGGTATAAGCGGTGGAAGTCCCCGCCATCGTCAGCTGGGCAGCCCCGGGGACCTGTTCCTGAACGAGCCAGGCGCTGAGACCGGGAATCGTTAGCAGAAAGGCTCCCCAGAAAAGCCATTTAAGGAAGCCGCCACCGGCCTGGTAGTTCGCCCCGCCTTCGTTCCGCAGCTTGAACCCGGCGATCACGAATGACGCCAGCGATGCCGGGACCGCAAGAGTGAGAAGGAGGCTAAGAAGAGCTTGAAGGATCAGTGGCGGCTGCATGGTTAACCTATCTGCGCTCCGTTCTGGATGAAATACTCGATTAGGCGGGTTAAACCGGAGATTGCGAGCAGTCCGCCGGCTGTCATTGCGGCTGGCAGCCAACTCCGGCCGCTGCGCCACTGGATGACGGTGCCGACGACAGCGAGGCCGGCGCCAACCGGGCAGATCACGTTGCCGACCCAGTTGACGACGTTCAGAAACGCGCCTTCCGGCTGCGCGGCCGTTTGGCCCTGCACGGCCTGGCCGGTTGCCGGCGCGGTGCCTAAGTTCTGGGCGAGCGCGCCAGCCGGAGCAAGGCACGCCAGGCCTACGAAGCTGATGAACAGGGCCATGCGAAGAGTTTGGGAGAGATGAGCGACCCGATTGCCGAGGGCAGTACGGGTGTGGCGAAGCAAGTTGAGCATTGGGTGTTTCCTCCTCGGCGGGGTGCCGCCGCGAGAGAAACGTAAGGTCCAACTAAAAATCAGGCAAATCCCCAAATGCCGGAAAAGCGCACTCTTCTTAGTCGCGGAAGGGTAAGCGCTCTCTTTCGCCGCAAGATTGTCTGTTGAACGGATCGCTCTGACTCTAATCGGATCGACCAACAATAAATCGGGGGGGTTCACGCTCTTCGTCGACAGAGGCGGTTCTTTATATATCTATCCCTCGAACCATTAACCATCAGCACGGTACCCACTCTCTACTTGCGATGACCAACTTGGGAGCTGTGTGGGCTTGTTCTCACTTCTATCGAGCGGAGTAAGGTATGTAGTTCTTCTCGCCTTTGCCAATAATTAGAAGTGTGTGGACTCTTGCTTGTCCTTACCATCGCGAGAAAGGTGTTGCCTCTTTAACACTCTGGCCACTTCAAGAAGCGTGTGGACTTCTGCACACTTCGATCATTGGGAGAAGAGTATTTGCTTGTTCTCACAGTAACCAGTCGCTGAAGCGTGTGAACATTTGCTTCCGATAGTCAGGTTGAGATCTGAATGGAGTCTCCCATACTGGAGAGAGCGTCGCGGCGTTGGCGGTGGAAGTCTCAAGACCAGACAAGATCCAAGAAAAGACCGGCCGAAGCCGGTCTTGGGTTGCACCACAGCGGAGCTTACTGCTGAGCGGGCGGCATCGCGATCGCTTGTGCGCTCGTCGGGCTTATCTTTTGGGGCCTGGTAAAGACAACATAAATCTCCGTGCCGGCCGGCACACTTACCACGATGTGCTGCGTCGTCATCAGACCCATCACCTGCGCGTCCCCGGCGTTGCCGATGTTCTCCGCCGCACGTTCGCGAATCATGTCGGATTCGCTATATGCGGTATTCACATTACCCTGGCCCACAAGCATCGCCCCTGCCTCTCCCAATCCGGCCAGTGAGCGTACCGCGATGCTCCTTCCGACGTGCTTCCCTATGACTTGCCCTTTGATTGCCTCAAGAGATGTCGTCGCCCCAATAGCGCTGATCGGCACCGATTCTCCTGTCGGCATCTCGATCGAATCGAACGTGATGTTCATGATTCCAGAAGCGTCGGCCTGCGAAAGCTTCCCCACGGCCCGCGCGCCGGCGGGGATGAGGACGTGCCCGTCACGCTCATAGTTGTACTCGATCACTGCCGTCACGGGCGCCTGCAGCGCTGTGCTGGCCATAGATTCGAGCCTCGCGGCTACGTGGTAGCCCGAACCGAGGCCGAAATTGTCGATAGCCGGCGACAACCGGACCGCGGCATCGACGCTTGACGTGGTGCCGTGCGCTACGAACACGAGCGACGACTTGCCGTACTCCTCCTCCTCCGCCTTGGCGAGCTGGCTCTGCGATTCAGCGTTGCCCGCCTTTCCGCTTCCATACGGCTCTGGACTCCAATCCTGCTGGTGGTCCGTGTCAGGCTTCTCGAACTTGGGGATTTGCCCTAACGAAGTCTTGCTCGTTCCGGGCGCGGTCGATTCCGCGCCATCATTCGGCGACCCAAACTTGGGCGTTCGGGTTTTCTCGATGTCCTCGGCACCAATGCCGCGACTCTGCTCGCTTTGGGTCGCGGCCATCTTGTCCGCTGGAATTACCTCACCGGGGCTGCTGGGTGCAACAACCCGCCCAAGATTTGGCTTTCCAGACTGAGCAGCTGTCTTCTTCTTCTCGCCTCCTTTGGTCGAGATGAAGCCCAGGAACACAATCAGCAAGACCACCGCGACGCCAAAGGCAAGAAGCATGCGCGTCGTGTTGTCCCCCTTCTTTCCGGTCCCGCCGGCGCGTTTTGCAATGACGAACGGGCGCCTCTCGCCTTCTGCGACTTGAGTGTCGGCTCCCGCTTCTGCTCGTTCCGGGCTCTCCGAGACTGGGGCTTGATCTTCATGGCTTGGAATCGGACTTTGCTGCTGCATATTGATCTCCTGGTTGGTCGTGCTCTGGTAAGTTGTCGGGCGCTACGAAGGGAAGTGGCAGCAGAAGCGGTTTGTCTACCGAGTTTGCCGACGCCAATTGGAGCAACAACTTCTCCTGGCTCTGCTTGAAGCTGGGCCGCGTGAACTCGACGGCTCCGTCGGCCCGAGCGCCTGGGGCGAGTTTCCGCGTGTCCAATCTGTATCTGCCGACTGCGACCTGCTCTGCGAGGACGATGTGCTTCTTTTCCTTCTTTTTCTGCTGGTCCTTGTCGCCTGGACTGCTGACCTGGACCTGGGGCGGGAGGACCTCGATCCAGTGATCGCTCTGATTCAGGACCGAGTAAGCAACGATCATCGCCCCTTGTTGTTCTGTGACCTCGCCCAACGCACCCAGCATCGAAGGGGGCTGACCGCCCTTCTCCTTCTTGTCGCTGAGCGGGCCATGTTGCCAGGTAGGCGTCGCAACATCCGACTGGTACTTGAAAGCACGATCAAGCGGGCTGTCACGCTCGTTCTTCCCCAGTGGAACGGGATCATTTGCCTCGATCGCGCGATCGGTCGACCCGACAAAGAGGCCCTGCTCCGGCTTGTAGTCCACAATGAAATCCACTGGGACGTTCCCTGCGTCGGCGCCTTGGGAGATGAGACGCAAGCTGATGGTCGCCCCGGACCGCATCGTGATGACCAGGTTGCTCTCGGCCGGATCCTTGGTCGAGGGCTTCACGTAAACGAGTCGGGGCTCTCGGTCCGAGTGCTCCGCTTCAAACAGGGTCGGAGCTCCAAGGGCAACGGAGGATACCGCCTCCGGCAATCGGATGGTGGTAGTGTACAAAGGCCGCAGATGAACGTCTGTAACTCCCTCGCTCGTGAGCGCGGCTTCAGCGACGATGGGCTGAATTGTGGCCGGCTGCTGAGCCAACATGGGAGCAACGAATGCCGCGCAGATGATAGCGGTCAATGCTTGGATAGGAAGGCGCATGTTTAATTGCCTTTCGGGGTGGAGTGGTGAAGTTTGAGTTCGACACGGTAGAGTGCTTCGACTGAACGTACATACTCGATGACTTCCGGATCGCTGTATGCGAGACCGAGCCGCTCGATATGCCTTTCGCCGCAATAGTAGGCTGCGACTACGAGTCGGAGGTCCCCGCCGAAAGTTCTGCTCAGTGCGGCCAGATAGCGTACCCCGCCGCTAATGTTTTCCTCGATCGAGGCTGGATTGCCGACCGCAAAACGCAGAGCAGTTCCCGGCATGAGTTGCATCAATCCGAGTGCCCCGGCTGACGATTGCGCTGAAGGGTTCCAGCCAGACTCTTGGGCAATGATTGCGTGAACAAGCTCACGCGGTACGTGGTAGTGGTCTGCGTAGGCATTCGCGTAATACACCGCTTCCGCATTCCAATGCTCATTGCACGAAGCTCCCCGAGCAGGAGGGGCCCCTAGAAGTGCAAGACCCGCAACTGCCACCCAGAGCCTCATGCTTCGGCCTTCTTCTCGAGCGCGCTGATAGTCTCCTCAATCTCCTGCGCCTCCATGTTGGCGGCATGCCGATTCGCCGAATGGACGATGACCTCGAAGGCCTGCTTCATCAACAGGCACTTGCGATCGCGCTCCGTCTTAGCGATCAGCGGAAGCATAATGTCCTTGTGCTTGGCGTGGATCGCTTCCATACCAAGAAGCTGCATGGCTTGCGCAACATCGTTCATTTCGGAAATCGAGGGAGGCTTCTCGAGGTTGTAGGCGCGAAGCGCTTTCGCGAGGCCCGCGATGAAGCGGTGCGTCGCGGCGCTTGCGTTCGGCGTCTTGTTCTTAACAATTGCCGCTTCACGCTCCGCAGTCGGGTGTTCCACAATCAGGTAAAAGCTGCGGCGGCGCAAGGGGTCGCCCAGCCTGCGCTCCTGGTTCGAGGTCATGAAGACGAATGGAATCGTCGTCGCCCGGATAGTTCCCATCTTCGGCACGGAAATCGTCCAAGCGGAGAGCAATTCGAGCAGAAGCGCCTCGAAGGCATAGTCGACCTTATCGATTTCGTCGATCAGCAACACACAGCGCGCGGCTTGTTCAATGGCGGTCAGCAATGGCCCCGCTAGGAAGAACTCGCGCCCGGTCACTTCTCGGCGAATCTCGGCCCAGTCATGCACTCCCCTAACCCTTGTCTTGAGCAAGACGAAAAGCTCCTGCAGGCTCTTGTCGTACTGGCCGATGGCCTTCTCTTCGTTGATGCCCTGGTAGCACTGAAGCCGGAGAAGTGGAGCGCTCGCCGCGCGGGCAACCGATTGGGCCAACTCCGTCTTACCGGCGCCGGCAGGTCCCTCGAGCATGATCGGCTTGTTGATCTTGCCGGCGAGGTAGACCGTCGTGGCGGTCTTGCGATCCGTCAGGTACCCCACACGGCCAAGTGACGCAAGCGCGTCCTCGGGTGAATCGAACATCGATCCGCTCCTGGCTGACCCTAATGGAAAGGCTCAGGCGAGGTGAGCGTAGAGCGGACCGTTGTTTCGGTCAAATCGGCGGGGACGTCAGCTGCCGCGGTTCAGAGTAATGGGCCCCTTGTTCTCGGCGACACCCAAGATGGTGCCCATCTTCCAGTCCATCTGACCGGAGATCGTGTTTGCGTCTGCTTTGCCATCCAGACTCAGATGTAAGGTGTTGAATCCCGATTTGTTGGCCTCGATCGACAGATTTCCATCCTTCGTGATCGTCCCCGCCGTGATTGGCAGATGAACATCCGAGCCGTTGAAAGCCACATCCGCGTCCCCGGTGATCGCGGTGTCGGCCTGGTTCAGCGTCAAAGTCACTTTGAGAGGAACGTCCGCCGCCTTCTGCATAGCTGTGTTTCCAGCCGTCTTCGGGATCTGGGAAGAGAATTGACCGCCGCCGCTCCACCTTCCAGAGACCTGCGGCGTTGTGTTGCAGCCCATAGTGAGAGCAAGGGTGCTAGATGCGAGGCCTAATGCAAACGCTATTTTGAGAACACCAGAATTCATCCGAATCTCCAGCGACGCTAGTCTTTGAGAACTCTTCAACTCTCTTGGCGCAGATATCGTGGCGCGAGTCACCACCCACGTCAAGGAGACAAAGGACCCCTGCCACGTCTTGATTTCACAGACTTAGGATGTCGCTCATCAGTTTGGCGTTTGCCTTCGAAGCGGTGCCAATTCTTTGTTTTTTGCCACCCTTTGGACACATCGCTTCGCTTGGTTGCCCTTAAAGTAGGCAATTTGACGGAGTTTCGGACCTGTTTTACACAAAGAGGACATCGCGTCGGGAACGCGGGAGGACCTGTTTTACACAAAGAGGACATCGCGTCGGGAACGCGGGATAAGCAGGCGTTCGCGATCAAAGAGGCTAAACCAATGAATGCAATGCCGACTCTACGGAAATTTCTGAATACACGGCAGTTATCAGAACTACTCGATATCCCTGAGGGCACCCTGCGTCAATGGAGGTGTAGCGGTGTAGGCCCCAGATGGCACAAACTGCGCGGCAGCGTTCGCTATGATATGCAACATGTGGATCGTTTCATCCACGAGAGCGAGCGTATTCCGTCTGTGCGGGCACACATGGAGGAACACCTTGACTCTGTTTCGAAAGCGTCGTAGTCCGTACTGGTGGTACTCAATCACGTTCGAGGGGAAGCGGTACCGCGGCAGTACGAAACAAAGAACGAAGAGCGCCGCCGCCACAGTTGAGGCTTCGGCGCTGACCCAACTACAAGAAAGGGGGGAAAGCGTCTTACTGAAGAGAAAGACTCCTACTCTCCAGGAGTTTTCTGTGCGCTTCCTCGAATGGGTGGAACAAACGCAACGGCTCAAACCCAGCGGAAGGAAGTATTACATCTACGGCTGGAGGTTGCTTCAATATACCGACTTAGCGGGAATGCCGCTAAATCAGATCACCAAGGACGAAGCAGAATGCACCATATTCATGCGCCCTGTAGTGGTGAACAAGCAGACGATGCAAACAAAGATGATCCCTTGCTCCGACCATTACACCAATCAAGCGCTACGAACTCTCAAACGAATGCAGAGCAAGGCCTTGGAGTGGAAGGTGTTGCGTGCGGTACCGAAGATCACGCTGGTCGAAGCTGAAGGCCGCGATCGAATCATAAGCGAGCAGACCGAGGAGCAGATCGAGCAAGCGTATGCGGCGCCCACAAACCATCCCCGTACTCGGAGGCTGCGTGAGCAGGCATGGGTCATCATAGTCATCATGCAAGACAGCGGGACGCGTCCAAATGAAGTTTTCCCTATGAGAATTGAAGATATTGATTGGGGCCAACATCGCATCTGGATTCCGCGCGGCAAAACCAAGAAGGCGCGTCGCTTCGTCCCGATGAGCGAACGGATGGAGGAAATGCTTCGTGCCTGGTGTGGGACGAGAACGGAAGGCTGGGTTTTTCCCTCCACTCGATCGGCCTCCGGCCATCTAACGACCATCGCCAAAGGTTTCCAGGCGGTCCGCAATCGGGCCGGTTTAGACGGAAAAATCGTTCCCTATCTCGCCCGCCACACCTACGGAACCTACACTATGGCCAAGACCCGGAATACCTTCGCGGTTGCCAACTCAATGGGACATGTGGACCTGAAGTCGATGGAGCCTTATCAACATCAAGAGCTGGATCCGCTTCGTGACGCCATCAACGAGCGCAACCGGGAGAGAAAGGAGCGCAAACAACAGCCGGCGGTTTCAAAAGTTGGGCACACTTTTGGGCACACTGACGCAACCGCCGTTTAGTCTTGGTCACACTGTTTGATCGATATCTGCTTGATGGGATTGGGTTTGATATGGTGGACGCGGAAGGAATCGAACCTTCAACCTGTCGATTAAGAGTCGAATGCTCTGCCAGTTGAGCTACGCGTCCAGTCGGGGATCCGCATCTTCGCGGGCGACCTGTGAGTGGGTGTTTGGAGCCTAGCTTCCGGCGAAGGGCGCGGAACTTTCCCACCTTCAAATCATAGCATCGAATCGCGGTGGCATTGGGCCCGCGGTTGCGGAAAACCGAACGGTACCTGCCGACTTCAGCGATGTATTTCAGTATGAAAGACTGAGGCGGCGAATCGAATGAAAGCCAACGTGGCTGCGGCTAGAAAGTGAACGAAACTCCGCCGCGGACCGACCTCTCGGCCTGTGCGAAATAGAGCGTGCTGCCATCGGTGGTGATAAACGGACGATAGCCCTCGGCGAGCAGGTTCCTAACGTCGACAAGCGCCTCGACGCCGTTCGGCAGCAGGTGCCAGCAGTGCAGGGGCTGGCGCAAAATAATGCTCAGGTAGGCGTCTGGAGAGGCGACATCGTACGGGGCGACCGCGGTCACGGTGTCCTCTGGTTGCCAGCGGTACGAGGCCTGCCAATGCGTGCCTGTCTGACTAACGTGGCCGCTCATGGCGACAGAATACATCTGCGTGTGTCTCGGCTTTAGTGTGGTAAGGCCACCCTCAAGACTCGCCGGCACCGCAAATGCCGGCATAGTCAGGGCATCGCCATCGGCAAAGCCAAGCGTAAGCCAGGTCTCACCATGAACTCGCGTCTTTAGATCGCCAACCACTCCCTTGGTCGTGTAGCTTGCGCCCGTAACATTCAGCAACTCGGTGATCGGGTCGTAGACGACGTAACCACTGTTGAGATCGGCAGCCGATAGATCCCCGCCGCCGTTCACCACCGTATTGGCAATGCGGTCGCGGTAGATCGCGAACTCGTAGCGAGTGCGGTCGCCCGTGTGTTCAACCTGAATCTTCTGGTGCAGGCCCCGCTCCAGCCGCAACTGGCCGTTGACTTCGGAGACAGTTGGCATAGCCGACGTGGCCTGATCGAGTTCGTTGGCGACCTGGGCGTTGCGGGCGGTGGCCAGGTGATACGAAACCGCAGTGTCTCCACCACGCCAAGTCACTGTACCGAAGGGATGATTCGCGAACTCCGCGGTGTTGCCACGGACCGCTTCGAATTCATTGCCGAGTTCGGCATCAAGAAAGGGGGTTAGCTCAATTGTCTGGGCGCTGCGTAGCACCATCGACTGAATACCTTGCTGAGTCGAGGTTTGCTCAATGCCGGGCAAGTCCTGCATCGCAGCTACCGTGCGGATTGTGTTGCCCATGGTGAGTTGGCGCTCGTAGCCGACCAGCGTCTCCGCCGAGGCCACTGAGGCCATGTCGCTCGAACCTATATCGGCACGCAGGATTAAGCGCCGGTCATCCTGCTTGGAGCGCTCGATTTCAAATGCATTATGGAGTCCGCCTTCACCGAACTCGTTCGCGCCACCGCGCAGGATCACGCGCGCCTTGAGTACCGGGGCCGTGTCCATGTCGGAGACCACGACCAGCGGACCATCCTCCAACATCCGAAGAAGCGGCCGGTTGGCGGCCGATCGCAAAGTCCATGCCCACTCGTCGTCGGGCTCATCCACGCTACGCCGTTTCGCGGGAAGCCACTGGAAGGCCTCCATCACCGTAGAGAGGGTCAGATTGATTGAGGTGCGCCGATGGGCCAGAACTTGAAGGTTTTCTCGAAGTGTCGGAAGGAAGAGGGTGCCGGTGGCTTTGATGCTGTAGGTGCCCGGAATCAGATGGGCGAGCAGGAATCGTCCGTACTCGTCGGTGAAGACGCTGGCCACCACCGAGGTGTCAGGGCGCAGCAACTCGACCATGGCGCCGGTCTGCGGCACACCGCGTCCGTCCCGCACGGTGCCGGCGATCGAGGTTGGCTCGTCGAGGGCGTTCAGCTCAGGGGCGTTGGCGCAGATTGCGCCAACTGCTAACAGCAGCGCAACAGCAGTCCCGACTTTAGAGAATCTTCCAGTCACACTTGTCCGTGGTTTGCTCCCTGGCCCAAGTCCCCTGTCGCCAAAACGTACTAGGATGGACAGCTCTGACGGCTGCTTTCCGGATTTCACACTATTCAACAGTAAACGGAGCGGTCTGCGCAATGGTTTGTTTGGATACGCTGTCATTCACTGAGATCTTGACCATATATTTTCCCGGCTGCAGGCTGGCCAGCGGCATCGATTTCTCCAGCGTCACCTGGTCCTGGTTCGCGCCCAGCGTCTTGCTGCCTTCCGAAGTGGTCACCACCGCCTGGTTACTCGCGGCGTCGATGATCTGGTACTGGATCGTCGCGTCGTTTTGCCGGCTCTTCTCGTCGATACCGAGGTTGTAGACCTGCATCCAGAAATTCAGCTTCTGGTCGCGCTTGAACGATGCCGGCGTCGCCTCAGTCTGCATCACGCGGGGTCGAATATAGGTGTTGCCGATGATGAAGTTACCGGTGCCGATCTGTTTGGAGGGTACCCGTTCCATCTTGTCCGCCAGAATCAGCGAGGAAGCGGAAAGCTTGTCATCATCGAACTTAGGAACGAGGATGCCCTGGCCCCAGATACCCACGTGATCAGGATTGTTGACGTCCTTGATCCCGATGTCGACCCGGTACCGGCCCGGACGCAACGGCAGCGCCTTCCAATAGACCTTGGAGTTGTCGAGGACCTTGTCCATCAGCTCGCTCGGCTCTTCCACCTCAACTGTGTCTTCAAAGCTCTGCACGATCCGTCCAGTGATGGTCGTAACCCGGCCCTGGATGTTGACGATGCCCTTCGAGACTCCATCCTTGGATTGGAAGGTAATATCGCGGTTCTTGATCTGGAGCGTGATCGGCACCAGCACGGTGTCGTCGGTCACTTTGACGAAATCGGTACGCACATCGAACGGGAAATACGGGCCGTTCAAGAGCTTGTGCTGGCTCATATAGGCCTCGAGATCGAGGTCTTTGAACTTGATCGGCGGGGGCGCCATTACCTTGGCCATCAGCTCGATGCGGTCGAACTGCTTGCTCTGGTTTGTAGTCGACATCGGACCCGTGCCCAGCTGTTCCATCCCGCCGTTGAAGCGGTCCGCTTTCTTGGCCATGCCCATCGATTCTGCCTGGGTAAGCCCCGCGCCCGGCGTATGCAGCAGGGCGTCCTTCTCGGCGCGATTGATGGTGAAGTGATAATCACCGCACATACAAGTGTCGACGAACTCGAGATCGATGTTGTCGCCGACACCCTCCAGATAGCGGTAGTGCCAGATTTCAAACGGGAAGGTTGAGGTCTCGCCGCCCCCTTCATCCATTGGACGTTCATATGCGCCGCCGCTGGGATGGGAGTCAATGCTGTCCGGCTTGCCAAAAGAGATATAAATGTGACCGCGGTCGGTCTTCCACCCTGGCTTGCCGGCGGCGAAGTGTTCGTTGGCGTAGGCGATGCGCCGGTAGTGCTCCTCGCGAAATTCGTTTTCCGGCGAATCCGGATTCGGGTTACGCCGCAGCCAGAACTGCTCGATGAAATTGTCTCTCTCTTCATCGTTGCTGAGGCTCTTGAACGCCTTCAGCTCCTGATCGGTGATGATCCAGTGAACGTCCTCGTTCACCCATTTCTTATAGGGGCCTTTGAGTTCCTCGCGGACTTCCTTTTGCTGCTTGAACTTTTCTTTGTCGGAGAGCTGGCGATTCAAAGGGTCCTGATTGGAATCCTGGGGCGTGGTCGCGGCGCCGGCATCGGGGCGCTGAGAAAGCTGGGGGTCCTGACTGGCCTGAGAAGTGCCGCTCTGGGTGCTGCCTGCTTGCGCTCCGGATGGGGTAGCGGCGGCCTGCTGCGCCCAACCCGGCGCAGCGAAGGTAGTCAGCGCCAACGCGACAACTGCTGCGGAAGAGACACCTTGCCATGAGAAATCTGGTGAGGATTGGAACCACGAGGACTTGAACATAAAGCCTTGATACTCCTGCTTCTTCTGCATCCTTGATCTTAAGTCCTCCGCAGCACGGATTCAAGCTGTCAGAGCCGAATTTGTTCCCTTTGATGAAACACCCATCATTGCGTCTCGCCCCCGGCCCTTTCCGAAAAATCGGGTGACGAGTGTCATACGGAACCTGCGTCTTCGCCTGTTATGATTTTGACGAACCACATTTTCTTTGGAGAGCCGCCAGGTGCGCCTGAAAAGAGCGGCGACGCCGAGCGAATCCGCCTAATTCGGTTTTGTTGTGCGGTTTTTCAGTTGGGGCGGAACTCTGCGGACTTGAGTTTCGTATCTAACGGATTGGGGCGGCAGTGGCCCCTGGGCCGTTTGGTCATTCTGTGGTTGCCGCGAGCGAGTCGACAGTCTTCACTCGCAGATGATGGCCAGCTGTAGCGTAACGCATTCCAGCAATCGGGAACGGGAAAAGACGCGTGAAAAAGAAGATTCTGATCGCAGTTGCGGTGTTGGTGGTAGCGGGTGGCCTTATTGGCCTCACCGTGGTGCGCGCCCAGTCCGGCTATACCAAGGTGATCGCCGGCCAGGTCGTTCGCCAGAGCCTCGCCTCCACCGTGAGCGGCACCGGCCAGATTAAGCCGAAGACCTACGTCAATGTTGGCGCGACCGCCATGGGACGGGTTACCCACCTTTATGTGAAAGAAGGGGACCACGTAAAGAAAGGCGAAGTCGTCGCCACCATCGAAAACGTCCAACAAGGGGCTAACGTCGAGGGACAGAAAGCGGCCATCGACGCGGCCAAGACCGATATCTCGTCTTATATCGCCGCTGAGAAGACCGCCCAGGCCAATCTAGAGAAGGCCCAGGCCGATCTCGAGCAAAAGAAGCTCGACTACGATCGCTACGTCTCCCTTTACAACGACAAGCTGGTCTCCAAGCAGGATTTCGACGCGAAGAAGTCCGCCTATGACGTGGATGTCGCCACCGTCGCGCAGAATCAGGCCGCCCTTGTCCAAGCCAAGGCGCAGACCGAGTCCGCACGCGCCCACATGCAGACCCAGGTCGCAACCTTGAACTTCGACGCCGACCTGTTGAACCGGACCATCGCCGTGTCTCCCTTCGACGGCATCGTCACCAATGAACCGGTTCGCGAAGGCGAGACCGTCGTCGAAGGCATTCAGAATACGAATGGCTCAGTTCTCATGACCCTGGCCGACGTCTCGGTCATGACCGCCGATGTCAAGGTCGACGAGACGGACATCGTCAGTGTCGCCATGGGCCAGTCCGCCGACGTTAGCGTCGATGCGCTTCCCGGCAAGGTCTTCAAAGGCCACGTCACCGAGGTCGGCGATCAGGCCTTGCTCCGTTCCACAGGCGTCGCCACCAGCCAGACCACCAGCGGCACTGAGGAAGCCAAGGACTTCAAAGTCGTCGTCACCCTCGATCATCCCTCCGACGATCTGCGGCCAGGGCTCTCCGCGACTGCCAAAATCACTACTGCACGCAAGGAGAATATCCTGACCATCCCCATCCAGGCGCTGACTCTGTATACGCCCCCGGCAGTCGACTCCAAGGGCCATGTGACCACGGTTTCGGCGAGCAGCGGCCCGGTTCCCGCGCCCAAGCCGGAGCAGGGAGTCTTCGTGCTGCGCAAGACCGGCGGCAAACTGAAGGCGATCTTTGTTCCCGTAACCACCGGCATTACCGGCACCACGGACATCGAAGTAACCAGCGGATTGAATGCGGGCGATCAGATCGTGACCGGTACTTATCGTGTGCTCCGAGGTCTGAAGGACGGCACGCCGGTCAAGATCGACACTACACCGGTGGTCATAAAGGATACAGACGCCGGTTCTTCCTAGGCGAAACTTGATTCGGGCACCCGTCGACGCCGCACGGAAGGAACCAGAACACCGCGAAGTGCGTAGACTTTTCAATAGGAATCAGGCACTTTGGCGCAGGCCGAGTATCTGTTTGTTACACCGCGGTTCCTTGCGGGAATGAACCAGGGCTTTAATTTCAGGAGTACCGATGGCCGTGCAGATGATCACCGAAGTGGATGCCTCCCAGCCCGTCACCCTTCCGCAAGGCGACGTTATCGTCCTCGAGGACATCTGGCGCACCTATGATATGGGCTCGGAGCAGCAGGTCAACGCCCTCCAGGGCATCAACCTGAAAATCCTCCATAACGAATACGTCGCCATCATGGGTCCCTCCGGATCGGGCAAGTCGACGCTCATGAACATCATCGGATGCCTCGACACCCCCAGCCGCGGCAGCTACAAGCTCAACAACCACCTGGTGAGCGACCTCAACGACGACGAACTCGCGCGCATCCGCAACCGCGAAATCGGTTTCGTCTTCCAGACCTTCAACCTGCTGGCTCGCGCTACGGCCCTCCACAACGTCGAGCTGCCGCTGATTTACAACGGCACCCCCGCCGCCGAGCGCGTCGAGCGCGCCACCGCCGCGCTGCGCGCCGTGAACCTCGAGACGCGCATGAACCACAAACCCAACGAGCTCTCCGGCGGACAGCGTCAACGCGTCGCCATCGCTCGCGCGCTGATCAATCGTCCCTCGATCATCCTCGCCGACGAACCCACCGGCAACCTCGACTCCAAGACCGGCGACGAGATCATGGCGCTCTTCGACGAGCTCCACCGCCGAGGCAATACGATCATCGTCGTCACTCACGAGCCCGACATCGCCGAGTTCGCCCACCGTATCGTCCACATCCGCGACGGCGTCATAGCCTCCGATGTGCAATCCTCCCGCATCCGCAATCCGACGGACTAAGGCAGGTCATAGCAACGAGAAACGCTGTAGATCCTAGGTCCTCGATTAAGGTAGCGATGTTAGTTGATAGGTCATCTCGGTTTTTGAAGAAAAATTACTTCAGCGATCAAGAGTGCAAGAAACAAAAACTTAAGGCTAACAACCAGTTTTAATTTACGAAGTGCCTGCTGCGGCAGGCCTCCTAGAATGCGCTCACGTTGCATCCTTTCCGAGAGATCGTTCAAGACTCCAAAATCGCCCGGGTTCTTCGAGGGCCGAAAATCCCCGTCTGTCAATCGCTCCTTTAGCTTTTGCTCCCAGAACGCGAAGAAGAACGCGGCTGCAATCGTTGCGATATAGATAACAATCCTAAGTGTGGGCACGCCGAATCATCGCCTCATTCCTTCTTGAAATCAAAATAAGCAAGATTCATATTGCCGCCCGCCAGAATATGCACGGTGAGCACGCTCTTGCCCTTCGGCAGCCGTAGCCTCGCAATCCGCGGCGCGAGGTTCCAATGATGCCATTGCCGCCACGCAATCGGATCGGAAGCACTGTAAGTAGACATAATCGCAAGCGGCCCTGTCGCGTCCTTGCCGTTCACATCGATCGAAATAGTGCCGCCGCGATTTGATGTGTAGAGAAGATCGGCGCGGAATGCTCCGGCACGGGCTGCCTCGACCGTAAGCTTGAACCACTCTCCCGGTTCCGTCCACCCGACATAGAGCTGGTTCTCTTGAGGCTGCACCAGCTCATACGGACTGTTGTCGATCTGGTCGTGAAACTTTGTATACGAGGTGTCCACACCCTCGTTCATTCGGAACTGATTGAGATAGCTCCCATCCGCGGGATTCAGCCCCCCGCTCCCGTTATTCTTGGCATCGGAGTCGTGATATGCGATCCCCTCGCCACCGCTGTCGTAATAAGCACACTCCACCCTTCCCGGAATCTTTTGGGCGCCGCCGATATAGCGGCTGTCTTGATAAGGAACTCCCTTGTAACCCTGCTGGTCATTTATCCCGCCTCGCTAACCGCCGTCGAAAGCGAGAGAACGATGATGCAAAGCGGGCGCGATTTAGATCGCTGGCTCGATATTTTTTCCATGGAAACCGATTCCTTATCGACTTATTTTGCTGTCTTCGAAGCGCTCGAAAATTAATCCTGCGGAACTTTCCCTGGAAGCGACGGCTGGGTTACGCCATCCTCGACGATAAAAAGCCGAAGCTGGGACCTCATCGAAGCGAGATCCGCCGGCGAAATTGCTCCCGACGAGACGACATAGCGATAGTCCGGCAGACCTGCGGCCCCTGGGATCAGAGAAGAGAGTTTGCGCTTGACCCGAGCGTCCGGGTCGAAGCCGAACGATTCGATCTCGACCGGACCGCCGATGAAATGCTGCGCCCTCGCCAGTTCGTTCAAAAGATCTTGCCCATTCCTATAACCGCCCAGGTAGGACCGCACCACATAGAGCTCGATGTGGGAGCAGTCGCGGGGATCGAAAGCCGGCGCGCCGCGATACATGGAGTTCGGCCCGTATCCCAAAACGAGAGAGTGAGGCAGCCTGCTCCGCGCCATCGTAAATGTCACTTCGGGATCATAGGTCATCGTGACCGAGCAACTGGTTCCGCGCGAGTCACGCACAAAGTTCAGCACCTGTTCGGGCCGGTCGTTCATGCCGGCCTTGGAAACTCCCCGCCGACCAATCAAGTGCCCAAGACCGACGGCGATCCAGACAGCAAAGAAGCCCAACAGCGCATTTTGCAGAAGGCGTGACTTTATCTCGCCCAAAACCAGCGCGGCCACTGGAGCCAGGACAGGAATAAGCAACAGCCCGTTACGCGGCTTGGCTCCCAGTCCACTGAAAACGACGAGGACGAGGAAGACGGCGGCGAACGCGAGGATGCAGACAACTGGCTGTCTTCTGCCTTCTGCGAAGAACGAGTCGCCGGACTTTCGCGCAAAGCGTATGGCCAAAGTCAGCCCCGCAGTCGCGAAACATAAGAAGATCACCACGGCGATCAGCGCCAGTGGGTGCCAAGGAAGATAAGCTTCGGATGCCGAAAGACTTTGCAGCGTGCGGGCCGCCGAAACTACAAGCGACCCACGCTGATGCCCGCTGGCCGGCATATGAACCTTAAGAAAGGGACGAAGCTGCGGCAGAATCAACAGAAGGAAGCCAGCCAGCGTGACGAGGCTCTGTCTCCAGATTGAGAAGGAATAGCGCAGCAGCACACTCAGGAAGAGCGCAGCAGCAAACAGCAGCGTAATGTAGTTCACGTAGAAGAGGCACGCCAGCAGCACACCGAGAAGCGCGGCGCGCCTATAGGTAAGGCTGGGAGGCCCAGCCTTGCGTGGCTGCAAGGCAATCGCCAGGACCAGCAACGCAATCCCTGTCCACCATCCATACCACCGGATACTGTTGCTCCACATCAGCAGCTGCGGATGAAGCGTGGCCAGAAGAAGAAAACAGACGCGGCTGCGTTTCCTCGTAAACAAGGGGCCAACTGCAAAGACGAAAACTGCGAGGCCCGCGTAAAACACCAATAGCGGTACAACCGTCATCCAGCGAGGCGACGGAATGAGCACATAGGCCGCGTGCGACAGCAGGTACATGCCCGGCGGATGAACATCCTCAGAATTGCTGATGCGGATGATGTTGCCGGCAGAGTCGCCAATCAGATTGAAGCTCGCAACTTCGTCGTCGTAGATATTGCGAAAGCCGAGGAACAACAGGGCCAGTATGAAGGACGCCGCAAGAAACGCCGCCTCGAGGGAAAACAATGAGGCTTTTCGCCTCGCCGCGACAGAAGGCAAATCGCCCGATGGTCCGTTCACAGCCTTAGCATAGCAGCACGATCTGCAGAGCCATCAATGCGAGTCGCAGCGGCTCGCGAAGATATACTTGCCTTGAAAGACTGGGCGGCCGCAGGCAAGGCCACCAGAAACTCTTGCGATGATATGGATTTTGGCGGCTAGGTGGACCGCAGTACTGACGGCCGTGTTGCTGGCATCCAACGTGATTGCCTTTGCCGAGTGCAGCCCTCCGCCGCAGCTGCAGGTGAAGCTCCACGCTCACCCCTCCGCCGAAACTTACGCCGCCGTCGGCCAGTATTTTGGCGACAAGGACCAGCACGCATGCGCGGCGCAGGCGTGGGCGTCAGCATTCAAGCTTGAGCCGAGCTCGGCCAAATTCGCCTATATGCTCGGCCTCAATCTCTTTTTCAGCGGCGACGCCGACCGCGCCGCCTCCGCACTGCAGGAATCAATCCAGCTCGATCCCAACGAGCTGCAAACGCATCTGCTGCTCGCGACGGTTCTGGAACAACTTCGTCGGGGCCCGGAAGCAGCCGCAGAGTGGCGCGCTGCTCTCGCTATCGATCCGTCTTCGAAGCAGGCGCTCGACGGCATGGCAAAGTCGCTGTTGGCATCGAGAGACTACGCCGCCGTCATCAAACTTGTTCGCTCGACAACGCTCGACGAAAATCTAGCCCTCGATCTCGCCCTTGCCTACGAACGCACGGGCCGGCTTGACGAGGCATCAGCGATTTTGAGGCAGGCCCTGAGCCAAACGCCATCGTCGCTGCCGCTCGCCAATACGCTCGCCCTCATTGACCTCAAAGCAGAGCGCCATGACGAGGCCGCAGCTCTCCTCGCGAAGCAATATACCTTGCACCCAAACGATCTCGAGACGCAGATCGATTACTTCCGCGTGCTTGTCGTCAATGACCAGCGCGACAAAGCGCTTCCGCTCGGCAGGGCCCTGCTCACTAGAGCGCCTCATGATTTCAATGTGCTTTACCTCAACGGAGTGCTGGAGCGCGAAGACGGCGACTACGCCTCAGCAAAGGACCACCTCGAGGCAGCCCTCCAACTCAATCCAAGCCACGCCGACTGCCTCTACAACCTCGGCGTCGCGCTTGCCCGCCTGCACCAGCCCGACGAGGCCAGAATCCGTCTCGAAAAGGCAATCTCGCTCGGCTGGAACAGTCCCGAAATCCACTATGAACTCGCCAATGTCGACCGCGCCCTCGGCGACACTGAAAAAGCCACGCAGCAGATGGCGCTCTATCAGCAGGAAACCCGCGCCAAGGAGCAACGTACCGTAGCCTTCAGCAAAGCCGCGCAGGGCGACGAGGAGATGCGTTCCGGCGAGTTGAAGTCCGCCGTCCTCAACTACCGCGAAGCCAGCGACGCAGTCCCGGCGAATCCGTTGTTTGCGTATAAGCTGGCCACTGCACTCGACGCATCCGGCGACCAGGCACAAGCCGAGCAGCAATTCCGCAGAGCCGTTCAAATGGACCCAAACTTCACCGCAGCATGGATCGGCCTCGCGTCAACTCTGGCAAAAGAATCGAAAATGCCCGAGGCCAAAGACGCGATCAACACCGCGCTCCGTCTGGATCCCGACAACGCTCAGGCTCAGACCATCTCAAAACAGCTCGGCCAGTGACCGCTCGTCGTCTCATCTGCACGCCGCTCGATAGACTGATTCTATGAATTCGGTTCACTGGACCCGCCGTAAGCTGCTGAACCGGACCGCCATCCTTGCCGCATCTGCGATGGCGCCGCGAAATCTCTTCGCCCTTCAGACCGGACCAGGCGCCAAAGCGCCATCGACCACGCCATTCTCTCGCTTCACCGACGTTGCCGCGACCGCTGGTCTCACTCGTCCCATGATCTACGGAGAGACCGACCACGCCACCTACATCATCGAAAACATCGGCGGCGGTTGCGCCTTCTTTGACTACGACAACGACGGCTGGATCGACATTTTCCTCACCAGCGGCCGGCACCTCGAGGACGTTCCGCCCGGCGCCACGAATCGTCTCTACAAAAACAACCGCGACGGAACCTTCACCGACGTCACCGAAAAAGCCGGACTCCTCAGCTCCGGATGGGCAAGCGGCGTCTGCCTAGGCGACTACAACAACGACGGCTTCGAAGACCTCTTCGTCACCTACTACGGCCAGAACCGGCTCTATCGCAACAACGGCGACGGCACCTTCACCGACGTCACCGAGAAATCAGGCTTGCTCCAGCCTGGCACCCACTCCGGCTCGGGATGCACCTTCGTCGACTACAACCGCGACGGCTATCTCGACCTCTTCGTCTCAAACTACCTCGATATCGATCTCGCCACCACCCCCAAGCCTTCGCTGCAAATCCCCGACTGCAGCTACGAGGGAGTGCCCGTCGCCTGTGGCCCACGCGGACTCAAGACACCTCATCACTTTCTCTATCGCAACAATGGCGACGGCACCTTCACCGACGTCTCCAAGGAATCGGGCATCGCGGCCCTCTCCGGCTCCTACGGGCTCACCGCCGTGGCCTTCGACGCCGACGAGGACGGCTGGCCCGACATCTTCGTCGCCTGTGACTCGACACCCAGCCTGCTGTTCATGAACAACCACGACGGCACCTTCCGCGAAGAAGCCTTGCTTCGCGGTGTCGCGGTCAGTGCCGATGGCCAGGAGATGAGCGGCATGGGCATCGGCCTCGGCGACTACAACCTCAACGGCCACACCGACCTGCTCAAGACCCACTTTCAACACCAGGCCTCCGGCCTTTATCGCAACGACGGAAAGGCGGAGTTTGAAGATGTGACCGTGAAAGCCGGCCTCGGCGCAGAGCAGCGCTTCATCAGTTGGGGATGCGGACTCACTGACCTCGACAACGACGGCTATCCCGACATCCTCATCGTCTGCGGCACCATCTATCCCGAACTCGAAAAGACCTTCCCGAAGTACCCGGCCCACTGCCCAAGGCTGGTCTTCCGCAATCGCGGCGATGGCGCCTTCGTCGAGCTAGGCGAAGAAACCGGCCCCGGAATCTCGGCCCGCCACATGAGCCGCGGCTGTGCCTTTGGCGACTTTGACAACGACGGCGACCTCGACGTTCTGATACTCAATCAGAATGAGCCGCCTTCCCTGCTGCGCAACGACGCGCCCTCGGGAAATCACTGGATCAAAGTGCGCCTCGAAGGCGTGAAGAGCAATCGCAGCGCCATCGGCGCGCGCGTAGTGGTGCGCTACGGCGGCAAGGTTCAGGTGCAGGAAGTCCTCAGCCAGGCCAGTTATCTCTCCTCGAACGACCCCCGTCTCCACTTCGGCCTGGGCGCTGCTATGACGGCCGACATCGAAGTGCGCTGGCCTCTCGGCCTCACGGAAAACTTCCGCGCCGTCGCCGCCAATCAGCTAATTACCATCCGCGAGGGTCAGGGAATCGTCAAAGGCCGCCCCTTCCGCTAGTGATCAGCACGCCATGGGCGCAAAATCGAGCCAGTCGGCCGCTTCCGGCCCCCTAAGTCAACTTATTCCAGCAATTGCCGATAACTCCTCTGTCCCCTTCTGCCGCGGCAGGATTCGGGGCCAGACAAACATTCCTGGATGGGGATCGAGACAATGGGATCGACTTCGGCATCGAGTGCGGCGCCCTCGCCGGGATTGCCGGCGCTCGATCAAGCCTCCTCGCCGCAGTCGAGCGAAGCTCCTAATCAAGGCTCGTCACATCAGGCGCCAACCGTCTTTTCTTCCGGGGAGGTGGAACACTATCCAAACATTCACGGCCTCACGGGACGTAGCCCAGCGATGCGCCGGCTCATCCAGCAGATGCAGCGCATGGCTCCGCATCTCTCCCTCGCAACCATCGAAGGGGAGGAAGGCACTGGCCGCACCCTCGCCGCCCATGCCCTCCACGCGGCCGGCCCGGCGCCTAATGGCCCATTCGTTCCCTGCCCCGCCACTCAGTTTTTTGCTGTAGAGAGCACCGCATCAGACAGTCTTGAGAGACGCCAACGCTGGTCTGAGACGTTTCTGCTCAAGGCCCACGGCGGAATGCTCTTTCTCGACCGCGTCCATCGGCTTTCGCCCGATCAGCAGGAGATGCTCGCCGACTTCCTCCATTGGTTCGACGACCGGCAATTCCGCGCCAGGCATCCTCCCGCGACTGCGGGTGTCTCTCGCGATCAGAACTCCACCGAAGAAGCATTGCCCGCCCAGATCGTATTCTCTACATCGGTCTCATTACGAAGTCCCGACGGCGTTGCCCACTTTCGCGAAGACCTTGCCTCGCGCCTTTGCTCGGTGCGCTTTCATCTTCCACCGCTCGCCCGGCGCCGGGAAGACATCCCTCTTTTGGCCCAGGTCTTCATCCAGCGCTTCGCCCGCCTTTACGGCAAGCCGGTGCGCGGACTCGGACCCGGGACCATCGCGCCGCTGCTCCGCCATACCTGGCCGGGCAACGTGCGCGAACTCGAAGAGACGATAAGCGCTGCAGCACTGGAGACGGAAAGCCACTGGATCCGGCCGATCGATCTGCCGCCGCTCAACTCGACCTCGCGTCCAAGCCAGAGCACTGAAAACGCCGCCGATGACGATTTCAACCTCGATCGCGCGATCCGCAATCACGTAACCCGAGCCCTCGCCCGGACGCGCGGAAACAAGCTGCGCGCCGCACAATTGCTTGGCATTAGCCGCTCCACGCTCTACCGCATCCTCGCCGCGCAGCTTGGGGATACATACTCTGAGGCGCAAAACAGCCTCTAAACGCCCTGAGCGCGCTCCGTGACATCACCGAGAAATTGCGCTGTCTTACTTCATCGTCACAGAAAAGGGAGCGCATCGGCCTGCGCTCCCTCACTCAATCACATCAGTCTTCGAACACTCTTATGCGTAAATACCCCTCTGCTTAATCGTGGATGCAACCCGGTCGATCGCCAGCATGTACGCCGCGATGCGATTGTTCACGTTGTGCGCCTCGGCGTAGCGGACGACGTCGTCGAAGCTCTCCCGCAGGATCGCCTCCAGCCGCTCGTTGACCGTCGCTTCATTCCAGAAATAGCCCTGGCGGTCCTGCACCCATTCAAAATAGGAAGCAGTCACGCCGCCGGCATTGGCCAGAATATCCGGGATCACGAAGACTTTCTTGTCCGCGAGAATCTCGTCGGCCACCGCTGTCGTCGGCCCGTTCGCGCCCTCGCAAATGATGCGCGCTTTGATGCGGTCGGCGTTGCGGCTGGTGATCACATTCTCCGTTGCCGCAGGAATGAGCACCTCGCACTCGTCCAGCAACAGCTCATCGGAGTCCGCGGCTTCAGCGCCCTTGAAGCCCAGCACCGTTCCGTTGCGCTCTTTGTAGTCGAGCAACGCGCACACATCGATGCCATTGACGTTGTAAAGCCCGCCCTCTTGCTCGGCGACGCCGATGATCTTGTAGCCACGGTCATACATAAGCTTGGCCGCGTTCGAACCGACGTTGCCAAAGCCCTGGATGATTGCCCGGCAACCTTCCTGGCGAATACCCTGATAGCGCAGCGCCTCATCGCACACCGTGGCGATACCCCGTCCAGTCGCCTCGCGCCGTCCACGCGAACCACCGATCGAGAGCGGCTTGCCGGTGACCACCGCGGTCACTGTCTGGCGCATGTGCATCGAGTACGTGTCCATGATCCAGGCCATCGTCTGGTCGTTGGTGTTGACATCCGGCGCGGGAACGTCTTTTTCTGGCCCGATGAACTCGATGATGTCAGAGGTATAGCGTCGGGTCATGCGCTCCAACTCGCCCTTGGACATCTGGTGCGGATTGCAGATGATGCCGCCCTTCGCCCCGCCGAAAGGAATATTCACCACCGCGCACTTCCACGTCATCCAGCTCGCCAGCGCGCGCACTTCATCCAGGGTCACATCGGGAGCAAACCGGATTCCACCCTTACCCGGCCCTCGCGCCACGGAGTGCTGTACACGAAAGCCGGTGAATACTTCGATGTGTCCGTCATCCATCATTACGGGGATGTGAACGATGATCTCTCGGTTGGGGTAGCGCAGGATCTTCCAGATGCCGTCATCTAAATTGAGTTTCTTTGCTGCGTAGTCGAATCGAGCAGCCTGGGCTTCCCAGGGGTTGATCTCCTGCTCGAGCGTGATTGTTGCCATGATTTCTCCAATGCCGGTTGCTTCTTTCCGGCCTCCGCGTCCCTTGATCGGGACATGGAGTGCCGTGTGGCAGAACCGCAAACTCGGGGCGAATTCCCTGCCCTCGAGTCCTCGAAACATCGCCGCGGAAGCACCGCACGCGGCAATCAGCCAAACGATCTAGAGTATAGGCCCCGCCAGAAGCAGGCGGCAACCGCGAGACACCTCCCGCAACGTTACCGAAGTAGGTTCCCGCGGATCGTTCCGATACAGCTAACCCTCGCTCTAGCAATAAGTTGCTGCTCCTGAGGCCGAGTCACAGCCAACGCAAGTAGTGTATCGGGGCATCCCTGCGACAGCATGAATCCTCGTGGCCTCATCATGACCCCGATCCACATCGCGCTTTGAGTTCAGAATCGACTGACGATCGTGTCTGCCGGCATCTACTCTACGCTGCACATTGGGCCTGTCTTCCCGCCGGGCCGCCGCGAAAATGCAGTGACGTACGTCACCATCGCATGGAGCCAATGACAATGCCAAAGATTATTTGCTGATATCCAAGCTCATGCTGTTAGTTCGTGGAGTTATTCAGTTGTTACTAACTTTATAGGTGGCTATAGGTGGATAATGGAAGCATGAAGAGTTCGGAGAGTGCGCGCCAGTAACAAGATCAACGTCTTATAGCGTGCGCTTTGAGAGATGACTCCCAACCAGAAGACCTCTCCTCTCCGACCGGAGGATACTAATATGCGAATCGCATTGAAAACCCTATTATTCGCAGCAATAGTGCTTTGCACGACTGCCGCCTTTGCAGCCAACGCATCCAAACTTACAGTTCCGTTCAGCTTTACGGCGATGGGCAGGTCATTTCCTGCCGGCAGCTACAGTCTGACTATGAATATGAACAACTCGGAAGTCACACTTGCCAGCTTCACTGACTCAAGCAAACGGATCACCTGGCTGACGCTCCCTGCCGACCCACGAAACGAACTTGGAGTGGTTACATTTGATGCTCTGGGCCTGAATCGCACCCTGAGAACCATTCAGGTCGGTTCACACATCACACCAAATCTAACCCTCGGCAATAAACACGAGAAGCACGGTATAAGTGCGACCACGTCTCTAAGCGGTCAATAGTTATGGCGACTTAGCCCAACTCTTCGAGTGCCTTGTTTGCAAGCTTCTGGCCGGCAGCTTTTGAGTGTAGGACAATTCCGGACCGACACTCATCCCCGGCAGCATAGAAAAGGAAGCGTCGAGGTTTGACGCCTCCTTTTCTATGCTTGAGTCGCCGCCCTCTCTCGGGGCTCCCGTCGTCGCCAGGATATCCAAAGCAGAATGAGCGGAAGATCAAACAAAGCGCTAATCGCCTCTACCATAGGCACGGCGCGGAACCCATAAGACCGGGCGGCACGGCCTTCGATCCAGGTCATATAAGCAATCGGCACATAGGAGAACGCGGTAAGAATCGAATACCGCAAACTACCACTTTTCCCGACCGCACCCACAATATCCAGCACCAGATCCATCGAGAGCGTCGAGGTAAAACCAATGGTAAAGAGATAGACGACAGTGCCGACCATATACACGCGATATGTCGCCGGCGCAAAAGCAATATAGAACGCCGGAATCGCATTCAGAGCCCCAGCGAGCCCGTAAGCTACGCGTCGGTCGAAACGCGGCACCCACCCACCGGCCAGGCAGCCCAGCGCCATCAGCGATCCGCCGCCAACGCCGTTGATCCAGACCACCGACGATCCCGCAACCCCATAGTCCGGCGAGATGGCAGGCAACAAGCCAATCAGCGCGCCGGCGCCGGGAGGAGCCAGCAACAAAATCAGCCCAAAGAAATTCCTCGAGGTGAGGCAGGTCTCCTTGAGTTCATGCCCGACACGCCTCAGATGTTCGCCAAAGCTGACACTCGCACGCCGTGCCGGTTCGCGAAGCGAAAGCACGATGAGAGCGGGGACAACCAGGATCAGCGTCGCCAGCGGCACCCATAGCGGTGGCTTGAGATGCAGCGCCAGATACAGGATCAGCCCTGGCCCAATCGCCCCGCCGCCAAGATTGCTGGCCTGCGCCCACGCCGCGCCGCGCGTGCGGCCCTCGGGGGCAATCATCGACGCCATCAGCCCACCGTAGGCCGACGAGATCAGCATGCAAAAAACAAGGCCACAGAAGTACACCCACACCGCAAGTTGAGCGTTCCGGTAAAGCAGAAATGACCCAAGAGCAAGCGCCCCAGCCGACCCAAGCGTCGATACCAGATACCACGCCCTCCGCGACATCCACACATCGGCCAGCGGACTCCACAAAAAATAGATCGACGACGGAATCCCCAGCAGAGCGATCGCATTCGCCACCTGCTCGACCGACATCCCCACCTGGCGCAGCAGCAATGACACCGCGCCATTCGTCGTAAAGCCGATATAAACGGCATACGGCAACACGATCCAGAAAAAGCGATGCGGAGGAGCCAGGCTCCGGCTCGGCGGCGCATCAAGATCGACTTCAGAGCGAACTTCTGTGGTCAAACGCGCCTCAGGAGAAATTTGAGTGGGAGAAAAAATCATTCTACGGCTTGCCGAATTCCCATCACACAATTTCTCCATTCGCGAGCGAATGAGAAAAAACGGATGTCATCCTGAACGGAGAGCGCAATCCGGGGTCCCCATCGAGCCTCTTTTGCTCGCTGGGGTGGAGCAGCGCTGAGTGAAGGATCTGCGGTTCCAGCGATCTTCATGACAGCCGCCTTCTTCAACTGCGCAGCGAGCTTCCGATTAACCCGTTCATCCGCTCATGTACCATGACTTCAATATGGCCGTTCCTCAACCATCGCAGGCATCGAGTCTGCCCCTACGCAAAGACTTCGAGCGGCTCGCCGCCGCACACACCCTGGTCCCCATCTACCGCAGCCTGACCGCAGATTTGGAGACTCCAGTCTCCGCCTTCCTGCGCCTCGCCGAAGGCGAACCCGAGTGTTTCATGCTCGAATCCGTCGAGGGCGGCGAACGCGTCGGCCGCTACACCTTCATCGGAGTCCGCCCCTACAAGAAGATCGTTGCTTGGGGAAAATCGATCGAAGTCACAGAATCCGGGCAAACCAATTCCTTCGAAGGCGACATCTTCGCCCTGCTCAAAGACGCTCTCAGCGACCGCAACCCCGCCCGCATTCCCGGCCTGCCACCCTTCGCCGCCGGAGCCGTTGGCTTCTTCGCCTACGATGTCGTCCGCCAGATCGAGCGCCTGCCCTCCGTCGCCAAAGACGACCTCGGCATGCCCGACGCGTGCCTCATGTTCTTCGACGAAGTGCTTGCTTTCGACCACGTCAAGCAGGCGATCTTGCTCATAGTCACCGCCGACTTGTCACGGATGAAACCTAAGGCCGCCTACGAAGACGCCATCGCCCGCCTCGAGCGTCTCGAAAAGAAACTCGCCAAACCACTACCCCGCCCAAAGACCAGGAAGGCCACCGGCAAGTTAGTCGTCAAACACAGCAGCAAAAGGCAGGACTTCCTCAACGCCGTCACTACATCCAAGGAATACATCGCCGCCGGAGATATTTTTCAAGTAGTAGTCTCACAACGCTTTGAAGTAGAGCCGGAAGTCGATCCCTTCTCCATCTACCGCTCGCTCCGCATCGTTAACCCCTCGCCCTACATGTACTTCCTCCGCTTCGGATTAAAGAAGCCCGGCACAAAAGGGAAACCCGAAGTCACCCACATCGTCGGCTCCTCGCCCGAGCTACTCGTCCGTGTCAAACAGCGAGCCGTCGAATATCGCCCCATCGCCGGCAGCCGCCCCCGCTCCAGCGACGAAGCCGAAGACATCCGCCTCGGCGAAGAGATGCTCGCCGACGAAAAGGAGCGCGCCGAACACGTCATGCTCGTTGACCTCGGCCGCAACGACGTCGGCCGCGTCAGCGAATTCTCCACCGTCCGCGTCAAAGACTTCATGTTCATCGAGCGCTACTCCCACATCATGCACTTAGTAAGTACGATCGAGGGCAAGTTACGCAAAGAGCTAACTCCAGTCGACGCCTTCCGCGCCTGCTTCCCCGCCGGCACCCTCTCCGGCGCGCCCAAGATCCGCGCCATGGAGATCATCGAAGAGCTCGAACCCACCCGCCGCGGCATCTACGGAGGCAGCATCCTCTACGCCGACTTCTCCGGCAACTTAGATAGCTGCATCGCCATCCGCACCCTGCTCCTCAAAGGCAAAAAAGGCTACATCCAAGCCGGAGCCGGAATCGTCGCCGACTCCGTGCCTGAAAAGGAATACGAGGAGTCGGTGAATAAAGCGAAAGCGGTGGTAACGGCAATTGAGCGTGCGAGGAAATAGCATGGAGCCACAATCCGCTAGCGAAACCGGTCCCGTTAAGAAGAGCGATAGCCTACCCGCCCTCCTAAAGCCGGTCGAACCTCCTCCGCTGCTCTATCACTACACATCGCTCGAAGGACTGATGGGCATAGTCAATTCCGGCTTGTTTTGGGCGTCAGACATTCGCTTCCTTAACGACTCCACCGAGGGCCACTATGTCCAGGAAAGTCTGATAAACGAAACTCGTCGCGGAGAGCTATCTGACGGAAATAACATTGAACTTATTCGAATGCTAACGCATCCGCCAAGTCAAAGTTTCGCCCTATGTCTGTCGGAGCTAGACGATGATTTAGGGCAGTGGCGTGCATACTGTCCCAAAGGCCGAGGTGTATGTCTAGGCATCAATCCATTGAGCCTCGCCAATTGCACCGCCGCACAATGCAGCGAGGGAGTGGCCTCGGGTTCGATCCGAAGTCAGATTAACAGGATTAGCTATGCGAAGGAGTCAATCGTTCCAGCCGTAAAAGAGATGATCGTGTGGAGCGGCACTGACAAGTATGCCGATGGCACTTTTAAGAATGCAAGAATTGCTGGGATATGCGGCTTTGTGAATACCTTCGTAAAGCATCCATCGTTTGCTTCAGAATGTGAATGGAGAATTGCCGTCGACTATCCATTGCCTGACTTTTTCGGGCCACCTCCACCCATACCAACGGTCTACTTTAGGCAGGGCGAGTCGATGTTGGTTCCATACCTCAAGATAAGACCGCATGAAGAGCCACACTTCTTAAAGACAGTTAAAGTCGGACCAACTCCAAACATGCAACTTTCATTGCTGTCAGTCCAAGCCTACTTCGAATCCTTAGGACGACCGGACATAGAGATTTCCCCTTCTTCCATCCCCTACCGCTCTTGGTGAGGAGGCGCGTTAGTTCATAATTGACGCAATGGCAAGCCGCAAATCTTTTCCTTCTGAATCCAAGCCGTGTTCCTCACTTGAGGCCTACCTGAGAGAAATCTCGGCGATTCGAAAGATGTGGACAGACCCGCGAGATGAAATCACTTCGAGAGGTGATGAGAAGGGCTTGTGGTACCGAGGGCAAGGGGATGCTCACTGGGGGCTGATACCCAGCCGATGGCGCGCCCCTTATGCGGAAGCGAATGAAGCCGAGATGCGGCTGGAATTCGAGAGCGTCGGACGACAGCTTGTAACACCAGATCCAACACAAGACAAATGGGGCTGGCATTTCTTGATGGCGCACTATGGTGCGCCATCAAGATTGTTAGATTGGACCGTCAATCCTCTCGTGGCTCTGTATTTTGCCGTCAATTCCGCGCCTGCGGATACCGACGCAGCCGTTTGGATCGTGGACCCTTGGCGATGGAATAAAACGCACATCCCCGGCCTCTATAGTCCAGCTTTGCCAGGTTGGAAGGAAACCGAACCCTATCTCTGGGACCTGGAAGATGCTCTCGATACCGATAACAGAGACACGAGGCGGAAATGGCCTGTTGCGATAGAACCACCTCACATTGACAAACGAATCACCGCCCAGGAGGGCAGGTTCGTCTTGTTCGGGAACATGAGGGACATGTCCGCTTCGCCGAGGGTCAACCTCGTTGGCGCTAAAAGCCGGACTGCCCTTCTAGACAAAATTACGGTTTCTGCTGCGAAAAGAAGGATGATCCGCGACGAGTTGAATTGCATTAGCGTCAACGAGAAAACGGTATTTCCTGACCTCGGGGGCTTAGGGAAACACATATGTTGGGAATGGAAACAGCTAAAGACGCACAGGGACTAGCCTCGCCAGATCGCGCAATCCCCTGCATCTGGGACGCGGTTGATGGCGACCTACCGTCTCACCAGCTTCCCAATATCCTCAATCCGAAAAGAAATCCCCCGCGAAGCCTCCTCAAAAACCTCCCCACGCAGCAACTCCCCGTTCAGATAGCGAAGACTAGCGCCATCCTCCGGATCGACGACCCATATCTGCGGAATACCCATCTTCGCGTAGTCGGCCAGCTTGCGCCGAATCTTGAGCACCGTATCTTCCGGCGAAAGCACCTCAAAAACCGCGATCGGAGGCCGCGTCGCGATCCGTTCCACTGGCGAAGCGAAATCTACAACCGTCACGTCCGGAACCCGGAAGCGCGTCGCCGCAACCTGAACCCGGTACTCGGGCAAAACTTCAACATTCCACTCCCGCTCATGTTTTGCAAACCAAAGCAGAATTGCCTTCTGCCAAGCCGCATGATCGTGCTCGCCCATCGGCCGCTCCTCGACCTCACCGTCCACATACTCCGCATCCGGCTCATAAGACGAGCGCAAATACTCTTCAACTGGAACGTAAGTAGTAGTCGCCATGAGACGATCCTCTTGAAGCAAGCTTATCGCAGTTCAACCGAAGCCGGATGCCCCACCGACTCCCTCTTTGCCAATATCCTTTATTCAGGAGCTATCCCATGCCGCAATCCACGAACCAATCCAAGCCGCTCTCAATCGGGAGTAAAGGTTTGCGGATCGCCCGGCGTGGCCGCCGTCGGCGCTAGTGCTGCGGGAGCCTTCGCTGTGGCACCCTGGTCATGGGCACGCTTGTCATGCGCAGGTTTGTGGTCCATCAGAGCCGCATCGGCAGCATAGGCGTCCCCGAGTTTGACATTGACAGTGAATGAGTCGATTTCAAAGAGAGAACACCCGTCGAGTCGAAATCAGTCGTCCAGACTGGCCGGAGAGACTTCATCGACGAGGACGCGATCTCCCCCATGAGCTATCCTCGCCTTACCAGCATTCATCCCTTCGCGAGGTTGTCATGTCCGCAGAAGATCGTCCCATCCAGTCGAGGCTGCTCTCGCTCGGAACCAAAGGCGTCGCGCTCGCCGTCGGCGCTGCCGCAGTTGGAGCCGTAGCTGCCGGCGCGGTCGCTATCGGGAGCCTGGCCATCGGCGCGCTCGCCATCCGTAAGTTCGTCGTGCATCGCGGGCGCATCGCCAGGCTCCAGGTAGGAGAACTGACCGTCGACCAGCTCATCGTCAACGAATCGAACTCGAAGCGGTAGCCGGGTGCCCTATTCAAACGGGGTCCCCGGCGACGGGTCTTTTTCGCTGGGGTGTTGAAGCCATCTGCGCTTGGTGGATTTGGGGTTTGCAGGATGACGGCCAGTCTACCCCTGGAACCGTGCCCGGCGTAAAAGTGTGTCAAGCCCTCAAAACTAAATCTTCTCCGCCTGCGAGCCGAAAGCCTTATGCGATGATGGCAACCATGACGAGCGACCCGCAACCTGACCGGCTCTGGATCCGCGCTTCTCTGGCGTCGGCCGCGTTGGTGCCGATCTTCTACTTCGCCACTCAGCTCACGGCCGCACCCTTCTACCCCGGATACAGCTTCTCCCGTGAGGCTGCCAGCATGCTCGGCACCGGCAACTCCCGGCAGCCCTGGGTCTTCAACGCCGGCATCATGCTCAGCGGAATTGCGGCCATCCTCGGCTCGTTCGGCCTCTACAAGGCCTTCCGCCCCACCAGCGGCGTCAGGCTCACCAGGTTGACCGTCTTCTGCGTCGCCTACACCGGCTTCATGTTGGTGAAAGCGGGAATATTTCCCATGCCGGACCGTCGCCACAGCAGCCCCGGAGGGTCCTTCACAATCATGCTGCCCTTGCTCTTGCTCATCGCGACCTGGACCGCCTCTCGCCGTTTGCGGTCGTACCTGTTTCTTTCGACCCTGCTGTTGCTCCCCGTCGTCCCTATGATCGATGGAAAGATCAGAATCGCCGGTCTCGAAGGAGGCACTCTCCAGCGCCTTTTCGCTTTGGCGACCTTGGTGCCTGTCGGCGTCGTGGGCTTCTTTTTCCTTCGGCGCGAACGGCGGCGATTGGCTCAGTCCCCAAGCCGCAAGCTCTCGTAATCACGCCCCAACTCACCGCAAATCGCCTCCACCGCCAGCTCATGGTCAGCCCGCTGCGCCAATCCAGAGACAGTCACCGACCCGATCATCCCCGCATTCGACACTCGCAGCGGAAAGCACCCGCCATGGCTGGCATAATCGCTCACCGCAAGCCCATAGCGGTCGAAGAGATTCGATTTCTTCTCTTCCATCTCCAGCCCAATCGCATAGGAGCTTCGCAGGAACCTCGCCGTCACATTGCTCTTCCGCCGCACCCAATCCACATTGTCCGGAGTCGTCCCCGCCAGCGCCGCATAGAAGAGCGGCTGGCCAATACGCCGCACATCGATCACGATCTTGAACTGCCGAGTGATCGCCATCGAACGCAGCCGTGAACCCAGTCTCCACGCTGTCTCTTCATCGAAGCTCCCAAACTGAAGCTCCTGTTCCTGCAGCGCAATACGCGCGAGATCTTCCGATATCGACATGGGTATAGGACAATGCTCAAATCAATGTAGCATCCGACCGGCGATCTAGGATCCATGCCAAACCACGGAGCTTCACTTGACCGATCAACCGCCGCAAGAACCGTCCAGCGCCACGCTCGCTTCGCTCTTCGCGGCCGCGGCATCTATCGCGCCAACTCCAGGCGGCGGTTCGATCACCGCAGTCTGCGGCTATCTCGGAGTCTCGCTGCTGTTGAAGTCGATTCGAGTCTCAGCTCGTAAGCAGCCTGATGCAATCTACGCTCCGCTTGAAGATAAGCTGCTCACGCTCGCATCGCAGCTGCTCACAGCAGCGCAGGCCGACTCCGGCGCATTCGCCCAATACATCCGCGCGATGCAATTGCCCAGAGCTACCACCGCCGAGCAGACCACGCGTCACCAGGCCATGCACGACGCCAGTGTGGCCGCCACCGAGTCGGCGCTCGACATCCTGGACCTCGGCAACGCAGTCCTCGACTGCGCACATCAGTTGCGAGATCGCGTGATCGCCGCCATTCGCGCGGACGCAAGGGCCTGCGTTGAGCTGATTTCGGCAATGAATATTATCGCCCGCGATAATGTGCTATCCAATCTGACCGGCATGGATTCTACAGGCGCTCTACGCCACCGGTTGGACCAGGCCTTCGACCAATACCAGAAGCTGATCACCGCTTGCCAAAGCTCGCAATAAAGGCAACCAAACCCAAGGCATCCCGGACGCGCCCGCATAGCTTCACGTCCTTGTGGCTTATGGTTGAGTCGTCATTATGACTACGTCCCTTCGCTTGCTATTCTGCTGCCTGCCCACACATTCGACTCTCAATATGAAAGCAGGCCGATGAGCGCAGTCAAAACATTTCGCGTCTTCGGCGAACCCCTCGAAGTCCTCATCCCCGGCGAATCGACAGGGGGCCTGCCGACTACCCTCACCCAGGCTTAGCCGTCCGTCTGTGGCCCTTCACCCCACGCATACCCAAGAGGACGAAACCTTCTTCGTACTAGAAAGCGAGTACGAGTTCCTTGAAGGAGGGCGATTGCACAAAGCGGAACATGGCCGCGCGGTCCTCGCGAAACGCGGCTCCGTCCACACCTTTCGTAACGTGGGGAATACGAACTGGAAAGATGCTGGTCTTCCTCACGCCAGCCGGGCTGGAAAAATATCTCGAAGAGATCTCCACGCTATCGATGCCTCAGGATGCGGCGGAGCTGATGGCCATCTCCGAACGCTACGGAATCGCATTTGCGAATTAGCCTCGCGAGGCGCGAGGTTGTCTAAGCGCCAACTACCGGCAGTTTCGCCGCCTCCCAGGCAGCCAGCCCGCCGGCGAGCTCCACCAGGTCGGTGATGCCGTGTTCGTTGAGGATGCCCACCGCAATCGACGACCGGTAGCCGCCCGCGCAATGCACTGCAATCCTCCGCCCGTGGGGCAACCGTCCAACGCTCTCTTTCAAATGGGCAAGTGGCAGGTTCAAGCTGTCGCCAATATGCTTTTCCCCCCACTCGCGGGATGAACGAATATCCACCACCAGTGGAGGATTCGCTGAATCCAGTTCTTCTTCCAGCATCGGCGCGCTAACTCGTTCCGTTGTGCGCACCAGGTCAGGCCGGCCGGCGAGTGCTTCCATCCCGTCCTTCAGGTATCCGTTGACGCGGTCGAAGCCGATCCTTCCCAGGCGCACCGCCGCCTCTTGTTCGCGCCCAGGCTCGGCGATGATCACGATCGGACGCGCCGCATCGAGCATCGTGCCCGCCCAGGTTGCGTACTGACCACCCAGGCCGATATTGAGACTGCTAATGAGATGCCCCTTTGCATATTCCGCCGCATCACGAACATCGAGCACCTGAGCGCCCTCGTCGCCCATCTCCAGCACTTGCTCAAGATCGAGCGGATGCAGCCCCTGCTCCAGCGCCTTATCCAACGTCGGCCGCTCGCGCGTGTTCAGCACTGCGTCATAAGTGAAATATGCCGGGGCGTCCGGCTGATCGGTCGTTACCAGCCGGGTGAACTCCTCTTTACGTCATCGGCTGCAGCGCGTAATTGAAGCGGCGCTGCTCGCCCAGAGTCGAGACTGTGTCTGACGACAGATGCTTGCCGCAGAGCGACCCCGCGCCATGCGCCGGATAGATCAGGGTCTCATCCGGCAGTGGCAGCAGCTTGTTGTGAAGGGAATCGTAGAGATGGCTGCTCAGCTCCTCGGCCGTCCAGCCCAGCGATGCGCGCAGATCGGGCCGCCCCACATCGCCGATAAACAGCGTGTCTCCGGTTAGAACTGCATACGGCTTGGTCGCGTCTTTCTGCAGATCGAAAACCAGAATCGAGATCGACTCGATCGTATGCCCGGGCGTCTCCAATATCTGCAAACGCAGTCCCGGAAAATCGAGCGTATCGCCGTCCTTCATCGGGACGAATTTGTAGTCGGCCTTCGCCTTTGCCCCGAGCCGAATCTCCGCGCCGCAGCGGTCGCGCAGCTCCAGATGCCCGGCAAGGAAATCGGCGTGGAAGTGGGTCAGGAAGACGTAACGAATCGACACGCCCATCCGCTCGGCGTCGGTAAGATATTGCTCGATATCCCGCTGCGGATCGACGACGACCGCAGTCTTGCTGGCCTCGTCGGCGATCAAATAAGAGGCATGGGCCAGACAGCCCAGATAGTACTGTTTCAGGAACATACTGCCAATCTTAGAACAACATAGCGGACAAGCGCTCCGGCCGGACGCGAACTACCAGGCCTTGGCCCGCTCCGTCGATCCGACATTGGCATAGACGCAATTCCGCTGCGGCTTCCACGTCGTACCGTCAACGTAGGTCACCTGCGACAACTCAATCCGGTCGAAGCCTATCGCATTGGCCGCCAACCTGAGGGCCTGCGTCGCCTGCACATCCTTGCCAAGCAGCGCCTTTCGCGACAGATCCAGCTGAACGGAATGAGTGACCGAGTCAAGCTGATAAGGATTGTCCTTCACCTTGATCCAGCCCGTTAGCACCACCGACTCGATGTCCTTACCGCTGAAGTTGCGATAGTCGAGGCGTAGCGTCGGCGCGCTGTCCGCACGGGAACGGGCAGTCAGCATTAACTCAGCCGGCCGATCGAAGGATGCATTCACAATCTGCACCGGGCACCCCGTCTGGTTGCTGACGACGTGCTCCATATCGACCGCACCAGGCCCTTGAACGAGTCCATTCAACTGACCCAGCGTAGCCGGAACTTGAAGCTCATGCATGTTGCCATCAGCGCCTTGAACCCAAACTGTCGCAGGCTGGTTGGGGTTCGCGGCCGCGCCAATCGCCGTCTTCGGCGTTTCCTTGCTTACCTGGCCCGAGGCCGACAACACAGCCGAAGTTATCAGAACCAGAAGTAGTCGCTTCATAAGTCACCTCAAGAGACGGATGGCCGGCAAATCTCATTGCCAAGAGAATAGTCCCGCTTACAAACCCAAATCAAGATCGTCCCGCCTCGATCCGATTAAGTCCCGCACCAAACACCCCTAACCCAACTGCTATCCTCGACTTATGCTCAACCCTGCGGCATCGGCGGACTCGGCCCTACTCCTCACCGAGGAGTTCCTCGTCTTCGCCACCGTCGTTGGGTCGATCGCAACGCTGCCGACCTTTATCGAATTCATCACCGAGGTCCGCAAGCGCCGCGAGCGCATCTACCTCTCGCTCGAAGACGTCCCCGTGAGCAGCCTAAATCCCCGCCTCGCTGGACTCGACGCCCTCATCACCAGCATCGCCGACTTGATCGACCGCGCCCGCAACCCTGCCGAATACAAAGACTTGAAGATCGGCAACGAAGTCCTCGTCATCGGCCCCGTTCAGAGCGGTAAGAAAAGCCTCGCCGAGCGCATCGCCCAAATGGCCGGCATGGAGCGCCTCGTCACCGTCTACAACCCCCGCGACTCCGACGCGCTCGCCAAGGCAAAAAGCATCGTGCGTGGATACAAATCGCGAAAGGTGATGCTGTTGCTGCCGCGCATCGACCTCGCCTACAAAGAGAGCGACCCCGACGTGCTCACCGAACTCGACGCCCTCATCGAGACCACCTCCGAGCGCCACAACGTCCTGGTGGTAGCCACCACCGTGACCTTCGAGACCAACAGCGACCTCGACAATCTCTTCGGCATCAAGCTCACCCTCCCCGGCGCCGAGGTGACTCACGGAGGAAGCCGCGAGATCCCTGACGATGCGCGCGAGATGCTCGCCGAGGTCGCTGTCTTTTACCTGAAAGAAGCCCAGCGTCAGGGCTTCCGACTGCAAGACATGACCGAAGAAGAGTTTCGCGGCAGGGTGCTCGAGTCGGCCATCAACCCGGCCGAGATCGAAGACATCGTCGTCCTCTGCCAAACCACCGCGCTCTACCGCCGCCGCACCGGAGCAGCCTCCGACCTCATATTCACCGGAGAAATCCTCGAAACCGCCATCTCCCGCGTCGCCGCCGAGTAACGCACTCCCAATCGAACGTCATTCTGACTACCGCAGGAAGGAAGAATCCCCGGCGGACCTTCGGCCTCAATTGCTCCTTCAAATGTCGCCGCAAAGAGAAAGCGCATGACCCCATAAGAGTCATGCGCGATATTAATCAAGTCAGCCTGCAAACTACACATGAATCGAGCTCGAGTGACCCGCTGCGCCCGCTACCATCGGCTTCACCCTAAACTTCTCCATCGAAATCTTGAGCGTGCGCTCAATCTTCTTCAGGTCGCCCCGCTCATCCGGCTGGGCAAAGGTGTGGGCTACGCCCTTCTTGTCCGCGCGTCCAGTCCGGCCAATGCGATGCACGAAGTCTTCCGCCACCTTAGGCATGTCATAGTTCACGACGTGCGCAATGTGGTCGACGTCCAGGCCGCGCGCGGCCACGTCGGTCGCGACGAGAATCCGGTGCCCGCCTTTGGAAAAACTCTTCAGCGCGGCACTACGCTGCGCCTGAGTGCGGTCGCCGTGAATACTGGTCGCGCCGTGGCCCGAACGCGTCAGTCGCTGAGCAACCCGCTCTGCGCCATGCTTGGTGCGAACGAAAACCAGGAAGCTGCCCTCCTCACTCTTCAGCAAGTGCTCAAGCAGCTCCTGCTTCTTGTCCGAGGTCACCTCAAAGGTCTGCAGGCGAACATTCTCCGCCGGCTTCAGCACCGAACCAATCTCGATCCGAACCGGGTTCTTCAGGTAGTCGCGAACGACCTCCTTGATCGCCGAATCCAGCGTCGCCGAGTAGCAAAGCGTCTGACGATCGCCAGGGATCTCAGCGGCAATCCGCTTGATCGCCGGTTTGAAGCCCATATCCAGCATGCGATCGACTTCGTCGAGCACCAGGATCTGCACTTCGTTCAGCTTCACCATGCGCCGCTTGATGTAATCCTCAAGCCGCCCCGGAGTCGCCACAATCAACCGCGCTCCACGGCGAATCGCCTGGATCTGCGGCCCTTCGGCCAGCCCGCCGACTACCAGCGCCACGCTATGCGAGGTGCCCTGTGTCAGCGTGCGAAAAGTCTGTTCCACCTGCATCGCCAGCTCGCGCGTCGGCAGCAGAATCAGCGCCGTCGCATTCTTGCTCTGCGTCACCTGCAGCTTTTCGATGATCGGGATCAGAAAGCTCAGCGTCTTGCCGGTTCCGGTCTGCGCCGTCGCCAGCACATCGCGGCCCTCCAGCGCCGGAGGAATCGCCCCATCCTGCACCGGAGTGGGGGTGATGAAATTACAAGCCGCCAGACGCTTCTTCAGCGAGGCGGAAATCTGAAAGTCATTAAATTGAGTCAAAGTTATCCCTTGGTCCCGTCGCTTCGGTTCCTTGTTTTGCTTTGGAAGCAAACTTCAGACCGGTCCGGGACGCGAGTTACTGTCTCGCGACGGCTTCATCCGTCCGTGACAGAAAATTGTTTCTTTCGAGAGGGAGTGCCGGGAATCAGTAAGCCGGGGGCTGAAGAAATGTCCCTGGCTCGGCTCTGCCGCACGATGCCTTTTGCGGGGAAGCACTCGGAGAATATTCCGAACTTCCACACACCGCCGCGCACATCATATTTGCGGGCGATTACGCTGAGGGGCTTGGAGACACTGTGGAAGGCGATCCAGCTTTCCAGGGCAAGAACGGCTCACAACCAAACAACTGAGCGCAAGATAAGAATACCA
>CAVUKL010000048.1:0-96441 GCA_963742015.1 uncultured Acidobacteriaceae bacterium | reverse complement strand
TTGGCTGGGAAAATCTGCTGCGCTTGCGAATCATCCTGCCTTGGCTTGCACGGCAACGACAACCGCGGTCTTTGCGACCTTCACCCTAAGAAGGCAGTCACTTCCGCGAGGCTTGGCATGGATGGCTGCGCTCCTGCGCGGGTGACGGAGATCGCCGCGGCTGCGGCGGCGAAACGGGCGCTTTCGATCGTGGTTTTGCCCATGAGCAGGCCGGTTGCGAAGGCTCCGTTGAAGGTGTCTCCTGCGGCGGTGGTATCGACGGCTTTTACGGGATAGGAGGGGACGAGTTGTTCGACCTTATCCGACGCGATAAAGGCGCCGCGCGATCCTAACTTGAGGACGACTTGCTGGATGCCGACACTCCTCAAGGCCTCGGCGCTTCGTTTGGGGTCGAGCTGCCCTGTGGTTGCGGCGATGTCGTGGACGAAGAACGCTGATTCTGTCTCATTTGGAGTGAACCAGGCTACCTGCTCAAGCAACTTGCGCGGCAGACTCACTGCAGGAGCTGGGTCGAGCATGAGCGGAACTCCCTCTCGGGCGCATACATCGGCGAGGTAGGAGACGGTAGCGATCGGAATCTCGAGTTGGGCCAGGACCATTCCTGCTTCGCGAATTGTTGGGAGGTTGGCGTCGATGTCGGCCGGGTTGACGAGTGCGTTCGCGCCGGGAATCACGACGATGCAGTTCTCTCCCGCGCTCGATACCAGGATCAAGGCGGTGCCGGAGCTTTCGTCAGTAGTCAGGACGCGTTCTGTGTCGACGCCCGCGGCCTTGAGATGAGACCTGAGATATTCTCCGTAGGTGTCATTGCCGAGCCGTCCGATCATTTTGACCGGATATCCGAGGCGTGCGACGGCAACGGCTTGGTTCGCTCCCTTGCCGCCGGGGTGAATTTGAAAGCTCGTTCCTGTGATGGTTTCTCCCGTCAGGGGGATGTGATCCACCGTCGCCACGAGGTCGGCATTGATGCTGCCTACGACGACAATGGGCTTTCTATTCGACACGCTTGACGCTCCAAGGCTCGTCATCATTTCCTTACAGGATCGGCGCGAGGGCGACCGCCGTCAGGCCGATCAGAAAGAAGATAAACATGATGGCAAGAAACGTTTTCGCCCGCTTGGGCGCGTGGCTGAACTCCCGCCAGACGAAGACGCCCCAACCCGCGGAGATCATGGTTGCTCCTTGCCCGATCGAGTAAGAGATTGCCGGGCCGACGGTTTGGCTGCGCGAGGCGACGAAGTTCAGCACGGCGCCGGTGCACCAGATTGCGCCGCCAAATATTCCCCAGAGATGCCAGCCTCGGTTGGCGCTCCAATAGCCTTGCATTCCGACCGGTTCACGGCCGTCGAGGGGCTTGCGCATGAGCAGATAATTGAACGGCACCGCGCAGGCAGCGACCCCGAGCACAAAGAAAAATGCGGTCGAGTAGGGTCCCTGGCCGCCTGCTGCGCCCATTGCCTTGGCGACGAATGGGTAGAAGCTGCCCATGAGCAATCCGGAGATGACGCTGATGATCACTCCGCGCTTGCTCATTGCCTGCTTGTCGGTGTCTCTCAAGCGGTAGGCGGCAGCGTCGAAGACGATGGCGGCCACCACGAAGGCGATTCCGCCGAAGAGGAGCAGCTTGTTGCCGGCGGGTGCGATGAGATAGCTACTCACTGCTCCGACCACGAGGGCGACGCCGATTCCAACTGGGAAGGCGACCGCGAGACCGGCGATGTCGATGGCGGCTACGAGGAGAAGGTTCGCGACGTTGAAAATTACGCCGGCAAGGATGGCGTATTCAATGCTTGATGCACTGGTTTGACTGAGTGCGACGAGGAACGACTGTCCCGTCTGGCCGATGCTTCCAAGCGTGAGGCCCCAGAAGACGACACCGACGATAAGGCCGATGACGTAGTCCCAGTAGAAGAGCTGGAAGCGGTACCCGGGGCAAAGCTTGACGGTATTGGCCCATGACCCCCAGCACAGCATGCTGGTGATCATGAAGGCCAGCGTCACAGCATAGGTTGCGGGCTGATACATCCTTGAGTGGGACCTTTCTTGCGGCGAGGTATGCCCGACAATTATTGCTGGCAACTGGGGTTGTGCGCCATTGGCAATGCAAGAAAAGTGATGCTCGCGGGTGCAAAGGTCATCTTGCCCGACTTCGTTGCTGCCCCTTTCAGCTCGGGCAACGCATCGTCGGCGCCCAGTTTCAGATCGGCGCCGTTCAATTGGACCTGCTTGTCCATCAGCTCTTTCGCCGTGAGCGTGTAGCGCTCGCCAGACATGGGCACTGCGAGCGAGTACGCAGTGGTGCGGTCGGCATTGATAGCGAGCAAGACGACTCCGCCGGGCTGATTGCGCAGGCATTGCGCGTAGAGGTGTAGGTTCGGCGCAGGCGAATCGCCGGGATCGAGGACGGTGGTTCCCATGAGCTTATGCCACAGCAGAGCCGCCCAGTAGTTGGGACGGGGCTCGTAGGTCTTCTCATCGAGCAGTCCGTAATCGCTTGACGCCAGGGTGTTGTACATGTGCGTCTGCACGCCAAGCTTGGCCAGCAGCCCCAACTGATTCAGGTAGCGGAAGGAATCCAGAAAGGCAGAAGCCCAACGGTCGCCCCCGCAGGCGGCTTCAGCGGTCTCGGTGAGCCACATTGGCTTGCCGGGTTCATACTTGTCGCGGAGCTTGGCGTAGAACTCTTCGATCCCGACAGGTCGCGCTAACCACTCTACCGATAGGGCATTGTCTGGCGAATTGGCCATCGCCGTACCCGCAGGTGCACAGCGGCTGGAGACCCCTCCGTAGGAGTGATAGGAAAAGGCGTCGATGCCATGGCCGGTGGCCTGAAGGAGGCTTTCGGTCGAGAGCAGGTGCATGGAGGCGGGCGCCAGCGACGAGCCTTCGCCGACACCGCCGGGGCCCAGAATCAACATGCCGGGGACGGACTGCTTCGCGAAGGCGTGAAAGACGCCGAAGTCGCGAGCGTAAGCTGCGGCGTCGTAGCCGTTTGGAGCACCGCCAATCATGGCAAATGTGGGCTCATTCATGAATTCCGCCGCCGCGATCTTGCCTCCGATCGATTCGGTGTAGGCGACGATCTGCGATGCCTGGTCTGGGGTCCAGACTCCGGAGCTGTCGCGAGTGCCTGCGCTGACGGCGAACGATGTGACGATCTCCGCATTGGCTGCGTGGGAGAAATCGACGACTCCCTTCCATTGCTGGCGGGTGAGCACGCCTTTGAATCCTGTCGGCGGTGTTGCCTGGGGCGGGCCGTCGGAGTTCTGAAAATATGTGGAGTTGGCCCAGGTTCCGCTCACACGCAGATAAGCTGGCCCTAGGGCTGCTGCCAGCTTGCGCAGGCGCGTGTTGGAGAGATCGATTGGCGGGCGGTATTCGTAGAGCGAGGGGTCCATCCCGGAGGGCTGATTCGCGCTCGGCTTCTCGGGCGCGGAGGTGCTGGCGTAGGGCTTCCAGAACCTTCCGCCGGTGACCTCGACCATCTCGATGTTGTAGGACTGAAAGCGTTCGTCGATCGTGCCGACTCGAGGCATGGTTGCGGGCGCGACGGACGGCGGATCGGCAGGAGCGGCGAAGCATAAGCAACCTGCTGAAGCGGCCAAGGCTGCGGTGACTGCAAATGCAGCGAACATCTTTCTTGTCATATCGCCTTTCCTTCCGAGCGCTAAATTCTATTCACTGCCGAATCTGTCGCGGTGCGCCCACAGCCCGAGGCCTGGATTGCTGATGAAGAAGATTTCTTCGCCTTCGACCTGGTTGTAGCCGTCGGTGAGCTTCTCAGGATCGTAGCGGGCGAGCATCGAGCTCAAGATCGCCGTAGCCGTAGCCGACGCCTTCGATTTCATCTTTGGTTAGATGGCCGGGACACCAGGTGATGTTGAAGCGGCCCTCGGAGGAGCCGTGGATGAGATGCGCGGCGGCGCTCAGATCGGCAGCGATATCGGCGTGGGTTTCGACGGCCGAGAGCGTGACTGGCGTGCCCCGGTAGCCGTATTTGCGGATGAGAGCGTCGATGGTCCGGTCTTCGCCAAATTCCTTGACGCCCGGCGCCAGGATGATCAGCTCCGCGCCATCGGCGAGCGCCATGCGAGTGCGATAGACGGCCTTGTTGCCGAGCCAGGTGCTGTGAAACTCCTCGGGATCAAGATACACGACCGCTTTGCGGATCGGCTGGTCAAGCATTTCGAAGTTCACCTTCAGACTTAACGCCGCCGCGAGTTCGAAGCACTCGACATCATCGCCGATGAAGAGTCCGCGCACCGCGAGGCCGCCGTCAGCGCGGCGTCCGACAACGGTGAGCACATAAACGATGGGCAGGTGATGCAAGAAATGATCCGATGCGTAATTGAGCACGTTGCGCACTGGTGTGCGGGCGCGGCCCATGATCCGCTCCATGCCGTAGACTGCGCCCAGGTAGTGGCTGCGGTTGATGCTTTCGCGGCCGCCAGTCCCGATCAGGACGTTCTTGTTGTAATTGGCCATGCCGATGACTTCGTGGGGCACGACCTGGCCGATCGAGAGAATCAGATCAAAGCCGCCTTGGGAAAGAAGCCGGTTGACCTGAGTAGGCCACGCGTAATTCAGCTTGCCTTCGGATTGCTCGTGGATGAACTCCGCCGGGACCTCGCCGAGGGTCTCGATATCGGTGCGCCAGTTGTGCACGCGGAATAGGTGGGAAGGCATGTCCCCGTACATGTGTTGAAGCTGGACGGGCTGCATGGCGGAGTGGGTGCCAAGCGCAGGCAGAACCGCTTTCAGGCGGTCACCATAGTGCTTCCAGGCATACCGGGTGAGGTCGCCGGCGCGGGAGTGGAAGCGGGTCATGTCCGGAGGAACGGCCAGCACGCGGTTTCGTTCGCCGAGCTTGGCAAGGCTCTCCGCAAGCAGGTCATTCAGCTGAGACGGCGAAAGATCGGTTTCCGGACTTCCGACGGCGAAATACAGACTCACTAGCAGTGCCCCGTCTTATTTAATAGCAAGATCGAATTATACCTGAATTTGCCGCGGCTTTCGCCTGCTGAGGGGAAGTCGCCTAGCGCGAACCAATTGTAGAGGATCGAGCGCTATGGATGCACACCGGCCGCCATCGCCCCGCCGATCCACTCCAAGAGCAGATTGGGAATGCAGCCGAGCAGCACGACCAGCGCGGCAATGATCCAGAGCGTGAGGGAGGTTATCGGCGAGGTGCGAATCGCCGCAGCGCCCGGAGGAGCATCGGTCACGTAGATCTGTTTGAGCGCTCGCAGATAGTAGTAGAGGGAGACGGCGCTCATGGCGATCGCCAGCAGCACCAGCCATAGCAGGCCGAAATGGTCGCCCGTGTTCAACGCCGCGCCAAAGAGGTAGAACTTGGCGAAAAAGCCGGAGAGTGGCGGGATTCCTGCGAGCGATAACAGGAAAATCAACATGCAGAATGCGAGTCCTGGTACGCGGCGGGAGAGACCGGCCAGACTCGCGATGCTGTCAACGCCTTCTGCGTCCAGTGCGCTTAAGACGCCAAAGGCGCCGAGCGAAGCCAGGGCATACGTCAGGACGTAGTACAGCAGGGCGCTCAGGCTTTGCGGCGTGTGGGCGATGAGCCCGAGCAGCATGTATCCGGCGTGACCGACGGCCGAGTAGGCGAGCAGGCGGCGGAAGCTGGTCTGCGCGATGGCCGCGAGATTCCCCAGGACCATCGAGAGGGCCGAGAGGATTGTCAGCACCGGCACCCATCCCGGCCTAACGCCGTGCCAGCTCCCGGAACCGGCGGCGCTGGCGAGTCCGACGGTGACTACCTGGGCGAAGACGAAGAAGCTCGCGACCTTGGAGCTCGAGGCGATGAATCCGGCGCTGGTTGAGGGAGCTCCCTGATAGGCGTCAGGCGCCCAGAAGTGAAACGGCGCCGCGGCAACCTTGAAGCCGAAGCCGATCGTGACCATAACGATGGCGATCAGTGCCTCTGGATCCAGAGGCGCGCCGCTGAGGGCCATAGCCACTTCGCGGAGATCGAGCGAGTTTGACAGCCCGTATAGAAGGCTGATGCCAAAGAGCAGAAATCCGGCCGACATTCCGCCGAAGAGGAAATACTTCAATGCGGCTTCGGCGGATTCGCGGCGTTGCTTGTCGAATCCGGTGAGCAAGTACAGCGACAGGCTGAGGAACTCGAGCGCCACAAAGATCAGCAGCAGATTTTGCGTGCTTACGAGGAACATCATGGCGACGGTAGTGAAGAGGATCAATCCGAGGTACTCACCGACGTGTTCCGTGAACCGGATCGAGTCGCAGAGCAACAAAGTGAGAATCGTCAGAGCGAGCAGCGATGTTTGGACTACCGTCGTGAGCGGAGTGAGCGCGAGCATGCCGTCCGCGAGTCTTACTGCCGGGGAGCCATGCGCAACGAAAATGGCCGCTAAACAACCGGCGCAGCCGACGAGCACGCCGGCGTGAAGCCGAACCCGTACTGATACTCGCTTGAGTAGAAGGATATCGAGAGTGAGCGTCAGCAGAGCGGCGAGCGCAACGACGATCTCGGGAAGGGTGAGCCGGAGCAACTCGAAGTAATTGACGCCGTTCATCGCCACGCTCCTGTGCGCAGGCCCTCGAAGAGCGGCGAGTTCAGAGTGGGCAGGATCAGGTCGGTGAGGATGCGTGGATAGAGCCCGGCAGCGAGGGTTGTGGCCAGGAGCAGAAGCGCGCCCAAGCGTTCCGGCCAGGTGATGGGCGGCAGTGTGTGTTCCGCGGCGGGAGTTGGGCCATCGCCGAAGAACGCCTTCGTTAGGGCACGCCAGGCGAAGGCGACTCCGACAAGAATGCCGAAGCCGGCGACCGGGGTCATCCACGGCAGGGAGCGCCAGACGCCAATCAGCACCTGAAACTCGGCGATGAAGCCGCTGAATCCAGGCAGGCCGATCGAAGCCATCGCAGCGAGGATGAAGACGACTGCGGCGAAAGGAATCACTCGGGCGAGGCGCATTGGGGCGAGTTCGTTCAGATCGCGGGTGTGGGTGCGGTCGTAGACCATTCGCCCGACGACGGCGAAGAGCAGCCCGGCGATCACGCCGTGGGAGAACATCTGAAAGACCGCGCCATCGAGGCCGATCTTGTTGAGGGTCATCAGGCCGAGCAGCACGAATCCCATGTGGCTGACGCTGGAATAGCCGATGACGAGCTTGAAATCCCGTTGCACGAGCGCGACACTTGCGCCGTAGACGATGCCGATCAGGGCGAGCAGGGCGAAGACGTCGCGCCACGAGCCGAGGCCGAGCAGGTGAAATCCCCACGGGTCGAGCCCGCGGGGAAAGAGCATCATCGCTACGCGAAGGCAGCCGTAAGCGCCGAGCTTCATGACTACGCCGGCGAGCAGCATCGACGCTCCGGTTGGGGCGGCGGCGTGGCCGCCCGGCGCCCAGGTGTGAAAGGGCCACATGCCGGCGAGCACGGCGAAGCCTACGAAGACCAGGGGGAAGGCCCACATCTGAAAATGTGCGGGAAAGGAAGTGTGCGCCAGAAGCTGCAAGTTCATCGTCTGGCCGCCGACCACCCAGGCGGCGATGATTCCGGCGAGCACCAGGCCGCTTCCGGCGAAGGAATAGAGCGCCAGCTTCATTGCGGCATATTCGCGCACGGCGCTAGCGTGGCCGGGCTGGGCGGAGCGCGGGGTCGATCCCCAAATCGCGATAAGGAAGTATTTGGGGATGATGGCGATTTCGTAAAAGATAAAGAGCAACAGCAGATCGAAGCTGAGGAAGACGCCGTAGACGCCGCCGATTAACGCCAAGTAGAACGCGAAGAATTCTCCGGTGCGGCGATCGATATTCCAGGAGAAAAGAATGCCGGCCGTGGCCGCGATACTGGTCAGCAACACGAGAACGAGGCTGATTCCGTCGGCGGCGAGGTGGTATTCGATGCCGAGTTGGGGAATCCACGGCAGGCGGGCCACGGTGAGGACTTCACCCGGGCGATACTGCACCACCGCCGAAATTGCGATTGCGAGTCCGGCGAGCGCGGTGAGCAGCGCGATGATTCGCGCTGCTTGCGGCCGCTTGTTTCCGATCAGCAGCGTGGTGAGCGCACCGAGGAATGACAGGTAGATCGTCCAGGCGAGCATCAGAACCCCACCTGTCTGGCCCACTGCATCACCGTTGCGTGGATCGGGCCGGCGATGAGTTGGGGATAGAGTCCGAGAAGAAACATCAAAGCGATGGCGGGAGTGAGCGCGAGCAGTTCGGCAGAAGTCAGGTCGGGCATCGCGGCCCAGCGGTTACTGAGCGGCCCTGAGAAAACCTTTTGAATGACGGTAAGCAGAAAGACCGCCGTGATCAGCAATCCGAGGAGAGAAATTGATGTCGCCCACGGGGCAAGCGGGAATGCCCCTTTGAGGATGAGAAACTCACCGGGAAATCCGCTCAGTCCGGGCAGGCCCAGGGAGCAGAAGATGGCAATCCCCATGAGTCCGGTAAAGACGGGCACCGCTTTGCGCAGACCGCCGAAATCGTTCAGGCCGCGAAGTCCGCCGGTGCGGCGCTCGAGCAAGGCGATGAACCAGAACAAGGCCGCCGCGGTGAGGCCGTGGCTGAAGATCTGGAGCAGGACGCCAGTGAGAGCCGCGGCTTTTTCGTTCGCCAGGCTGGCGTCGACTCCGGTCATCTTCGCAGCTACGCATACGCCTAGGACGCAATAGCCGAGGTGATTGATCGAGGAGTACGCGAAGATTCTTTTGAGATCGCTCTGCGCCCAGGCGGCGAATGCCGGCAGCACGATGGAGGCGACGGCCAGCCAGAGCAGTGGCGTCAGCGCGCGATGCATCTGTTCCGGGAAGATGGGCAGCAGGATGCGCAGAAATCCGTAGATGCCCATCTTTGACATCGCCCCGGTAAGGAGCATCGTCGTCTCGCTGGAAGCTTCGGCATAGGTGGATGGCAGCCAGGTGTGGAATGGAACAACAGGCGTTTTGACGGCAAAGCCAAGGAAGGCCGCCCAGAAGAGTAACATCGCGCCGTTCTGGCCAAGGTGCTGCGCGAACATGGCCGAAAGCTGGCCGCTGCGGGCGAGGCCGCCGAGTTCGATAAAGTCGAAGTTACCCGTCACGAGAAAGATCGCCAAGAAGGCGAGTAGCAGCGCCACGCTGCCGACCATGGTGTAGAGAAAGAACTGGGTCGAGGCGCGCGCGCTGTCGTTGCCGCCCCACAGCCTCACCAGGAAGAAGGCGGGGATCAGGCTCAACTCCCAGAAGAGAAACCAGTGGACGAAGTTCAGCGCGGTGAAGGTGCCGAAGAGGCCCGCTTCCAGCAAAAGCACCAGGGCAAAGTAGACAGCGCCCTGGCGCGGATTTGCCCATGAGGCGGCGAGGGACATCAGCACGACAATCGCCGAGAGAACCAGCATCAGCAGGCTTAGCCCGTCGATGGCGACGTGGTAGGTCATTCCCAGCGAAGGAGCCCACGCGTGCGACTCCTGAAACTGAAAAATTGGCAGGTTTGGGTCGAATCGATGCCAGAGGACCAGCGTCATGACAAGGGCAGCGGTCGCGACGCCGACCGCTAGAGCGCGGGCGAAGCCTGGCAGCCGAGGGCCGAGCAAAAATACTGCCATTGCACCGGCAAGCGGTAGAAACGTAAGCACCGTGATCCAGGGAAATTCTCCCGGGGCGATTCCGCTCATGCGGCGCTCCGCCAGAGCAGCAATGCCGCAAGCACCACCAAGGCGGCGGCGATCACGCGAAGATAATTCTGTACGCGCCCATCTTGAAAGCGCGAGAAGAGATGGCCGCCTTCGCCAACGGCGCGGCAGCCTTCATCGAAGCCTGCGTTCACGGCATGCGTGTCGAGGGAAGCGTCCACTCTGCCAAGTCCGGTCACCAGCAGACGCACTGCCTGGACCGCACCGTTCCAGATCCGACGGTCCAGCCAGGCCGAGAAATCTGCGGCGCGGCGCGCGGCGAGGATGACGGTCCACTCATATAGCTCATCGACATAGAACCGATGCTGGAGTATGCGAAAGATCGGTGGGGACAGCCGTTCCAGCGCATCCGGGTCGGTGGCGCGGGTGATCGGTTTGCGTCCGTAGAACCACCAGCCTAGCCCGAGTCCCGCCAGGACAATTAGCGACGACAGCAACATCAGAGGTAGCAAGCCGGCTTCGGCGAAGCGGGCAAAATCTACGGTGGGGTTCGAGGCGGTATTTGTTGAGACAGCCGTGCTGGACTCCAGGAATGAGGTAAACCACGGCCACGCTGGCGTATTGATGAATCCCAGTACGACGGCGAAGACGGCCAGTATCCCGAGCGGAGCCGTCATCGTTGACGGGCTCTCGTGGGGATCGGGGATGATGCAGAACTCTTCGGGGGCGCGAGGCGATTCGACGGGCACCTGGTCACGCCGATTTCCGAAGAAGACGTAGCAGACCTGCCGGGTCATGTAGAAGGCGGTCAATAGCGCGCCGAGGACTCCGAGGTAGAACGGCACCTGGGAGACACTCCAGTCATGCGCGGCGTGCACGATTGCGTCTTTGCTCCAGAAACCGGAGAAGAGCAGAGGGAATCCGCACAGGGCGAGTGTTCCCGCTGCGTAGGTCGCGAAGGTGATGGGCATGAAGCGGCGCAGACCGCCCAGGTAGCGGATGTCCTGCTCCTCGGTGCAGCCGTGAATCACCGATCCGGCGCCGAGAAAGAGCAGCGCCTTGAAGAAGGCGTGTGTGATCAGATGAAAGATTCCCACCGCAACGCCGCCTACTCCAAGGCCCAGCATCATGTAGCCAAGCTGCGAGATGGTCGAATAGGCGAGGATGCGCTTGATGTCGTTTTGCGCGACGGCGATGCTGGCGGCGAAGACGGCGGTGATGGCTCCGGTCCACGCGACGACCTGGAGCGCAATCGAGATGCCTCCTGGCGAAAGCGCCATCAGCGGATAGACTCGCGCGACGAGATACACACCAGCCGCGACCATGGTGGCGGCGTGGATGAGCGCGCTGACGGGGGTTGGGCCTTCCATCGCGTCGGGGAGCCAGACGTGCAGCGGCAATTGGCCTGACTTGCCGACGGCTCCGCTGAAGATGAGCAGGGCAATAGCGGTGAAGACGGGCATGCCCAGCAACGGCAGCGGCGCCGAGCAGGGAGTTTAGTGCACCGTGCTCAAGACAGCCCGCGCCATTGTCATAGAAGAGCAGTGTTCCTGTCTTCGAGTAGAGCCAAACCATGCCGAGCAGCAGGCCGAGGTCGCCGATGCGGGTGGTAATGAAGGCTTTTTTCGCCGCAGCCGCAGCCGCAGGGCGGTGATACCAGAATCCGATGAGCAGATACGAGGTGAGGCCCACGACCTCCCAGCACATGAAGAGGAGCAGCAGGCTGTTGGCGATGACCACGCCGAACATTGCCCCGGCAAAGAGCGACAGGAAGCAGAAAAAGCGCGTGGAGTTCGCATCGTGCGCCATGTAGCCGAGGCTGTAGATGAAAATCAGCAGCCCGACGAAGGCGATCATCACCAGCATGATTGCGGCGAGGGGATCGAGCGCCCAGCCGAGGCTGATCCATTGGGAGCCGAATTGCATCCAGCGGAAGTTCACCACCTGTCGGGCCGGATTCGCCAGGCTCTCGGCCAGGGCGCAGAGAGACAGCGCCAGCGAAATTCCCATCGAGCCAATGGCAAGAGCCGCAGAGAGGCGACGCTGGCTCTGCTTCAGGAGCGCACTGATGGCTGCCGCGAGCGCGGGGAGTATGGGGATGAGCCAGAGTGAGTGCACAATGAACGCCATCGGCTAGCCCTTCATCTCCACAATTTCGCTCACGTCTGAGGTTTTGGAGTGGCGGTAGATGGCCAGGATCAGCGCGAGTCCAACAGCGGCTTCGGCGGCGGCCACCGCGATCGAGAAGATGACGAAGAGAAAGCCGGTCAGCGCTTCGGGATGTGAACCAAAGCGCCAGAAGGCGAGGAAGTTGAGGTTCGCGGCATTGAGCATCAGTTCCACGCCGGCGAGCACGAGGATGGCGCTGCGGCGGGTCAACGCTCCCGCGAGGCCAACCGAGAAAAGCAGAGAAGAAACCAGAAGATAAGCGGTCAGCGGATTCACCGGGGCGCCTGACTCTCCTTCATCGCAAGGATAACGGCGCCGATCAGAGCGGCGGTGAGCATGAGCCCGATGACTTCAAGGGGCAAAGCGTAGCGGTGCATCAGGGCATCGCCGATCTGCTGCATAGTGGCTGCCGGAGTCGACACAACGATCGTGGAGCGCCTGAGGCTGCTATGGCTAACCGACCAGGCCAGGATCGCGAAGACTCCCAGGGCCAGCACGATACCTACCAAGCCGGACGGCGAGATATTGGTTCGAGACTCGATTCCTGCGTCCGAGGAACTCGGCGTCAACAGGATTGCGAAGACGATCAGAATAGCGATGGCTCCCACATAGATGAGCAACTGCGCGAGGCCGGCGAACTGCGCATCGAGGCTAAGGTAAAGCGTCGCGAGCCCGGCAAAGGCGATGGTGAGCGCGAGGGCGCAGTGAACGAGCTTTCGCAACGTCATCGCGGCGACGGCGCCACTCAGCGTCACTGCGGCGAGAATCATGATGAGGACAGTCATCGGTTTGGTCTGGGATTTCCCTGGGCAGATTGACGCGAGCTTAACCCGCCCGCGAATTCGCTACCCCTCGCTTCCCGACTCTTTCGTCCCTAGTATCCTAACCTCTCGGAAACTCTCGCGGTGTGTCCGAAATCACAGCCGCGCGACAAACTTAATCGGCGTAGCGATAGACTCGTCTGGCGATCCCCTTGCTGCCCGCCAACGCGCGCGCGAGCAGGACGTAAGGGACAGCGACGACGACTGCGCAGACCAGCCAGCGTACGGCTCCGCCGGGTAAAAAGCGCCACAACCCGGCGTCGAGGATCACGACAACCGCCATAGGCAGCATTAATTTCCAGGCGAGATTCATCAACTGGTCCATTCGGAGGCGGGGGACGGTGCCGCGCACCCAGATAAAGCCGCAGATGAACGCAACCATCTTGGCGAAGAACCAAATCCAGGAGGGAATCCAGGTGAGGAACGAGAAGGGCGCCGACCAGCCGCCGAGGAAGAGCGTGATGCCCAGTCCGCTGACGGCAAACATCTCCAGATATTCGGCAAGGAAGAAGAGCGCGAACTTGAAGCCCGAGTATTCGATGAAATACCCTCCGATGATCTCCGATTCACCTTCGGGCAAGTCGAAGGGGCTGCGGTTGACCTCCGCAGCTGCGGCAATCATGAAGAGGATGAAGCCCGCAAAACCCCACGGGGTCATTACGTACCAGTGGGGTAGAGTCCAGGAATATCGGGCTTGCCTCTCGACGATCGACGTCAGCGAGAGCGTGCCGGCAGTCATTACGACGGCGATCGACGACAGAATCAGCGGCACCTCGTAGCTGATCATCTGCGCGATGGCGCGCATGGCCCCGAGCATCGAGTATTTGTTCCGGCTCGACCAGCCAGCCATGAATATGGCGAGCTCCGGAATCGCGCCGATGGCGAAGAAAAACAGGAGCCCGGCGTCGAGATCGACGGCGGCCATATTGCGGCCCATGGGCAGTACTGAATAGGCGAGAAAGGATGCACACACCAGCACCAGAGGCGCGGCGAAATGCACAAGCTTGTCCGCGGCCCGGGGTACGATGTCTTCCTTGGTCAGCGACTTCACCGCGTCCGCGATCGGCTGCAGTACGCCAAATGGGCCAACGCGGTTCGGGCCGTAGCGGTTCTGGATCCGGGCCAGCCCTTTGCGCTCAAGAACCGTGGTGACGGCGAAGAGAGCCGGGAATATGACGATGATGGGGATGACAGTCGCCAGAACCGAGACAGCGGGCTGCAAGAGCGCCGGTGAATGGACGACGAGCCAGTGTTTGAGAATGACGAAGGCCTGATCCGCGAATTGCACGTGTGCAGACTGCGCCGCTGCCGCAAGCGTCATTGCGAAGCTCCCGACGCCACGGGTTGCGCGGCCTTTGCGGCGGCCTTTGCCCGTGCTTCCTCCAACTCCCTGGCGCGACGCTCGTCGGTTTCGGCTGCTTCGGTGGGATGGATCGAGTGGTAGTACTCGTTGGACTTCGCGAGCGTTTCTTTTGGCCAGAGGAGGCCGCCGAAGCGGTCGGTGGTGCTGAGCTCAAACTCGTTGTCCATGCGAATGGCGTCGAAGGGGCAGACCTCGACACAGATCTGGCAGCTCATGCATACCGATACGTCGATATCGAAGACGGCGGGATAGAACTGCGGCTTACCGACGAAGTCCGGCTTCTTGTCTTTGCTTTTTTCGATATGGATGCAGCGCGGCGGGCATTCCTTCTCGCAGATTTGGCAGGCGACGCAGCGCAGCCCCGCTTCGGCATCGCTTCCGTCATAGAGAAGGATCGGGTACTGACGAGTCGCCTCGGCGAGCTGCCTGCGCTCCTCAGGATACTGCACGGTGGTGAGCCGGCCCTTCTCGATGAAGCTGCCGAAGAAGTTGCGCGCCGTTTCGGCCAATCCCTGAATGATGCCTTCGCCTAACATATCGTTATCTGTCCACCTCGCCCATTACGATGTCGATGCTGCCCAGCGTCACGACTGTATCCGCGATGTTTCGGCCGAGGCACATGTCTTCGAGCACGGTGAGATGAATGAAGCTCGGAGGGCGCACACGGTACCGGTATGGGTCGGGGGTTCCATTGCTGATGAGATAGAAGCCTAGCTCGCCTTTGGGCGACTCGATGCGCCCGTAGGCCTCGCCTGGTTTGGGGCGCAGTCCGCGAAGCTTAGTCTTCGGGTCCATGATCGGGCCGGGCGGGATGCTGTCGATCGCCTGCTCGAGAATCTTGAGTGATTCGCGCATCTCGAGAACGCGGAGCATGTAGCGATCGTAGACATCGCCGTGCTCGCCGAGCGGTACGCGGAAATTGAAGCGGCCGTAGACCCCGTAGTTGTCCACTTTGCGAATGTCGTAATTCACGCCGGTTGCGCGAAGCATGACGCCAGTCGCACCGGCATTGATCGCTAGTTCGCGCGAGAGCACGCCGACGCCCTGGGTCCGCGCCATCAGAATTTCATTGCCGCTGATCAACTGCTCAAACTCGTCGAGGAAGCGGGGAAATGCGGAGATGACCTGCCGCGCCGCTTTGAGCCACTCCTCGGAGCAGTCGACGCGCACACCGCCGAATCGCATGTAGTTGCACATCATCCGCGCGCCTGACAGCGCTTCGAAGAGATCGAGGACCTTTTCGCGTTCGCGGAAGGCGTACATCAATGGTGTGCCGCTCGCGCCCATGTCCTGAATGAGAAAGCCGACGACTCCGGCGTGGTTTTGCAGACGGGTCAACTCGCCGACGATCACGCGAATATATTCGGCGCGCTCCGGCACCTGGATGCCGGCCAGCTTCTCGACCGCCAAAGCATAGGCCCAGTTGTTGGTCATCGAGCAGAGATAATCGAGGCGGTCGGTATAGGGGATCGAGCCCAGGTAGGTGCAGTGTTCGGCGATCTTCTCGTGATTGCGGTGCAGGTAGCCAAGTACCGGCTTCAGGCGGACGACTCGCTCGCCATCGAGTTGGACGTCCATGCGAAAGACGCCGTGGGTCGACGGGTGATGCGGGCCCATGGAAATATCCATGATGCCGCTTTGCGGCGCTGCGGGGGCGGCTTTAGCGAGTTCCAGTTCGTCGAGGGTCCCGGTACTCATGGCTTTGCACCTGCCATCAACTCGACCTCATCGTCGGCCGGAGGGACGTAGTCTTTGCGCATCGGGTGGTCGGTGAATTCGTCCCACATGAGAATGCGACGCAGGTCCGGATGCCCGTCGAAGATGATGCCATAGAGGTCGAAGGCTTCGCGCTCCTGAAATTCCGCGCTGCGCCAGATCGGTGTAAGGGAGGGAAGATGGACCTGGTCGGTACGGTTCTTCGTGCGCAGCCGCAGAATCACCGGCCCGTGCTGCTTCTCCATTGAGAACAAATGGTAAACGGCCTCGAGATAACCGGGAACTTTGGTCTTCCGAGCTTCTTCGACTTCCTGCTCCACTCCGTCGACGAGCTTGTTGACCTTCACTTTCTCGGTTAGCTCGGAATCCAGCCAGTCGACGGCGGTCATGTTGGAACAGAAGTCGAGCCGGAGTTCGGAGTCATCGCGCAGGAACCGCGCTACATCGACGCCATATTCGGAGTCGACGAGGAGGGAGTGCTGCGCGGAGGGGCTTCCGTTGTTCACGATTGTCACTCTGCGGCCCGGAATGGCCGCTTCAATCGCCGCTTTGATCTCTTCCACTGTGATTTGAGTGACGGTCATTGAATCACTTTCAGAGGATTGGCCTTCAGCGGATTATTTGCCGCAAAGACTACGCGATTGCTCGGCGGCTCCAGGTCGTGGTCGCCATACTCGGGAATCTTAAATTCGCTGGGCTCCTCGTCTTTGAGGTGCCGTGGCCGTTGCTCGCCGGTGATGTGCTGACCAGAGATCTTCTCTTGCAAGGCCATGAACGCGTGGATCAGCGCCTCGGGGCGGGGTGGGCAGCCAGGGATATGTACATCGACGGGGATATAGCGGTCGATCCCCTTGAGCACGTTGTAGCCGTCGCGGAATGGCCCTCCGGAGATGGCGCAGGCGCCCATCGCGATCACGTACTTTGGTTCGGGCATCTGGTCGTAAAGGCGGACCACCAGCGGGGCCATCTTTTTAGTCACGGTTCCGGAGACGATGATCAGGTCGGCTTGCCTCGGGGATGGCCGGAAGACCTCCGCCCCAAAGCGCGCCAGGTCGTAACGGGCCATGGTGGTGGCGATCATCTCAATCGCGCAGCATGCGAGGCCGAAGGTCAGGGGCCAGACCGAGTTCTTGCGGCCCCAGTTGTAGAGCTCTTCAAAGGTCGTGGTGAAGACGCCGTGTTTGCTCAACTCACTTTTGATGGCAGTGAGATCCGTCTGGGCTACCGGTTTCTGACCTTGGGAGTTGTTCACTGGCGGGTTCTGACTCATCGAGCCCTCACTCCAGAGTTTGCCGTTAGGCCCATTTTAAGACCCCTTTTCCGCACGCCCACACGAGGCCCTCCAACAGCAACAGCAGAAAGATCAGCATCGCGAGGCATGCTCCCACGGTGAGCCCGGTGAACGCTACCGCGAAGGGCAGAAGAAAAACCGTCTCCACGTCGAAGATCAGGAAAACGATGGCATAGATGTAGTAAGACGAATGAAACTGGATCCAGGCATCGCCCTTCGCCTCGAGGCCGCACTCGTAGGTGGCCTCCTTGACCGGGCCTCCCTTGCGCGGGGAGACAAGGCGCGCCCAGGCCCAGGCGAGCGCCAGCGGAGTGATTCCGAAGGCCAATCCGCATGCCAGCAAGGTGGCGATCGTTGACCAAGGATACTGCGGCATTTTCCTCACTCCTTGCTGCGGCGAGGCTTTTAGTGCAGCTCGCTCTCGCAAATAGGGGTACACAGTCAGGGTACGCGCAGAGTGCTGCATTCGTCGTGACCGAAGTCACACGTTAATCGACCGGACAAAAATCTTTCGAGTTCCGGAAACAAGTATGACTCAAGCCGCCGGCTTCACGCGAGTCCTCTATTCGCTGGGATGCATTGAGGGAGATTTTTCGTTGGTCACAGGGAGACGCGCAGGGCATGACTCTCCACGAGCCTAATGAGCATTTTCGAGAGCCAGCACGGCGTATCCGGTTGCGGCGTCGCTCATGAAACGCCCAATATTGCTCTCAGGGTCGCGGAGTTTGTTAGGTGAGGCAGAGCGCCACTCCCCGTCTTTTTCTTGATGTTGGACCAGCCATGCGATGCCTCTCTTCAGAGTGGCCCTGCTACTTGCGGCGCCCGAGTGCTCTAAGGCCAATACACAGAGGGCGGTCGCCAGGCCATCGCTTTCGGAGGGCTCGACGGAATCATCCAGTCGTTTCCACTGGGTCAGGGATGCCAACTTCCATCCGCCATCGCTCTGCTGCAGGCTTTCAATCTGCTGAATAAGCGTTTTGCGTTCGTCGGTGCTGAGCAGATCGGGAACCTCTGAACTGGCCCACAAAACGTAGACCTGATTGATCAAGGGCTGTGCCGCATATTGGCGTCGCAGGTATTCGCGCAGGCGTTGCAGATGCGGCTGAACCTCTGGCTCATCGGCATACCCGCCGGGAGCCTTACCGACCTGAACCGCTAACAGCGCTGCTCCCTGATAAGCAGATTGATTTGACTCCCAGGGCGCGAGATGAAAGTCCTGCCATAGCCAACCACCGGCGCTGTCGCCGGAGCTGAGTTGCAGGGCCCAGGCTGCGTCGAAAGCAGTCCGGGTGATCGGACGCAGGCGCCCCTGGCGCGCATCATAGCTCGCCAAAACGACGGCGTTGAGCACGGCTTCCGTCGAGTGCGCCTGGGCGGTCTTGCCGGGGCCATTATTTGCGTCGGAATAAAAAGGAACCATCTCAGACCACATGCTCACGCGCTTCTCGACGCTGTCGAACAGCGTCTTTTCCGCAGGTGACATGCCGCTTTCGCTTAACTCGTGGCTGAGGGCCGGGCGGGCCATCGCATATGGAACCACCGTGTGGCAGGAAATGCATAGAGTTCCGTGATCTTTCTGGGCGCGGGGCCAGCTCTGCCACCAGATTTCGCGGCTATCGAGGTAAGTCGCTGCAGCCTGTCGATTCCAGCTGCCCGATCCCAAGGCCGAGGAATCGCTTGCGCCATGAACCGGGATTGCAGACCACAAACCGATTCCGCCGGCGCACCCGGCGAGCAACAATGCGCAAGTGATGCTGGTTCTCATCCCGACTCCGCGGTCTCTTTGGAAATCAAGCCGTCGCGATGCCTGATGTTAACCCAAATCGAATTGGGGAGAGGCAGAAATCTGACCGTACACGCAGCCCAATTGCGTGCTGTGCCTTTGTGGGAGGGGCCAGTGGAGGAAGATCCATGCGACTTTCGGACGCAAAAATGCCCGGCACTGTGCCGGGCCCTTTTGCTTGCCTGTTTAGTGCTGGATGATTACTTCTTTTTCGCAGCCTTCTTGACTGCTTTCTTTGCAGGAGCCTTCTTGGCTACCGCCTTCTTTGCGGGTGCTTTCTTGGCTACCGCCTTCTTGGTTGCCGCCTTCTTTGCGGGAGCCTTCTTTGCTGCTTTCTTAACGGCCAATGTACTACCTCGCTTCGTTGGGTTTTTGGTGAGGGCACTCTTCTTCTTCGAGGCTACGGATTTCTTTGCAGCCTTGCCGCCGCCGAGAGTGCCTTTGCTGCTCTTCTTGGCGGCTGACTTCTTTGCGGCCTTCTTGGCCGGAACTTTCTTCGCAACGGCTTTCTTTGCAGGTGCGGCTTTCTTTGCGGGAGCCTTCTTTGCCGCTTTCGTCGCGGCCTTCTTTGCAGCCGCTTTCTTGGCAGGCGCTTTTGTCGGCGTAGCTTTCTTTGCTGTTGCTTTCGCTGCGGGAACCGGGGACGGGGCCACGACGATGATCGCCGCAACCTCTTCCTCGGCGTCTTCGTCTTCGTGTCCGCCCAGATCCTCGTCGTCCAACGAGCTAAGGCTGATAATCACTTCCTCTTCTTCGTCTTCGCTGAAATCATCTTCGGTTTCGGCGGCAAGATCACTTGCGCCGGAAACCGGCTCGCCATCGCTGTTCGCATAAAGCTTGTAATCATCCTGCATGTGTTCTGCCCTCCGGGGCGTCAAATAATAGGTCGCAAATCAGAAGCTCTCTCCGCGCAACGCGGCGGAAACCGAAACACGCACCCGCGGCGGATTATAGCAACAGCATGATACGTGTCGCCAACGAACGCAAGCGAGAACTGCGTTATGGCGCAGAAGAATGATGCTTCTTCGCCGTTGACGCGCCGGTGGTCTTCGATTTCGGTGAGCCTGATGATGCCGTCTTCGCCGTCGCGCCATGCGCAGATTTCGTCGCGTGCGAGCCGGCCGTTGCGCGATGATGGCTTCGTGTGGAAGAGACACGCGCCGGTTCCGAGACATACAAGGTGTGGCCCGGCGCCAGAGTTGTGCCCTTGAGATGGTTCCAGCCTCGAAGCTCATCGACCGACACATTGAATCGGTCGGCGACCGTAACCAGAGTATCGCCCTTCTTCGCGGTGTATCGGGTCGATCGCGTGATGGAGGTGCTGGGCGCCGCCGCCACGGGAACCACCAGCGCTTCGGTGCCGGAGAGATCACTACCAGCGCTGAGCTGATTGACGAAGGCGAGTTCAGTAGGGCTCACGTGGTATTCGCGGGCGACGTCCTCGATCGTGTCGCCGGTTGCGATTTTGTGGAAGCGCCATGATCTGCGACGGTCGACCGGAATCTCTTCGATCCGTCCGTCATAGAGCTTCTTTGTTCCCGGCGGCAGATGCAGAGCAAAAGTATCGTCCGGTGGCGTGGCCATGCGCAGCAGGCTGGGATTCAGCGCCACAATCTCCTGGAGCGGCGCTTCGACGATATCGGATACGAGGCGGAGATCCACGCTGTAGTTGGTAGTGACGGTGTCGTTCAGCAGCGGCGGGTCGGCGACGATCGTGTCGAGGCCGTACTGATGGGGGTTCTTCGCCATGATCGTGGCGGCCAGGATGATGGGGACGTAGTTCTTTGTTTCGGTAGGCAGCACGTCCCGCCGGTACAACTCCCAGAAGTCGGCATAGCCGGTGCGCTGCACCGCGCGCTGGACGTTGCCCGCGCCCCAATCGTAGGCCGCCATGGCCAGGTACCAGTCGCCGAGCTGGTTGTAGAGAAACTTGATGTAGCGCGCGTAGGCGCGAGTCGATCCCTCCGGGTCATAACGCTGGTCGAACCAGGCGCTTCTCGGCGGGGCGAACGCGTCTCCCGGCATGAACTGCCACATGCCGCCGGCGCCGCTGCGTCCATTGCGCGCTTGGGGCTGAAAGCCTGACTCGGCGACCGCCTGGTAAATCAGGTCCTGGGGTACACCTTCCTGGGCGAGGATGCGCTGGATCATCTCCTTATAACGCCCGGCGCGCGTGAGCGAATGGACGATGGTCGCGTGGCCAACCTTGGTATTGGCGAAGAAGTTGATGTAGCTGGCGACGTAATCGTTCAGCACCAGGGGCAGGTCTGACTGAGTAGTTTTCAGTTCGGCCTGGGCTTGGGCTTTGAGCGCGGCATCGACGGGAAAAGTAACATCGTTGGCAACATCGACGGGCGTCGGCTCGGCGCGCGGTTCGAAGCCGTTGCCCTGCTTGAGGGCCTCCATCTCCAGGGTATTAATGGCATCGACGAGGTGCTCGAATTCGGCCGAGAGTTGAGGGTCGTTCTTAAGGTCGAGGCCGCTCGAGAGCATCTGGTCTACGGCGTAATCGAAATTCGCCTTGGCCGCCTCGAGATGCCCGGCGTGGTAGTTGTTCACGCCAGCCTGGTACGCCTGCTCAGAGTTGTCGATGAGCTGCTGGTTCCTTAGCTGGCGATTTCGTTCCTGCTGGTTAAGTTGCGTTGGACCGGCGGTCTGCTGGGCCGGCGACGCCGTGGCAGGCACCTGGGCAGCTGCCGGGCGGCCACTCGACATGGGAGCAATAACGCCCGGCTGGCCATTGAATGATAAGGCGACAGCTTGCTCGGGACAGCACCCGGTCGACAGAATTGTGGCCGCGACGCAGACGGCGCAAACGAGTCGAGAAACATCCATGCTTGCGTTTCGATTCTGCTTTCATTGTATGGCCTTGGCCACTGCCTACCGATGCTAAGATTGGAGTTTAGGAAAGTTTTCGCGCGCTGGCCGCGGTCGGTCGTTGCACTTCGCATGGATAGACCGCCAGCCAGGCTCTGTTCCAGCACAGAGCCCCGCGACTACGGCCCCCGCTACTAGGAATCCACTCGATTCATGGACATTCAGCACATCCGCAATTTCGCCATCATCGCGCACATCGATCATGGCAAGAGCACATTGTCCGACCGCTTGCTCGAACTCACTGGTTCGGTGACGTCGCGCGAGATGCAGGCCCAGGTGCTCGACGCGATGGACCTTGAGCGCGAGCGGGGCATCACCATCAAAGCGCACGCCGTGCGCATGGCCTACCAGGCGAAGAACGGCGAGACCTATCAGCTCAACCTGATCGATACTCCGGGGCACGTCGACTTCTCTTACGAGGTGTCCCGCTCGCTCGCCTCCTGCGAAGGCGCACTGCTGGTGGTCGATGCCTCGCAGGGCGTCGAAGCGCAAACGCTGGCCAATGCCTATCTCGCGATCAGCAACGGGCTGGACATGATCCCGGTGATCAACAAGATCGACCTGCCCAGTGCGGACATCGTCCGCACACAAGAGATGATCGAGTCGGCGGTAGGGCTGGATGCGACCGACGCGCTGCCGGTGAGCGCCAAGACCGGCCTGGGCGTCCCCGAGGTGCTGGAGGCGATTGTGGCGCGATTGCCGCCGCCTTCGGGCGATGCAACTGCCCCGCTGCAGGCGCTGATCTTCGATTCCTGGTTCGATCCCTATCGTGGAGTGGTCGTGCTCGTTCGAGTCATTAACGGGCGGCTGGCGACGGGAATGAAAATCCGCCTCATGTCGAACGGCAGGGTCTTCGATGTTGACTCGATGGGGGTTTTGACTCCTAAACCGGTTGCAATCGGCGAGCTGACAGCCGGCGAAGTTGGATTTTTTGTCGCCACCATTAAGAACGTCTCCGACACTAAGATCGGCGACACTGTGACCGAAGACGAGCGTCCCTGCGATGCGCCCCTTGCCGGCTTTGAAGAACTCAAGCCGATGGTCTTTGCCGGCATCTACACCGTTGATTCACACGAGCACACGCTGTTGCGCGATGCACTTGAAAAACTACGGCTCAATGATTCTTCGTTTTTTTTCGAACCGGAAAGCTCGGCTGCGCTAGGCTTCGGTTTTCGCTGCGGCTTTCTCGGCCTGTTGCACATGGAGATCATCCAGGAGCGGCTGGAGCGGGAGTACGACCTTGACCTGATCACGACCGCTCCCGGCGTCCGCTATAACATCACGCTGACCGATGGTTCGGTCGTCGAGGTAGACAATCCCTCGCGCTGGCCTGAGACGACCGAGATCGAGAAGATCGAGGAGCCGATCATCAACGCGACCATTCTGACTAACGAGGAGTATGTCGGCGGCATCTTGAAGCTGGTCGAAGACAAGCGCGGACGACAAAAGAACTTCGAGTACGTTACACCCACTCGCGTCATGCTGACCTATGAACTGCCACTTAATGAGATCGTCCTAGATTTCTACGACCGGCTTAAGAGCGTCTCCCGTGGTTACGCCTCGCTCGACTACCAGTTGGCCGGAACCTGGGTCTCCCCGATGGTGAAGATGGACATCCTGGTCGGTGGAGAAGCGGTTGACGCGTTGTCGATCATCGTCCATAAGGATTTCGCCTATGAACGGGGCCGCGCGCTGGTAAGCAAAATGCGCGAACTGATTCCGCGGCAGATGTTCGAAGTGGCGATCCAGGCGGCCATCGGGGCCAAGATTGTGGCCCGGGAGACGGTGACCGCCATCCGCAAGAACGTGCTGGCGAAGTGCTACGGCGGCGACATTTCTCGTAAACGGAAGCTGCTGGAGAAGCAAAAAGAAGGCAAGAAGCGGATGAAGCGCATCGGCAAGGTCGATATCCCGCAGGAGGCGTTCCTGGCCGTCCTGAAGATAGGCGAAGACAGCTCGAGATAACGCACGCTTGAAACGGTCTAACGATTCCGTTTGTCACGGGTGCTTAATCGACATTGTGGAAAGCGTTCAGCTTATCTCGTTCCTGGCACAGAAGTTATTAGCGGTCGTAGCATCTTTTTCGGTTCGAATCACAACGCAGAATCAATAAGTTAAGCGGCCCTGACGGGAGATATTCATAAAGCCAATCCGGCTTTCCGGTCAGTCTCCACGCTGGCTTTCGGTCTTTCCACATTTTTTTCCACAGCTCGCCGTAAGAGACTACTGACTCGCAAACGACGAAGGCCCCGCCTGAGCGGGGCCTTCGTTTTGTCGAACAATCGGACGGCTTACTGAGGGGTTGTGGCCGGTTTTGTCGGGGTACGAGCCGGGGCGGTCGAACGTGGAGCCGTCGACGGAGCAGCAGCGCCACCGGTTGGCGCCGGGACACCCGACTTCTGGTTGTAGGCCTCAACCACTGCCTGGGAGATATCAGTTCCCTGGTTTGCCCAAAGTACCGGGCTCTGCTGCGCGGAGGCATCGAGCACCAGCGTGTAGCCGGCCTGGGTGGCGTAGGCCTGGACGACCTGGTAGACCTTCTCGGCAAGCTTCTGGTAGGTTTCGCCCATCTCGGTCTGGAAGTCGTTTTGGGCGTCCTCGGCGGAACGCTGGAGCGACTTCGTCTTGTCGTCGATCTGTCGCGTCAGATCGGCGCGGGCGGACTCGCTCAGGGTGGCACTCTGGGTCTGGAGCTGCTTCTTCAGGCCGTCGATAGTGTCGCTCTGGGTCTTGAGCTCGTTCTGCTTTGGCTCAAACTTCTTGCGAAGCTCCGCGAAGTCGCGCTGACCTTCGTTGGTTGCTCCAACCGCCTGCTGGAACTGGATGATGGCAATTTTCGCGGCAACAGGCGCGGTCGTGGGGGCGGAGGCGGAAGCGGGTACGGGCGCGCTGGGCATGGCGGCGCTGCTCGCCTGGGCGAGGGCGGTCGCGCCGAAACCGGACGCCAGGATGCAAACGAATGTCAACGAACGCTTCATGAGATCTACAACTCCTTCATTACTTTTGATTGAATCGCCCGCGTTGTAGCGGAAGCGAACTTCGCTCCCTGGTCAATCTCCTGCGCGCTTCTTGAAAATGTTTTTCAGCCGAAGGCCGAAAACGCGGAGAAGAGACACGGACAGAGGACATTCTCAGGAACACCCAAATTATAGGTTGGCGGCTGGCGAAGGTCAACGCGATCGGCTTCAACAGCGCACTTTTGAAGCCAATCGCGCGAGTTAGAACGTCGTACTGACAGTCAACCGGAAGGTCTTGCTCGGCTCGCGCAACTGGTAGAGCGAACCGTAGAGCTGTTGCGCTTCGGCGTAGCTGTAGTCGCCAGCCCCGCCGGCCGGGAACATGCTGCGGGTGATCAGGTTCTCGCCCTGGAACTGGGTATAAAGCCTAAGTGGGTTATATGCGTAGTAGATGCGGAACGGGGCGTTGACCACCGGCAGAATTACCTGCAGTTCGCCGCCGAGCGACATCCGAGGTACGAAGTTCGTGTGATATATCGGGCGTATGTACGTATCGAACTGGATCTGCTGACCGCCCTGGCAAGAGCCGTTGTAATAGTTCGGGCAGCCATACAGCGGCGAGTTCAGCTGCGCAATGCCCTCCGGACTCTGCTTCAACTGGTCTTTATCCAGAACCACGTCGATGCCGAAGTCGTCGAAGAAGGCAAAGGTTACCGGTCCCGCAATCGGAATTCGGTACTCCATGTTGCTGGTGAACTGAGTGTCTCCGCCGACTGAGGCAATTCCATAGACCGGGATCGGAACCTGGATATTGCCGTCGCTCGGGTTGGTCGGGTCGCGCGGCACTGGGGTACCGTCCGGATTGGTCAGCGTGTAGAGCACTCTGGTCGGGACGAATCCGTATGGGGTGATGGAACGGACGTCGAAGCCGCGAAGGTCCTGCTCGCCGCCGGCGTAGAAGCGATTGAAGGGCGGCGCAACGTCGCCGCTGATACCGCGGATGTACTCCGCCTGCAGCTTGTATCCGAAGACATTTCGGCCCTGGGGATCGAAGCGAAGGCCTTTCACGGAGTGGAACTGTTTGAATTCCACGACTGGGCTTATGTACCGAACGTTGCCCCAGATGCCCGCGATCTGAAGCGCCGCGGACAGCTCCCTACCGTTGCGTGGCTTATACGGGTTGTCGATGCGGTTCTCAGAGTAGCTGAACGAGGCCATGCTGTTGATGATGCCGTCGAGCGCATTCTGCCCCTGGATGCCGCTGCGGAAGGCCAGGGTTTGGAAGAGATTGTTCGATGCCGCACTGAACGTGGTGACGTTGGAGCGGTTCAGCGTGTAGGTAAAGCCGACCCGCTTGAAGGAGTGGCGGATGGGATAACTGGCCGAGAAGCTCAGGCCGGTCGTTGCCTGATTGTAGTTCTGGAGCAGAGAGGCCGTTGCCGACGATGCGTTGAGAGATGTACCGGTGGTCAGCTTGTAATTCTTCGACGCGTTGTAGTCGGTCTTGTTGCTGTAAACCTGGAATCCGATGCTCAGCGGCCGATTGCGGAGGTAAGGCTCGGTGAAGCCGAAGAGCAGGTTGCGGGAGATGCTGCCGATGCTGGCCTGCACGCTCAGCGTTTCACCCAAACCGAGGAAGTTGTTGGTCTGGTAGTTGAGACCCAGGAAGGCGCCGGAAAGGCCGCTGACGCCGCCGTTCAGACCGATGCTGTTTTTGCCCTTCTCCTTGACTTTCAAGAGCAACTGCACCGTCGCGTTCTCGTCGTCGCGGATCGGAGTCGAGTCTTCCTCGACCTTGAGCGGCTCGAAGTATTGAAGCTGGTTGAGTCGTTGCAGGCTGAGCTCCCAGAGATGGCTGTTGTACGCCTGACCCTCCTCGAGAAGCAATTCACGGCGGATGACCGAATCACGGGTGAGGGTATTACCGGTGAACTCGATCCGCGAGACGTAATACTGCTTGCCTTCATCGATGTCGATGTTCAGGCTGACGATCTTCTTGGCCTCATCCACCGTGGGCGTCGGAATACCGACAAAGTTGATGTATCCCAACTGGCCATAGGCCTTATGCAGGTTTTCCAGGCCCTTGCCGATCCCCGTGGCGTTGAACCAATCTCCGTCCTTCACCGGGAATTGCGCCCGCAGCGCTTTGGTATTGCTCACGGCCTTGTTGCCGGTGAACGTGATGGCGCCGAGCCGGTACCGATCGCCTTGTTCGATAGGCAGAGTAATGTCGATGCGCTTACCCTTTTTTGGCCTGAAGGTGATCAGCGAAAGACCGGACTCGTCGCGCAGATGGGTATCCGGAGTACCGACGTTTGCGGCGTAGTAGCCCTTGTCGTGGTAAGCCTGGCGGACCCGCTCGGCGTCCTCTTCCAGCTTGCTGGCGTCGTAGGTTTTCGCGAAGAGATTTTCGAAGAAGATCGAATGCGGAATCCCGATCGGCTTCAGGTTCTTCATCGAGCGGCGAAGGTCGCGCGAGGGATAGTTTTCGTTGCCGGTGAACTCGATCTTGCCCACCTTGACCGTCGGTCCCTCTTTGATATTCAGGTTGATCGAGACGGAAGCGGGAGGGATGGTCTTAACATCGACTTTGACTACAGCGAACTGGTGACCGTGCTCGGCGAGCAACTCGCGCAACACCACGACCGCGCGCTCGACCTTGGTCGGATCGTATTGGCTCTCAACCGTCAGCCCGACTTTTTCCTTCTTGAAGCGATCCAGCACGTCAGACCATGAAACGGAATTCAAACCTTTAGGGTTAATCTCGCGAATCGTCGGTTTTTCCGTGACGTAGATGTTCAGGATGACGCCCTTGGGAGTGTCTTCGCGCTCGATGCGGACATTGGCAAAGTAGCCGGTGTTCCACAGCGAGTTGAAGTCACGCTCAACGGTGATTGGATCGTAAGTGTCGCCGCGGTGCGAATACAGCCGGGCCAAGACCGTCTCTTTAGGAATGCGGCGATTTCCGATGACGCGAATGTCGTCGATGACTTCGGAAGGTGCTCCGGGCGCGGCTTGCGCGTTGGAGTCCTGCTGGGCATGGGCACGAGGCGTCGTCGCCGAGCTGAATACCAGGCATAGGAGCGACAGCGCTAAGGTATGGGTGAAGGTCCGGTACGTCGAGCCAAAAATACGGCGCGGAAGCTGCTGCTTTTGAATCTGGGAATTGCTGCTCCCTAAGCTAACGGGCAAAATGGGCACACCCCTACTGCACAAGATCTTATCCACGCTGCGGAAAGGTCGATTATATGTGACGGAGGGGCCACTTCCCAACTTTCGCCCCTCGCGCCGGCCGGCGCTGCCTGTACTGAAGATCATCCCGTGATACCCGCGTATGGATGCGCGGGGCGTTCCGCGTCAGCTTTCCAGTTCGGCGAGGACGATATATTCCTTGGCCGAACGATTCCATTCGACTGCGAGCACATTCGGCTTGCAGCAGACCTGACAATCCTCGATGTAGGCCTGACGACTGCCCGCGGATTCATCCACGACGGTTTCATTCCATTCTCCACAGCCAGCGCATCTGAAGCCGGTCGCAAGCGACATCGTTACCTCTCCGCATGGGCAAAGCTGCCTTTAGTCTATCGGACGAGGCGAGGTTTGGCGGACGACGGAAGTTTCCGGACCTGCTGCCTGCTATGCTTTTGGCCTAGCTGGACATTTAGACGGCGAGAATCCGACGAGGATAGGGGCGGCGATGAAGGCTTTGAAAATACTGGGACTGATTGTGGCGCTGCTAGCGTCATTCGCGCCTGTGATGAGGTGCTCCGCGGAGGCCGACCCTGCCATTGCGATTCAGCAAGTGCTGAAGGACCAGGCGGCGGCGTGGAACGCAGGGGACATCGTGACTTTCATGCGCGCCTACAAGGATTCGCCAGACACAACCTTTATCGGCAAGAGCGTGGCGCACGGATATGCGCCCATTCTTGAGCGCTACAAGAAGGCCTACGCCAGCAAGGATGCGATGGGCACGCTCGACTTCTCTGATATCGCGGTGCGGGAGTTAGACGCGAACTACGCCGTCGTGACCGGAAAATTCCATCTGGCGCGCAACGCCGCGGGTGGCGGCGACGTGAGTGGCATCTTCTCGCTGGTCTGGGAGAAGACCCCGGAGGGATGGAAGATCATTCTGGACCACTCCAGCGTCACGACGCCATGAGAAGCACTTAAATGTGCATGATCTCTTTTTCCTTGGCCTTGGACATCTCGTCCATACGCTTGATCTCGTCGTCGGTCAGCTTCTGGATCTCTTCGAGCGCGCGCTTCTCTTCGTCGGCGGAGATGGCCTTGTCTTTCGCCGCCTTCTTGATCGCTTCATTGCCATCGCGGCGTATGTTGCGGATGACCGTCTTGCGCTCTTCGAGTTCTTTGTTGAGGTGCTTGACGACGTCTTTGCGGCGCTCTTCGGTCATGGGCGGAATGGGCACGCGGATGATCTTGCCGTCGTTCTGCGGATTGAAGCCCAGGTCGGAGGTGCGGAGGGCCTTTTCGATCTCAGCAAGAACACTTGGGTCCCAGGGTTGGACGACGATCAGGTTGGCGTCGGGAGCGGTGACCTGGGCGACCTGATTGAGCGGCGTCTCGGCGCCATAAGCCAGCACACGGATGCCGTCGAGCATGTGCACCGAGGCGCGCCCGGTACGGGTCGAGGCCAACTCGGCTTGAAATGCCTGGACGCCCTTGTCCATACGCGCCTTGAGCTGGGTGTAAGTCTCTTTTAGAACTGGGATTGTACCCATTACGGAAACTGTCATGAGGGTGGTCTTCCTTCGATTACGTCTTCAGCGGATATTGTACAAACTTCGGCGCGGCGCTGACCTTCTCAAGGATGACTTTCCTCGAAGTGGGTGGTCAGGGAACCGCCCCTTCAAATCTTGATGAAGATCCGCTTCTTGTAGAGCACGTACATCGGAATCCAGCAGACTCCGGCATAAGCGAACGAGTAAAGGAGCGAGGCAAAGGCTGGATCGGGGACCACATGCAGGATTCCTAAATAGCACCAATGCAGAAAGCTGACACCTGGGCGCACATGGATGTTCTCCAAGATCCCCGGGAGCAGTTCGGAGAGGACATAGGCGGCGATTGCGTTGACCCCGAAGACCAACAGGGGCATGAATTGTCGATAGCGCCGGGACGGATCGGCATTCGGTTCGCCCTTGCTGCGAATATCGACGATCCAGATCGACAGGGCAAGCAGCAACAGGCTCAGTCCGGCGGCGAAGAGGACATATGAGCTGGTCCACAGCTTTTTATTGATCGGGAACCAGATGTTCCAGATTCCGCCCAGCACCACGCCGCTGATTCCGGCAATCGCGATTCCGCGCGCTTTCAGGGCGAGCGTGTTGGATGTCCGCAGCCAGATACCTGTCAGCAGGCCGATCAACGCGGTTCCGAGCGCGGGTATGGTACTCAAGAGGCCTTCAGGATCGCGCGTGCCTTCATATAAATGCGAGGCAGAAAAGATCTGGCGATCGAGCCATGCGACCAGGTTGCCGTCGTGATCCAGCAAGGGAACGTCGCGCCCTGGTAGCCCATAGCCGGGAACGGGAACGAATCGCATCAGGAGCCAATACCCAATCAACGCCACGATGATGAGCGCCAGCTTGTCCTTCCAGCCAGGACTTATTAAATAGAGCGTCGCAACGACCAAGTAACAGATTGCGATTCTCGGTAGTACTCCGTAGAAACGCATGGTGTGCAGGTTAAAGAACGGGAAACTGTTCACTACCAGCCCAAGCAGATAGAGGATGACAGTCCGTCGAACGGTGTGGAGGAAGATCGATTGCTTGGTCGCTCCTTGAGCGAGGCGCGCCTGAGTGGAGAAGACCGTCGAAACTCCGACGAGGAACAGAAAGGTGGGGAAGACCAGATCGGTGGGGGTGAAGCCGTTCCATGCGGCGTGCTTCATCGCCCAGTAGGCCCGGTTGCCGTCGCCGTTGTTGTTGACCATGATCATGAAGCCGATGGTGAGCCCGCGCAACACATCGAGCGAAACCATCCGCGCGGGTTTGACTAAGACGGGTTGAGAGGTTGTTACGGTTGCGGCGGTCATGGTTTCGACTCCAGCGGCGCTTTGCTTCCGCTCCAGGGTTGTACGGGTTTTGCCCAGTATAGCGGCGCGCTCGATGAACGTCTCTCGATAGAACGGTCCAAGAGGGTTTGTGACAACAATTCGTAAGGATACTTGATATTGAATCGTTACAATAGTGGGAGCAATTAGACTCGAACCGGGGCGCGTTGGGCCGGATTCCGGCCAACGCTCCATCGGAGACGAAATTTGGAGAATGTCATGGTCGAGGCTGCTTTGGAAACCCGCGTCTTCCCGCACGCGATGTTGCGCGAGATTTATGAACAGCCGGAGGCGATCGAGGCGACCTTGCGCAATTACCTGATTGACGGCAGCCTCAATCCCGAGGCCTTCAAAAGTTTGGCGGAGGCGCTGCGCGGGCACGAACGGATCGTGATCGCGGCCAGCGGATCGAGTCGGCACGCCGGGTTGGCAGCTGAAATCATGCTCGAAGACCTTGCCGGTCTCACGGTAGACGTGGAATATGCCAGTGAATATTGCTACCGCTCCACTTATACCTTGCAGAATCCCGGTGTGATCGTTGTCTCCCAATCGGGTGAAACGGCGGATACGCTGGCGGCTCTGCGCGAGGCAAAAGCGCGCGGTCTCGCCACCGTCGCGATTACAAATCATGCGGGTTCGTCGATGGCGGGGGAGGCAGACGCCTCGCTGCCTACCTACGCGGGCAAGGAAAAGGCGATTCCGGCGACCAAGAGCTTCACCACTCAGCTGGTCGTGCTCTACCTGACGACACTCTACCTGGCGCGCCTGCGGGGGAGGATGACAAGTCATACAGTCGCCGGATTTTGCGAACAGGTCCATGACCTTGTCGCCGATATTCGGGCTGCGCTTCCGCGTTGGGAAGAGAGTGCGCGGGAGTTTGCCGAGGCGATGAAGGGCGGCAGCGCGGTGCTGTATCTAGGCCGTGCGATCCATTACGCGATTGCTCGCGAAGGGGCGCTCAAACTGAAGGAATCCGCATACGTCCAAGCGGAGGGCTACCCGGCTGGCGAGCTCAAACACGGGCCCAATGCGCTGGTCAGCAAGAACGCGCCACTGGTCGTGATTGCTACCCGTGACGCGAACGATCCCGACTCGTTGCTGCGTTATGAAAAGACCCTGCAACTCGTGCGCGACATGCACGCCCAGGGCGCGGAGATTTTTGCGCTGATTTCGGCCGATGACACCGAGATTCCCCAGCTAACGGCGCATGTGATTCGCATCCCAGCGGCGAGTGAATATTTATTGCCCATTCTGGATGTCATCCCTTTGCAGTTAATCGCTTACTTCAGCGCGATCCTGCGAGGCATCGATGTAGACAATCCCCGCAATTTGGTCAAGGCAGTCGTCCAGGAATAGAGCCCCGTCCCCGCGGCGTCGAGTGCCTCGGTGCACGGCTGGAACCGTCCCGATTTTGTGGCACGTTTCGCCGCGAAAGTGGCTATTCTCATTGCATGGCACTTCTGCATTTCGCCCGGAATCTGCTGCGTCACCGCCGGCTCGTGGGCGGAATGCATTTCGGGCACCAGGATGAGCTTCGCCAACTCACGGTCGAGTTCTGCGATGCCGGCGCGATGGCAGCAAGGCTTCGCCGCGCCGGTCACTTATTCGCCTTTATATGGTCAGAAGGGGGAGACCGAACCTCCGATGTGCGGCTGATGAGCTGGCTGAGCATGATGGAGGAGGATGAAGCTCTCCGTGAGCGCTTCCGCAAATCCTGGGTCTTACTGCTTGGCGAGCTAAATGCCGTCCCACTCTTTGCCGACGCGGGCCTGCCGGCGCATCCCGGACTGGCTCCTGAGATTGTTCGCCGCCTTTCGTCGCGGGTGCTGCCCACGGCCCGGGAAGCCTCCGACGCTGGACTGCTCTTTACGAGCATCTTTTCGTCCCCGCAGGCCGTTGCACGCTTCAGCTCCATGCCCGAGGAGGCATTTCAGCGCCTGGCGAGACTACTCTGGCCGTCCGAGGGCTTTCAGTCCGCTTTGCGGCTCCAGCACGATCTGCGTCAGGCGCTGCGCCTGCTTGCCACACGGGTCGCAGGACGCGGGGTGACGGCGGCAATCCGGGAACGGGGCACTACCCGGGATATTCACGACTCACCTTTCTATCGACTCATCTTCGCCACCGAGATGTTTGTCGTGAAGCAGAAGTCGGACCATGCCCGCGACAAAGCCCGAACCTCGGGGCCAGACGCCCTCCTGACCGAAGCGATGCTGTGGCAGGAGTCTGTTCGTCGCTGCCGGAATGAATTGGACTACATACATCAGCAAATGGAGGACGCGGGCGTCAGTTCCGCGCTGGTCTACGATCTACGGAGCATCGAAGCGGCCCTCGAGCGGATGGAACTGCTCGCGACCGTCTTTGCCGCGGATGAGCACGCCTTTCGAACGTCGAACGCTCCCGCTGCCGCGCGCGAGTTGGTTAATACACTCGTTCGCGGCCGCATGGACGATACCCGCCTGTCGATCCTCTTCCGGCAGAACCTTACCCTCCTGGCCCGCAAGACCGTCGAGCGCACCGGCCACAGCGGCGAACACTATGTGGCCCGCAACGAGGGCGAGTATTGGCAGATGTGGCGCGCCGCTGCCGGTGGCGGACTTCTCACCGTCCTCACGGCCGCGATCAAGTTGCAGATCGTGGGCGCGCACTTCCCGTTGTTTGTGGAAGGCTTTCTGGTGGGAACCGACTATGCCATCACCTTTGTGACCATGCAGATATTCCATCTGGCGCTCGCCACCAAGCAACCCTCGATGACGGCGGCCGCCTTGGCAGGTATCGTGCGCGAAAATCGCGGCGTTTCGCGATGGAGCAAGATCTCGGCTTATGCAGCACAAATCTGTCGCACTCAACTGGCCGCTGCCTTTGGGAACGTCCTCGCGGTTTGCCTGGGCGGAATCGTGTTTGAACAGCTATGGCTCCGGGTTTTTGGACACTACTTTCTTTCTACCGATAATGCGGTACACGCCTACCACGGCATGAATCCGCTGGAATCTGGCACAGCGATTTTCGCCGCCTTTACTGGCGTCATCTTGTGGGTCGGGGGACTCGTCGGCGGATGGGCCGAGAATTTCGTGGTCTTTAACCGCATTCCCGAAGCAATTGTTCAGCATCCCATCGGCTTCAAAGTGGGCATTCGCAACATGCATCGGCTGGCCGCGTGGCTCGAGCGCAATGTGGCCGCCTGGAGCAACAGCATCGTCCTGGGTTACCTGCTCGGTCTTTCCCCGGTCATTGCAAGGTTCTTCGGGATTCCTCTCGACGTGCGCCATGTCACCCTGAATACCGGCATGGTGGCGCTCGCTGCGGCACAGTTTGGCCTGGATGCTTTCCGGCAGAGCTGGCTCTACTTTGCTGCAGCCGGAGTGGCGGTCACCTTTGTACTCAACCTTGGAGTCAGCTTCTCGATTGCTTCTATCGTGGCGCTGCGCGCCTACAGCGTGCCCCGCGCGGAGCAGGTTCAGATATTCAGCTTCATTTTGAAAGAGTTTCTGCGGTCTCCAAGGGACTTCATCTTCCCGCGACGCTCCGATTCCCTGGAGCCGATCATTGAGGCGACGCATCCTCCCGAACTGAAAATTTCCGAGTCAAAAGCGAGCGAGAGCAGCTAGAGCGAATCGGGTTGAAGCAATGGGAGATGTTCTGGTGCGTTGAGCGGCAGCGATTCAATTTTGTTGACATAGAGGCCGATACCAGGCATTGCCGTAAGCCCGTGAGCGAAGATGCTAAGGAGCACGGTCGCCATGACGGCCGACCGGATCATAGGCTCCGCCGGGAGATCCATCTCCTGCTCCAGATAGACGAGGCCGAGAACAATGGAAGCCAGGCCGCGCGGACCGAACCAGCCGATAAAGGCTACGGTGGCGGCACTGAGGCGCGTGCCCACGAGCGCGACTGCGACCGGCAACATCCGAACCAGCGTCAGGCTGAGGACCGCATAGAGCCACGACGCCATGCCGAAGTGAGGTAACTCTCGCATCGCAGCGACTCCAAAGACAAAGAACACTCCGAAATTCAGAAATTGCCCCGATTCCTCGGCGAACTCGATACTGTGCGCGCCTGCGTTTTTCAATCCAACTTGCACCGCCAGGCCGGCCACGAACGCCGCGATGAACATGCTTGCGTCGAGCATTTCGGAGATCGCCATGCAGAGCAGAGGCAGAGCGATAACGCCCATTGCCTGGAAGGCGCCAGTCATCCACTCCTTGCGGCGAGCAAGGCCCAGCAACCATCCGCCCGCCAAGCCGATGGCGATGCCGATGAGCGCTCCTAAACCCAGCTGTTCCACAATGAACTGCATCAGACTGGCTGCTTTCCCTTCGATTCTTGCTGCCGCGCCAGCGATGAAGAACAGCAGGAAGGGTACCGAGAGTCCGTCGTTGAGCCCGGCTTCCGCAGTGAGGGCTTCGCGGATGCGCGTAGGCACGCGTGGACTGCTCACAATGACCTGCCCCAGCCCGGCATCAGTCGGCGCGAGGATAGCGCTAAGGATTCCAGCCTCCCAGATCGAGAAATGAGGAAACGCCAGCCACGCGGCGGCTGTTCCCAAAATAATCGTGAGAAGCATTCCTCCACTCAACAATCGCCCTGGCAGATTTCGAATGTTGCGCAAGACCTTAAGATCGGTGCGGCTGGCGTCGGCAAAGAGCAGCATCACCAGGCCGACCTCGGCAACGCGAAGCGCGATATTAGAGGAGAACCCGGATCTTAGGATCCCTTGCGAAGCAACCGGAGAGATCAACATGCCGCCGACCGTGAAAACGATAGGCGCGGTGACGATCGTCTGCTCCAGTCGGCGCGACACGAGACTGAAGACAAACAGAAGCGAAACAAATAACGCCAGAGTCGCCATCGCCTGCCCTTCCTGGCCTGGGAGCTGGGGTCGAGATATTTCGCGGACACCTCGGCCTCAGCGGGGCCACTTCATCCACGCCGATATCGAGCAACTCGTCGGTATGCACCGAAGAACGCGTCTTCGCTGCTCTGTAGTTGCGCGATACCCTTGTATGAAGGTCTATCCGGAATGGCTAAGCCGTCTGTGACGCTTATCACTTCGGCCATTGGGTGAGACCTGGATTTGCCAGGTGGATAACCCGAGGGTGAGACAGGGCCGGGAAGTGCCCCGGTTATACCTCGTTGTTCCGCTCACGAAGCTCGATACTTGCCGGAGACTCTATCGGATCGTTCCGGCCTCGATGGTGCTCTCGGAGGAAAAGGTCGATGCCGGGAGTCCGGCGCTGTTGTAGAGGTTGGCCGTCGAGAAGTTGGCCCATGCATAGCGAACATAGCTTGGCGATTTGATCTCGGGAGCGCTCACCACAACGCTGGCGCCGTCGATGCTTGCGCTTGCTGGAACGAATTTGTGGTCGCTTCCGGCGACTTCAAAGCCCACGAGTGCCCCGCCCTTCGCTGCCAGACCCTCGCGATGATCGAACCATACACGCATGCTCGCGCCCTCGGTGACTGCCTGGCGAAAGAGCGGCCCGGAGTCTTCGATGTGTTCGCCATAGGCGATGTCGCGTGCGGCCAGGGCGAGGCGGTGTCCGACCGTTTGCTTATCTGGAGGATGCACATTGTCCGCCTGGCCGACATCGAGGGTCACGGCCATGCCGGTGTTGGCGACGCCGAGGGTGCGACGCTGCGCATCGCGGACGATACCCCACTTCTCAAATTCGGTCGAAGTGAAGCTAGAGATTTGTGCAAAGAAGAACGGGAAATCGCCCTCGCCCCATTTGCCGCGCCAATCGTTGATCATGGTCGAAAAGGTCCTGAAATACATTGGCGCCCTCGATAGGGAACTATCGGTTTCTCCCTGGTACCAGATTGCCCCCTTGATGGGGAACTGGGTCAGGGGAGCGATCATGCCGTTGTAGAGATAAGCTGGCGCATAAGAGGACGGGTTGGGATGCCACGAGTGTTTTGGCAGTGGCGAGCCAGCCTGCTTTGCGGCTTCGTCCTCGCGCTTCTCTCGCGCAAGCATCGCCGGCACATCTGCGGTGGTATCTGCCATCTCGCTCCAGTCCTGGAAGACTGGCATGAGGGAGGAATCGGCGCTGAGGCTATCGAGGCTCACCCAAGCACGGACTGGAGTGCCTCCCCATGTGTCGTCAATCAGGCCGACGGGGACCTTTTCCTGCTGTTGAATTTCGCGTCCGAAGAAATAGGCGACGGCAGAAAAGTCGGCAGCGGTGTCGGGTGTGCAGAGCGTCCAGATCTCATCGGGATCCTGGAGATCGAGCAGCGGGTGATCTGATGCCCGGGTATGAACGCGGAGCAGACGAATCTGCGGCTGGGTAGAATCGGCGATCTCTTCGGCGCCGTTCTTCAAGACCGCCGAGTTGGGAAAGCCTTTCAGCGGCATCTCCATATTGGATTGCCCGGAGGCGAGCCAGACGTCGCCGATCAGCACATCGGAGATGGTAATTGTGTTGGTGCCTGCAATGGTGATGCTGTAAGGGCCTCCGGCAGGTTGCGGAGCCAGATAGACGCTCCACTTGCCAAGATCGTCGCCTGTGGCGGTCTGTTTCTGGGAAAGCAATGAAACCGTGACTTGCTCGCCGGGATCGGCCCAGCCCCAGATGTGAATTGGCGCGTCTCTTTGGAGAACGACGTGATCGCTGAGGACTTTGGGGAGCTTGACTTCGGCAAATCCAGTTGCGGCGGCGCAGAAGTAGCGGCAGACCCGCAATCAGCTTCAAGGAACGTTTCATTCTGACCTTCTCCATGCGGAGTGGATTTTAGTTTCCGGCTAGACAGCTGTGCGAATCGAGCGAAGCGCTGGGTAGATGGCGCGAAAGCGTTGATAGGCTTCGCTGTAGATTTTTTCAGCCTGGGCGTCGGGCTGGAGGCTCTCCGCGACTTCGAGAGACTGCTCGCAGGCTGTATCCGTGTCTGGCCAGGCCCCAACACCGACTCCAGCAAGCAGCGCCGCTCCGTATGCTCCGCCTTCTTCGGCGGTGAGAACTTCAGTCGGATGCCCATAGATATCGGTCTGTATCCGTCTCCAGAGCAGCCCGCGTGCGCCGCCTCCACCGAGGCGGACTCCGTTGACGGGAATGGCGAGTTCGGTGAAGAGGGTAAAGGTGTCGCGCAACGAGAAGGCGACTCCCTCAAGCACGGCGCGAGTGAAATGCGCCGCGGTGTGGCTGGCGGTGATACCGACGAAGGCTGCGGTGGCGTGAGAATCGAGGTGTGGGGTGCGTTCACCGAGCAGATAGGGCGCGTAGAGGAGTCCGTCGCTGCCGGCGGAAATGTTGGCGGCGGCGCTGCTTAGGGCGTCATAACTGGTTCCCGAGGCAAACGTATCGCGGAACCACCGGAGGGAGAGGCCCGCCGACTGGGTCACTCCCATGACATGCCAGCGGCCAGGGACCGGCGTGGCAGAAGGTGTGCAGACGTCCTCCGGGATCTTTGGTTGGCTTATCGGTTGCGGCGAAGACCACCCCCGAGGTGCCGATGGTCGCGCTGACTGCACCGGGTTTGAGAATGCCCATGCCGACCGCGCCTGCTCCCTGATCGCCGGCTCCGGCGACTACCGGAGTGCCTTTGGTTAGGCCGGTGTCCGCCGCAGCGGTGGCCGAGATATGAGCACAGACCTCCTGCGATTCGAAGAGCGGCGGCAGCCATGCCTCGTTGATTCCGGAGACGCGAGCTACCTCGGCGGACCATTTGCGATTGGTCACATCGAGCAGCAGCGTGCCTGAGGCTTCATGAACGTCGATGGCGAAGCTTCCGGTGAGCCGGTAGCGTACGTAGTCCTTGGGGCACATTACGTGAGCGATGCGGGCGAATATCTCCGGCTCGTGCTCTTTGACCCAGAGCAATTTAGTCAGGGTGAAGTTGGGCAATGCGGGATTGCAGGTGAGCTCGATCAGGCGTTCGCGGCCGATCTGCTCGTGCAGCCAGTCGCATTGCGGCCCGGTGCGCTGGTCGCACCAGATCAGCGATGGACGCAAGACATCGCCAGCTGTGTCGAGCATGACTGCGCCGTGCATCTGCCCGGTGAGCCCGACGGCCTCGATCTTCGCGCCGGACTCGCCAACAGCGTGGACCGCGGCGGAGATGGCACCGTTGATCGCTTCCTGAGCGGCGCGCCACCAATCTTCGGGGTCTTGCTCGGCCCAGCCGGGATGAGGTGCGCGGAAGGGCTGGTGTTCACTCGATGCCGAGGCAATCACCTTGCCTTTTTTGTCTACGACCACGGCGCGTGTGCCGCCGGTTCCAACATCGATTCCGAGGAATGGCATTTCAGGACTCTCTTGTTCAAGTAAATGGATTTTCCAGCGCGACGCTAGATTAGCATTCCGGGCTAAGATGCTGCACCCGGGCGCGCGTTCGACCGGTTGCGGAAGTCCAAAAACAATCTCGCGCGACGACCTAACCACTTTGGCGTGAAAGTACCTGACAACTTGCCTCAGTTCGTTTCGGTGCGGTTACATCTGGGTAAATGTTGCCTACTTCTTCAAGCTCAAAGTTGACCAGGATGTTTCCGAGAAATCTTTCCAGCAAGACGACATTGATATTAAGCGTAATGGCCGTGGCTTTGGCCGCCGTACCTGGGTCTACGTGGGGACAGGCGAGCCCGAGTAGCGACATGCCCGGCATGTCCGGAATGAGCGCCGGCACGACGGGCCGCGCCTGCGACGACACGAGCCACATGGGCGCGATGACTGTTGTCATGGGGGTAAGCATGGCCGCCATGGCGAACCACTTATGCATGACCCCGCTGCGGCCGATGCAACCCGGCGATGAGGAGAGAGCGAAGGCATTGGTGGCCCAGGTGAAGGCCGTCATGGAAAAGTACAAGGACTACAAAAAGGCGCTGGCCGACGGCTACACAATCGCGAATCCGAATGTAGAGATGCCCCAGTATCACTTCATGAACGCTGCCAACGCTAAACTGGCCGACACCCAGTTCGATCCGACTCGGCCCACTGCGCTGCTCTACTTCCACACAGCAAACCAGCGCTATCGGCTGGAGGGCGTTATGTACACAGACGACGTCGACGCGACGGAAGATCAACTGAACCAGCGCATCCCGCTCAGCATCGCCCGCTGGCATCAGCACATCAACTTCTGCGCGGCCCCGGCGAACAAGGTCAGCGAGTACCATGGCGCCACGCCGAAGTTTGGCATGTTTGGCTCGATCCACACTGCGGAGGCCTGCAAGGCCGAGGGCGGCACATTCTTCCCGATCATATTCAACTGGATGGTTCACGTCTTTCCGTACGAAAGCGACTTTAAGGATGTCTTCTCGATGAATGACGACGAGGCGCATGTGCGCTGAGCGTAAGGACAAGTTCATGCTTACCTGCGAAGGACGGGAGGGCCAATGCTGTATTCTTAACCCCGCGTCTCCGTTCCGAACCGGTTTTAAGCCATGGCCGATTTGCATCCCGATCCTCGAACGCGCGCCCCCTGGCGCGACGTCTGGCACGAGATCATTTTTGGCCACGAGACTTCTGCAGGCCGGCTCTTTGACATTGTTTTGCTGACTTCTATTTTGCTGAGCATTCTCACAGTTCTTCTAGAGAGTGTGCGGTCGATACGGGACAGTTATGGCGTCTATCTTCAAATTGCGGAGTGGGGTTTCACTGCACTCTTTACGGTCGAATACGTTGCGCGGCTGATCACGGCAAAGAACGCTAAACGCTATGCACGAAGCTTCTTCGGCATTGTCGATCTCTTAGCCGTTGCGCCGGTATACCTGAGCGTGCTTTTCGGTACCGCGCACGCTTTCAGTGTTGTCCGGTCGCTTCGCCTACTACGGATTTTCCGGATCCTGAAGCTCAGCGAATACATGGGCGAAGCGATCACGATGCGCATCGCGCTGGTAGAGAGCTTTCGCAAGATCACAGTCTTCTTGTTCGCGGTTTTGACAATCGTTGTGATCGCCGGGGCGTTGATGTACCAGATTGAAGGCGAAGCGCATGGCTTTACGAGCATTCCCGCCGGTATGTACTGGGCGATTGTGACCGTCACCACGGTTGGCTATGGAGACATCGCGCCAAAAACGATTCTCGGGCGCATGGTGGCGTCTGTGCTGATGATCGTGGGTTACGGAATTATCGCGGTGCCGACCGGCATCGTGAGCTTTGAGCTTGCGCGGGCTTCGTCCAATGCGCCGTCTCCGCCTTGTCCGGAGTGCAGCCTGCGGTTGCACGACCGTGACGCGCGCTACTGCAAGCGCTGCGGAACGCACCTTCCAGCTCCCGTACTGCCACCGGAACCAGGCGGTCCGGTCTGAGCGGGAGGGTCGCCCCTCGTTTAGACTATCGCTCATGAATCTGGAAGCAATTCAATCGGCTCTGCGGGAGCAGAAGCTAGACGGCTGGCTCTTTTACGACCATCACCATCGCGATCCTATCGCCTACCGCATTCTCGGTTTAAGCGAATCTCTCCATGTGACCCGGCGATGGTATTACTTAATTCCGGCCGAAGGCGAGCCGAAGAAGCTGGTCCATCGCATCGAGGCCGGACGTTTGGATACGCTGCCGGGGACGAAGGCTGTTTACTCGTCGTGGCAGGAGCTGGAAGGGCAACTAAAGGCGATGCTTGCGCCGTATCAGCGCCTGGCCATGCAGTACTCGCCGCGCAACGCGATCATGTATGTGTCGATGGTCGATGCGGGGACGGTTGAACTGCTGCGTGAGATGGGCAAGACGATCGTCAGCTCTTCCGACCTGGTCAGCCATTTTGAAGCGGTCTTAAGCGAGGAGCGGATTGCCAGCCACTATGAGGCGCAACGGATTATCGATGAGGTTTTGGCCGAGGGATTTCGCGAGATCGGACGTCGAGTGAGGCCGGCCGTTGGAGGCAAAGCGGGCGGCGGCCCCGCCGGAACCACTGAATTTGCGATGGTGCAATGGCTGTCTGAGGCGATGCGACGTGTGGGATTGGTCTGGGAGAATTCGCCCGATGTCGCCGCCAATGAAAACACCTCCGATTCGCACTACGCGGCCACCGAAGAGGCGACCAAGACGATCCGCGAGGGCGATTTTGTATTGATCGACATCTGGGGACGGTTGGACCGGCCGGAGTCGATTTTCTACGACATTACCTGGACTGGAGTTGTCGGGCGTGAACCGAGCGCTCGTGAGCAGCTAGTCTTCGAGACAGTGCGTAACGCTCGCGATGCGGCCATCGCCACTGTCCAGTCGGCATTTGCGACCGGGCGGCCGATTGCCGGATTCGAGGCCGATGATGCGGCGCGGGCAGTGATTCGCGAGGCTGGATTTGCAGAGTGGTTCACACATCGGACTGGGCATAACATTGCGACAGAGATTCACGGCAGCGGCGCGCACCTCGACAATCTCGAGACCCACGACGAGCGGCTGTTGCTGCCGTTCACCTGCTTTTCGGTCGAGCCGGGGATTTATCTGCCGGAGTTCGGGGTACGCAGCGAGATCGACATGATCACATCGGCCACCAAGGCTGTCGTGACGGGCAGGATCCAGACGGAGCTGGTACGGATTTGAGTCGCTGCGGCTAAGGCGCTGCGACCATGTCATATTCCTGCCCCGACTGAGTCGGCGCCAGCACCCAGAGCGTATAAATCCCCAGCGCCGTGCCGAAGGGAATTTTCAGCAACATGAAAACCCCAACAATCAGCGCCAGAGGACGCGCCCAGCGGTCCCGGCGCAGCAGGCCAATTCCCACCAGCAGCCCAAGGCCGGATCGGATGTAGATGACCACCGTGGCGAAAGGGATGATCCAGCTCATCGACATTGGGAAGGGAAAATCGCGATGAAACATTCCATGGCCGCCGTGGGCGAAGATAAAGCCCAGGAAGGGAATCGCGACGAACCAGGCCAGAATCGCAAAGATTGAGTAAACCAGCCAGAGGATCGCCAGGGTATGTACGTGCCGCTGAACTCTTGTGTAGGGAAAGAATCCCGTGGGCGCGGCGGGAAGCGCTGCCGGCTTGCCGCAATGAGCGCAAACTTGCTGATAGGGAGCGAGGGGTTGACCGCAGCCGCTGCAAAACATGGAGGGCCTCCGATTGCCGTGCGCCGGTGTTTGCGAGCATGTCTTGGCCGGCGTCAGGCCTTGCTGTCACCAGATTCTACGCTGCGCGGGGCAGTGTAGTTCCATGCCGCAAACCAAGTGAACGCCCCGCCAAAGTACCATAGACGAGTGGCACTCCTGAATCCCATCCCTTCGCCGGTCGGCGACTTTAGCTCCGCTATGCTTGAGTGGCCCAGGTTTCTCGAATTGCTGGCTGGATATTCGCACTCATCGGTCGGCCGGAGCTGGTCGCTTGGCTTACAACCTTCGACTGGTATCGAGTTTCTCGGTCGCGAGCATGCGCTGGTTGCAGAGATGCGCCGCCTGCTGGCGCAGCGAGTTTCGGTCGCGCTCGGCTCGCTCTTCGATCCCACTTCTCTCCTCGACAAATCGCGGATCGAGGGTGCGGCGCTTGAGGCCGGCGAGATTCGGGACATCCTCAGCCTGGTTGATGACATCACCGCCTGGCAGGCTGTCATGGAAACGCCTCCTGATGCGGTGAAAGACGAAATCGCCGAGCTTCTCGGCGCTGAGCGCGCCGCTGATGACAGCGAATTTGCGGCCGCTAGTCGAGTCGCTGCGCTCGCGGATGTTGCCTGACGGATCGCTCGCCGATAATGCGTCGCCGAACCTGAATCGCATTCGGCGCGAGATCGAGCGCCAGCAGCGGCAGATCGAGCAGAGCCTCCGCCAGACGATGCGGCGGCTCGCCGAGGGTGGCGGCGTTCAGGACGAGCTGATCACGATTCGCGGCGAGCGGTTCGTAATTCCGATTAAAGCTGAATCGAAGCGGCGGATCCCTGGTGTTATTCATGGCGCTAGTTCCAGCGGGCAGACCGTCTATGTCGAACCATTGGAGACGATTGAGCAGAACAATGAACTGGTCCGGCTATTTGAAGAGGAGCAAGCGGAGATTCATCGTATCTTCCTCGCCATGACCCGGCAGATTGGAGCGCAGGCACAGGTTATTGGCGAAGGGGCGACGATTCTGGCGGTGGTTGAATCTCTGGTGATTCGGGCACGATTTGCGGAGGATTTTCAGTGTGTTCAACCCACGATTTTGTGATCCCGCCGAGTCCCTGGAGTTGCGCCTTCGCAGGCGCGGCATCCTCTGCTGGAGCACCGGCTGCGTAAGGCTGGCGGAAGCGTTGTCCCGATCTCGATTCATCTGACCAACGACGAGCGGCAACTTATCATTAGCGGTCCAAACACCGGCGGCAAAACGGTCGGGTTGAAGACGACGGGACTGCTGGGAATCATGGCGCAAGCGGGTATACCGATTCCGGCAGAAGAGGCAGTCCTTCCCGCTCTTCCACGAGTTTCTCGCCGATATCGGCGATTCACAATCGATCGAGCAGAACCTGTCGACCTTCTCGGCGCATATCGTTAACCTGAATCGGATCGCTGGAATCGCGGGGCCGGATTCGCTGGTGCTGTTGGACGAGCTTGGCTCGGCGACTGATCCGGAAGAAGGCGCGGCGCTCGCGGTCGCGATTGCCGAACACTTCCTCCATTCCCGCGCCTGGTGCCTGATCTCGACGCATCACACTTCGCTGAAGGTCTATGCGGCGAACTCTCCGGGAGTCATCAACGCGGCGGTCGGCTTCAATGAGCAAACGCTGGCGCCGACCTACGAATTGCGCCAAGGTGTGCCGGGCGCTTCGGCGGGCATCAATATCGCGGAGCGTTTGGGCCTGGACTCCGCGATCATCCAATCGGCGCGTTTGCGGCTGAATACGCAGACGCAGGACATTGGACGCTTCCTCGACCAGCTTCATGCCCAGATAGAGTCGATCACCAGCGAGCGAGCGACCCTCCGAACTCGCGAGCAAGAGGTCGCGCGCGAGAAAAACCGGCTGGAGGTCGAAGGGCTGAAAGAGTGGCGCGCGAAGGTCCGTGAGATGGAAGTGAAGCTGCAGTCGCTGCTCAAGGACTTCGAATACCAGATGCGTGAGACGGTTCGCGCCGTGGATGACCGCGCAGCGCAGCAGAAGCTTTCGAAAGAAGCCGAGAGGCGCATCGCCAAGCTGCGGCGCGAGTTTAGCGAACAATTCAATGCCTCGGTGGTCGCCGGCCATACCGGCGCAGATCGCGGCGACGCCAACGCCCAGCCGCATATCGTTCGTCACGTGGCCGCCGGAGACACGGTGAAATTGAGGTCGCTGGGCAAGACGGCGGTCGTGCAGCGCCAGGTGGAGGACAACGTCTTTGAGGTTTCAATAGGGCCGATGAAGATGCGGGTGAACCGGGATGACATCGCCGAAGTTGTGCGTAATCCGCAATCAGACCGGCCTTCGATGTCGCCCTTGCAGGCGGCCCGCGGACGTGGAGTTTCAGTCTCGGTGGCTGAGCCGGACGAGAACATGAACTGGGAGCTGAATGTGATCGGCCACAACGTGGATGAGGCTACGGATGAAGTCGAGAAGTTCCTCGACCGGGCGTTTCTTGCGGGCTTGCCGCGGGTCCGCATCGTTCATGGGACGGGGATGGGAATTCTGCGCAAAGCGCTGCGCGGCTACCTGCAACGGCATCCGCAGGTCGCGACAGTGAGCGAGCCTCCGCACAACGAGGGCGGACAAGGGGCGACGGTCGCCGAACTAAAGTTGTAGACGCGCGTTCGTATTCGCGGTGGATTTCAGTTCGGCGCAGTGCTAGCATCGCGGCATCGGAGCTGAGCTGCGAGAATTCTTTCGGCGAGGGTCTTATGGTCAAAGTCATCACCGTCGAGCGGGAATACGGAAGCCAGGGCGCGGAGTTTGCCCACCTCCTGGCCGAGGCCCTGGGTTGGAAGCTGATCGACAGCTGCCTCATCGAAGAGATCGCGCGGCGTGCGGGGGTCGCCAAATCCCAGGTCACTCGCTGCGATGAGCAGTTGGATCCGTGGTATCACCGCATCGGCAAAGCCTTTTGGCACGGGAGCATCGACCGGCTGCCCGCGCCGCCGGAGCCGGGGCTTTTCGATAGCGAACGAATGACTGCGTTGGTGCGCGACTACTTGCTTAAGGTTGCAGCCGAGGGTCATGCGGTCATCCTCGGGCGTGGCGCAGCCTGTGTGCTGTCCAATTATCCCGGAGCCTTCCACATGTTTGTGTACGCCTCGAGGAAGCGCAAATTGCAGTGGTTCCAGAAGAATTTTCCCGACCGGATGAAGGACGCGGAGGCGGAACTCGACGCAACCGATCAGCGCCGAGAAGAGTACATCCGCCGCTTCTACGACCAGCAGTGGGATAATCACCGGCTCTATCACCTGATGATCAATTCCTGCATGGGATTCGACGCGATGCTGAAGGCTACCGCGGAGGCGGCGGGGTTGGCGGCGTTGTATTCGCAAGCTGGCGTCGCTGGGTAGCCCCAACTGGATCGATACACCTTTTCTTTTTCCAGGCCTGTTAGCGCCATTGGGGCGAGGGGCGTTGCCGTTTCGGCTACAATAACGATAGAGAAACATCATGCGACAGGTTCCGTTGCGCGAATTCAGAATTAGAGGGGAAAAGGCGCTTGAATCTGTCCCGAGGGGAGAGGTCGTTCTCCTTTCCGGGCAGAAAGGCCCAGTCTACTATCTTGTGCCGGTGCAGGGAGATCTTGCGGTCGGAGACAAGGAGTTACGCCGCGCAATGGCAATGGCCAGTCTCCAGGAGAGCTGGCGTTACGCCGACCAGCAAGGATTCGACCAGGTTTCTGACGATGAGGTGGATGAAGAAATTCGCAAGGTGAGACAACGGAAGTCAAAGCGCAAAAGCTCGCGATGAGACTGATCGTACTCGATACCAATGTCATTATGTCTGCGGGGATCAAGCCAAAAGGCTTTCCTGCCTGGATTATTCGGAATGTCATTCAAGAGGCGAACATCCAAATCGCCGTGAGCCCGTCCATCGTCGCGGAATACAGACGAGTCTCTCGGTATTCCAAATTCGCGCAGTATGACTTTCCTCCAGCGTGGCTGGAATTCTTGATTGAGGGCGCATTGCGGTTCCCCGATGGACCATCCTGGCCACATCCACTGCCCGATCCGGATGATGCGTGCTTTCTTTCCCTGGCAAAGACGACAGGCGCGTGGTTTATCACCGGCAATCTTAGACACTATCCTGCCGAGTCTAGAGGGGGCGTCATTCTCCGAACCCCCGCGGAGTACGTGGCGATGTTGGATCAAACGCCGTAAACCAGGCGCTGCGCTGAGGTAAAATGAATGCAGCAGGGTTGCCAGACGATCGCTGCCGGAGTGCATTCGCATTCCGGGGGAGGAAAGTCCGAACTCCGCAGGACAGTGTGCCGGATAACGTCCGGGATTCAGGCTTCAAGGCCTGAAGACGGCTAGTGCCACAGAGAAGATACCGCCGGGGTTGTCGCGCTAAACAGCGCGAGAATTCCGGTAAGGGTGAAAAGGTGCGGTAAGAGCGCACCGCCCCGGCTGTAAAGCCGGGGGCAGGGTAAACCCCACACGGAGCAAGACCAAATAGGGAGGGAATCCGCGGCCAGACCCAGGCCGTGGTTGCGTGCCGGTCCGGTACGCTCAGGCGGGTCAGGTCGTCGCCGTAACCTCCGGGTAGGTCGCTGGAGCGCGTCAGTAATGGCGCGCCTAGAGGAATGATCGTCACGGGTCTTCGGACTTGGACAAAATTCGGCTTATCGGCAGCTCTCCAAATGGCCCCGCCGCTCCAAAAGGAGTTGCGGGGCCATCAAGTTTCGCGAAGGCCGCGGCTGGCGGAACTATATTCGGTCCGGACTCGTAAAACTATGCAAGGTGAGCCTCGTCTATTCGAACTGCGCAGGCGCAGGTCGATTGCGCTGCTAAACTTCAATTGAGTCCTGCCGAGGTCTTTCCATGGAATTCATCGAGGGGTTTAAGATCGCGCTGCAGTCGCTGTGGGCGAACAAGCTGCGCTCGATCCTTACCCTGCTCGGCGTGGTCATTGGCGTGGCCTCTGTGATCATGGTCGTGACCCTGGTGAACGGCGCCAAGCAGTACGTCACCACCAAGCTCAACAGCTACGGCGCAGACATCGTCACCATCAGCAAGACTCCGCAGACCTTCCTGACGATCGAAGAGTATCTAGCCTTCCAAAAGCGGAAAGACCTGAAGATGGATGACTACCTGGCCATCAAAGAGGAATGCAAGACCTGTGTATCGGTGGGTGCGTTGCGTAACAGCGCCTCCGGGAAGATCGTCTACGGCACCAAGTCCAGCACTGACACCGACGTTCGGGGGTGGACCTGGACGATGCCTCCGATGTCGAACCTGAACATAGTCCAGGGGCGCTCCTTCACCGAGGCGGAGGACGAACATAGCTCTCACGTGGCGATCGTCGGCTACGACATCGTCGACAACCTGCTAGGGCAGGGCGACCCGCTGGGCAAGGAGATCCGCGTCGACGGCGAACCCTACACCATCATCGGAGTTGGCGAACGCCAGGGGAAAGACCCTCGGAGCGAGCCAGGACAACTGGGTCGCGATTCCCCTCAACGCATTCATCGAATCCTATGGCGCCAATGTGAGCCTCACGATCTACGTCAATGCCGGGGGCGGGGGCGAGGCGGTGGAGCGAGTCTCTGACGAGCTGCGCACTATCATGCGCGGTCGCCGTCACCTCGCACCAGGAACGCCCGACACCTTCTCTATCGATACCAGCGCAACGTTCCAGAACATTCTGGGGCAGATCCTCAATAGTTTTGGCGCGGTCGTGGTGGCGATTGCGGCGATTTCTCTGGTCGTAGGCGGCATCGTCATCATGAACATCATGCTGGTCTCGGTGACCGAGCGGACGCGCGAGATCGGTATTCGCAAAGCGCTTGGCGCCCGGCGCAACGACATCATGCTGCAGTTCCTGGTCGAGTCGGCGACGATGTCGCTCTTTGGCGGGATGCTTGGGGTGATCGGCGGCATCGGCGTCGCGAAGACCATTACTTTGCTCATCAGTTTCCCCTCCGAAGTGCAACTCTGGTCTGTGATCGTTGGTTTGCTGGTTGCCACGAGCGTGGGGGTCTTCTTCGGCGTTTATCCCGCGCGCAAGGCCGCGCAACTGGATCCTATTCAGGCCCTGAGATCGGAGCTATAGCATGCACATCCGAGACTCGCAGGAAGCGGTACGGATGGCCTTCGAGACTCTGCGCACTAACAAGTTGCGCTCCGGCCTGACTGTGCTTGGCATTTCGATCGGTATCTCCACGGTGATCCTGATCTCGTCGGCCATCAATGGCTTGAACAGCAACATCGACGGCTTCGTCAAATCGCTGGGGACAAACAGCTTATGGGTTTTTCGCTTTGAGCCATTCGGCAGCCGCCCCACCACCGAGCAGCTGAATCGCAAGCAGCTGACCTATGAGGATGGGATGGCGATCCGCGAGCTACCTCATGTCGTGGCTGTAGATCCCGCGCTGCGGTACGCGAACTTTCAGCTCGGGCCCGCGGTCGGAATGGTGACGCTGAAATACGGCACTCGCAAGATAGAAAACACCATGCTTGGGGGCGACTCCACGGACCTCGCCCAGGTCTCGAACATCAATGTTGCTGAAGGTCGGTTATGGACCGAGGACGAGAATACGCGGCGCGCGAACGTTGTGGTCCTGGGTCACGATGCCGCGGAGCAGCTTTTCCGGGACGAATCTCCAATTGGGAAAGAGGTCGAGACTGAGGGCGACGTCTTTACCGTAATCGGCGTGTTCGACAAGTTTCCCCAGGCTTTCGGGGGTGGCCGGAACACCCAGGACAACTCCGCCTTCTTTCCCTTAAATACCTTCCGCAAAATTCATCCCGAAGTCCTGGACTTCTGGGTATCAGTCAAATACGACGACCCGAAATACAAGCCCCTTGTCATCGACGAGATCCGCGAACTGCTGCGCCGCCGCCGCAAGGTACTCGTGCAGCAGGATGACAACTTCGCCATCTTCGGCCCCGACTCTCTCGCCCGGCTCTGGAACTCACTGACCGGTGGACTCTTTCTGTTCATGGTCGCCGTCTCCTCGGTAGGGCTGATGGTTGGCGGTGTGGGCGTGATGAATATTATGCTCGTCTCGGTGACCGAGCGCACTCGCGAGATCGGCGTCCGGAAAGCTATTGGCGCAACCAAGGCCAACATCCTGCTGCAGTTCACCATCGAGGCGATGACGCTGTGCGCGGTGGGCGGCGTGATCGGGATTCTTGCCGGAGCTTTGTTTACCCTGATTCTTCATTTTGCGGTAGGCTTTCTGCACGCGGCGCTTTCGTCGATGTGGGTGCTGGTCGCCTTCGTTGTTTCGTGTGCCATCGGGCTCGTTTTCGGAATCTATCCTGCCTGGAAGGCTTCCAACCTCAATCCCATCGATGCCCTACGGTACGAATAGTCCGCCGCGAGAAGAGAACCTGGAGCATCAGCATGCACATCCGTGACTCACAGGAAGCAGTGCGAATGGCCTTCGAGACGTTACGCACCAACAAACTGCGTTCCGGCCTCACTGTGCTTGGCATTTCGATCGGCATCTCAACGGTTATTTTGATTTCTTCGGCCATTAACGGCCTGAACAGCAACATCGACGGCTTCGTAAAATCGCTGGGCACCAACACACTTTGGATCTTTCGTTTCGAGCCGTTTGGCGGACGGCCCTCGACTGAGATGTTGAACCGCAAGCAACTCACCTACGAGGATGCGATGGCGATCCGCGCGCTGCCTCACGTGGTTGCCGTCGACCCGGCGTTACGCTATCAGGACTTTCAACTTGGGATCGGTGCGGTTTCGATCAAATACGGCAAACGGAAGATCAACAATACGATTCTCGGCGGAGACAGCACCGACCTTGCGAAGACTTCCAATGTCACCTTAATCAAGGGCCGCCTGTGGACGGAGGACGAAGAGACCCGACGCGCCAATGTCGTCGTGCTCGGCCACGACGCGGCAGCCGATCTTTTTCAGAACGAGGAGCCGATCGGGAAAGAGATTGAGGTCGACGGAGACGTCTTCACAGTTATTGGGGTCTTCGATAATTTTCCCCAGCCCTTCGGCGGCGGTCGGAATACGGAAGACAATTCGGCGTTTTTCCCGGTCGAGACATTTCGGAAAATCCACCCCGAGATCAAGGATTACTGGCTTGGGGTCAAGTACGATGATGAAAAGAACAAGGCCCTGGTGACCGATGAAATCCGGGAACTTCTGCGCCGCCGCCGCAAGGTGCGCGTCGAGCAGGACGATAATTTCGCCATCTTTGGTCCCGACACTCTCAGCCGACTTTGGAATTCTCTGACCAGCGGACTCTTTCTCTTTATGGTCGCGGTCTCTTCGGTTGGCCTTATGGTCGGCGGCGTCGGCGTTATGAATATCATGCTGGTATCAGTCACCGAACGAACACGTGAAATCGGAGTGCGCAAGGCAATTGGCGCGACCAAAGCAAACATCCTGCTGCAATTCACTGTTGAAGCCATGACCCTGTGTGCGGTCGGTGGGATTATCGGGATTTTCGCTGGGGCGACGTTTACCTTGATCCTGCATTTTGCAGTGGAGTTCCTGCACGCGGCGCTTTCCTTTATGTGGGTGCTCATCGCCTTTGTCGTTTCGAACGCAATCGGGCTTGTCTTTGGGATTTACCCTGCCTGGAAGGCAGCCAATCTAAATCCGATCGAGGCGCTCCGCTACGAGTAACAAGGGCCGCCTGTCTCCGCTTGCTCATGACCTAAAATGAAGCGAAGTCATGACTTCTCTTTCCACTGTGGTTTCGGGAATCACGACACTTCTCGCTTTCGCCGGCTGCGGTTACTATCTTCTGGTCCTGTGGAGCGCTAGGTCGTTTGTTCGGGCGAACCGCGAGGCGCTACCCGATTTCCATCCGCCGGTCAGCATTCTGAAACCTGTCAAGGGACTCGATCCCGAAATGTATGAGAGTTTCGCCAGCCACTGCCGGCAGGACTATCCCGGCGACTACGAGATCATCTTTGCAGTGGGCACCCCGGACGATCCGGCGATCGAGGCGATCGAGCGCCTGCAGAGCGAGTTTCCCGAGCGCAGCATTCAACTGGTTCTTTGCCCCGAGACGCACGGGACCAATGGCAAAGTGAGCAGCCTGGTGCAAGCATTGCCCCACGCGAGATTCGACCACATCGTGATCAGTGACAGCGACATCCTGGTCTCGGCCCGGTATTTGCGCCGCATCATGTCCGGCTTTGTTGCTGAGAAACCTGAGAAACGGGTCGGTATGGTGACCGCGCTCTATCGCGGCAAGGCGTATCGCACGGTTCCCTCGCGAATGGAGGCGCTGGGTATCGCGACCGACTTTGCCCCCAACGTGCTTACCGCGCGCCTGCTGGAAGGCGGAATTCATTTCGGATTGGGCTCGACATTGGCAGTCTCGCGCGAGGCGCTTGACTCCATAGGAGGACTGCTGCCGCTGGCCGATTATGTCGCGGACGACTATCACCTCGGAGCACAGATCGCCGCAAAGGGATACGAGATTGTATTGAGTCGAGAGGTCGTCGAGACTTCGGTGCCTCCTTACGACCTTGGTGAATTTCTAGCCCATCAACTGCGCTGGGCCCGCACCGTTCGGGATGCTCGGCCACCCGGCTACTTTGGCATGGTGTTTTCCTACGGCCTGGCATGGGCCCTGCTGAACGTGATCGCCTCGGGCCTCAGCCTCGAGAGCCTCGCTCTCCTGAGCATTGCCGTCGCCGCCAGAGTTTCGGTCGCACTGCTCGTCGGCGGCGAACTGCTCGGCGATCGCCAACTCCTTCACAACCTTTGGCTCCTGCCTGTTCGCGACCTCATTGCCCTCGCTCTGTGGGCCTGGTGCTATGCAGGAACAACGGTTCAGTGGCGGGGCCGGAATTTTATCGTGAAAAACGGCAAGATGTTAGTTCAGCCGACGGAGTCCGCGTAAATCGAGCTAACAACTGCAGAATAACGCCAAAGCTTGGGATGGTGGGTTTCGACTATTGCCTTGGAGGAATAGGATTATCGTTCACTATGGATTCCGGGAGTGGATTTAGCGAATTCGAGGAGCGATGATGCGAAGAATTGCTGCAGTTTGTCTTTTGCTTGTGACGTCTTCCCTCTTGGCCAGGGCGCAGGTGGTCCCGGCCGATAAGGCCGATGAGTCGCGTGTCGACAGTCTGCTTAAGCAGATGACACTCGAAGAGAAGATGAACCTGATTCGCGGCGACGTAGAGCCGGCCGCGACGAACCAAGGGCAGGCGGGTTATCTGCCGGGCGTGCCTCGACTCGGGATTCCTCCGCTGCGCATGGCGGATGGCCCTCCCGGAGTACTGACCCGGGTTGCTGGACAGGCGCAAACGGCAACCATGGGTGTGGCCGCTACCTGGAGCCTCAAGGACGCAGAGCAGAATGGAGTGGCGATCGGCCGCGAAGCGCGGTCTCTGGGCATCGACGTCGTGCTGCAGCCATTCATCAATATCGACCGCGATATCACCTTCGCGCGCAGCTATAACACCCTTGGCGAAGACCCATTCCTCAACGGCGCTATGGGCGCTGCGGAGATCCGCGGCGAACAGGCGCAAGGCGTGATGTCGATGGCCAAGCACTATGTGGCGTACGACTCCGATTCCTACAACATCTTCGTCGATCAGCAGACGTTGCACGAAGTGTACGTCGCGCCCTTCGATGCCGCGGTGAAGGCGGGCGTCGCTTCCATCATGTGCTCCTACAACAAGATCAACGGCATCTTCGCGTGCGGCAATCCGGACACGCTCAAGACGATCCTCCGCGACGAGATTGGATTCAAGGGATTTGTGACGTCGGACTGGGGTGGTGTGCATAACGTGCACTTCATCAACGAAGGGCTCACGATGGAGATGCCGGGGGAGGTCTCTGACGACAGTCCGTTCGCAGGAATGATGCACACCTACTTCCGAACGCGGCCGGAGAACTCAGGCGCGCCCACCAAGCCAAACCTCGCTGCTCTTGCCGGAATGCTGGGCGGCACCATCCCGGAAGAGGCTGGAGCGCCGGGAATGGATATGTCGGCCTTCCCACGCGATTCGGACTCGAAGACGATGCGCGACGCCCTCAAGGATGGCTCGATTACTGAAGCGACGATCACTGAAGCCGCGCGGCGGGTGCTCTATCAGATCGATCGCTTTGGCTATCTCGACGGCAAGCAGAAACATGAAGTCACGCCCCAGGATACTGAAGGAAACGGAGCGATCATTGAAAAAACCGCTGAAGATGCGGCGGTACTGCTGAAAAATGAAGGAGGAATCCTTCCGCTGAAAGCTAGCGACACGATCGCCATGATCGGGCCGACCGCCGGTCAGGTTGCGTCGATCGGCACATTTGGAGAGCGGTCGCCGGGAATGCCAGACCTCCAGGTTGGTCCAGTTGACGCGCTGAAGAAGCTGGCGCCCAATGCCAAGGTAACCTTCGCGGTGGATGACGACATGACGGGCACTCCGATAGGCGCTGACTTGTTCACACATGACGGAAAGCCGGGTCTGTCGCGGACAGATGCTTCGGGCAACACAACCGTCGATGCCTCGATCGATTTCACCAAGAGCAATGGCAAAGCGCTGCCGCCAAATACCGTCGCAACATGGAAGGGTGAAGTCACCGTTCCGGCCGATGGATCGTACTGGTTTTACTTGCAGGCTTTGGGCACCCGAGGTGTCCTGAGTATCGATGGCAAAGAGGTAGGCCGCACCGGGGCCGTAAAAGGCACGGTACACGGCGATGTCCAACATGCCTCGCAGGACAATGGGCTACCCACAACAGATGGCCTAGATAACGTGCGCAGAGCAGTCCAGCTAACCAAGGGCGCGCACAAGATCGAGGTTGTAACTTCCGTCGACACATCCAACGCGCCAGTTCAACTGAGGTTGAACTGGATGACCCCTGAAGCGCGCGAGCGGGATCACGCTGCGGCGATCGAAGCGGCGCGCAATGCGAAGACCGCCGTCGTATTTGTTTGGACGCGCGATAAGCCCCACTTCAAACTTCCGGGGGATCAGGACAAGCTGATCGAGGAGATTGCTGCCGTCAATCCCAATACGGTCGTGGTGCTGAATACGAGCCAGCCGGTGGCGTTGCCGTGGGTTGACAAGGTCAAAGGCGTGCTTGAGATGTGGTGGCCCGGAGATGAGGGCGGCGTAGCGACGGCAAAAACGCTGCTCGGGCAGAGCGATCCCGGAGGACGTTTGCCGATGACCTGGGCGAAAGGCATTGAGTGATTATCCGGCGACGTCGCCTGCACATCCTGAACGTTCGGCCAAGGGTGTCGACGGCAAGACGACCTTCTCCGAAGGCGTGCTGATAGGGTATCGCTGGTTCGACGATCAAAAGATTGCGCCGCTGTACCCGTTCGGGTTTGGGCTCTCCTACACCACCTTTGCGATGTCGGACTTGAAAGTGACGCCTACCGCCGATGGCGGCGCGAGCGCATCCGTTCGCGTCAAGAACACCGGCAGCGTTGCGGGCGACGAGGTGCCGCAAGTTTACCTCGATGCTCCAGAGAATAAACCGCAAGGCGTGCAATTCGCGCCCAAGACGCTCGCGGCTTTTGACAGGATTACCCTGCAACCGGGCGAAGAACGTGACGTGACGCTGGAAATCGCCCCAAGGGCATTTGAGTACTGGTCTGTTGATAAAAAGGCGTGGATCAAGCCGGGTGGGAGCCGTACCCTTCGAGCTGGGTCGTCTTCGGAGGATTTGCCGCTTACCGCTACGACCCAATAGGAGCATCGCACGCTCGCGGCTCCTCCGGCCCTTGTTGCGCAGCCGAGAGGGCTAGGAGTCGGATGCCCATTCGAGATCATCGACCCGTAGCCATTTGTAGATCGCGAAGGAGGCGATCCAACTCAGGGCAAAGATCCCGATGATGCAGTAGCCGAGAGCGCCGAAATTGTTGTTGAGCTTGCGCACGGTGTCCCAAAGTAGTCCGGTGAGGCCGAACTCGCCTGCCAGTAGCCCAAGAGCCTCGATGCCTCCGACGACTAGCGCGACAACGACGGACAGCATGGTGATGGTCATGTTGTAGTAGAGTTTGCGGACTGGCTTCACGAAAGCCCACCCATAGGCCCCCAGCATGAGAATGTTGTCGGTTGTGTCGATCAGCGACATGCCTGCCGCAAAAAGCGCGGGGAAGACCAGAATCGACCAGAGGGGAAGGCCTTTTGAGGCCTCGGCCGCAGAGATGCCGAGCAGCCCGATCTCAGTCGCCGTATCGAAGCCAAGTCCGAACAAGACGCCGAGCGGATACATATGCCAGCTTCGCGAGATGATCGCGAACATGGGCCGGAAGAGCCGCGCCAGGAATCCGCGATCGGCGAGCAACAGGTCAAAGTCCTCTTCGACGTAGGTCGCGCCGCCACGAACCCGCTGAAAGGCCTGATAAATCGAGCGCAGAACGATCAGATTCACGGCGGCGATGCCAAACAGAAACAGAGTCGACACCAGGGTGCCGATCACTCCGCCGATGTGTCTGGCCGCATCCATGCGATGCTGCAGAGCTAATGCAGTCGCCGCGATGGCGGCCGACCCGAGTAACACGACCGTCGAGTGGCCCAGCGAAAACAGGAAGCCGATCGCCACGGGGCGTTTGCCTTCCTGCATCAGTTTGCGGGTGACGTTGTCGATTGCGGCGATGTGGTCGGCGTCTACAGCATGCCGCAGGCCTAGACTGTAGGCGAGCAGTGCGGTGCCGAGCAGCACGGGGTAATGACGAAAGGCCACGAGCGCCCAGAGCCAGGCCGCCACGTTGAACAGGAACAGGATGCCGTAGATGCCAGCGACCTTGCCTCGGACGTTGCCTGAGGCGTCGTCGAATACGGCCCACAGACCCGTCCGCGCTGCGGAGTTCCGGGGCGAATTGAGTGTGGATGTTGGGGTCAATTTCGCTTCCAGCTTTGATGACGAGCGAGCAAGGCGAAGATAACACCATTTTGAAAATCATGCTACGCGGGGCGGCGGAAGCCCGAACTCGCGAACTTGCCTCCCGCAGTTCCGTATGATGGTTCTTCGTTGATATTGGAGGTCGCTCGATGGCCAACCTTGTAAGAACCGGTGTTTCTCTGGAGCAGGAGCTGCTCCGTCAATTTGACGAGTCGATCCGGGAGCGGGGGTATCAGAACCGCTCTGAGGCGATCCGAGACCTCATTCGTGACCACCTTGTTTCTCGAGAGGCGAACAAGAACAAGGTCGTCGCCGGAACGCTGACGATCGTTTACGACCACCACCGCCCGAACCTCACTGAAAAGCTGGTTGAGGTACAGCACCATGCGGGAAGCCAGGTGCTCGCTGCGACCCACGTGCACCTCGATCATCACAATTGCCTGGAAGTGGTGATTATGAAAGGGAGAAGCGGCGCGATCCAGGCGGTTGCCGACGCGATCCTGAGTCTGCAGGGTGTCAAGCACGGCCAGCTGGTGTTAACCAGCACGGGCAAAGACTTACATTGAAGCGGCGGGTTAAGGCGCGCTACCGGCGCGAGCAGAATTACGACGCGGGTGTGCTTCTCGGAGGCTCCGCATCGCATCACACCCAGAGGAACTTACCCGCCGTGCCAGGCGAGATTAAAGTGGATACGAGGTTAAGGATATGAAGAGAGTTTTTTGGACGATGGCTTCCCTGGGCGTGCTTGCGTTGCTGGTCTCTGCTGCGCCAGATATTCGCCGGTATATCAGGATGCAGTGCATGTAGTCGCGGCTTAAGCCGACAGCGGATTTGGCGTCAATCTTAAGGTAAGCGACGAGTACCTGCCGCTCCTGCAGCGCGGGGCCTTGCCTATTTCAGCTTTGAGGCCCAAGATGGTCGCTGAATCTTCAGTGCGCTACGCGATTACGCACAAGAGAGCACCGACCTCATGGGACCCGAGCCTCGCCCGAACCGGGCATCGCCAGCCATCGCCGAGATCGACGTCTTATGGATCACCGCGGGCCTGGGCTGTGACGGCGACACAATTGCGGTCACTGCGGCCACTCAGCCCAGCATCGAGGACATCGTGCTCGGCGCGATGCCGTGGATTCCCAAGGTTCACTTCCATAATCCGTTCCTCGCCCCCGAGAATGGCGACGAGTTTATGCGGCGTTTTCACCTCGCAGCGGAGGGAAATTCGAATCCTTTCATTCTGGTGATCGAGGGCTCGGTCCCCGATGAAACCAACAAGGCGGAGGGGTACTGGGCATCGTTCGGCACCGACCCGTCCACTGGCCAGCCAATCACCACCTGCGAATGGATCGACCGGCTGGCTCCGAAGGCATGGGCGGTGGTCGCCGCAGGCACGTGCGCGACTTACGGCGGCATTCACGCCATGGAGGGGAATCCGACTGGCTGCATGGGCCTGCCGGATTACCTGGGCTGGCAGTGGCGCTCTAGAGCAGACATTCCGATCGTCTGCGTGCCCGGGTGTCCTGTCCAACCCGACAACTTCATGGAAACACTTTTGTATTTGCTGAATATGGCCGCGGGGCGCGCGCCTATGATTCCATTGGATGATGCGTTGCGGCCGACCTGGCTCTTCGGCAGCACCGTGCATGAAGGTTGCGACCGCGGCGGCTACTACGAACAGGCGCAATTTGCGGAAGAGTATGGTTCGCCGCTATGCATCGTGAAGCTGGGGTGCTGGGGGCCCGTCGTTCAGTGCAATGTTGGCAAGCGTGGGTGGATGGGAGGCATCGGCGGCTGCCCAAATGTCGGCGGCATCTGCATCGGTTGCACCATGCCGGGCTTCCCGGACAAGTTCATGCCGTTTATGAACCAACCGCCGGGGTCGCTGCTCTCTTCCGCCGCTGTTCAGACCTATGGGCGGGCGATTCACGCGTTGCGCCGCTTTACCCAGGCGTCGCTCAACAAAGAGCCGAGCTGGCGGCAGAAACGCCACACGCCGGGCAACCAGAATGACGGCGGTGCCACTCTCCGTTAGCGGCGACTCGGGCTGAGTTTGGAGTGAGAGATGTCTTCGTCTGTGCGGATGGCTGGAGAACCCGGCAGCGCCCTGAGGCGTGACGGCGGCGCCGTGCTATCCGATCAGCGGGAAGCGTTTCCCGATCTGGCCGAAGCCGAAGCCGTGCTGCTCGATCTGGCGAGCGTTTTTGCCGACACGCAGCTGGATTCGGCTGATCTTCTTGATGCCTTTCTAGAGACCGGGAAAGCGGCGGCCGAGTCGTCGGCGCCGAACCTGGAAGCGAAATACCGGGCGCTACTGGAGCAGATTCCGGCGGTCGTCTTCATGGCCTATCTCGACCGCGGAATCAGCGAAGCTTATGTGGGCCCGCAGATCGAGGCCGTGCTGGGATACTCACGGGAAGAGTGGCTGGAAGATCCGATTCGCTGGTACCAGCACATTCATCCCGACGACAAGCAGCGGTGGAGCCTGGAAGCGGCGGAGATGTTTCTCTCCGGCAAGCCGCTTCGTTCGGCGTACCGGGTGATCGCGCGGGACGGCCGTGTGATCTGGTTTCATTGCGATGCAAGAATGATGCGTCGAGAGGATGGCCGCCCGTGGTTCATTCACGGCGTGGCTTTTGACATCTCGCATCTCAAGCAGGTTGAAGAGCAGCTGCAGGAAGAGCGCAATTTCGTCTCAACGATTCTGGATACGGTTGGGGCGCTGGTTGTCGTCCTCGATAGCGAAGGACGGATTCTGCGTTTTAACCCGGCGTGCGAAATTATCACGGGATACTCGATGGAAGAGGTCCAGGGAAAATGCATCTGGGACCTGTTTCTTCCCGCGCAGGAGATCGAGCGTTTTCGAACGATCTTTGAAACGTTGCGCAGCGACCTGTTGCCGCAGGACTACCAAAGCAGCTGGATTACGAGGCATGGAGAACAGCGCCTGATCGCCTGGACGAGCACCCTGCTTCCGGGCAGTGGCGAAACCTCCAACTACATCATCGCGACCGGAATCGACATCACCGAGCGGAAGCATCTAGAAAAAGCGCTGCTGGAGATCAGCGCCCGCGAGCAGCGGCGGATCGGGCAGGACCTTCATGACGGTCTAGGCCAGCATTTGACGGGGATCGCGTTCATGGCCAAAGTTCATGAGGCGAAGCTGGCGGAGAAGAGACAATCCGGAGTCCGAAAACGCCGGGAAGATTGTCAGGCTGGTGAACGAGGCGATTCACAAGACGAGGGAGTTGTCCCGTGGGCTGCTTCCCGTGGTCGCCGAGTCACGGGGGCTTATGAGCGCTTTGCAGATGTGGGCAGCAGATGTGGAAGACATCTTTGGAGTATCCTGTCGCTTTCGGTGTGAGAACCCGGTGCTCATCCACGACGACACGATGGCCACTCACCTCTACCACATCGCACAGGAGGCGGTGAATAACGCTATCAAGCATGGCAAACCGGGAAAGATTGAGATCGAGTTGACGGCGGCGAATGGACGCGGCAGGCTCCTGGTCAAAGACGATGGCAAAGGTTTTCCGGCGGTACCCGTGGGATCGCCGGGAATGGGTTTGCATATTATGAATTACCGGGCCGGCATGATTGGCGGCGTGCTCGAAATCCACCCGGACCCGGACAAAGGGACGGTCGTCACCTGCATTTTTCCTGCCTCGGATTGCGCTTAGCTGAAAGGCCCTGGCATTCGCATGACGGACTTAACCAAATCGCAGAATGTCTCGCAGAACCGGAAGAAGACCGTCTTCATCGTCGATGACCACCCTTTACTGCGTCAGGGCCTCGCGCTGTTGATCAACCAGGAGCCCGACCTCGCAATTTGCGGGGAAGCGGAGGAGGCGCACTCCGCGATGAAGGCGATCGCCGCGGCCAGGCCGGACATCCTGATTGCGGACATTTCGCTGAAGGGCCCTGATGGACTCGACCTGTTAAAAAACCTTCGTGCCTGCTATCCGGACCTTCCGGTGTTGATCCTGTCGATGCATGACGAGTCTATCTATGCGGAGCGCGCGCTTCGCGCCCGCGCGAATGGCTACATCATGAAGCAGGAAGCCACCGAGAAGGTCCTGATTGCTTTGCGGAGGATCCTTGCCGGAGACATCTATCTCAGCGAGAAGATGGCCAATAAGCTGCTTCACCAATACATCAGCGGCGGGCCGGCGGACTTGAATTCGCGCCTTTCGGCGCTGTCCGATCGAGAGCTTGAAGTCTTCCGGTTGATCGGAGAAGGCCGCAGCACGCGCCAGATTGCAGAGTCCCTCCATCTCAGTATCAAGACCGTCGAAACCTACCAGGCCCACATCAAAGACAAGCTATCGCTGCGCAGCGGGCGCGAGCTCGTCCAGCACGCAATCCAATCGAAAATCGGCGAGAAGCAATCCTGAAAAGGGTCCCCGTTCGGCCCTTTGATGCACTTTTTCCATCAGGGAATCTCCGATAGCAATCCGAGTAATTGGTATGAGGTCAGAATAAGGCGCGTCCTGCTTGTGAGGGGTCTTGGGCCTCTGTTCCTATGGCCTGTTCGATGGTGGCGGCGGTGAGACTCCGCCTGCCATCTCCAGACCGGCAAGTTTCTGAGAGGAGTATTGGTTTTATGCCAAAAGAAACAGTACCTTACGGACGAGTCACCCAGAAAAAACCAGCCGTCGCCGAAGTACACATAGTCTGGATCACGGCCGGTCTCGGCTGCGACGGAGATTCGGTGTCTATCACCGCGGCGACCCAGCCCAGCATCGAGGATGTGCTGCTGGGAGCGATTCCCGGTTTGCCAAAAGTCCACCTGCACAATCCGGTACTCGCCTACGAAAACGGCGACGACTTCCTGAAGTTCTGGTACATGGCGGAAAAGGGGCAGCTTGATCCGTTCGTTCTAGTGGTTGAAGGGTCGATTCCCAATGAGAAGATCAAGAAAGAGGGTTACTGGGCGGGGTTAGGGACTAATCCGCACACCGGTCAGCCGATCACCACCAACGAGTGGATCGATCGTCTGACCCCCAAAGCGCTGGCGGTCATTGCCTGCGGCACTTGCGCTACCTACGGGGGCATCCATGCCATGGAAGGCAACCCCACCGGCTGTATGGGGCTGGCCGATTATCTGGGATGGGGCTGGAAGTCGAAAGCCGGGCTGCCGATCGTCAACGTGCCTGGGTGTCCCGTGCAACCGGACAACTTTATGGAGACGGTGCTCTACCTGCTCTATCAGGTCGCCGGTCTTGCACCGATGATTCCTCTCGATGATCAGCTCCGGCCTACCTGGCTCTTTGGCAAGACGGTGCATGAAGGCTGCGATCGCGCCGGCTATTACGAGGGCGGCGATTTTGCGACATCCTACGGCTCGCCCAAATGCATCGTGAAGCTGGGCTGCTGGGGCCCGGTTGTGAACTGCAATGTGCCCAAGCGCGGCTGGATGGCCGGCATCGGGGGCTGCCCCAATGTAGGCGGCATCTGTATTGGCTGCACTATGCCGGGATTCCCTGACAAGTTCATGCCATTCATGGATGAGCCGCCGGGCGCCAAGCTATCGAGCACCGCAATCGGCGCTTATGGTGTGGGAATACGCGCCCTCCGGTCGTTGACGAACGCCACGGTGAATAAAGAGCCGAAGTGGCGTCATCCACGCGCCGAGCTGACCACTGGCTATCACCCCAGCACCTACTAAACACAGTTCCTGCGAACGAGAGACAACCAAAGGAGTCATCCAGATGGGCACCATCGCTGTTGAGGAAAAACAGATAGCCAAAGAATCGAGCAATCTAGTCGAGATGAATTGGGACCCGATCACCCGGATCGTCGGCAGTCTCGGCATCTTCACCAAGATCGACTTCGGCAAGCGTCGCGTGGCGGAGTGTCACAGCACTTCGTCGATCTTCCGCGGTTACAGCATTTTCATGAAGGGGAAAGACCCGAGGGACGCGCACTTCATCACCAGCCGCATCTGCGGCATCTGCGGCGACAACCACGCTACCTGCGCGACCTATGCCCAGAATATGGCCTTCGGCGTGAAGCCCCCACCCATCGCCGAATGGATCGTAAACCTCGGTGAGGCGGCCGAGTACATGTTCGACCACAATATCTTCCAGGACAACCTGGTGGGCGTTGACTTCTGCGAGCAGATGGTGAAAGAGACCAATCCCGGAGTTTGGGAGAAGGCGACGAATACCGCGTCTCCACACGCCGAATTGCATGGCTACAAAAAGATTTCAGACATCATGACAGCTCTCAATCCATTCACCGGCGCCTTCTATCGCGAGGCGCTGCAGATGAGCCGCATGACCCGCGAGATGTTCTGCCTGATGGAAGGTCGTCACGTGCATCCATCGACGCTCTATCCGGGCGGCGTGGGCACGGTGCCGACAATCCAGCTCTTCACCGACTACATTGTGCGGTTGATGAAGTACGTGGAGTTCATGAAGAAGGTCGTCCCGCTGCACGACGATCTTTTCGATTTCTTCTACGAAGCGCTCCCCGGGTATGAAGAAGTCGGGCGGCGCCGGATTCTGCTTGGTTGTTGGGGATCGTTCAACAATCCCGATGTTTGCGACTACACCTACGAGAAGATGACCGATTGGGGCCGCGGCATGTTCGTTACGCCGGGCGTCGTGGTCGATGGGCAATTGGTGACGACCGACCTGGTCGATATCAACCTGAACATCCGCATCCTGCTCGGCAGTTCCTATTACGACGATTGGCAAAACTCAGAGACCTTCGTGAAGAAAGACCCGCTGGGCAATCCTGTCGATCAACGGCACCCCTGGAACCAGAGCACCTTCCCGAAGCCACAGAAGCGGAATTTCTCAGAGAAGTACACCTGGGTCATGTCTCCTCGCTGGTACGACAAGCGCACCGGAGATTATCTGGCGCTCGATACCGGCGGCGGCCCGATCGCGCGCTTCTGGGCGACCGCGCTGGCGGGCATCGTCGACATTGGCTACCTCAAAGCTACCGGCAACAGCGTGAAGATTTACCTGCCCAAAACAATGTCCCTGCCCGAGACCGAGCTTGAGTGGAAGATTCCCAAGTGGAGCAACGCCATCGAGCGCGACCGCGCCCGCACTTACTTCCAGGCATACGCAGCGGCAGCCGCTCTGCACTTCGCAGAGCAGGCGCTGGCCGAGCTTCATGCGGGGCGGACCAAGACGTGGAACGACTTCAAGGTGCCGGAGGAAGGTATTGGATGCGGGTTCCACGAGGCGGTGCGCGGCGTTCTGTCGCATCACGTGGTGATCCGCAATCACAAGATCGCCAACTATCATCCTTATCCTCCGACTCCGTGGAATGCGAACCCGCGCGACATCTATGGGACGCCAGGGCCTTATGAAGACGCGGTACAGAACACGCCGATCTTCGAGGAGAACGGACCGGAGAACTTCAAGGGCATTGACATTATGCGGGCGGTGCGGAGCTTTGATCCGTGCCTGCCGTGCGGTGTGCACATGTACCTTGGCAACGGCAAGGTGCTCGAGACGCATCACTCTCCGATGTTTGGCTTACAGCCTTGAGATCTGGAATTGGAGAGATGCGGTATCGTTTGCGCGGGGGCCACGCTCTCGTTCTAATGTGCTCTATGAAGGAGTAGCGTGGTCAACGAAAAGGAATTCCAGGAGAAGATCCGCCAGCTCGGCATCCTGGTCGGTGAGCTCGACCAGATGCCGGATGGCGCTGCTAAAGTCGCGGCCCGGGAGTTGGTGCAACTCCTCATGGAAGTGCATGGAGCCGGGCTGGAGCGAATGATGGAACTCGTCTTCGAGTTCGAGACGAGGGGCGAATCCGGGACGGCGGGCGACGCGCTCATCGCCAAATTTGGACAGGACCCTTTGGTCCGCAATCTGCTTCTGCTCTACTCCTTGCACCCTGATGATGTTGAGACGCGTGTGCTCCGCGCCATCGACAACGTGCGCCCACGGCTGCGGAAGCTCGATGCCCGAGTAGAGTTTGTTGGCGCTAACGACGGCGCGGTCCGGCTCAGGCTGGTCACCTCAGGACATTCCTGTGGATCGACTACAAAGAACCTGAAGTCGATGGTGGAAGAAGCCATCTATGATCTGGCGCCGGACGTGGCGTCGCTGGAGATGCTCGAACCGGAGGGCGAATCTGCCTCCGGCTTTGTCCCTCTGCAGAACCTGTTGAAGCATTCGATCGCCGCGCCGGCGCTCGAGACTGCGGATGTGGGCGGTGCCGATTGAATTCACGTCTAAATGGTCATCGCTGGGCGAGGAGAATCCGATGACGGCTGGAACACCACCGCCGTTGGAACAGGCGTTTGCTACGTTGCGTCAGTTCGCGCGCCCGCGACCCGCCGTCGAGCGTTGCGAGTTGTGCAGCGCTCGCTTGGCGCATGAGCATCCGCATCTGGTCGAACTGGCCTCGCGGCAAATTGTCTGCGCATGTGAGGCCTGCGCGATGCTATTCGACGGAATCCCGGGAGGGAAATACCGCCGTGTCTCGCGGCGCGCGGAGCTGCTGGCCAACTTTCGCATTACCGATGCGCAATGGGAAAACCTGATGATTCCCATCAACATGGCGTTCTTCTTTCGATCGAGCCTGGAGGACAGAATGGTCACTCTCTATCCAAGCCCCGCCGGCGCTGTGGAGTCGTTGCTCCCGCTCGACGCCTGGAATGAGATCGTGGAGGAAAACCCGGCGCTGGGCCAACTGCGACCGGACATCGAAGCCCTGCTCGTCAACCGCGTCGGTCATGCGCAAGAGCTATCGAGGGCCGAGTACTACATTGCCCCGATCGATGAGTGTTACCGGCTTGTCGGACTCATCCGGGCCAATTGGAAAGGGCTGTCTGGTGGATCGGAGGTGTGGGCCGAGATCGGTCGTTTTTTTGCGGAGCTGAGGTCGCGTGCCGACCTGGTCGGCGAGGAGGCCCATGCCTGACCTAAGCTTCAAGATCGAACAGGCTGCGGTAACGCCCTTCGCGATTGCCCCGACTCTGGCGTTCGCGCTTCGCATCGATAACGCAATCCACGATCAAACAATCCACACGGTCGCCCTGCGCTGCCAGATCCAGATTGAAGTAACTCGCCGGCGCTATACGCCAGAGGAGCAAGCCAGCATGCGCGATCTCTTCGGCGAGCCGGAGCGCTGGAGCCAAACGCTGCGAACCTTGCTTTGGACGCACACCAGCGTCGTCGTGCCGAGCTTTCAGGACACTACGGTGGCCGACCTGCACGTCCCATGCACCTTCGACTTCAACGTGGCCGCCACCAAGTACTTTGGCGGCCTTACCTGCGGGGAGATTCCGCTCTACTTCCTTTTCAGCGGCACTGTCTTTTATGCCGATGCCGAGGATGTGCTGCAGGTCGCGCCGATCTCATGGGAGCAAGAGGCGCGGTACAAGCTGCCGGTCAATGTGTGGCGCGAGATGATGGAAGCCTACTATCCGAATACGGTCTGGCTTGACCTCCGTCGCGACACTTTCGATCGCCTCTATCAGTACAAAGTCCAGCGTGGGCTTCTCAGCTGGGAACAGGCACTGGAGAGCATGCTTGCAGCGGAAGAGACGGTGAACACATGAGCCCGAATACCGTTACCCAAGAGCCGGGTTGAGAAGATCGCTGAGGCGGTGCTCTACGAGGGATACATGCTGTATCCCTATCGCGCGTCGGCGGTGAAAAATCAGCAGCGCTGGAATTTTGGAGTACTGTGTCCGCGTTCCTATAGCGAGGAGCAGAATGGCTCCGAGGCATGGATGATGCAGACGCAGTGTCTGCTGCGGGGAAACCTGTCGGCGCGACTCGGCGTGAAGGTCCGGTTTCTTCAATTAGTCAATCGCTCAATCGGAAGGGCGAAACAGTCTCTGGATGAACCTCCCGCCGGAGCGGGAGCCGAAATCGAGATTGTTGGCAAGTTGGAAGTTGACGGGCAAACATTTGTGCCGTGGCAGGAGGCGATGGAACGCCAAGTGGTCGTGCCCCCACTGCGTCCCGCGTCCGTCTTGTTCGCTTTGCCCTCCCCATTTGATTTTCCTGACGGGCGCGAACTGGAGTTCATTCGGGATAAAGGCGGCCGGCTCGCGGGCGCGATCATCCGAGAATGGGAAGCGCTCTCAGGATGGATCGAAATCGATTCCGAGCGATGCCAGGATGACGTTCACAGGGTAACGGTCAGGGTCCGCAATCTTACGTCATACGAATGTTCGCCTGAACGAAGCCGGGGCGATGCGCTGATGTATTCGCTGGTCTCGGCGCACACCATCCTGACCGTGGACGGTGGCGAGTTCATCTCGCTGCTCGACCCTCCGGAGAACCTGAAGAGCCTGGCCGCGGAATGCCGGAACATTTGCACATGGCCCGTTCTTGTGGGAGAAGAAGGCGACCGCAGCACGATGCTCTCCTCACCGATCATCCTCTATGACTATCCGCAGATCGCTCCCGAGAGTCCGGGCAGTTTGTTTGATGGGACTGAGATTGACGAGATTCTGTCGTTGCGAATTCTGACGATGACCGACGACGAGAAACGGGAGATGCGCCAGTCGGACGAGCGCGCCCGCCAGATACTCGAGCGCACCGAGAACATGCCTCCGGAGCAATTCATGAAAATGCACGGTGCGCTGCGCGGGCTGCAGCCAGCTTCGAGCGATGCCGGTCGAAGGGGGGCGCGATGAACGAGTTGGAGTGGCAGCTGCTCGAAGACAAAATGGTCGTCGACCATCTTGTCATCTCCGGCGTCGAGGTGAGGACGGGAGACCGCGTCCGTCTTTCTCCCCACGAGGGCGGCGATATTCTCGACATTGCGTTGCGCGGACAGATCGCGTCCGTCGAGAGCCTCGAACAAGACTACGAAGGTAAATCGCACGTCTGCGTCGTGCTGGACGATGACCCGGGACGCGATCTCGGGCTGCTCCGGCAGCCGGGTCACCGATTCTTCTTTGACCCGTCGGAAGTCGAACCGCTTCCGCGCGAGGAGCAGAGTCAGCGGAACATAACGAAACGGCCGCGCATTTTGGTGGCCGGGATCGGGAACATTTTTCTTGGGGACGACGGCTTCGGCGTCGAGGTGGCGCAACAGCTCGCGCGCTGCGATTTTCCCGTGACCGTGCGGGTGGCAGACTTCGGCATTCGGGGGTTCGACCTCGCCTACGCGCTTCAGGATGGCTACGAGACGACGATTCTCGTCGACGCCTTCCCTCATGGTCAGCCGCCCGGCACGGTCTACGTGGTCGAGCCGGACCTCAACGATCCCGCGGCGGCTCTCTCGCAAGAGAACTTCGTCGAGCCGCATGCGATGAATCCGGTGAACGTGTTGCGCATGGCGGCTGCGATGAAGGCTCCGTTGAAGCGCGTTCTGCTGGTGGGTTGCGAGCCCGAGACCTTCGGAGGCGAAGAGGGACAGATGGGCTTGAGTCCCGCGGTGGCGGCTGCAGTGGGCGAGGCCATGAGGGTAGTCACGGGTCTCGTCGAGAAGATATTGAACGAAGGCAAGTTGGAGACAGGAAGCTGTAAGTCGGCAGACTTGAGGTCTACCAACTAGACATGTGCGAACCGAAAGGAGAAATACCGTGGCTATGGACCTGATAGAGATGAATGGAACCCAGAACGGAAGCGACAAGGACACCCTTTACATGCTTGGCGGGGTCGCCATGATTGTTTTCGGAGCGGGGTTAATACTTTCCAATCCCTTTATTCGCCGCTACCTTTCCCAGCTGGGGGTTGGAAACTTGGCGCAGGCCGCTTTCCCCGATGTCGAAAGATATTTGAAGCTGCGGGCGATGTAGCTGCGGCGCGGTTGGAATGAGCTGAATCTTGATGTGCTGCAGGCGGGCTTCGCGGCAGCTCCAAGCGGTTACATGATCGGAGTTAGTTGCATGGCTGAAATTTCGACGGAGGCGGTGGAAGCGTCCGAGATCGCTACCCGCTTCGTTATCGATGGCAGGTCTAGCCGGTTCACTGTCAAGGCGACAGCGACTGGGCTGTTGGCCAAGATGGGCCACAATCCAACCATTGGAATCCGCGACTTCAAAGGCGAGGTAAACTTCGATCCGGAAAGGCTCGCAGCCGGTTCTTTGCACTTGGTCGTCAAGACCTCGTCGCTCGGCGTGCAGGACGACATCAGCGACAAGGACCGGCGCGAGATCGAACGGCTGATGAACGACGAGGTGCTTGAGGCGACAAAGTTTCCGGAGATCGTTTTTGACGCGCCTGACATTGCGGTCACCAAGATGTCCGACATGCTCTACTCAGCCACACTGAGTGGAGAACTCACCCTGCATGGGGTGACGCGCAAGGTGACAGGGATCACCGCGCGGGTGGCGTTGTTGGGGAGTATGCTACGGGCATCGGGAGATTTTTCGCTGAACCAGACCGATTACAACATCAAACTGATTTCGGTCGCTGGCGGCGCGCTGAAGTTGAAAGACGATCTGAAGTTCTCCTTCGAGATCGTAGCCCGGAAGCAGGAGTGAAGAGATTGGTGGCACGCGCACAGGAAGCACCCGGAGGAAGCAACTGAATGTGTTTAGCGATTCCAGGCAAGATCGTAGAATTGGATTCCATCCAGGCGCACCTGGGAACCGTGGAAGTTGCCGGGGTACGGCGCAAAGTTGATCTTGGCCTGCTACAGGAGGATCTGCCAAAGACCGGCGACTGGGTGTTGATCCACGTCGGCTTCGCAATGACCAAGATCAGCGAGCAGGATGCGATCGAGCAGATGGAAATACTGAGGATGCTCGGCGAAACGGAGCAGGCGATCGAGGAAGTTCGCGGATACGGCCTTGAGCATGGCGGCGAGCATGCAACCGCCGGGGCGGCTAAGACTCCGCGCTCGCTCCCTTAGCCTGACTTAACCCACGGTGGGGTTCACGATGCGATATATAGACGAATTCCGAGATCCAGAGCTTATTACCAAAGCATCCGAAGAGATTTATCGCCTCGCCGACACCGGCAAGCATTACCGCATCATGGAGGTTTGTGGCGGTCACACTCATGCCATTTACCGCTTCGGGCTAAAAGACGTGCTGCCGTCGAATATCGAGCTCATTCACGGCCCTGGCTGCCCGGTGTGCGTGCTGCCGATGGGCAGGATCGACGACGGACTTGCGGTCGCGAAACAATCCGACGTGATCTTCGCGGCATTCGGAGATATGATGCGCGTGCCCGGAGCTCACGGGAGTCCGTTTGAGCATAAGGCGCGCGGCACCGATGTACGGATGGTCTATTCGCCGGCAGACGCGCTGAAGCTTGCGCGCAACAACCCCGACCGGCACGTGATGTTCTTTGCCATCGGCTTCGAGACCACCGCGCCGTCTACCGCGCTGACGCTGATGCGCGCCAAAGCGGAAGGCATCGAGAACTTCTCTGTCTTTTGCAATCACGTCACGATCATTCCCGCGATGCGGGCGATCCTCGACTCGCCCGATATGCGCCTCGATGCATTTATCGGCCCGGGGCATGTTTCGACGGTGATCGGCTGTCGCCCTTATGAGTGGATCGCAAATACGGAGCACATGCCGATTGTGACTTCGGGCTTCGAGCCGCTCGATCTGTTGCAGTCGATCGTGATGATCCTGCGTCAGCTCAGCGCGGGCGAGGCACGTGTCGAGAACCAATACAAACGCGTTGTGCCATGGGAAGGCAATCGCGCCGCGCTGAAGGCGATGGCTGAGGTTTTTCAGTTGCGGCCTTATTTCGAGTGGCGAGGTCTCGGATTCATCTCGCAATCGGCGTTGAAGCTTCGCGACGAATACGCGCAGTGGGACGCGGAGCAGCGCTTCCCGATTCCCAACACGCGAGTCACCGATCCAAAGGCTGCCCAGTGCGGAGAAGTTCTCAAAGGTGTGCTTAAGCCCGCGCAGTGCAAGCTCTTTGGCAACGAATGCACGCCAGAACATCCAATCGGCGCGCTTATGGTTTCTTCAGAGGGTTCATGCGCAGCACATTACAACTACGAGCATCGCAAAACGGCGGCGGCAATGGTCTCGCGCATCGCGTCAGTGGCCTGAACGGGAACGGAGTTGCGGAAAGCGTGAATGCTGCGGTGCGCTTTCGCGACGCGCAGATTGAAATGGCGCATGGCGCCGGCGGCAAGGCCAGCCGCAGGCTTGTCGAAGGTCTCTTTGCTCCCCTCCTCTCTCCAAACTCGATCGGACCTTTGGGCGACGCCGCACACTTGAGCCTCCAAGGCGGATCGATCGCAATTACCACCGACAGCTTTGTGGTTAAACCGCTCAGATTTCCCGGAGGCTCCATCGGCGAACTCGCCGTCAACGGGACGATGAACGATCTGGCTGTCTCCGGAGCCAGAGGCCAGGCGATGGTCGTCACCTTCATTCTCGAAGAGGGGCTGCCGTCTGCTGTGCTTGAAGCGGAAGTCCGCGCGATGGCTGCCGCTCTGGCGAAGGCGGGCATCGCAATAGTTGGCGGCGATACCAAGGTCGTGGAGCGCGGCAAGGCCGACGGTATGTACATCACCACGACTGGTATTGGCTCTCCTATGCCGTCTATCAAGATCGACGCCGGTTCGGTGCGACCGGGTGACAAGGTCCTACTCTCGGGGCCGATCGGTGACCATGGCATTACTATCCTGCTGGCGCGCGGGGAACTCGACCTCGACGCCGATCTGTCTTCGGATACTCGATGCGTTCTGCCACTCATCGAAGCGATGGTCGCGGAGGCCGGCCCGGGAATTCGGTGGATGCGCGATCCCACCCGGGGTGGCGTGGCCACTTCGCTCAATGAACTCGCGCGCGACTGTGGGCTGGGCATCGTCCTGGGTGAAGAGAAGATTCCTATGCGCGACGAAGTTCGAGGCGCTTGCGAGTTGCTGGGGTTGGATCCGCTGCACATCGCGAATGAAGGCCAGTTTCTTGCGGTCGTCGCGCCGGAGTATGCCGACGCAGCACTGAACGCGCTCAACCGCGCCGACGGCGGCGAGGACGCTGTGATCATCGGCGAGGTGCAACTGGAACCCGCCTGCGCCGTGCTGGTGACCACGCGCTACGGTGGAAGCCGAATCATCGATATGTTGGTCGGCGATCCGCTGCCCAGGATTTGCTAGGGCGATTTCTAAGGATGATGACGATGGAAACGACATGCAACCCCTCGATTCAGACGCTCGCGGCGCAGATTGAAGAGCGCCTGCTGGCGCGGAATGAAATCATCGAGGGCTTCTTCTCGCGCGAGGCAAGGAACCTGGCTGAGGCCTGCCGCGAGATGGCGGAGCGTTTCCTGCGCGGCGGCCGTTTGCTGGCTTTTGGCCGCGGCCCCTATGCGACCGACGCGCAGCACGTTTCCGTCGAGTTTGTGCATCCGGTGATTGTGGGCAAGCGTGCTCTTCCGGCACTCGATCTTTCGATGGCCTTCTCGCAGTGGCTGGATGCCATTCTTCAGCCTGAAGACATCGTTATGGGTTTCGGGCCGCCCGAGGGCGATCCAGAAGCGATGGCCGCGTTGGCGTTGGCACGCTCGCGCAAAGCGATGACGTTTGCTTTGCCCGGCGAGTTCGGTTCGTATGCGTTGCAGCCCGCCACAGAGGACCCATTCATCCACCAGGAGATGGTCGAGATCTTTTATCACACGCTTTGGGAGACAGTGCACGTCTTTCTCGAGCACCGGGAACTTGGTCAGAACGTGGGACAATCGGCCTTCCTCTACCCATTTCTTGGAGAGCATAAGCAGTCGACCGGAGATCTTGTCGAGGAAGTCGCTGCGTCGATCCGAATGAAGGTGCACGACGACACGCAGCTGCGCACCCGATTGGCCGGGGAAGAGTCGGAACAGATCGGCAACACGACCCTGGCGATTCATGACCGTTTGTCGCGAGGAGGAAAGCTGATCGTCTTTGGCAACGGCGGATCAGCGACCGACGCCAACGACCTGGCACTCGACTGCGTGCTGCCACCATCCGGGTATTGTCCTATTGCGGCAATATCGCTAGCGATGGAGCCGGCCAACATTACCGCGCTCGCCAACGATGTCGGCACAGAAGTCATCTTCCTACGCCAGCTGATTGCCCAGGCGCGACCGGAGGACGTGGCGATTGGGATCTCCACCAGCGGCGGTTCGCGCAACATCGTGATGGCGCTCGAAGAGGCGCGCAAGCGTGGCCTGACGACGGTTGCCCTGCTGGGCAACGATGGCGGAGAGATCTACCGCCGCCGGCTCGCCGACTATCCTGTCATCGTGCGCAGCGATTACATCCCGCGGATTCAGGAGATTCAGGCCTCCGCGTACCACGTCATTCGCGAGACCCTGGAGGTGCTCCACCGTGGCGACGCTTGAGCTCTACGGCACCGCAGGCTGCCAATACACCCAGGAGTTGCGCGAGTGGCTGGAGTGGACGCGACGCGATTTTCTCGAGTATGACGTCGAGACTGATCCCGAGGCGCGTAAACGCATGGCCTCATTCGACAGCAGCCTTCGCACAGTCCCCGTGCTTGTCGAGGACGGAAGAGTGATTCAGGTCGGCTGGCATGGGCGTGGCTGCATCGTTGGCCCAGGGTCGTGATGGCGACAGCCTGCTCCATTCGAGTGCGCGGAGTCGTCCAAGGGGTGGGCTTCCGTCCGTTTGTCTACCGCCTCGCCCAGGCCAACATGCTGACTGGCTGGGTGCTCAATGGCGAGCAGGGGGTCGAGATTCATCTTGAAGGCGCCGAAGATAATTTGGCCGCATTCGTTCAGGAGATGAGAACGAAGCCGCCCGCCGCGGCCCTGGTTGCCGAGATCGAAGTCGAGTCGGCCTGCTATGAAGGACTCGGTGAATTTACGATTCGTGAGAGCGAGCGCCTTGACCGGCCGACCGTCCGAGTGTCGCCCGATTTACCTGTTTGCCACGAGTGCTTAGCAGAGCTTTTCGATCCCTCCGACCGCCGGTATCGCTACCCCTACATCAACTGCACGAACTGCGGCCCTCGTTATAGCGTCATTCTCGCTCTGCCCTACGACCGGCCGAATACGACGATGCGCGAATGGCCGATGGACCGCTATTGCAAGGATCAATATCACGACCCGGCGAATCGCCGCTTTCATGCGCAGCCGGTCGCATGCCCGGAATGCGGCCCGGATTTCTTTCTGAGCGACGGTGTGAGAACGGCTGCCGACGGCCACGCAGCCATCGATCGGACGGCCGAGTTTCTTCGCGATGGCAGGATCGTCGCGATCAAGGGGCTCGGCGGTTATCACCTGGCGTGTGATGCGCGAAATTCCGAGGCCAACACTGCGTTGCGCGAGCGGAAATTCAGGAAGGAGAAACCGTTCGCCGTGATGGCCAGAGATTTGGAGACGGCGCGGAGCCTGATCGAGCTTTCATCCGAGGCCGAGGCGCTGCTGCAATCGATCGCTCGGCCGATCGTTCTTGCGCCCAAGAGGCAGGAGCTCCCTGGCGTCGCTCCAGACAATAGTGAACTCGGAGTGATGTTGCCGTACACGCCGCTGCAGCACCTATTATTTGAGGCCGGCGCTCCGGATGTGTTGGTCATGACCAGCGCAAATCGGTCGAGCGAGCCCATTGCCTATGAAGATGCGGACGCGCTGGAACGCCTCTCTGGGATTGCCGACGCGTTCCTTATCGGCGAGCGCCCAATCGCGCGCAGGGTTGACGACTCGGTGACGCGCGCCGGCGTCTTCGGCTCCACGATTTTGCGTCGCGCACGAGGATATGCTCCGGGTGCGGTCTCGATACTACCGACAAAGCGTCCTCTGCTCGCCGTCGGCGCAGACCTCAAAAACACGATCACCCTCGTGGTGAACGGGCAGGCCTTTGTCAGCCAACATATTGGAGATCTTGACCACTATCAGGCCCTCCGCGCATTTGAGCAGACGGTGCAAGACCTGATCTCGATGTACGACGTTTCATGGGATGACCTGGTGGTTGCGCACGATTGTCATCCGCAATACGCATCGGCGCTGCATGCGATGGCGCTACCGTGTGCAAACAAGTATGCCGTGCAACATCATCGCGCGCATATTGCTTCAGTGCTCGCCGAGCGCGGAGCGTGGGACGAGAAGATCGTTGGCGTCAGCCTCGACGGTACCGGATATGGCGACGATGGGGCTATCTGGGGTGGTGAACTGTTTGTCGGGAGCGTGCGGCGTGGTTTTGAGCGGGTCGCCCATCTGCGCCAAGCTGCTTTGCCCGGGGGCGATGCCGCTGCGCGATATCCCGTACAAGCGGCTGCGGGATTTCTTGCTCAACTTGAGGAACTGCCCGATCTCATCGCGGCGCCCTTTTGTTTTGGCTCGCGCTATCAGGCCGCGCGCCAACTGATCGAGCGGGAAGTTCGGACTTTCGCGACTACTTCAGTGGGACGGCTTTTCGATGCCGCGGCTGCGCTCCTGGGCTTCGTTAGAGAGACCACCTATGAGGGCCAGGCCGCTATTTGGGTTGAACAAATCGCCGGGGGTGCTTCGAACGAGGATGCGTACCCGTTTCCGTTCGCCGATCACGAGCTCGACTTTCGCCCCTTGCTCAGTTCTGTGATTCAAGACCGGAAACGCAATCGCGCGACAGCTGAGATTGCGCGGGCTTTTCAGCGAGGTGTTGCGCAAGGCTTGTTCGGCGCCATCAAGGATGGTCTGCGAGGAGTACGATCTCCGCACCGTCGTCCTTTCTGGAGGGGTCTTTCAGAATGAGCTTTTGCTGGCCGACCTGAAGCCGCTGCTCGACGGCGAGAATCTCCAGATTTGGACAAACCACGCGGTACCGCCAAACGATGGAGGCATCAGCCTTGGTCAGGCCGCGATCGCTGCGTTTGAGATCGAAGCCGCGGGGCGGCCTTATGCATGAGCTTTCGATTGCGATGAGCATCGTCGAGATGGCCCAGGAAGAGGCCGATCTTCGTGGCGTGACGATTGACGCGGTTCATATAGAAGTCGGCCCACTCTCGGGAGTCGTGGCCGAAGCGCTGCTGTTTTCCTACGAAGTAGCCTGCTACGGCACGCCGCTCGAAGGCTCGCAGCTGCTGATCAAGGAAGTCCCCATCGAGGTGTACTGCCCGGCCTGCGATGCGCAAAAGACCCTGACTTCGATGCAATGGTTTTACTGTCCCGAGTGCGGCTCGCCCACCTCGGAAGTGGTACATGGAAAAGAACTGATGATTACCGCACTGGAGGTACGAGATGGAATCCGAACCGCGCCTATTGGAAGTGCGTAAGAACATTCTGAAGCAAAATGACGTCGTCGCCCGGGCGCTGCGCGACCGATTCCGCGCGCAAGGTGTCTTCGTCGTGAGCCTGGTTTCGAGTCCGGGAGCGGGGAAGACCGCCTTCCTCGAAAAGACCCTCACGCTGCTGCGAGCGGACTATCGTGTGGCTGCGCTGGTCGGAGACCTGGCCACGGAAAACGATGCACTTCGCCTGGCGCGCAGCCAGGCGCCAGTGAAGCAGATCACAACCGGAACCGTCTGTCATCTTGAAGCATCGATGGTCGAACACGCGCTGGCCGGATGGGAGGTTGGCGACCTCGACTTCCTTTTCATTGAGAACGTTGGCAATCTTGTCTGTCCGTCCTCGTATGACTTGGGAGAGAACCTTCGGCTTGTCTTGCTCTCGGTCACCGAAGGCGAAGATAAGCCGCTGAAATATCCGACCATCTTCAACAGCGCGGACGTTGCCGTGATCACAAAAATAGACCTGGCGAAAGCAGTGGAATTTGACGAAGAGACGGCGACTGCAAATATTCAAGCTGTGCGTCCCGGGATGCGTCAATTCGCAGTTTCAGCGAAGACAAACGAGGGGCTGCAGGAATATCTTCAGTTTCTTAAGACTCGGCTAGAGGAATCCCGCGAAGTTAGGCGAAGTACTGAGGAAGGAACAGGCAATCGGGATTGTTGAGCCCGCTCATCAAGACGCCTGCCCTTATTCGATGAGCTGTGCTTCATGCTGCTAATACCCAAGGCTAACTGAAAGCCGTTGGCGCGCGGATCGGGCCGCACGCCAACGGGAGTTAGTACAAAGTTCACAGCTCTCATTTCCCTTGAGGTCACGCGAGGTCGAAGCGATCGAGGTTCATCACCTTGTTCCATGCAGCTACGAAGTCCTTCACGAACTTCTCCTTCGAGTCGGCCAATGCATAGACCTCTGCGACGGCCCGCAGTTGGGAGTTGGAGCCGAAAACGAGATCGACGACGGTTCCTGTCCACTTAGGCTGGCCCGTCGCCCGATCGCTCCCCTCCAACACTCCTTCTGAAGTAGCGGATTTCTGCCACTTGGTGTTCATGTCGAGGAGATTCACAAAGAAGTCGTTGGTTAATGTTCCCGGCTGCTTGGTGAAAACGCCATGTTCGGACTGCTCGAAGTTGGCATTGAGCGCACGAAGGCCGCCAATCAGGACCGTCATCTCGGGAGCGGTCAGAGTCAGCAGGTTCGCCCGATCCAGCAGTAGTTCAGCCGCCGACTCATGGAGTCCCTTCCGAATGTAATTGCGGAAGCCGTCCGCGACCGGTTCCAGTACCGAGAACGAGTGCACATCGGTCTGCTCCTGAGAAGCATCGGTGCGCCCAGGCGAGAAGGGAACCTTCACGTCATGGCCGGCCTTCTTCGCAGCTTCCTCAACGGCCGCGCAGCCGCCCAGAACGATCAGGTCGGCCAGCGAGACTTTCTTCCCGCCTGATTGCGCTCCATTGAATTCCTTCTGGATCGCTTCCAGTTTATCCAGGACTTTCGCCAGTTCCTCCGGCTGGTTGACTTCCCAATACTTCTGCGGGGAGAGGCGAATGCGTCCCCCATTTGCCCCGCCGCGCTTGTCGCTGCCGCGGAAGGTTGAGGCCGACGCCCAGGCGGTTGAGACCAGCTGGGAGATGGAGAGTCCGGACGCGAGAATCTTGGCCTTGAGATCGGCAATATCCTGCTCCCCGATCAATTCATGGTCCACAGCGGGAACAGGGTCTTGCCACAGCAACGGCTCTGCGGGAACAAGGGGGCCAAGATACCGCGAAATCGGACCCATGTCGCGGTGCGTCAGCTTGAACCAGGCCTTGGCGAACTGGTCTGCGAATTCGTCCGGATTCTTGTGGAAGCGCCTCGATATTTTCTCGTAAAGCGGATCCGCCTTCAATGCAAGATCGGTGGTGAACATCATGGGGGGGTGCTTCTTCGACGGGTCGTGGGCATCCGGCACGGTGCCCGCCGCAGCCCCGTTCTTTGGCGTCCATTGATGAGCGCCGGCGGGGCTCTTCGTCAGTTCCCAGTCGTAGCTAAAAAGGTTATCGAAGAAGTTGTTGTCCCACTTTGTCGGGTTGCTGGTCCATGCGCCTTCAAGACCGCTGGTGATCGCATGGGGGCCGGCGCCGGTGCCGAAGGTATTAATCCAGCCGAGACCCTGGTGCTCGATCGCGGCGCCTTCGGGTTCCGGACCCATGTATGTGCTCGGCTCGGCAGCGCCGTGAGCTTTGCCAAAGGTGTGACCGCCGGCGATGAGGGCAACGGTTTCCTCGTCATTCATCGCCATACGGGCAAAAGTTTCGCGGATGTCCACGGCCGCGGCGACTGGATCGGGTCTGCTGTTGGGCCCTTCCGGGTTCACGTAGATGAGGCCCATCTGCACGGCGCCGAGGGGATTGTCGAGCTGGCGATTCCCGCGATAGCGCTCATCGCCCAGCCAAGTGGTTTCGGGGCCCCAGTAGATGTCCTCTTCCGGCTCCCAGATGTCTTCGCGACCACCGGCGAAACCGTAGGTCTTGAATCCCATCGATTCCAGCGCCACGTTCCCGGTAAGAATCAACAAGTCGGCCCAGGAGAGCTTCCGGCCATACTTTTGCTTGATCGGCCAGAGCAACCGGCGTGCTTTGTCGAGACTCACATTATCCGGCCAGCTGTTGAGAGGCGCGAATCGTTGTGATCCGGAGCCCGCGCCGCCTCGGCCATCAGCGATACGGTACGTGCCCGCGCTATGCCATGCCATACGGATGAACAACGGCCCATAGTGGCCGAAGTCAGCCGGCCACCAGGGCTGCGACGTGGTCATCAAGGCATGGAGGTCCTTGATCACGGCATCCAGATCAAGCGTCTTGAACTCTTCGGCGTAGTTGAACTTTTCGCCCATGGGGTCCGAGAGCGAGGAGTGCTGGTGCAAGATGTTCACGTTCAGTTGGTTAGGCCACCACTGCGCGTTTGCCCGGCTTCCGGTCACGGCTTGTTGGCGAACGCCGTGCGAGAAGGGGCACTTAGATTCGGTTGATCCGTTTTGCTCATTACCGGGGATGGGTTCCCCAACTGCGACTTCGAATTGTTGCTCCATAAACTCCCTTTCCTTCTAATCGGTTAAGAAATTGAGACGAACTGCAAACTGAACCGAGCTTTCCGACTACTGAAACTACCACCGATGCGCTCACTGACGCATTCATCCGGTATTCACACCTCTTTGAGATTTGCCAAGACTGCGCTTCGGAGCGCATTTGGTGCAGAGCCCCCGGAAAATGAGTTCGCATTCGCGAACAACCCGCTTGCCGAGGGAACCCTTGGCGGGCCTGGGCACGTCATACCAATCAACGTCTTCAACTTTTCCGCAGCGGTCACAGATGAAGTGATGATGCAGCAGGCCTTTGGCATCGAATCGCGCTGCGCGGCCTTCGATCGCAACTTCACGCACCAGGCCCGCTTGCACGAGGTCTCGCAGATTGTTATAAGTCGTGGCCCTTGAAGAGCGCGGATCCATGCGATTCACGGCCTCGAAGATTTCGACCGCCGTGGGATGCCTGTTTTGCTCCATCAGGAAGGCCATCACGGCGTAGCGTTGTGGAGTGCAGCGCAACCCGCTAACTTCCAATGACCGCTTGATCGCCTCGGCATCCACGAAATTAGACTAAGTCTAATTTAATATTTTGGCAATAAGAGTGGCGCGGCTGTTGAATGGCGCCCAAAGAACTGAGGCTTTGGAACCCGGTTGGGCGGTTCCGTGAGTCCTCCTATTCCAAGACTCTCTGCTTTCCAGATTTTGTACGGTGGCGTTGCTTGTGGTAACTTAACGCTAATCATGGTCGGCAAGATCGCATCAACGTTGTGTGGCCGCGCCTCCTCGGTGCAGGCCTGTTGTTGTTCCCGCTGACTCCGTCCTCCGATCAAAGTCGTTACGACTCCGCAAATCATCTTCGTCACGAACGAGCTAACACTGTAACCCAAATGATTCCCATCATTTCTAGTTGTTCCGCTGCTCGCTGTGCTTCCTTCTCTCGAAGAGACGGCATCCGTTGTTGTAGCCGTTGATCCTCTCCTTTTCCGTCGCTAAATCCTCGAGCGTTCAGGACAGTTCCCCCAAGGAGTCGTTTTATGAGCTACATTCGTTACTTTGATCGCCTTCTGCTTCTTTCACTTCTGCTCGCGTGGGGAATCGGGCCCCCCTCGGCGCCGGCCCAGGTCGTGGGTGGCACTATCGCGGGAGATGTTGTTGATCCCGCTGGAGGCGCGGTTAGCGGAGCCAAAGTTCTGGTCCGCGATCAGGAGACCGGGACGGTACGTGAACTTATCACCTCGGAGGACGGCGCATTTTCAGCACCTTCCATTCCTGTTGGAGCGTATTCGGTGACCGTCTCGCATGATGGCTTTGCGCCGCTGCAGCGCACCGCCATCAGTCTTGCCGTTGGCCAAGGCATTCACCTTCATCTCACGCTAACTGTTGGCAGAGCGAACGAGACGGTTTCAGTTGTAGACACCCCACAGGTCGTCGACCTTTCGACTCAGCAGTCGCAGGGATTGGTGGGGGAACGGCAGGTGAAAGAACTGCCCCTTAACGGACGGAGCTATGACCAACTCATCGAGCTGAACCCGGCAGCGGTCAGCTATACGACCGAGCGCTCCGGAGGCGTTGGTACTTCGAACTCCTCGGTCGGAAATATGTTCTCGGTTTCGGGGCGTCGTCCGCAGGACAATCTCTTCCTGCTCAATGGAATTGAATATACCGGAGCGTCGTTGATCAATGTGACTCCAGGTGGCACAAGCGGCCAGCTGCTCGGCGTGGATGCGGTGCGTGAGTTCAATGTTGTCAGCGACACTTACGGAGCGAACTACGGCAAGCGGACTGGCGCGCAGATCTCCATCGTCACTGCCTCGGGTGGCAACGCTCTGCATGGTTCCGTCTATGAGTTTCTGCGTAACAGCGCTCTGGATGCGCGCAACTACTTCGACCAGGCGAAGATTCCTGAATTCCAGCGCAACAACTTCGGCGCTGCGCTGGGCGGGCCGTTGCGCCGCGACAAGCTCTTTGCCTTTGCCAACTACGAAGGCTATCGGCAGAACCTTGGCCTGAGCGCAGTCAGCTTTGTTCCGGACGATACGTCTCGCGCTGCTGCAGTACCGAGTGTGAAGCCGCTGCTGGCCTTGTGGCCGGTTGCGAATGGGCCAGAGTTGCTTAACCCGAACGGCACGCCGAGCGGCATCGCTGAGGCGTTCTCGAACCCTCCGCAAAACGTCCGCGAAGACTTCGGCACGACTCGGGTGGACGCGAACCTTACACCAAACGATCTGCTCTTCGGCGTGTATACCGTGGACGACAGCGACGCGGCCACACCGTCGCAGAACCCTTATTCCACGATCTACGAGCGGCTGCGCGAACAGGTCGTGAGCGCGCAGGAGCAGCATGTCTTTTCTCCAACGCTGCTCAATACGGCGCGGTTCGGTTATTCGCGGGCGGCCTACTACTTCACGGGTGAGGTGCCGGTACCAGTACCGGGCTGGGTGGCAGGCGCGCCGATCGGCGCGGTCGTGATCTCGGGTAGCACGGCATCAAATGGCGCTTCGCAAATCACGCTTGCCGGCGCGAATACAGGGAGCAACAACGATACTGTCCGGAATTTGTTTACGGCGGACGATCACATATTCTGGACACACGGCAAGCATCAAATCGAAGCGGGTGTCTGGCTGCAACGGCTGCAATCGAACGACAACCTTGCGCAGAACCAATATGGACAAGCGTCGTTTTCGACGCTGGCGAGTTTCCTGAAGGGAAATGTGGCGACCTTTACGGTGGTCCCCGCTCCGACGGAATTGGGTTGGCGGTCACTCTTCGTCGCAGGTTACATCGAAGATGCCTGGAAGGTGACGCCGCGGCTTGAGGTACGTGCGGGTTTCCGCTCGGAGTCCTCGACCGGCTGGAATGAGGTGCAAAACCGGGCCTCGAACTACGGGTTCACCGACGGTGTGATCAACACGAATCCGACGATCGGTGGATCCGCGTTGTCGCAGAACCGCGCAAAGTTTCTGCCCGAGCCTCGAGTCGGCGTCGCGTACGACGTCTTTGGCAATGGCAAGACTGCGTTGCGTGCAAGCTTCGGGATGCACAACGCTCTGCTCGATACTCTCGACTACCGGCTCGACCAGACCGCGCCTTTTAATACAACGCTTTCGTTCAGCAATACGACGGTCGATAAGCTGGCGAGTCTGGCCGATGGTTCGACTCCAGGCAACGGCCTGATCTCGCCGAGCAATGTGCAGCGGAATATCGCAACGCCGACGGTGCTTGCCTGGACGGTGAAGTTGGAGCAGCAGATCGCCCCAGCGACTTCGCTGACTATCGGCTATGTGGGTTCACATGGCTACAATCAGATTCTTTCCGAAGACCAGAACACACCACCGACGGTCGTCTGCCCGGCAGCTTCCTGCCCCGCTGTGCTGGCCCCCGGCACAATCTATTACTCGACGACGGTGAAGGCGAATCCTAACGTAGCGAACACGACCTCCTGGGTTTCACAGGGCATTAGCAACTACAACGCGCTTGAGGTCGACGTTCGCAAGCAGCTCTCGCATGGGCTTCAGCTGCGCGGGGTCTATACTTGGGCGAGCAATCTGGACGATGGCTCGGCATGGAACACCAGCGTCTCTGCGAATACGCCGGCCTTCGTCATGTACCCGGGAAATCCCAAGCTCGATTATGGGCTTGCGGCGACGAACATCCGCAATGCAGCCGCGATTAACGGCACCTGGGAATTGCCCTTCGGCCGCGAGCTCCTTCGCGAATGCCAATCCGATATCGCGCCAACTGATCGGCGGATGGTCGGTCAGCGGCATCGCGACCTTGCAGAGCGGCTTTCCATTTCTCCCCGCAGCTGGGCTACAACCCGACAGGAAACGGCGACACCCGTAACCCGGTGCGTCCGACTTTGAATCCCGATTTCCATGGCAACCTTTACTCCAAGAGTCCCAGCCAGTGGTTCAACCCAGCCGCCTTCACCGCGCCCTATGCGGGCACTTTTGGCGACGCGGGCCGAGACACTCTCTCCGGACCAGGGCTGGCTGACCTCGATGTGTCACTGGCAAAGAGCACGACCATTCATGAAGGATTGCATGCTCAATTCCGTGCGGAGTTTTTCAACGTCCTCAACCATTCGAACTTCACCACTCCCAACGCGGTCGTCTATAGCTCAGGTCCGACGCCGAAGACACCCACTGCCGAGGCAGTGCAATCTGCGACTGCCGGAGTGGTGAGCGCCACCGCGACTACCTCGCGACAGATTCAGTTTGGATTGAAGCTTCTCTTCTGACTGAGGATTTGCCATGAGAACTGTCCCGAATTCGGAGACGCGTAGAAACTTGTACGAGCCACACTCGTCTGCTAGCATCAAGTCAATGTTTCGCGCTTCCCAAAGCCGCTTCTGTTGTTGCCTGTCGAACATCTTCGACGGGTGTCTTTCGTAGTCTCTGATTTCCCTCCGCAATCTGTCAGAAACACACCCGAATCTGGACCACCAGGTGCGCTTGCCTGTTCCGGTCTTCAATAACTACCCGCAAGCTGGTGAGATTTGCATGACAGTCATTGAGAGCGAGCAGTCCCTAGTCACCACAAAAGCAGACGGCGGAACGCACCTGAGCCACTTGCGCCTGCTGGAAGCGGAAAGTATCCACATTCTGCGTGAGGTCGCGTCGGAGTTTGCAAAGCCGGTGATGCTCTACTCGATCGGCAAGGACTCGTCGGTGATGCTGCGCCTGGCGCAAAAGGCCTTCTACCCTGGGCCGATTCCGTTTCCGTTGCTGCATATCGATACAGGTTTCAAGTTCGATGAGATGTTGGCCTTTCGCGATGAAATGGCGCGTTCTGTCGGGGCGGAGCTGCTGGTCTGGCGCAACGAAGCTGCGATCGCTGCCGGAACGAATCCCATAGCGTTGGACACCAAACGCTGTTGCGGGTTGTTGAAGACCCAGGCGTTGCTCGATGCGCTCAACCACTATGGATTCGACGCCGCGTTTGGCGGCGCTCGCCGAGATGAAGAGAAGTCCCGCGCGAAGGAGCGCATCTACTCCTTCCGCGATACTGCCGGGCAGTGGGACCCAAAGAACCAGCGGCCGGAGTTGTGGAACCTCTATAACGCGCGCATTCATCCAGGCGAGAGCATCCGCGTCTTTCCGTTGTCGAACTGGACGGAGATGGATGTCTGGCAGTACATCCACGAGGAAAAAATCCCGGTGGTCGATCTCTATTTCGCAAAAGAGCGCCCAATGTATGTGCGCGGAGACGCGCTGTTGCCAGTAGAGAGAGAGTTCGTGGCTCGCCGTGGCGAACAACCACAAATGGTCAAGTCGCGTCTGCGCTCGCTAGGCTGCAGCCCTTGCACAGGAGCGATCCGTTCTGATGCCGAGAGCATTCCGGCGATCATTGCCGAACTGATCTCGTTTCGTTCCTCAGAACGCGCTAACCGCGTCATCGACCATGATCAGGAAGGCTCGATGGAGATCAAAAAGCGGGAGGGCTACTTCTAGTGGCTGCCTCCGTGCTCTTAGAAGACCAGACGTTTTCGATCGATGGCTTTCTCGCAGAAGAGCGAAGTAAGGACCTCCTACGTTTCTCGACTGCCGGAAGCGTAGACGATGGAAAGTCAACCCTGATCGGGCGCCTGCTCTATGACACGCAAAGTGTCTATGAGGATCAGTTGCGATCGATCGAAGGCAAAGGCACGACCTCTCCCGGACAAATTGACTTCGCGTTGTTGACCGACGGCTTGCGCGCGGAGCGAGAACAGGGAATAACGATCGACGTTGCCTATCGCTACTTCGCTACGGCGCGCCGCAAGTTCATCATCGCGGACACGCCCGGTCATGAGCAATACACGCGCAATATGGCAACAGGCGCCTCGACCGCAGATGCCGCGGTGGTGCTCATCGATGCACGCAAGGGAGTGCTCGCCCAGTCGCGCCGTCACGCGTATATTGCGTCGTTGCTCGGCGTTCGTCACATCCTCGTCGCCGTGAACAAAATGGATCTGGTCGGCTACGAAGAACGCGTCTTTCGCGAGATCGAACGTGATTTTCATGACTTGCTCAAGAAGATTAGTGCGGATACCGGCAATCCAGTCGAAGCCGTCTTTATCCCAGTCAGCGCACTCTTAGGAGACAACGTCGCGCACCGTTCCGACACCATGCCCTGGTACGGCGGGCCATCCCTGCTCGATCTGCTTGAGTCACTTCCTTCAGCCGCTAATAAGCAGAGTGCTCCATTCCGCTTCCCAGTGCAGCGGGTGCTGCGCCCAGATTCCGGGTTTCGTGGCTTTTCTGGCCAGATTGCTTCCGGAACAGTTCGCCCTGGAGACAGCATTACCATTCTTCCTTCGGGTCTGAGCGCGTACGTAACGCGCGTTGTTACATTTGAGGGAGATTTGCAGCAGGCTCATGCCCCGCTCTCGGTAACCCTCACTCTGGATCGCGAACTCGACATAGGCCGGGGCGACCTCATAGTTTCAGACAGCGGTCCGTCAATTCTTTCGCGCCGCTGCAAAGCAGCTCTTGTGTGGATGGACCAACGACCCCTTGAACAAAACAGGCGCTATCTGCTGAAGCACACCAGCCAGACTGTTCCAGCGATAATCACGGCGCTCGAGTATCGGACCAATATCGACACGCTCGAGCACGAGACAACTGAACCGCTGGAGATGAACGGCATTGGTGTTGCCACCGTCCAACTGATGCGCCCCATCGCATTAGACCGCTACGCCGAGAACCGCACGACAGGCGCCTTCATTCTCATCGATCCAGAAACCAACGGCACGGTGGCCGCTGGAATGGTCAGGGAGGCCCAGGCTGCTGAGACCGTTGAAGAGCGCGGTAAGGCGACTCCACAAGCGGTGACTGCTGAGGAGCGTTCTGCACGATGGGGGCATCGAGGCGGTATTTTGGTGCTGGGCGGTCCTTCTGAAATCATCGACCGAATTGAGCAATCTCTATTTGTAGCAAACACTGTCACAATACGGTGTACGACGGAAGAACACGCCCGCTTTGCCGCTACCTCGGGCCTCATTGGGCTATTTGTCAAGCCCGCCAATGATGAGGTCTTCATCGCGCAAGTGAATGGTGAAAATGTGCAAGTAGACAGCGACGATCCGGATCGCGCGGTGGCGGCCGTACGCCAGCTCCTGGCGAAGTCAGGCATCTTTCCCAACCGGCAGAAATCAGGCTCGCAATGAGTTCATCGCGGATAACGACTGAAGTCGAGGCAAAACTAAACCGTGTACGCAGCGTGCTGTCCCACGAACTGTCCGGCGCGCATCGGGCATGCCTCACCTGCAGCTTCCAGGCTGAGGATGTGCTGCTTACCAGGCTGGCGCAGGAATTCGATCCAGATATCCCAGTCCTGTTCCTCGACACTGGTTACCACTTCGCGGAAACTTATGCCTATCGCGACCGTATCGCGAGCGAGTGGCGGTTGAACCTCATCAACCTCCTTCCGGAAAAGACCGTGACAGAGCAAGAGTCCGAGCGAGGACTACTCTATCTGTCGGCCCCAGACCAGTGTTGCAAGCTGCGGAAGGTCGAACCACTCTTCAAGGCGGTCGCCGGCTACCGCGCATGGCTCACGGGACTGCGGCGCGAACAGGCAAAAAGCCGAGCCGCACTCGAAGAGTCGGCCCTCTTCACTCTGCCCGGCGGAAATCAAGTACTGAAGCTCGCACCACTCGCAGACTGGTCTACTCGCGAAGTGTGGAGCGCGTGTGAACAGCTTCAGATTCCCCTGCTCCCGCTTTACGAGCGAGGTTATTCATCGATCGGCTGCGAGCCGTGTACCACGCTTCCGCTGGATCCGAACGACCCGCGATCGGGCCGTTGGGCCGGGCGCAAGGTGGAGTGCGGAATTCACATCGAGGCAGTGCCGACAAGATGAGATAGCCGGGTGCTCAACGAAATCAGGGACCTTCCATGCAATACTTCATCGGATTTGTCATCGCGCTATTCATCGCGCTCACCGGCGTGGGTGCAGGTACCCTTACGGTACCGATCCTGGTTTTGTTCCTCCATGTGCCAGCTCCGGCGGCGGTCGCCATCGGCCTCACTTTCTCGGCCGCAGTGAAACTCGTGCTGGTGCCCACGCAAATCCTCCGGCGGCAAGTCGCGTGGCGCGTCCTCGGCTATATGCTGCTTGGCGGGTTACCTGGCGTTCTCATCGGTTCGCTCGGCTTGAGACATCTGGTCACCACAGGCTCGCAGAACCTCGTCAACGCTCTGCTGGGCGCGATCTTGGTAGGCACCGCGAGCTGGCAGATTGCGACGCTCATTAAGCCGATGAAGTGGAACCCCCTTGCCGTCGATCGTAGCCGTCTGCTGCCATGGCTTATGTTTCCAGTCGGCGCGGAAGTGGGGTTCTCGTCCGCCGGAGCGGGAGCGCTCGGCAGCGCGGCGTTACTCGCGCTTACTCCACTCTTGCCGGCACAGGTAGTGGGCACCGACATCATCTTTGGTTTCCTGATGTCGCTGATTGGTAGTGGAGCACACTGGTTCTCAACTTCAGCCGACTCAGCGCTGCTGATCCGGCTGATCGCCGGAGGTGTTTGCGGAGCCCTCTCGGGAGCACTTCTCAGCACTGCAATTCCTCGACGCCCGCTGCGTTTCGCCCTTTGGCTCTGGCTACTCTTGTTAGGCGGAGAGTTTCTGATTCACAGCTACCAAGTGCTGGCTGCGGCACGTTGAGATTGTCCCCTCCAAGCATCTTGAGGTTCCTGTGCACTTGGGACGGATGCGACGATCTGACCACCCGCATCGTTCGATCAACACCAGCATTCTTATCTCAGTCGTGGCGTGGTTAATATAAAAGGCTATAGTTCTTGTGCATACGAATACGGCAAGGGCGTAACTGCATGCTAATGCCGGTGAAGATTTTCTTCATCTTTCGCTACTTCAGAGAGGTGAGTATTCTTATCTGGTCAGACCGCTAAAGACACATCCACATGACTAAAAAATTAGAGCTTCCGAGATTTTCAATTGGCGTTGGCGACCGCTTCGCCCACCAGGCCAAGGCACAGCTTGTGGCATGCGTGCTGGCCGCGGAAGCGGGCGTCGAAGTAGCCCCGGTTTGGAACAAATCGAACCGAGAGCACATGATCATTGGCTCGGAGCCAAGCGAGACGCGCAAAGCAGCGGACGCGGCGGTAAAAGAGTTAGGTTGGACGAAGCCATATTTTCTCGACGCGGACCACATTAATCTGAATACGGTCGAGCGTTTTCTGGAACCGTGCGACTTCTTCACGCTTGACGTGGCCGACCTTATCGGCAAGCCGGCCAAGCCGCAGGATGTGGCGCGATTCGTCTCGCGGCATCAAGAACTGCTGGGTACCATAACCATTCCGCGAATTGCTGAACCTTTCCAGACGGACACTTATTTCCTTGAGGCAGTGGCGAACAAGTTTCTGGCCGCCGTCCAGCACGCCGGGGAGATTTATCGGTTCCTGCTTCAGAGAAAGGGAGTGGGAACATTCGTGCCGGAGGTCTCGATGGATGAGACTGACTTACCACAGACGCCGGTCGAGCTGTTGATCATTCTGGCGATGATTGCCGACGAGGAGATCCCGATTCAAACCATTGCTCCGAAATTTACGGGACGGTTCAACAAAGGCGTGGATTACTTCGGCGACCTTACTCAATTTAAGAAGGAGTTCAATGAAGACCTCGCGGCGATCGCATTTGCCATCGAGACGTATGGGCTGCCTGCAAACTTGAAGCTGAGTGTTCACTCGGGTTCAGACAAGTTCTCGATCTACCAAACGATTCACGAAGCCGTAAAGGACTTTGGGGCTGGGGTCCATTTGAAGACCGCCGGCACGACCTGGCTTGAGGAACTGATCGGCTTGGCAGAGTCGGATGGGGCCGGACTGGAAATTGCTAAAGATGTCTATGCCGAGGCCTACGCGCATCGCGAAGCGCTCTGCGCACCCTATGCGACGGTGATCGATATCGACCCGGCGAAGCTGCCGCCCCCAGAGAAGGTGAGCCGATGGACCTCTGAACGGTTCACATCGACGTTGCGCCACGATCAGTCGAACCCGGCGTACAACCCGAGCTTTCGACAGTTGCTGCATGTAGGATTTAAAGTTGCGGCGAAGTTGGGTGATAGATATCTGAACGCCCTCGAGACCAACGAGGAGGTCGTCGCAAAGAATGTTACTGCCAACCTCTTCGAGCGCCACATTAAGCCGGCATTCTTGGGCCTCTCCTAATTGACCATGCCAACACTGCTGACGCGGTGATCGCAACGGCTGCAAGCAAACCCGCGATACCCAACCATTTGCCACTCATGGGTTGGGCTCAAGGGCCTTGATGACAAAGTAGGTCAGCGTACCTCCGGCCGGGAGCAGCATCTGGTGCGGCGTGTTTGCGGGGATGTGTAGGATGTCCCCCTTGTGCAGCGTCGTGCTCTCACCGCCCTGAATCGAAGTTCCGCGTACCTCTCCGGGGCCGGTCGTTTTCGGATCCGGAATTGTGCCTCCGACGATCAACCTGCAGGTGCCATCGAGAATTACGTCGATGTCAGCATATTCTTTGTGCAGTTCAGCGCCGCCGTTGCGATCACGAAAGGCAAGCATGGTGAAGTGACCGGGATATTTCTCCAGAACGATGCTGGCCGAGCCGGTTCCTGATTGGGGCGCCTGCTTCTTGAGCGCCTCTGCCTTCTCCGCGAGCTGCTCAGGCGTATAGCTATCAAGCTTGGCCGCGCCTGAAGAAGCGCCGGGCGCCTGCGCGAGCGTAGACACCGACGCCAGGACACCTAGCAATAACACATGGCAACAAAACGCTGCCACGACCATGAGCGCGGCTTTACTCTTGCGCAGAATGACTATCATGAGTCGTTCTCCTTTTGCTGTGGACTGCTCACAGTTTGGCCTCGACGAAGACGATCGTGTTACCGTCAGGGTCTTGAATCAAAAGCTCAGACTTTTGTTTTACCGTAGAAATCTGGAGCGCCTTCAATTGAGCGGCGGCCCGCGAGAGGTCGGGAACAGAAAACAGGAGCCGGAATGCCGAGCCGGTCGAACGGGGAACGAACTCTATTTGTTCGCCCGACTTGCCAGGAATGTCGAGCGCGTTAGAGCCGACTTCCCACCGACGCTGGGCCCGCTGAAACCCTAGCCTGTCTTCATAGAAAGTTTGCGCCTCCGCCGGATTTTGCATCTCGATGCCCAAACCCACTATCCGTTTAGAGATTCGGTCTGCGCCCAGGTGCAATCCAATATCGTTTGTGTGCTTCGATCCCGGCATGTATTGCGTGTATTCGATATTCTGACCCTCGGGTCCCTGCATCGTGAAGAGGAGATTACCTGCTCCCGCTTTCTTGACTGGCGTGGGAGCCAATCCGCGCGCAACATATTCTCGGTTGAGTGCGTCCAGGTCTGAAGCCTCGAAGCAAACATGCATGAAACCGATCGGCTGCGATGGCTCCCGCTGCGGATATAACTCAATAAATTGACGATCGTTGACCTTGAGAAACGCTTCTGTCGGAGTGCCGCCTTTGTCCATCGCAAATGCCTCTTCAAAGCCGAGCTTCTCGTAAAACGCCCGAGACCGCGCAAGATCGGAAACACGAATCGCCGCATGCGCAATGCATTACCGCCAAAACACTCGGTGCGATTCCCGCGGCTGGCGGCTATATCGGCAACGCATGGGAGGAAACGGCGCCGGAGGCTCGGTCCCATTCTCCAGCGCACTACTGCGTTTTTGCAACGCGGGGAACTTCATGTTCGGCGACGCTCCGCGGTCGGCGTTCTTCGGGTTACGCAACCCGTGTGTCTACAACCTGGACCTAAGAACTCAGCGCACATTCAACATCACGCCGGAAAGAGTCAGGTTCGTCTTCCGGGTAGATTGCCAGAATGTGACCAACAAGGTGACCTTCGGCGGCATCGGCGTGAGCGCCAACAGCGCCAGCTTTGGGACGCCAAGCACGGCACCCAGCAACACGGCAGCCGCGACTTCCAGTTCTCAGGGAGAATCAACTTCTAAGCAACTCCTAAGACTAGAGCAAAAGCAGAAACAGTCTAATGTGAAGCCACAAGGCTTGAATCGACGCACTTTCCTCCAGGAATGCCGACATAAGGGACGCTTGACACGTCACAGTAACTCTCTTTTGCTATAGGGATGCTCTCACACTTCTGATTTTGCATTCCAGTCATCAGAGCCAGCCAGGACGACTTCAGGGTGAAATTACATGGCCGTCGCAGTATCAAGCTGGTGGGGTCATGTAACGCGCGATCCGACGGTCGTGCTCCGGGGCACATGCTGTTGAACTCAGCATCATCGAAAGTTCGATCTGGTTGAACAATTCTGCTCCCGATGACCATGCAACACGAAGAACTAATTAGGGGCTTTGACGATGTGAGTAATGGGGAAAGGGAGTGCCTCGGTAAACTCACGCCCCGAACCCCTATCGCCATTACACTTGTTTCCTGAAAGCGGCACTACGCCTCCCCAAGGAGCCATGGCAAGTTTCGCAAAGCGATCGCGCCCTTTGAGAGTCTTGTTTCGCGATCAAACTCCTGGAAAAGAGTATCCTTAGAGGATATGAAGAAACAGCGAACTGCTCCGCCGCCATGTAGCGGCTCCCTCACCTCCGTCCAGGGTCACCGGCCGGCGGCAGATGGCAAAACAGGTGTCTGCGGTACTTGCGGCTCCAGTGTGCCTTTTACGATCGATGTCTCCGCCCGACCAGTTCCGCGCTTTCATAAGTCTGGGCCTCGGTGAGAGTGTGGCTTATCGGAATTAGCTGCCGCCATTCTCAACAGATCTTCCCGTTTCACCCCTAATGCCCTCAGCGCTCTCAGACTGAGGGCATCGTGGCGTTTGGCGAGTCTCTGGCCGCGTTCGTCGGTGATGAGCGGACAGTGATACCAGGCTGGTTCCGGCAGCCCGAGTGCGCGGCAGACCAATATCTGCCGCGCAGTGGATTTAAGGAGGTCGGCTCCGCGAACGACTTCGGTGATGGCCATCGCAGCGTCGTCGACGGCGACCGCTAGCTGGTAGGCCGGGACTCCATCTTTCCGCCAGACCAGGAAGTCGCCAAAGTCTTCTCCGGCAATAAACCGTTGCGGGCCAAAGTGGCCATCATTGAACTCGATTGCCTCGCCATCCGGGACGCGGAAGCGCCAGTTCACGTCGGCCCGCAGCGAGTCATCGAATTTCGTCGAGACGCCGCCTGAGTCTGGTCGGCAGGTTCCGGGATACAACGGCTCGTCGTCGTGCGGAGCCTGCGCCAATTGCGCGAGATCTTTGCGCGAGCACCGGCAGGGGTAGACGAGTCCGCGATCGACCAGCTTCTGCAGGGCATCGCGGTAGATGGGAGTCCGCGCACTTTGTGTGTAAGGAGCATAAGGGCCGCCGACGTCCGGTCCCTCTTGCCAGCGGATGCCGAGCCAGCGCAGATCTTCGATCGCCGCTTCGGCGAACTCCGTCTTCGATCTTTGCGGGTCAAGGTCTTCCATGCGAAGAACCAAGGTTCCCGCAGCGGCAACCGACCGCTGGTAAGCGGTCCAGAACGTCGCTGCGTGACCGAGATGGAGCAGTCCGGTGGGAGACGGTGCAATACGGCCGCGATAGGGCATTTTTCTGCCAGCGCTATGCGAAGAGCTCATCGATTCGCTTATCGTCACTTGAGTCTTCTCTCCGGCCGCGTCAGGATTTCGCGTGCCATCTCGCAAAACGTGGTCACGATGGTGCGGTCTTCGCCGGAGCGCCAGGCAAGCTCGATGTCGCTCCGGACCCGGACACCACTGAGGCGCACGCAGACAGCGTCGGGCGCGGCGATCTTTTCCACGCAGGCTGGAGCAATGCTTACGCCAAGGCCCGCGCCGACCAGCCGCATCACGGTAAGCCACTGCGGCGCCTCTTGCACGATGCGGGGACGGAATCCATGGTCCTCGCAGATTGAGATGGGCTTGTCGTAGGCCACCCGCCCAGCGGATTGGGGGAAGAACACAAAGGGCTCTTCTCGCAGGGCGAAGGCGGAGATTGTCTTCCGGCCCGCGAGGTGATGGCTGGCCGGCAAAACGGCGACGAAGGGTTCGGAAAAAAGTGTTTCCTCATCGAGCCCCGGAAGCGGCCCGCCATCGCGGAGAAATCCGACATCTACCGTGCCGTCGAGAAGCGACTGCATAATCTGCGATGACATTGCTTCGCGGAGTTGCAGGTCGGCCTTTGGATGCTTGCGGCGATAACGCCCTAGCATCGCCGGTAGTGGCGTCAACATGCCGGAGCCGATGAAGCCGACGCGCAGGGAGCCGATCTCACCGCGGCCGACGCTGCGCGCTTCGGCCAGGTCTTCTCTGACTGTGCGTAATGTGCGGCGGGCGCGGTCGAGGAAGACCTCGCCGGCGGCGGTGAGGCGGACTGCACGCGAAGTCCGCGTGAACAGCTGATGGCCGATGATCTCTTCAAGCCTGCGGATCTGCTGCGACAGGGGAGGCTGTGCGAGATGCAACCGCAGGGCGGCGCGGCCAAAGTGCAACTCTTCGGCTACGGCGACGAAGTAGCGCAGGTGGCGCAGCTCGACTCCCTGATCCATATACAAGACATCTTAATTCGGACAAACAAGATATTGGACATATTGTCGATCCGCCTCTAGCTTTTGAGAAGGAGAGACTTTATGCCAGCGTCCAGCCAGGAAAGCGTTCTCGAACCGACCATCTCCGAGTTGCCAATCCATATCCGCCGCTTTCAGCCGGGGGACGAGGCCAGTTTTCTCCGCCTGAATGAGGCGTGGATCGTGAAGTACTTCGTGTTGGAAGCGAAGGACCGCGAGGTCCTGGGCGATCCGGTGAAGTACATCATGAATCCTGGCGGCGAGATTATCTTCGCGACGATCGGCGAGGAAATCGTTGGTTGCTGCGCGCTGATGCCAACGGCTCCGGGCGAATATGAGGTTGCCAAGATGGCAGTGGCTGAGACGTTGCGAGGCCGCGGAATCGGCAGAAAAATCCTTGACGCGGTGATCGCCGAGGCGAAGCGGATTGGCGCCAAGCGGTTGTATCTCGAGACCAGCAGCAAGCTGCCAAGCGCTACTCATTTATATGAGTCGGTGGGCTTTCGGCATCTTCCGGCCGAGCGGCTAAAGCCCTCTCTTTATGCGCGCGCGGATGTCTTTATGGAGATGTTTCTGTAGTTCCCTGTGCGTGCCGGCTCAGCAGAGCGTCTACCTCGGCGTAGCCCGTGGGGAATTCGATGCAGTCGATCGAGGCTCCGGCGCGCAGTAGAGCTTCGACCGATTCCGGCGAGCGCCGGTTCATCCAATGAGAATCGACGCAGGCTTTGATGGCGAGATTCAAGGGCGTGCGCCCTTTGCCATCGAGGGCACTGACCTTCGCTCCGCGTTCGAGGAGTAGCTTTAGCGTGTCATGGCGGGCGCGCCAGGCTGCGACGTGGAGTGCAGTGCTCCCCTTAGCGATCTCGAAATATGGGTCGCCTTCCTTGTAGGGAGCCGAGATGTTTACACCGAGGTCGAGCAGTCGTCGAACGCCCTCGGTATTGCCATTGCCGGCGAACTCTGCGAGCAGCGTTCCCCCCTCCGCCAGCAGGGTATTCAGCAGCTGAGGCTCGCGGCTGGCGATGCTGGCAATGGCTTCAGCATCGTTCTTCGCGCAGGCGACGATGAGCTCTTCCACTCCCCGGAGTTCGACCGGAATGCCGCGGCGGTTGAGGGACTCTAGTACATCGCCCCGGCCTCGTCGCGCTGCCAGGATGACTCCCGACATGCCCGTCTCGGGGTTCACTATCGTTGGGTCGGCGCCATGGTCGAGCAACAGGTCGATATTCTGGATCGCGTTGTCGCGGCGCAAGGCTTGCAGGAATGCAGTTCGATGCCAGCGGGTCATGCGGTTCGGGTCTGCGCCGTGTTCGAGGAGGTATTTCAAGCCCTCGTAGTCGTGCCAATCGGCCTTGCGCAGTAACAGCGTAGTCATGCTCTCGTCATTGAATTTTCCGCTCTCAACCATCACTTTCATAACCGCGTTGTTATAGGTTTCCGGCACGTGATACGGCGTTTCTCCGTCGTTAGGGTCTGCGCCTCGGTCGAGTAGCAGGCGAGTCAGCTCAACATTTCGTGCGAGGCCGGCAGAGCCGTAAATGGCACTTTCCCAGAAGGGCATTAGCTCGTCGTTCGCCTCGTGCCAGCCGGTGTTGGCGCTCGCACCGGCGTCGAGCAGCGCGGTGGCCGCGCGTACAAAGCCGTCGGATCGGGTGCGGTCGAGGCGCAGATATCTCGAGAAGCAGAGATAGGTGAGCGCGTCCCATTCGTGTGGGCCGCCCTTTAGCGTGGCGAGCTTAGGATTCCTGGCCAGAAAGCGGCGCACGCCGGGTGCGTCGCCGAGCGCCGCGGCGACATAGATATTGGCGTGGGCAATTTCAGGCCTTTGGGCGAGGAGCGCCTGAGCCGCTTCGAGGGTGCCAGAGCTGTGCCATCCCCCCATAGGGATACATGCGGCTTCGAGAAAGACGGCAGAAGGATCGTTGGCTAGAAGGCTCTTGCGTTTAAAGTTCAGCGCTTCGATGTGGCTCTTGAATTTCGGCCAGCTCTCGAAGCCGTGTTCGCGAGCTATAACCAGCTGTGCGCTGGAGAGCTGGAAAGTGCGGTCTGCGACCTGCTGAGGAGACGACCCGGCGAAAGCGGGATGCCAGGCATGGATGCGATGCAACGCTGCATCTGCAGAGGATCTGTGGGCTTTGACGAGGTCTTTGGCCTGCTTGCGGTACTGCTCCAGGCTGGGATGGGAGGGGACTGGCTTGGTTTCCACACGAAACTCCTTTCAAAGTTGCCTGGAGTCCGCACGCGTCAGGATGAAAGAAGGTTCGTAGAGCTTGGTTGAATTGGAGGTGGGCACGGCCCTTTCCGCGGACTGGATGCGCCCTTCGCGCTGATCAAAAGCGTAGCTCTCGACCCGCGCGAAGTCAATCCGGGAAGGTTGATCGCGCTAGATATCCAGGTTCTTCACGTCGAGCGCATTGTCTTCGATGAACTTGCGGCGTGCCTCGACGTCCTCGCCCATGAGCGTTGTGAAGATGGTCTCGGTGGCGGCGATGTCTTCCAGCTTGACCGAGAGCAGCGTGCGACGCTCGGGATCCATGGTCGTTTCCCAGAGCTGCGTCGAGGTCATCTCTCCGAGGCCCTTGTAGCGCTGTACCTGATAGTCGCGGCGGCCCTGCTCGATGACGTAGTCAAAGAGTTCCTTCGGGGTCTGCTTGACCACCGGGTCGTGGCTTGCTTTGCCGACGCGTTTTGGCGCGGGTTTGCCGGCCTCGCCCTCGCTGGATGTTTCGGCGCCAGCTTCGATTTCGGTCTCTTCCGGCTCAGGAGCGGTTTGTTTGGTCGCGTACTCGATGCGGAAGGGCGGCGCCAGCAGCTCCTTGATCTGCGAATACTTCGACATCATCTGGCGGTACTCGGGCGTTGAGGCGAGCGTCCAGTTGATGGTGCGCTCGGCACCGTTGTCGTCGGTGAAGCTGATCGACCAGGTCTGGTGCTCTTCCTCATAGGCTGGGGCACTGACTGCTTTAAACTGGAGCGCCTTGCGCTGCGCGGCAAGTTGATCGTGGAGCGCGACCGGCTTCGCCGGCGCTTTTCGTCCGTGCCTTCGAAGTCGGCGCGGCGAACGAGCTCCAGATGTGCGAGCAGGCTGGTCACCTGCTCGTTGCGGATGCGCTTGTCGACCTTTTCGAAAAGTTCGAGATATTCGCGAAGCTGTCCGATGAAGCGCGTCAGGGCCGCGCCTTCGAGCTTGTGTTCGGTCGGCCCTTCTGCCGCGCCCTCTCCGTGGTACACGACAGTGCCGTCCGAGGCGCGCTTCACCATCACGCGGACGAACTCGCGATCGTCCTTGATGTATTGCT
>CAVUKL010000047.1:0-15370 GCA_963742015.1 uncultured Acidobacteriaceae bacterium | reverse complement strand
ATACGCTCGCCGAATTCAGCCTGTGCGAGCGCCGGACCTGGCGGTGCAGTTTCCGATCTGCCAACTTCCATGTAAGTCAAAGTCAAGCGAAAGCACGCGTGTTCCGGGCGCGCTTGGAGAGCGCGTATTCGATCTGATCAGAATGCCTCTTGGCGCAATTGTGCCTCTCGGCGGTGGCTCCTGCCCGTGCGCAACCGAACATCCATTTGCTGCCTCGGACTCCGAAGAGCCGTTGCAGATGATTAAGTTTGTGTTCTCTGCCCGTCCCGAAACAATTCGCAGTGGGCTTCTGGGATCTGCTCCTACCCCCGGGTCGGCTTCGGCGGGAACCTGGCAGTCTGCGCATCGATAAAGCCTAATGTTTTTAGCCTTTTCCTTGTGAGAAAGGCCTTTGAGCCGCTGCCGTCCTACTGAATTTCTCGGCCGACACAAAGTCCTCATTCGTGCAATCCACAGCGAGCAAATAGCGGACCATCTTCCTGGCAGCCACCAGAGTGGACTGATTGTGTTTCCCTTTCTCCAGCTTTTCTGGCACGGACCGCGGCGAGTTCATAATACTGTCGCGGGCGGCTTGAATTAGCACTTGCTGGATGTGGTTGTTTCGCTGCTTGGATATCGGCCATCCGCCTTACCTTGTCCGAGCTCTTCTCATCTCCGCAAAGCCCCCGGTAGCTGATTGCTTGCTTGATCGATGGTGAAACACGTGACATCTCCGATCTCCAAAGACCACGTCAGGACGGTGATCGGGCCCACACCCAACACGGTCCCGTTTCCCAGGGCGTTTAAGGAACTAGTCTCTGAAAAGTCCGGGGCCGATCGTCGATCGATTCAACGGCGGACGTTATAAGACTTTCGAGATATATCTCATGTTCAAGATCTCGTCCACCGGTAGGATGACCATACCAGCGCCGGCAGAGCTTCCCGTACCACGACGAGTCCACATCCGTCACGGAGCGAGCTGACCCTGGGCATATTCGAGCTGGCGTAGCGAAAGAAGGTAGTCGTATCGCGCGTTCACGGCGGAAACCGCCGCCTGGGTGCTTTGGAGTTGGGCCTGGCTGAGCTCGACGATCGAACTTAGTCCGAGTTTGTAACGGGTTTCCGCCAGTGCCAGCGCCTGCCCTGTTTGGGCGCGAAATTGATCGGCGACACCGATCCGCCGGAAGGCCGTCTCCGCATTCAGGAGGGCGACCCGCACGTCCCGGGCGATTGTATTGGAAAGTTCCTCGGTTTGTTTTTCCGCCGCCTGCTGGCGAAAACGGGCCTCTTGCGTCTGTGCCTCGATCCGGAAGCCGGTAAAGATCGGAATGCTGAGATTGACGCCGCCCGCGGCGTACCAATGCGGCACAAAGATGCCATCGGGACCGACCGGTGTGATGCCTCCTGTGGCCAGCGCAGAAATCGTAGGAAAGTGCTGGAGTTGCTGGGCGCGGGCAAATTTCTGATCCGCCTGGGCGTCCAAGCGGAGTGCCTGCAAATCCGGCCTTTGCGACTGCGCTTGGGCGTTCAGTGCCGCCGTGCTATTTTCCGCGGGAGGGGGCGGCGGGGCCTCGCCACGCTCCTCAACCGCGCGATACAACGTATCAGCCGGAGCAGCAAGAACAGCAGCCAAGGCGGCACTTGCGGAAGCGACACCGTTCTCCGCATCCAGTTGAAGCAACTGCGATTGCGACAGATCTGCAGACGCAATATTCAGGTCCAGATCGCTTTTCAACGCACTCCTGGTGAGCGCCTGGGTGAGGTCCTTAACGTTGCCCCGAGCCTTAACCGTAGCCTCGGCGACGTCCAGCAAAGACTGCGCGTCCAGCAGCTGATAAAAGGCCTGATCAGTGGCGAGGAGCACGTCCTGTTCGGTCGCAAGCGCGGTTTGGTCCTCGGCTTTCTGCTGAAGTTTGCTGGTTGCGACGAGTTCGCTGGTATGGCCGAAGTCGCTGATCAACTGGCTCAAAGTGCCGCCCGTACCGGCATGGGTGTACAAACGGGAGTCCGTGAGCTCGCCAGCGCCGATCCGGCTTCCATCCTCAGCTTCCGTGGCGGTAATTGCGCCATAGATCTGTGGCAGATACCCGGCGCGAGTCTGCCGCGTCACCTGGCCGGCGGCCAGGGCAAGCAACCGGCTCGCAGTGATTCTCGGGTTGTTTTTGAGAGCGATGCGCTCTGCATCCGAGCGTGTGATCGCCGTGGTCCCGGCTCCGGAATCAACCGAGGACGCCCGCTGCTGCCATGAATTCTCGGAAGATCGCTCATTCGAAGTTTCAGGAGACCCTGGTCCAGAGTTCAGCTGCACCGCCGCAAGCTGCAACGAAACTGTGGCGGGGTGAGGCGCTGGCGGCAGGTCGGTGGGAACGCCCTGGGCAGAACAGCACATCTGCGCAGCAATCAACAGGATAAGGGTTAGCAATCTCATGCGCTCACCACCGTTCCTGGGGACGAGCCTTCCGGTTGAGATCCGCTCCCCCTTCGGCGAGCTTCGATCCGTCGATGAATCAGCAGGTATGCGCTGGGCACGAGGAAGACGGTGACGATCCCAGAGACCGTAAGGCCGCCGAGGATCGCGCGGGCCAGAGGTGCATACTGCTCGCTGCCTGCTTCAATTGCCAGCGCCATCGGAATCAACCCCAGCACAGTTGCCAGCGTCGTCATCAGAATCGGTCGCAGGCGCACCTTGCAGGCGGTGATGATGGCCTCTTCCAGCTTTAGTCCGCGCTCGCGGAGTTGCCCGGTGAACTCGACGATGAGAATGCTGTCGGAGACAACGATCCCCGTCATCATGAGCACGCCCATCAGGCTCATGATGTTGATCGTCGTATGGGTCAGCAAGAGGAAAAGAATCACTCCGGAGATTCCCGGCGGGATGGCGAGAAGGATGATGAAGGGGTCGACGAACGAGGCGAATTGCGCCATCAGGATGAGAAAGACGAGCACGATCGATAGCACAAGTCCGATGGCAAACGAGTGGAACGACTCATTCATGTTGTTCACCGAACCACGCACGGTCAGGACTGTCCCGTGCGGCGGACGCGCGTCTTTTACGATCTGGTTGACCTCTTCACCGATAGTGGACAGGTCTTCCGCCTTCGGCATGACATAGACATCGAAGACCCTCCGAAGCTGATAGTGGTCGACCTCGGTGGGCGTGTTGATAGATTTGATCGAAGCGACTGTTTCGAGAGGGGTTGTGTTCTTGCCATCGTCGGAACGTAGCGGGATCTGCTTGAAGTCGTTCAGCGTCTGCACCTGGCTCTCCGGATACTGCACCGTGAGCATGTAGTTGTTTCCCGTCTTTGGGTCGATCCAATAGCTTGGAGCGACCATGCCGTTCGACGTCATCGCAGTGATCACGCTGTCGACGATCGTCTTAGGAGTGAGACCTTCCAGGCTCGCTTGTTCGCGGTTGATGTTCAAAGCCAGACCGGGATAATCGATGTCCTGCGGAATGAGCACATCGTTGACCCCATGTAGGGCCCTGAATCGCTGCGCGAGCTGTTCGGCGACCGCGTAGCCGCCCTCCATGTCGTTGCTGCTCACCTGCACATCGAAGGGCGCCGGCAGTCCCTGATTCACGATCGAGTCAACCAGACCACCCGATTGAAAGTAGGTTTGTATTGAAGGCAAGTCGCTCGCCAGCTTCGCGCGCACGCGCTGCATATAAGCGAAGCTGCTAAGGCTGTGACCCTCCTTAAGGCTCACTTGCACAAAGGCGGTATGCATTCCTGAATTCGAGGTGTAGATCGCCGAAAGATCCGGCGTGACCCCGATATTCGAGACGATCATGTTGAGATCCTTGCGGGCAACCACCGCGCGAATATCGTCTTCCACCCGCGCGATGTATTGATCTGTGAGTTCGAGCCGGGTGCCCGTCGGCGCCTTCACATTGATGACAAACTGGCCTGGGTCGGTGCGTGGAAAGTAAGCGCGCCCGAGCAACGGAGAGAGCGCCAGGCTGACTACGACGAAAGCCGTGAAGACCGTTACGACGAGCGCGGGCCGCTTAAGACAGGAATGAATCGCGCGATTGTAATTCGCCTGTAACCAGCCAAAGGCCTCGTTGAAGTAGTAAACAATTTTGGTGAAGAAGTTCTGCTTCTTCCGGGTGCCACGCATGTGCTCTGGAACCGGGTCGTACTCTTCGGCGGACTCATGTTGGGTTTCGTGGCCCGTGTGCTTGATAAAACGAGAGCAGAAAAGCGGGACGACGGTCATTGCCACGACATATGAGCAGAACAGCGCGATGACTACGGCAAGCGCCAGAGCGGTAAACAGGTATTTGCTTACACCCGTTAGTAAGACCACCGGGAAAAAGACGATTGCAGTGCTGAACGTCGCGGCGAGCACGGCCAGTTGGACTTCCTTGCCGCCTTCCTGCGCGGCCTTGATACTGTTGGAGCCCATCTCGAAATGTCGAAAAATGTTCTCAAGCACAACCACCGAGTTGTCGATGAGCCGCGAAAGCACCAACGCCATTCCGCCCAGGACCATCGTGTTGATCGAGTCTCCAAAGGCATCGAGGATGAGGAACGTCGCGATGCAGGAAATGGGTATGGATAACAGCACTGCAACCGTCGCCCGCAGGTTGCCAAGAAAGAGCAGGATCATGATTCCGGTTAGGCAGAGGCCAATCGTACCTTCGCTAATGACATTCTTGATCGCCGTCTTCACGAAGACTGATTGATCGAAGACCACGCTCGTCTTCAGTTGTTGTGGGATATCGAGCAGATGCGCAGTCGCTTTTCGAATTCCATTCACGATGGTGATCGTGTTCGAGTCGCCGCCCTGCTTGAGAATCGGAATATATACAGAGTGCTGGCCATCTACTCGCACGATGTTCGTCTGTAATTGTCCGCCATCAACCGCATGGCCGATGTCGCCAACCAGAATGGAGGCGTTGCCGACCGTCCTCAGCGGAATGCTGTTGACATCGTTGGGAGTAGGCACCTGGCTGTTGGCGTAGATGTTGTAATCCTTCGGGCCGATGCGCACATCGCCGGCCGGGAGGATGAGGTTCGAGTCGTTGATCGCGTTGACCACGTCCATGACGCCCAGTTGCGATGCCTGCAGCTTGAGCGGGTCGACATAAACCATGATCTGCCGGTAGGTTCCGCCATACGGTTGAGGCACGGAAGCACCGGGCACATTCGCCACCTGATTTCTCACGCTGAACTGCGCCTCGTCCTTGAGCTGCGTCTGGTTCATCCCGGCGCCCTTCAGCGTGATCAGGCATACCGGCAGGTTGGCCGCGTCGAAACTGAGGACAACCGGCGGCAACGTTCCCGGCGGCAGACGCCGCAGATTCGCCATCGCCAGATTCGAGATGTTGCTGACAGCCGCGTTGGGGTCCGTTCCCGGTTGAAAGTAGATCTTGATAAGGCTCACACCGGACATCGATCGGGACTCGATGTGGTTGATATTGGTGCCCAGAGTAAAGAAACGCTCATCGCTGTCGGTGATATCGGACTCGATCTGCTGCGGAGGCATGCCAGCGTAAAAGGTCGCCACCACGACAACCGGAATCTTGACCGGTGGAAATAGGTCAACCGGCATGCCAATGATTGCTGCCACGCCGACGACCACGACAATCATGCACACCATCAGAATGAAAAACGGGTAGCGAATCGCAAAGAAGGACATGATTAGTTTCCGCCCTTCTGGCTCGACTTGCGCCCGTCTTTGTTCGGCATTTGCCCGTCTTGCTTCGACATTTGGTAGTCAGTCAAATCGCTCGATGCCGGCTGCGGCCTTACCTCTTCGCCCGGTTGCAGCGCGGAAAGGCCCCCGATGATGATCCGATCGCCAGGCTGCAGTCCCGCGGTCACCTCTTGCGAGTTCGCCCCGGCAATGCCGAGCGCGACCTGCCGTTTCTCCACGCGGTTGTTGCTGTCCACCAACATGACCGAGGGTTGGTCACCCTGAATGACCGCGCTGGCCGGAACGAGCAGCGCCGCGTTCTTCTCTTCCAGATTGAATGTCACGGTCGCATACATGCCGGGCGTCAGCGCCAAGTCCGGATTCTTGACATCAACCTCGGTGAGCATGGTTCGGGTAGAGTTCGACACGTCGCGGGTGAACCGCACGACGGTCGCGGGGAACTGCTGTCCGGTCGCCTGAACATTCACCATGACCACCGAACCAATGTGCACGTCGGGAACGTCGCGTTCAGGAATTGGCATACGAAGGCGCAGCACGTCGCTTTGCGCCAGCCGCACGACCGCTTGATTGAGCCCTTCCGCGGTTCCGGCTGGGATAAGTGACCCTGTGTCGGCGTAGCGCATGGTGACGACGCCGTTATAGGGCGCAGTGATGGTCGCATATTGCTCCAGGCTGCTCACGCGAAGGTTCTCCGCCCTCGCGACCCCTAACTGGCCCTGGGCAGCGGCAACAGCGGATTTAGCTGCATCGATTTGCGCAGCGGCGGTCTTGTCCCGGGCGAGCGCGTCGTCGAGCTCCTGTGCGGCGACGAGTCCGGGCTGCTGGTCGGAAGCCTGCTTTAATCGAACATAATTGGCGTGGACCGCGTCATAGGCCGCCTGCTCGCGTGCGACCTCATTCCGCAACCGAGCAATATTCTCTTGAGTTTGGGCGATCCCGGCCTGGGCTCCAGCGACCTCGGCCGTCAGTTCCGGAACCTCCAGCACCGCAATCGTCTGGCCCTGGCGGACTCGATCGCCGATATCGACGTAGATGCGACGTATGTACCCGGACACTTTGCCGTGAACATCTATTTCCTGGAATGGCTGGAAGACCCCGGCAACGGTGAGTTGGTTGGCAATGTAGCCTATGCGAGCGGTGGCTACCGAAACCATCGGCGGTGGAGCAGCGGCCGCCGCTGGTAGGTCGCCTTTATGGCGGAAATGCAGAAAGAGAAGCAAGAGGAATACCGCAGCCAGACAACCGGCGGCGATTCCGGGCAAGCGCTTGGAGCGCATGGGTGACCTTCCTTTGAGCGTGATCGTTCTCTAACACGAGCCGCTGAAAGGGAAATCTTCCAGCGGCTATGCGGGGCTCATGGGTCGCATTGGAGGAGGTCGAAGATCAAGCGCCGCTGGCGGATAAAAGGGTGACGGATTCACGGATTGGCCATCCTCCATGCTGCGCCGGTACAAATCGGGCGACGCCATGGCTGGCGCAAACAGCGGCGCCCGGAGAGCGACAAGCGCCATCGTTCCGTGGCTTTCGGATGCGTCGAGCAGCGCGCTCCGCGCCGCGTCGCTGTCCCGAGTGCAGAGCTTTGCCGGGGCCGTTCCGTCCTTCGGCGCCGGCTTGTACAGCGAGAGTTTATAGCCGGTTCCCCAAGCGAAAACCATCAACGCGAGCAGCACGAATGGAAGGCAGCGCATCGAGGGCGACCATTCGTTTTTCGTTGTTGTGCTGGAAACCAAAGCTTCTATTGTTCCTCCGGTCAATCTGCTTCCACGTTGTGGCTTCGATTCCATTTGCGCTCGATGTGTTGCCCAGTAGTCAGTTTGACTCAATTTTAGCGCTCAGGACGATGCTGTCCAAGTCGGCCGCCAAGTGACACGAGCCGGTCGCGCGCAATAGAAAACAGGCTGGACCATCAAATGTACACTTGCCCCATGGAGCAAGGATTCTTCCTCACGTTTGAGGGACTCGACGGTTCGGGCAAGACGACGCAGCTTCGCCGTCTCGCTTCCTGGCTTGCGGCGCGTGGTGAAGATCCGCTGGTTACGCGTCAACCGGGCGGAACGAAGACGGGCGACCGGATTCGAGCACTGTTGCTGGATTCGAAGACAGAGGCGCTCGATCCGCGTACCGAACTCGGGTTGATGTTTGCCGACCGGACGCAGGCGATTGCCGAGGTGATTGCTCCGGCGCTTGAGCAGGGGCGTATTGTTCTTTGCGACCGCTTTACTGACTCGACGGAAGCCTATCAGGGCGGCGGTCGTGAGTTGGGGAGTAAGATCGTTTTGGCGCTTCACCAGACGATGTGCGGCGGTTTGCAGCCTCATCTGACCATCCTGCTGCTTCCGGATTTTGAAGCCTCACTGGAACGTGCGCGGCGCCGCAATGCGCGCCCCGGGGTCGTCGATGAGGGCCGCTTTGAGCGCGAGGGTGAGGCGTTCTACCGGAGAGTATTTGAGAAGTATCGCGAGATTGCCGCGCGTGAGCCTGTGCGTGTGGTGGTAATCGATGGCGATTTGCCCATTGAAGAAGTGCACCAGAGGGTCGTAAGACTGGTAGAAGAGCGACTGGCCTGCGAGGCGCACCGCCGCAGCTACTGCGGTAGCTGCCGTGTCCGTCTCATTGATCAACACGCTTCGCTCATATCTCATGGCAACCACCTGGCAGACGCGCGATGAAAAGGACTTCGTTGTTGTGGAGCGGGACGGCTATCGTTATCCGCCCGGTCTGAAGCTGAACCTGCCTCTCTACCTGTCGCGGAAGTTTTTCAAGCCCGGCAATCCGATCCGGCTTTTCGAGCATCTGGTGGCTACCTACGGGCCGGTTTCGCATTACAAGATTGGTACCAGCCATATCGTTTTCATCAATGATCCCGGCCTAATCGCGGAGGTGCTGATCAACCAGCCGCAGAACTTCATCAAGGAGCGCACCCAGCGGCGGATGAAGATTTTGCTCGGCGAGGGGCTGATCACCAGCGATGGCGAGATCCACAAGCGCCAGCGCCGCATAGCCGCGCCGGCGTTTCATCGCCAGCGCATCCAGAACTATGGCGCGATGATGGTCGATCGCGCCGCCGTCATGCGCGATGAGTGGCAATCGGGGCAGAAGATCGACATCGCCGCCGAGATGATGCGCCTCACGCTACAAGTCGTCGCGAGAACGCTTTTCAACACCGACGTCACCAAAGATGTGCAGGCCATCAATGACGAGGTCAACGTCATCATGGATCTCTACAACTTCCTCATCGCGCTGCCTCGTGCCGAGGCGATGCTCCACTTACCGATTCCAGGGCTGATGCGCTTTCGTAAAGCCCGCAAGCGGTTGGATGCGGTCGTCCATCGCATGATCGACCAGCATCGAGCGGATGGGGTTGACCGGGGAGATCTCCTCTCGATGCTGATCACTTCGAGAGATGAAGAACAGGATGAGGATGGCGACAGCGGGCGTATGTCTGATGAGCAATTACGCGACGAAGTGCTGACCATCTTTCTCGCTGGATACGAGACCGTCGCTAACGCGCTTACCTGGACCTGGATGTTGCTTGGGCAAAATCCCGCAGCCGAAGCGCGCATGCATGCCGAGATCGACGCGGTGCTGGCGGGGCGGTCGCCGACGCTCGACGACCTGCCTCAGTTGAAGTACACCGAGATGGTCTTTGCGGAATCGATGCGGCTGTATCCGCCGGCCTGGGCGATGGGCCGACAGGCTACCAGGGATATTGAGATTGGCCCTTACAAACTTCCGGCGGGAAGCTACCTCTTCTTCAGCCAATACATAATGCAGCGCAGCCCGGAGCAGTTTCCTGATCCGCTGCATTTCGACCCGGAGCGGTTCACGACCGAAGCCAAAGCCGGACGGCCGAAGTTTGCTTATTTCCCCTTTGGCGGAGGCAATCGGCAGTGCATCGGCGAAGCCTTTGCGTGGATGGAAGGAATTCTGCTGCTGGCGACTATTGCCCAGAGTTGGAGATTGCGGCTGCTTCCAAATCAGAAGATTGGTTTGGCGCCCAAGATCACTCTTCGCCCAGATGGGCCAATTTGGGTGGTCCCGGAGCGGCGCTAGCCGCGTAGTAAAATCACCGAATCTCACATTTCTCAGACCACTCGCCTGTCAGGAGCAAGCCTTGGAGAGAATGATTCGGTCATTCATTCGTACGTGCCTTTCGTGCGCCGTCCTTATTGGCTGGTTATTCACTTCCAACGCTTTCGCGCAGGGCGGCGCCGACGAACGCGTTCTCTTCAACGCAAAGGTCTTCACCGGCGAGCCGCTGAGTCCGTATGCAGAAGCCGTGGCGATCCAAGGAGGAAAGATCGTCGCAGTGGGAACGTTGGGAGATGCAGCCGCGTCGGTGAGCGCCTCCGCCGAGCGCGTCGACCTGGGCGGGAAGACACTGTTTCCCGGGCTCATCGATTCTCACGAGCATGCGGTCGATGGTGGGTTGGGTCTGATCGGGGCCGACGCCACTGACAAGGTGAGCTCGGTTGCCGATTTGGTCGCCTTTACCGCTGAGGCGAAGAAATCAGGCCACGCCATGCAGGGCGATGTTGTGGTGGTGCAGGGCATTCCGCTGGAGATCTGGTCGCACAACGCGGAATTAAATCTCAAGTTTGGCGCCGGAGCCTACAAAAACCAGCCGGTCTTGCTGCAAGGGATGGATGGTCACACGGAATGGGCAAACCCGGTGCTGCTCAAGCGCGCTGGAATTACCGCCGCGTATCTCAAGGGCCTTTCCAAAACCGAGCAGGGCTATTACGGGTTCGGTAAAGGCTTCGAGCCGAATGGATTTCTGGTCGATGCTGGAAAAGAGAAGGTAGACGCGCTGCTTCATCCACCGGACGATGCTCGCTTGCTCGCGGCCGGTAGAGCCTTGCTCAAGTACAACTACAGTCTCGGCATCACTGCATGGCTCGATCCGCTCGCGATGCCGTACGTCCTGAAGACTTACAAGCTGCTCATCGATCATGGGGAGTTGTCTTCCGAGGTTGATGCGTTTCCCCAGGTATTTGCCAAGGACCCTGAAGCGGAACTTACGGGGATTCGGAAGATTCAGGAGCAGTACGCGGGCATTCCAAATCTGCATGTGACGGGAATCAAGGTATTTGCCGACGGGGTGGCGGAGTATCCTTCGCAGACCGCCAATCTCACTCAGCCGTACAAGAATAGCGGGCGCAACGGGGAGCTCCTCTTCGATCCGAAGAAGTTTGCCGAACTGTGCATCGCCGCCGACAAGCAGGGCTTGATCATCCATGTTCACGCGATTGGCGATGGCGCCGTGAAGGCTGCACTGGACGGAATTGCCGCCGCGCGCGCCGCGAATGGGAATTCCGGATTGCCGGATACGATCACCCACGAACAATTTGTTGATCCGGAGGATTTCCCTCGCTTCAAACAACTTGGAGTGATCAGTGCGCTCCAGCTTTTTTGGGCCGATGCGGAGCCGGACACCATCGAGATTCTGAAGCCATATGTGGCACCGGAGATTTACAAATGGCAGTACCCGGCGCGGTCACTGCTGGACAACGGCGCGATTATTTCCGGCGCGAGTGACTGGCCGGTATCGACTGCCAATGTCTTCCGCGCGATCTATCAGGCTGAAACGCGCAAGGGGCCTGAAGGCATACTCGACGCCTCGCAGGATATGCCGCGGATGGCGATGTTCTATGCGTACACGCGCAACTCGGCGATAGCGATGAATATGCTGAGTGCGATCGGAACGATTGCTCCGGGCAAGCGCGCCGATCTCGTCCTGCTCGACCGCGACGTACTTACTGTCTCTCCAGAAAAGATGCGCGACACCAGAGTGCTGTGGACAATGGTTGGCGGAAAGACCGTGTATCGGGCGACCAATTAAGTAAGGGATCCATCGCATTCTGCTAGGCTCGATTCGTGGGATTCAGTGAATTTCTTGGTAACGAAGCGACCGTCCGCCAACTGCGGCTGAGCATTGGCTCGGGGCGTTTGCCGCAGGCAATGGTTCTTGCCGGTGCGGCGGGGGCGGGGAAGTACACGCTGGCGCTGATGGTGGCCCGGACGATGAATTGCACCGGCGCAGCGGAGCTGGAGTCGCGAGAGAATGGCGGGCTGCCGGATTTCTGTGGCGAGTGCAGGAATTGCGTTCAGATTGCCGCTGCCGCGCCCTTGACGGCCCGATTCGACGAGGCAGTTGCGGCGCGGGAGGAGCTTCGCGAGGTCGATAAGAAAGAAACTCGCATCCTGATTCAAACCCATCCGGATGTGCTGGTGATTCCACCCGATCCGCCGCAGATGCTGATCAAGGTTGGCCAGGTACGGAGGGTCATTCACGAGATCTATCGCTTTCCTTCCGAGGCCAGAAGAGCCTTTTACATCTTTACCAGCACCGGGTTTATGAAGGAGGCAGCGAACTCACTGCTCAAGGTGCTGGAGGAGCCACCCGAGTTCGCCAGCATTTTTCTGTTGGCTGAAAATCCAGGGGAATTGCTGCCGACGATTCGGTCGCGCACCAGCCTCCTACGCCTAAGCGCGTTGCCGATGGGCGAAATCGAGACTCTGCTCGCTGCTCGACGGAGCGATTGGAAGCCGGCCCAACGTGCGCTGGTTGCGAGATTGTCGGAAGGTGCAGCAGGGCGCGCCCTCGGCTTCCCGCTGGATAGCTATCTGGCTAGCCGGCAAGAGGCGCTGGTGTTGTTAAGGTCAACTGCAACTGATTCCTCGACACTCTTCCGCTTGAGCGAAAGCTACCGCGCCGGGGCCGAAGGGCAGGAAAGAATGAGCGGCCTGATCCGGGCGCTCATGAGTTTGCTCGAAGACATTCTACTGTTGTGCGCCGGGACTCCAACGCTAGTGAAGAACATCGATTTATCCGTAGAGTTGCGTCGTATAGCCGACGAAGCGACCCTGGAATGGATCGAAACGGCGGCGAGAGCGGTAAACCGGCTGGAGAGCGGGATGCGGCGGAACTTGCTGCGCTCGCTTGCGTTGGATTCCTTTGCAGCAGAGTTGATTTCGTAAACTCAAACTATTTCCTGAATTGGAACAAAATAGGATAACCAGATCAATACGTCTCCATTTCCTGCTGGCACTTCTTTGAAATCTGCGCTACGATTTGGCAATTCATCAAGCGCGATTTTAGTTTGGTTGCTATTTACGAGCTAGTTGAAAGGCTCGGATTTTCGCCTGGTTTGCCTCGTCTGCTCGAGAGTCAACCATTAGACTCCGTGCCGCATCTAAAGCTGAAAGAAACGCATTACTATGCCGAATTCTTCGCTCGTATCCGCACGCGCGGAAAAGCATTTGCAGGTAGCGGTTTCGCCTGTCGGGAAGGCCCCGGCGACGATGCCGACCCCGGCGGTCACCGGGCCGCGCAAGCTGGTGCGCCCGCCTCTGCTTGATAAGGGCGCCCTCGGTCGTTCGTTGGCGCGCCGAGCGGTGTCGCCGTTGACTGCCCATCACCCTGCACAGCGTGCCGAGCAGGTATGGCACGAGAGTTCTCACGCCGAGGTGTTCTACTTCCAAAAACAAGTGCTTGCGCAAACGCCGATGACGATTGTGCTGGACGATGGAGAGTCGATCGAAGGGGTCATCGAATGGTACGACCGCGACGTGATCAAGATCCGCAACTCCGGGCGGACGCTTATCTACAAATCCTGTATCAAATATCTGTACAAGTCGGGCGAAAACCAGAAGCCCTGAGTCGATTTATTAGCTCTTCGCAGCCTTCAGTAGCCGGTCCTGTATGGCCGTGCCGAGACCTGTGGCCGGCGGAAGCGGACAAAAAATCACGTCGACCCCCGCGGCGTCGAGTTGACGCAGGCCGGCGAAGAGGCGATGCGCCAACGTCGGCGCGTCGGCCCAATCTCCCCAATCGAAAACCACCACCTTGTCGAGTATTGACGGCGCGAGAGCTTCGGGCAAGAAACTGGCCGGAAGCAGGATGCCGATCAATTTTTCTTCCGATATAGCCTGATCGACAGCACGTCGAAGGGCGGCGGGCTGTTCGGCTGGCACGCCTCCGATTAGTACGAGGCTGGCGCGAGGGGCGTAATGGCGGACTTCCAACCCGGGAGACGGCATCGATTCGGGAGTCAATTTCCTATCCTCGGTTCCGGTCGGCTTCCATTGCACTGCTTGGCCGCAGACGTGGCGAATCTCCTCGAGCGAGATGACTCCCGGGCGATAGAGAATTACGGGCTCCTGCGAGGCGTCGACGACAGTCGACTCGAGCCCATGCGCCGTCTCCCCGCCATCGAGGACGGCGTCGATCCGGCCCTCCAGGTCTTCAAGTACATGGTCGGCACGGGTAGGGCTTATGCGGCCAAACCGATTTGCGCTGGGCGCAGCAATGGGGATTCCCGCTACAGCGATCAGCGCTTTCGCAACCGGGTGTGAAGGCATGCGGACGCCGACGAGTGGACGTCCAGCGGTCACGATAAGTGGGACAGTGTCGGCCCTTGGCAACAGGAGTGTCAGGGGGCCGGGCCAAAACGCAGAGATGAGCGCGCGTGCCGAAGCCGTCAAAGCATCGCCGCAAGAAGCCCCGGCGACTACGCTCGGGAGCATGGCGCGATTGGAGATGTGGACGATGAGAGGGTCCCATGCGGGGCGCTGTTTAGCCTGAAAAATCTTTTCGACTGCCTGGGCGTCGAGCGCGTTGGCCCCGAGCCCGTAGACGGTTTCGGTCGGGAACGCGACAAGGCCCCCGCTGCGGAGAATCTCTGCAGCGGTATTGATCGCCTTGCGCGAAGAATCGGAGCCTTCTGAATTGATTGTGAGGCGGAGGGTCTTCATCCGAGGAGCGCTCTTACAGTCAGCGTTCGCACCGCCATCCGGGTTGCGTCAACACTTCCGGCATTTCTGCATGATTGCGCTGTGCAGCCGCTCGCGAATTGGTTCAGGAAGGGGATAGAGTTCGCTATTCGCATAGAACTCGATCGTCTGGCGAGTAGTGTTCATGGTGATAAAGCAGTGCTCGCAGCCGGTCAGATGTTCGTCGAGATCACGGCGCAGGGTAGCGCTGACTTCGTCGTCGAGCAGATCGTCGAGCAATGCCATGAATTCAGAGCAGGTCACTTTGCTCCATCTCCGTTCTTTTTGCGGAAGTAGCGGCTGAGCCGCTCCCGCAATTGAAGTCTCGCGCGCAACAGACGCGATTTAACCGCCGGAACGCTTAAGCCAAGGGCCTCCGCCGTTTCGTCGGTCGAGAGACCCTCAATATCGCGCAGGGTAAAGACCACTCGGAATCCCGGCGGGAGCCCTTGGATGGTCTTGCGTAGGATCTCGGCCAGCTCCGATTGCCCATACATCTGCTCCGGGTCGGGTCCCCAGTCGGCGAGATCGCGGGGCATGGAGCCTTCCTCGGTCTCGACGTCTTCGTCGATGGAGACCATCTTTCCTGTGCGCCGCTTGCGCAGGCGCATGAGCGATTCATTGACGGCGATCCTGACCAGCCATGTATAAAACTTCGAGTTGCCCTGAAACTGATGGAGCTTCTCATAGGCCTTCAGGAAAGCGTCCTGGACAACGTCCTCGGCGTCTTCCTTATTCTGCGTAATATGCTGGGCGATTCGAAATACCTGCCGCTCATACTGCCGAACCAGTGTCTCGAACGCCTGGAGGTCGCCGTCGCGTGCCCTGGCAACCAGCGCAACATCGGGGTGAACCTCTTCCGTTCCTGTAGATTGGATAGTTTCCATAGCTGAAGGCTTCAGGAATTTGACCTTTTCTTGACGCGTCGTGCGGTAATGGGAATGGCTCG
>CAVUKL010000046.1:0-46201 GCA_963742015.1 uncultured Acidobacteriaceae bacterium | reverse complement strand
GCCAGGGTGGATGATGAGGTTTGCCGGCCCGCTGGGTAGAAACGCTGTAAATTATTGATTCCAGAATATCTTCACGGAATTTCAATGGAATGAAGATTTCAAGCACCGACCACCACCTAACCCGATGAAAACAAGCTGGTTATTCACAGAGACGGGGGTTAGGGGTTATCCCCGGAGTGGAAGGATCACTTCCCCGGGAAAGGCTCGGCCCGCATCGCCCCGTCGCGCTGTTTCATCAGGATCTGCACCTTGCCTTCGGCCGCTTCCAGCTCCTGCTTGCATTCGGTGGAGAGGCGCATGCCTTCCTCGAAGATCCGGATGGACTCCTCCAGTGGCAGATCGCCGCGCTCCAGTTGATCGACGATCTTCTCCAGTTGCTTCAGCGATTCCTCAAACGTTGCCAACTTGCAGTCCCTCAACTGATACAGCTTGTGAAACCGGACACTCGGCGCCGCCGCGGTCGGCGCCGGAAGCACCTCGGCGATCACCTCGGCAGCGACCGCATAGCGGCCAAACGGAGCGCTCACCTGCACTCCCTGAATGCCGCCGTAACCCATCTGCCGCGCCGCGCGCAGCATCTCCTGCGCGATGCGCACGCCCTCGGCCCGCGCCAGTTCCGGCGTGTCCGCCTGCTGCATCCGCAGCAGGATCTGGTCGGGAACGCTGACCCGCAGATCGTTCTTCATGAACTCGGCATTGCGCAGGCTGGTCAGCGGCCAGATGCCGGCGATGACCGGAATCCGGAAGCCCTCGATGCGCTTGAGGAAGGTCTCCAGCACGTTCAGGTCGAAGACCGGCTGAGTGATCGCGTATTCTCCGCCCGCCTCGACCTTGTAGGCGAAGCGGCGAATCTCGTTGTCGAGGTCAGGCACGCCGGGATTGGCCGCGACGCCGATCGTGAATCCCGTCGAAGCGCCAATCCCGTTGCCGCCGATATCGAGCCCGTGATTCAGCCGGTTGACGATGTTCACCAGGCCGATCGCATCCACATCGAAGACCGCCGTCGCGTCGGGATAGTTGCCCAGCTTCGGCGGATCGCCAGTAAGGCAGAGAATGTTCTTCAGCCCAATCGACGAAGCGCCCAGCAGATCGCTCTGAATGCTCAGCACATTGCGGTCGCGGCAAGTGTAGTGCAGCACCGTCTCGATCCCAGCCTGCTGCTGGATCTGGATGCACAGGCTCTGGGCGCTCATGCGCGCCGAGGCGCGCGGCGAGTCCGGCACATTGATCGCATGCACGCCGAGCTTCGCCAGCAGTCTCGCGCCGTCCAACTCCTTGACCGCGGAGATTCCTCGCGGCGAGACAATCTCAACCAGCGTGACGAACTCGCCGTTCGCCACCAGCCGTCCGATCTTCGACCGTTCGGCCATTGGCGCGGGCGGAGTCTCGGTGACTATCGGTTCGCGCGACCCGGCCTTCGCCGGATGCTTCTGCGCCTGCACAGCGCGCATCGCCGACTTGATCGCGCGGATATGGTTTGGCGTCGTCCCGCAGCAGCCGCCGAGATACTGCACGCCAGCCTTGAGGAACTTCTTGGAGAAGTTCGCCATGTACTCGGGCGAACAGAGGTAGATATTCCGGCCCTCGATCGCGCGAGGCATCCCGGCATTTGGCATGACCACTAACGGGAGCGAAGTCGCCGCCGCCATCCGTTCGATCGCGGTCAGCACCGTAGCCGGGCCGGCGCTGCAGTTCACGCCGACCGCATCCGCCCCCCAGGCAGTCAGCTTCGCCGCGGCCGTCTCGCACGTGGCGCCATCCAGGCAGTTCGCCTCTTCATCCACGGTGACCAGCGCCAGCACCGGAACGCCCGGAGCGGCATCTGCGCCGCCAGAAGCGCCTGCTCGGCTTCATTCAGCGCCGAAATCGTTTCGATTACCAGCAAATCGACGCCGCCAGCGACCAGACCCTTGATCTGTTCCGTGAATGCAGTCCGAGCTTCTTCCAGCGAAGTCTTGCCCAGCGGCTCGATCAACACCCCCAGCGGACCGATCGACCCGGCAACCCAGGCCTCTCCCGCCTGTTTGTCGGCGAGCTGTGCGACTGCCTGCCGCGCCAGCTGCGCTCCTGCCCGGTTGATAGCGAAGACCTTGTCCTGCAAGCCAAAGCGGGCCAGCCGGAAGGCGTTGGCGCCGAAGGTGTTCGATTCGATGATCTCTGCGCCAGCCTGCAGGTACTCCTCGTGGATCGAACGCACCAGTTCGGGCTGCGAAAGATTCAGCTCGTCGTAGCAGCGGTTGATAAAGACGCCGCGATCGTAGAGCATCGAACCCATCGCTCCGTCGAAGAGCACCGTCCGCTCACCAAATAGTTCCTGAAGTCGTCCCATTCGTGTGGCTCCATGTTCATGCTATGCCAGGCGGTGTTTCGGCGCCAGCGACAGAGGGCTTTGTTATACTTCAGACTCCGGTAGTTCGTCCGTAATGGATCGGTGAGGGTTTGGTTTGAAGAAGAGAAGTATGCTGCGCCCGTGGTTTTACACCCGTTTGGCAAGTTTTTCCCTGGTGCTTATTTCGGCGACACTGTTTCTTGCGGGTTGCGGCCAGAACTTCTACTTCGCGGGGCGCAATTTGCCCCCCAGCGGCGTTACCAACCGGGTGTTGATTGCAATCCAAAACCCCAGCGCTTTCACCAAGGGCGCTCTGACCTTTGTCGACGCCTACTACGACATCCGCCACGCCTATAACAATATCAACGAGACCTTTTCGATTAGCGGAGCCTCGGTAAGTGTGCCGTTGACGATCCAGAACATGCCGGAAGAGCAGGCTGGCGCAGTCTATAACTCCGGAGACGGCAGCCTCTCGCTGATCAACTATTCGACCGAGAAGCAAGCGACGAGTCTCGCCGGGGCACCCGCGGCCAGCATCTTCATCAGCCGTAACGAGAACTACGTCGTTTCCGCCGATCAAACGGCCCACTACTTCGTAGTATCAGGATCGCGCGATCGGCCGCACCATCGCGCTGAACCTTCCCGGAGTCTATCGGGTCTCCCTCAATCGCGAGCGGCACTCATCGCGCTCGCGTTTGTCCAGAATTCCAACACTGCTTACAGCCTTGTCCACCTGACCGCACCGCAGCAGACCTCATACCAGGCGTATTTTGCCTCCAACGGGACTTGGCCCGCGAATGCCTACGGTCTTCCCGCGCAGGATTGCGAACCGCAAAACCTGCCCGTCTACTGCGTCTTTCCGATCAGGCTCCGGCCGGGACAGCCAGCTTCGACCGTCCAGTCAAAGCACTTTTCTCCCCAGACGGCTCGTCGATCTACGTGCTCAGCTGCGGTCCGGAGTGCGGCGGCGGCGCGTCCAGCGTTACGACCATTCCGATCACTACCTCCTCAGTGAACAACGGTTCGCTCGGGCCCGCGGCAATCAATCTGCAGGCAAACGCAACCTATCCGATTCCCGGCGGGGCCACCAACGCGATCGGGAATGGGACCACGCTCTACGTCGCCGGGCAATCGGTGCAGCCGGATGGTTTTCTCGCCGGCAATCTCACTGTCTTCAGCTTTACCACCAACCAGATACTCGGAACCTATTCGATCTCTGATGGTACCCATAACAAGATGCTTTTCGCCGACGACAACACACTCTTCATCGGCTCGGTGCAGTGCCAGGCCGGAGAGCGCTATCACCTCGATCCCGCCTCGTCCACAGGCTGCCTGACGATGTTTAACACCGGCACGAATGCCGTGAGCTTCGATACCTACAAGGGCGACCTCACGGGAATTGCCGATGTCGAGGGACTGCATAAGATCTATGTCGCCGAGGGCGGGCAGATATACATCTACCGCACCACCGACTTCGCTGCGCTCGATAACTCCGACGTCACGATCGTAGGCACCGCCGCTGATGTCGCCTATATGGACGGCTCCTCCGACGCAAACAACACCACCTACTGACCCAATGGCAACCGTCGACGTGCTCGCCATCGCCGCCCATCGCGATGATGTCGAGCAAACCTGCGGCGGCACGCTGCTGCGCATGAAGGCCCTCGGCCTGCGCACTGGAATTCTGGACCTGACGCAGGGCGAGGCGGGCACTAGAGGCACGGCCGCAGAGCGCACTGCCGAGGCGGCCGAGGCGGCACGCATCCTACAGGTCGATACTCGAGAGGCGCTCGATATCCCCGACGGACGGGTCGAGAACACCTACGAAAACCGGATCAAAGTTGCGTCGGTGGTACGGAGGCTGCGCCCCAGAGTAGTGATTCTGCCATATTGGACTGGACGCCACCCTGACCACTACACCGCCTCGACGCTGGGCTATGAAGCGTGTTTTCTCGCCGGTCTCGCGAAGGTTGATACGGGGGCGGCACCGCACCGCCCATTCAAAATCGTCTACGCCAGCCTCTACGCCGATGTGCGGCCCAGCTTTGTGGTCGACATTTCGGACCACCTCGAGATACGCTTCAATGCATTGATGGCTTATCGCTCGCAATATGCTAACCAGGGCTCAGGCAGCGGCCTCTTCGTCCCGGAGGAAGAGATTCGGGAGCGCACCTTCGCCATGGCGCGACATTACGGCCTGCTCACGGGCGTTCGCTATGCCGAGCCATTCGTGCAGAAGGAGATCGGTCTGGTCGAAGACCTGACGATGATTCCGGTGCAGTCGATCTAACCGGTCGATCCAAACTCACCAATGACTGGCTTGAGGCTAAGTTCAAGACGGCAGCGCCGCGCGCGAAACTCGAATACTTTGCTGAAATGGCCGAGTCGATGCAACGCCAAAGCGAAATCGTGCAACTACTTTAGCGATGGTACGACCCTGTTTTCTCGTGATCGACCGGGAGTTTCCGGGCAGCATTTCGACCCGCAAGCTGGTGATCGAAACCGCTAAGTTCAACGTACTCACTGCTTACTCCGCGCAAGAGGCGCTGGATACGCTGCAACAATTTCCGGCCATTGCGGGAGCTGTGGTGGACGCAGATATTCCTGGCATGCCCTGCGAGTCGCTCGTCGGCGGACTGAAGGCACTCAAGCCGGGAATTCCGGTAGTCGTCATCTCGGGTCCCGCCGATCGCGATTGCGCCAACGCTGACTACCAGGTAGAAAGTTTTGACCCAAGAAAGCTGCTGGAAACCCTGCAGAAGCTGAAGCCAGCTGAAGTAGCTGAGATCGAGCGAAACGAAGAGCGGCTACACGGAAGCTGAGCGCTTAAGCATCCATCCCATGCCGGCGGGTAAGGTAACGCGCTTCGATACACCGGCAAAGCGGGCTTTGACACTCAACGAAATCAATCGTCTTCATCTTCGGCGTGCAGACGCTGTGCGGACGCAGCGATGATCTTTTCCTGCTGCGCTGCGGGGACGAGATCATAGTGGTCCATCTCCATGTGAAAGCTGCCCAGTCCCTGGGTCATCGCCGTGAGGTCGGCGCCGTAGCTGAGCATCTCGGCCATCGGAACTTCGGCACGTAGGCTGATCGATCCGCGGTGCGATTCCATGCCCTGCACCTTGCCGCGACGGCCGTTGAGGTCGCCCATCAGTGTGCCTGCAGCCGATTCCGGGGCATCGATCTGCACCTTCATGATTGGCTCGATGATCGCCGGACGCGCCTGCTCAATGCATTTGCGGAAGGCAATCCGTCCCGCCATGCGGAAGCTTAGTTCGTTGGAATCCACATCATGGTAGGAGCCGTCTTTCAGGATCACCCGGAAATCAACGACCGGATACCCAGCAAGATAACCCCGGAGCGCCGCCTCCTGAATGCCCTTTTCGATTGCCGGAATGTAGTTTCTTGGGACCGCCCCGCCGAAGATGTCGTTCACAAACTCGAATCCGGCGCCGCGCGGCATCGGCTCGATGCGAATCACGCAATCGCCGAACTGGCCGTGCCCGCCTGATTGTTTCTTGTGCCGTCCTCGTGCTTCGACGCCAGCGCGGATCGTCTCACGATACGGCACTTTCGGCGCCTGCAGAGTCACCTCGGTGTGATAGCGCTTCTTCAGTTTGGAGACGATCACCTCGATGTGCTGCTGCCCCGACCCGGCGATCAGGAATTCGTGGGTCTGCGGATCGCGGTAGAAGCGAATCAGCGTGTCCTCTTCCATCAGCCGGTGGAGTCCGGTGGCGAGCTTGTCTTCATCGGCGCGCGTCCGCGGCTCGACCGCAAAGGCGATGGCCGGTTCGGGCAGCATCGCCGGTTCATAAAAGATCGGCTGCGCCTTATCGCCCAGCGTGTCTCCCGTGAAGGTGTTCTTTAGCTTGGCGACCGCGCCGATGTCACCCGCATGCAGTTCCGTAACCGAAGCAGCCACCTTGCCTTCCATGATCGCCAGATGGCTGAATCGCTCTGCCGCATTTCGGTTATAGTTCTGCACCGTGGCATCGTTGCGCACTACGCCTGAAAAAACCTTAAAGAACGAAATGTGCCCCGCGAAGGGATCGGAGATCGTTTTGAAGACATAGAGAGAAAGTGGCTGGTCATCTGCGACAGGACGAGTGACCATCTCAGTCCCTTCGTTATTCCATGACGCTGTCTCGTGGCCGTTGCTGCCCGCCACCACCACATGCACCGGAGTGGCCCGCGCCGCCACCGGAGCACGCTCGACCGGCGCAGGAGCGTAGACGCGCAGAAACTCCAGCAACTGGTCGGTAGCGATATTGGCAAGCCCGGAGGTAAAAAGAACCGGGAAGATGCGGTCTTCGCGAATTGCCTCGTGAAGAGCAGCCACAAGGTGTTCTTCTGGGATCGTACCCTCGGCGAAGTACTCCTCCATGAGTTCGTCTTTGCCCTCGGCAACCAGCTCGACCAACGCCTCATGCGCCGACTTCGCCGTCTCGACCAATTCTGCTGGAATCTCGCCAACCTTACCCTTGCCATTGGAGCCGACGGGATACAAAAACGCCTTCATCGAGATAAGGTCGATCACTCCGCGAAACGGCGTCTTCGAGGCCGCGCTACCTTGCCCGATCGGCAACTGAACGGGAACCACGCTTCGTCCAAATGCATTGCGCAGGGACTCCAAGAGTGCCAGCGTCTCGGCCAGCGGATCTTGCCCGGAGCCATTCGCCGCCGGCTTGCCGGAGTCGCGGTCCATCTTGTTGACCACTAAAATGCGCGGCAGCGAAAACTCATCGGCATAAGACCAAACCCGCGCAGTCATCGGCTCAACCCCGGCGCAGGCGTCGACCAGCACCACGGCGGATTCCACCGGGAGCATGGCCGCCTTGGCCTCGTGGACGAACATGCTGAAGCCCGGCGTGTCGACGAGGTTGACCTTCACCCCATTCCACTCACCCCATGCGACGGCGTTGGAGAGAGTCATTCGCCGCGCGATTTCTTCCTCGTCGTACGCGGTGACTGCGGTGCCGTCGTCGACGCGACCGGCAGACGGAACCGCACCGGCGGTCGCAAGCATGGCTGAGACAAGAGTGGTTTTTCCGCAGTGGAAATGGCCGGTAATGGCTGCGTTGCGGATGTTATTCCCGGCGAATACGTTCATCAAACCCTCCGGTTCCGCGCGTAGACAGGACTCCGCGTGGAGGAGATTCTCTGAAAGGCATGAAGACTAACACAATCGGCCGCAGCCGGGAAAGAGCGTCCGCCGCGAGCCGACCTGATGGCCGTTGACGGGCTCGCTAACCTCTAGATTTGCGAGGCCGACAAGGGGTTCAATATCTGGTTGGAAATGTTGCTCACGATCGCCTCATAGCTGTAGCGAGGCGACGCGGAAAGCGTCTTCCAGTCGGGATCGGCCACAAATTTGGCCCAGCCCGCATTCAACTCATCGATATCAGTAAAGCTCAACATGTAGGTCAGATTGGGCATTCGCGGACCGGTCAGCGTATCGGCATAAAATACCGCGCGGCAACCGGCCTTGGTGAAAATCTCGAACTCGCCTTTGTGGAACATCTCCACCTTACGAACGTGAGCGCCATAACTGGGGCTCTCGTAGGTGCGCAGCTGGAAGATACGCTTCGCTTTTGCCGAAGCCGGCGGGGTCAGCTTTGGCCACCCCTCAAACGCGATCAGCAGGGATGCGTCGACGCGCACAAAGGGCGGCGCCGTGGCGGGCGCATTCCAGAATGGCTCGGCCGCCTTGAGAAAATTGGCGTCCTGGGCGAGCTTGAGGTCCAGCGAGACCAGTGACTCGGCCGAAGTGCTGGGTATCAGCGTGTAATACGCCGGCGTCTCCTGACCGATGGACAGGCTGAAGGCGCCGACCGGGCCAATGCCCATCCGCGACAGGGCGGGAATCAGCGCGTCGTTGAAGTAACTCTCCGCCAGCTTGGTCTGCGGGCCCGTTTTGCAGTTGATAGCGGCGAATCTGGTAATACTCCCGAGAGCTGGCTGCGGACGTTTGCGCTGAAGCCCCTGCGGAAAGAGCAGTGGCGGAAGCGGCGAGAGAAGTGGCGAGGAATTGGCGACGTTGCATGGTCTTCTCCGGAACGAAACCTGATTCTACGTCAAGATGACTGACGGCTCGAATTGCATAAGTGTTTCCCGAAAGGGCAAGCTGATAACCATGCCGGAACTGCCTGACATCGCCGCCTACCTCAGCGCTCTCGAGCCGCGCATCGTTGGAGAGCCACTGGAGCGTGTCCGCGTGGCAGGCATCTCTCTGCTGCGCACAGCGCAACCGCCGTTGGCTTCGGTGGAAGGCCGCACCGTGCGGGAGCTGCGGCGGATCGGCAAGCGCATCGCCTTCGGCCTGGAAGGCGATCTCTGGCTGGTGCTCCACCTGATGATCGCCGGGCGCCTGCACTGGCGTCCGCCGGGGGCGAAGCTCGCTGGACGTCAAAGCCTCGCCGCATTCGATTTTCCGAAAGGCTCGCTGGTGCTCACCGAAGCCGGCACGAAACGCCGCGCGTCGTTGCATGTTCTGGCCGGCGAAGATGCACTGCGCTCGGTCGACCCCGGAGGCATCGATGTCTTCGCCAGCGACCTCCACCAGTTTCGCGCCGCTCTCTCCGCCGAAAACCACACATTAAAGCGCGTGCTCACCGACCCGCGCGTCGTCGATGGCATCGGCAACGCATACTCGGATGAAATTCTGCACGCGGCGAGACTCTCACCCATCGCGTTGACACAGAAGCTGAAGCCCGAGGAGTGGGAGCGGCTCTACACCGCGACCCGCGAAACGCTCCAGCTCTGGATCGATCGTCTGCGAGCCGAATCCGAAACGGCCTTTCCGGAAAAGGTGACCGCGTTTCGCAAAGATATGGCTGTCCACGGGCGCTACGGAGAGCCGTGCCCGCGATGCGGCGAGAAGGTGCTGCGCATTCGCTACGCCGATAACGAAACCAACTACTGTGCCAAATGCCAAACTGGCGGGGTAGTGCTCGCCGACCGGAGTCTGTCGCGTTTGCTGGGAAAAGACTGGCCGCGAACGCTGGATGGGTTAGAGGCGCTCAAGCGACGCTAACTCTTTCCCATGTAAATAAACCGCAGCAGGAACAGCAGCGCCAGCACATAGAGCAGCCAGTCGTCCTTCCGAAAGTGCCCGCGAATCAGCCGCAGTCCTGCATACGCAATCATCCCAAAGCCCAAGCCCGCTCGCAATCGAATAGGTCAGCGGAATCATGATCAGGGTGAGGAAGGCCGGAAACGCCACCAGCGGATCGTGCCAGGAGATTTCGCTGATTGTCGACAGCATCAGCGAGCCCACGACGATCAGCGCAGGCGCGGTCGCCGCCGAGGGCAACACTCCGAGAAATGGCGCGATGAAGAGCGCGATGAAGAAGAGGATCCCGGTCACAATGGCAGCGACCCCGGAGCGACCACCAGCCGCGACGCCAGCCGCGCTCTCAACATAGCTTGTCACCGTGCTCGTCCCCACCAGCGAGCCGCAGATGGTTGCGGTTGCGTCCGCGAGAAGAATGCGGTCGACGCGGGGAATCTCATGATCGTCCTTGATCAGCCCGGCCTTCTTGGTCACAGCGACCAGCGTTCCCAGGTTGTCGAAGAGGTCTACAAAGAGAAAAACAAAGACAATTTCGAAGAGCCCAAAGTGGAGCGCCCCGCGCAGATCGAGTTTGAAGGCGGTCGCCGTGATCGCCGACAGGCTGTAAGGCGTCGGATGCCAATGGACCAGGCCCAGCGTCCATCCACTGAGAGCGGTGCCGACGATGCCGATGAGCATGCCTCCGCGCACCTGCCAGACCTGAAGAGCGGCCACTAGCAGAATCCCGAAGAGCGCCAGCGCCGTCTCCGGACTGCGCACATTGCCCAACGAAATCATCGTTGACGAGTTCGCAACGATGATCCCGGCATTCTTGAGACCGATAAAGGCTATGAAGAGGCCGATGCCACCCGCAACCGCCGGATAGAGCTCATGCGGAATGCTCTTCAGGATCTTCTGCCGCAGCCCGGTGACGGTAAGCAGAACGAAGACGACTCCAGAGATAAAGACCGCGCCCAACGCGGTCTGCCAAGGCACGCCCATCCCCTTGACCACGGAATAGGTGAAATAGGCATTCAACCCCATACCCGGCGCCAGCGCGATCGGATAGCGCGCCAATATGCCCATCAGAATACTGCCGATTGCCGCCGAAACGCAGGTGGCCGCTGTCACCGCCGCCAAGGGCATTCCCGCTTCGTGCAAGATCGCAGGATTCACCACAACGATGTAGGCCATCGTGACGAAGGTCGTGAAGCCAGCCAGGATCTCAGTGCGCCAGTTGGTGCCGAGGGCCGCAAACTCGAAGTATTTCTCGAGCTTGGCGATCATCGAGATCGGCGTCGTAGCGGTAACGGAAGACAAGTAGCCTGCACCTCGGCTTATAGTTTCGATTCCGGAAAATGACGGCGCGAATGGGGTTAGCGATCGACCGCTTCGGCCTTGTTTCAGATGGGTTAACACGAAAATACATCATTGCTCGGTATCATGGTAGATATTCCTGCCAGCCGGAACCGATGCCCGGCGTTTGTCATGCCTCTTGCCAATGCACCCAACCCGCCGGCGGTTCCCGCTCCCACACCGCCGTCAGAAAAACATGCGACCGGCTTCGAGCCGCTCCAGTCCCCGCTCTTTCGCAAGCTTTGGATCGCCTCGACAGTCTCCAACCTAGGCGGCTGGATGCAAGACACTGCCGGCACCTGGTTGATGACGGTGCTCACAACCTCGCCGCTGCTCATCGCGCTCATGCAGACCGCGGCCAGCCTGCCAGTCGTAATGCTCGGTCTCTTCGCCGGGGCGACCGCCGACATCTTCGACCGGCGCCGTCTGCTGCTCTTCTGGCAAGCCTGGATGCTCAGCGCTGTCGCGCTGCTCAGCGTGCTGACTTTCTTCAACATCATCTCGCCCTGGGTGCTGCTCACGCTCACCTTCCTGCTTAACATCGGCACGGCGATGAACAGCCCTGCATGGCAGGCGATCATGCCCGAGCTGGTGCCGCGCGAGCAGTTGCCTGACGCCGTCTCGCTCAACAGCGCCGGATTCAACCTGGCCCGCGCCCTCGGCCCTGCGCTGGGCGGCATCGCCGTCGCCGCGTTTACTCACGCCGACACCGGCGCTGCGTGGACCTTCTCCCTCAACGCGCTCTCGTTCGTCGGCGTGATTTTGGTTCTCTACCAATGGCGCCGCAAGCCGGCTTTCAAGAGCGCGCTGCCGGCGGAGCGCATTCGGGGGTCGATGCGCTCCGGCCTTCGCTATATCCAATACGCACCCCCGTTGAAGGCAGCACTTGCTCGAGCTTTCATCTTCACCGTCTTTGTCAGCGCCGTCTGGGCGCTGCTGGCGGTTGTCGCCGCCCGCGATCTGCATCAGGGGGCGCTTGGTTATGGCATCCTCAACGGCAGCATGGGCCTCGGCGCGGTCGTCGGGGCGACTAGTCTGCCGCGCGTCCGCCGCAAACTCTCCGCAGATTCGATCATCGCCATCTCCACCGGCGTCTTCATCGGAACGCTGCTCATCCTGGCCTTTGTCAGGTATCCGCTGGTCATCATTCCCGTCTTGCTCGTCGCCGGCTTTGCCTGGACGAGCACGATGTCAACCCTCAACCTCGCCGTGCAGGTATCTGCTCCGCATTGGGTCCAGGCCCGCGCTCTGGGCACTTACCAGATGGTCTTCTCTGGGGGCATGGCGCTGGGCAGCGTCATATGGGGCCTCCTTGCGGAGCACCTCTCAACACCTATTTCGCTCGCCGCCGCGGCGGGGGGTTTGCTGGTCACGCTGCCCTTTAGCCGGCGCCTGCATGTGTTGTGCGGTGAACAGCCCGATCTAAGTCCCATGCGCACCGACTTCGCCGTGCCCCACCTAATCATGGAACCGGAGATGCACGATGGGCCGGTCCGCATTCTGATCGACTACTGCGTCGCCCCCGAAGACTACAACGACTTCGTCCACGCCGTGCATAAGCTGCGCGACGTGAGGCTGCGCGACGGCGCGATGCGATGGGGCATCTTTCAGGACGCCAACGATCCCCGCCGGCTCAATGAAACATTTGTGATGGAGTCTTGGATCGATTACCTGCGCCAGCGCGAACGCTTTACCGCCTCCGACCGCAAAATCCGCGACCATGTGGTGAGCTTCCACCGCGGTAACGAACCGCCGCGTATCACGCACACCATTTACGCCAAAGAACGCAACACTGAAAACTCCGCGAAGCTAGAAGAGTAATATCCGCCCGTCGCTGGTCAGCACTACCTCTCCGCCGGATCGCCCCACTTATCGACAATCGGAGCAGAATAGGCGCTTAAACGATCCAGCAGTCTCACGGGATCGTCATCCGACAGCAGCAAGGCCCGGTGAACATCCTTCAGAAAACCCTCGGAAACTGCCCGATCAGCCATCGCCAGCAGGGGGTCATAGTAGCCATTCACATTCAGCAGGGCGCAAGCTTTGCGTTGAATTCCGAGTTGCGACCAGGTCAAGATCTCGCAGAACTCGTCCCAGGTACCATAGCCCCCCGGCAAGGCAATGAAGGCGTCGGAAAGGTCGGCCATAAGAGCCTTGCGCTCGTGCATCGAACCGACCACGCGCAACTCCGTCAACCCGGAGTGGGCCAGCTCCTTCTTCTTAAGGGCCTCGGGAATCACGCCAATCACGCGCCCGCCGGCCTGCAGGCAGCCATCCGCGACCGCGCCCATTAGACCGACGTTGCCGCCGCCATAGACAAGCTCGAGGCCACGCTGGCAAAGCAGCCGACCAGCCGTCCGCGCGGCCTCTCGATATAAGCCGTTGGTTCCGGGACTCGACCCGCAAAATACACAGACTCGTCGGAGCATGGTCAGATTGTAGGGCACCGCCCTCTTCCGGAGCTGGCCCTTAGCAAACGGGACTGCCCGAAGTGAATTCGTCCGGTAAACTCTCACAGGGGCAAATGTTGCGTGTCCCGCAGAGGGAAGAATGGACAAGTACCGGAAACTACTTAAGGCAAACCGAAGTTGGGTCAAGAGTAAGCTCGCCCTGCGTCACGACTATTTTGAGGAGCTTGCTCAGGGCCAAAAGCCGGAATTCCTCTGGATCGGCTGCTCCGACTCTCGTGTCCCTGCCGAAGACCTCACCGGCTGCCAGCCCGGGGAACTCTTCGTCCATCGCAACATCGGCAACCTGGTTCCTGAGTCGGATGTGAACGCGCTGAGTGTCCTTCAATATGCGGTCGATGACCTCAAGGTCAAGCACGTCATCGTTTGCGGCCACTACCAATGCGGTGGTGTGAAGCACGGCATGACCCACGACGACCTCGGTCTGCTTGACGCCTGGATCGCCAACATTCGTACTCAGTATGTAGAGCACGCCGCCGAACTGGCCGCGCTCGCCGACGACACACAACGCTGGGATCGTCTCGTCGAGCTCAATGTCCGCCGCCAGGTCAGGAACGTCGCTGGTTCGGCCATCGTACACAAAGCCTGGAAGGAGGAAGGACGGCCACTCATCCACGGCTGGGTCTGCGATCTCAAGACCGGATATCTGAAGGAGTTGGAAACCCGGGAGCCGGAGTAAGATGGCGGAATCCATGAGAGCCCGCCTTTTCTCTACCCTTTTCCTTTTATTCGCGTGTCTGCCGTTGCAATCTCAGATTGCGCCTGACCTGGTTCTCGTCCACGGCAAAATCTGGACAGAGAATCCGCAACAGCCTGAGGCCGAGGCAGTGGCCATCATCGGCAATCGCATCGCGGTGGTCGGAACATCTGCCGAAATCCTCAAACTCTCCGGCCCAGAGACCAAAGTCATCGACCTCGCGGGAAAGAGGGTCGTTCCCGGCTTCAATGATGCCCACGTTCATTTCGTCAGCGGCGGAACGTCACTGGCCAGCGTCCAGTTGGGCGATACCAAGAGTGAAGCAGAGTTCCGTCAACGCATCGCCGACTACGCCAAGGCACAGCCTAAAGGCACCTGGATTCTCGAGGGCGAATGGGACCATGAACGATGGTCGCCAGCCCAGTTGCCCACGCATCAGCTCATCGATGACGTAACGGCAGACAACCCAGTCTTCGTATCGCGACTTGATGGACACGAGTCCCTCGCCAATGCTCTCGCGATGAAGTTGGCAGGCGTCGACAAGAACACGAAAGACATTCCGGGCGGAGTCATCGTCCGCGATGCAGAAGGAAACCCCACCGGCATCTTCAAAGATGCCGCCCAGGGGATGATCGAGAGAGTCATTCCGCTGCCAAGTCAACAGCAGCTAACCAAAGCCGTCGAGGCCGCGGAGAAATACGCGGCCGAAAACGGCGTTACCAGTGTGCAGGACATGTCTGCCGCACCGGACACGCTACGCGTTTACGAGACCCTTTATCGTGAAGGTAAATTGCATGTGCGGATCTCCGGACGTCAGCCATTGCAGTTGTGGAAGCGCCTCGCTGGGCCTGGTATCGAAGCCAACTTCGGCAATGACACGCTGCATATCGGAGGGCTAAAGGGCTTCGCCGACGGCTCGCTCGGCTCAACCACCGCGTGGCTCTTTCAGCCCTACATGGATGCGCCCAATACCAGCGGCATCCCGAGCGATGAACTCTCGAAGCCGGAGGAGATGTATGCCAACATCCGCGATGCCGATAAAGCCGGCCTGCAGGTGGCAATTCACGCCATCGGAGACCGCGCCAATAACACGATTCTGAATTTTTACGAACGCGTCGAGAAAGAGAATGGCCCTTGGTCGAACGGGCCCGATCGTCGCTTCCGCATCGAGCACGCCCAACACCTGATCGCCAGTGACATTCCTCGCTTTGCGAGCCTGCACGTAATCGCTTCGATGCAACCCTACCAGTGCATCGACGACGGACGATGGGCCGAGAAGCGAATCGGCCCGGAACGCCTCAAGACCACCCACGCCTATCGTTCACTACTCGACGCAGGAGCGGTCCTTGCCTTCGGCTCAGACTGGCCCGTAGCCCCGATGGTGCCGCTTGCGGGCATCTACGCGGCTGCCACTCGCCGCACGCTCGACGGCAAGAATCCCAACGGCTGGGTCCCTGAGCAAAAGATCACCGTCGCCGAGTCGGTCCACGCCTATACGATCGGCTCGGCTTACGCGGAGGGCGAAGAGAAGATCAAAGGCTCGATCGCACCCGGAAAACTAGCGGACCTTGTCGTGCTGACCGAAGACATCTTCCACATCGATCCCGTGGAGATTTGGAATACCAGGGTCGATACGACGATCTTCGACGGGAAGATCATCTATCAGCGCAAGTAAGTGAGTGGATCGGCGGAAAGTCCTTAGCCAGCCAAGACGACGCCCAATTCCTCACGAATCGCACCAGCGATCCGCTCTGCGTGGAACTCCATAAGGCTCTGCGATTCGGCTTCGATCATCACACGCGCCAGCGACTCGGTTCCGGAATAGCGCACGACTACGCGCCCATTGTCTTTCAGTTCCGCCTCGGCGGCCCGAATTGTATCTGTGATAGTGACAAATTCTTCAAGTGGCCGCTTTTCTTTGACTTTAACGTTCACGATCACCTGCGGAAAGACTTTTAGATCGGCGATCAGCTCGTGCAATGCCTTGCCTGAGCGTCGGACAATGTCGAGGACGACAAGGGCCGTGAGCAGCCCGTCGCCGGTGGTGCTCAGCGCCGGGAAAAGAATGTGGCCGGATTGTTCACCGCCCAGCGAGGCACTGTGCTTCTTCATCCATTCGAGTACATACTTGTCGCCGACGGGAGCGCGCAGCATCGAAACGCCTTCGCCGCGCAACGCCGCTTCAAGGCCCATATTCGACATCGTCGTCGCCACTACTTTGTGCTGATTCAACTCGCCTCTGCGTTGCAGATCGCGCGCCGCGAGCAGCAAAACTCCATCACCGTTGACCACCTTTCCGTTGCCGTCGGCAAAGAGTGCGCGGTCGGCGTCGCCATCAAAGGTGATGCCGAGATCGGCGCCCCGCTTCAGCGTTTCCGCCGCAACGATCTCCGGATGCAGCGCTCCGCAATGGGCGTTGATGTTACGGCCATCCGGTGCGGCATGGGTGACATCGACGCGCGCGCCGAGGCGAGTGAAGAGATCGGGCGCAATCCCTGACGCAGCGCCGTTCGCGCAATCGACGACGAGGCGAAGGCCAGTCAGATCGAGCGCCGGAAATAGCTTCCAAAGATAGTCCTCATATTCGATAACAAATCGTGGATCCACCGCGGGAGCGAGGAATGGACGGTCGACGTGAGCGCCGGCCTCCAGCTGCTGGAAAATCTCCGCCTCGATTTTGAGCTCGACCTCGTCGGGTAATTTGTAACCGTCACTGGCGAAAATCTTGATTCCGTTGTCGCGCCAGGGATTGTGCGAGGCCGAGATGACGATGCCGGCTGCAAAGCCGTTCTTGCGGGTGAGATATGCAACCCCTGGGGTGGTAATTACCCCCGCATTCGCCACGTGTGCGCCGCCGCTCTGCATCCCCTTGGCGATCACGGCCGCAATCCAGCCGCTCGATTCCCGCGTGTCGGCGCCTAGCAAGACTCGTAAGGGTTCGTTGTCAGCGCCGAGCAATCGCGCGAGCGCGACTCCGGTTGCGAAAATCGTCTTGGTGTCGAGCGGATATTCTCCGGCTACGCCACGAATTCCATCGGTGCCAAACAGCTTTCGTAGTTCACTCATCAGGTGCTTTTTGTGGTCCCTTCGGTTGATAACACGCGGCTGGTTAAACTGTTGTCCGCAAAGCGCGTAGTGATCGTATCTCCGGCGCTGATCGAGGCCGCACTTCTCACTAATACCCCAAACTGGTCATAGACGAGAGCGTAGCCGCGATGCAGGACCGCCAACGGCGAGAGGCCCTGCAGGCGGGCCTCGAAATGGCGCAGCTGGAATTGAGATGTCTGCAGCAGCGCCGAGGTCGAATGCGCCAGCCGCGCGTCCAGGCGCGTCATGCGTTCCCGGAGCAACAGCAGCCGATGACTCGCATCCTGACGCAACAGCCGCGACGTGGCCGCGTTGAATTGCTCGGTCGCGGCGTGGAGCTTCTCTCGCCACGCCGCATCCATTCGAAACCGGAGTTCGTCGACACGCTGCTGCCGCCGGCCAAAGGCGTCGCGCAGGCTCGCAGAGGATGCGTCGATCTGTACGCGAGAGAGCCGTTCTCGCGACCTGATGAGCTGGTAGCGGCAAGCACGCTGCAATCGGTGCCAGAAACCCTCGACCAGCTCCGCGACCCTGTGCTGGGCCTCGGTGATGAGTTCCGCTGCCGCAGAAGGCGTGGGAGCGCGCATGTCAGCGACGAAATCCGCAATGGTGAAGTCCGTCTCGTGTCCCACCGCCGAGACCACCGGCAGTTCCGACGCGGCGATGGCACGCGCCAGCAGCTCGCTGTTGAATGCGGCGAGGTCTTCGAGCGAACCGCCCCCGCGGGCGATGACAATCACGTCGACATTTTTCTCTCGATTGAAATACTCGATCCCAGCAGCGACCTCTGTCGCCGCCGAGGACGCCTTGCACCAGCGCCGGATAGAGCAGCACATTCAACGCCTCATGACGGCGGCCACCGACGTTGAGAAAGTCGCGAATCACCGCTCCAGTCGGCGAAGTCACGATGCCGATGCAACGAGGAAATGCCGGCATCGGCCTTTTCCGCTCAGCATCGAAGAGGCCTTCCAACTGAAGCCTTGCCTTAAGCTGCTCAAAGGCGATTTGGAGCGATCCAGCGCCGACCGGCTCCATGAACTCGGCGATAAGCTGCATTTGCCCGCGCTGCTCGTAGATAGAAACCTTGCCCCGAACCAGCACGTGCAGGCCGTCTTCGGGGCGAAAACGGAGCAGCGTCGCCTGCCGCCGAAAGAGCACCGCGGGCAGCTGCGAGTCGCCGTCTTTCAGCGTGAAATAGACATGTCCCGACGGCGCGGATCGAAGATTGGATATCTCGCCCTCGACCCATAAATCCGGATAATCCCGCTCGACCGACTCTCTGACGTCACCTACCAGCTCGGCGACCGTCCAGATGCGCCGTGGAGTTGGTTTGGGAGCTTCGAAGGTGAAGTCGAGTTGGCCGGCCCGGCCCGAGTCTGGTAAGGCACTCACAGAAAAAGTCTACACGCCCCGGGCCGCCCAATGTTCCTCTCGGCGACCCCCCAGGGCCACCCCCGCCAGCGCGATCACAATCGGAAAGCACTCCAGCGTATAGCGCGGTTCCGGAGAATCGAGCGTCAGCAGCAACGCACAGCGCAGGAGCACAAACGCCAGCATCGTTCCAGCAAGCTTGGGCCAGCGCAGTAGACCCACAACCGCAAGCAGCATGTATGCAAGATTGAGACCGCCATAGAAGTAGCAGAAATCGGATTCTTCCGGATGATGGTAGTGGTCCCACCAGCGCAGCTCGATCCAGAGGGTTTCGGTGCGGGGGCGCAGCCACATATCGAGCAGCCGAAGCACTGGCAGAGCGACGTAGTAGCGCAGTGCATGGCCCTGAATGCGCTGCTGGGCGAGCTCTTCAAATCGAGCATCGATCTCCGGCGTGAGCGTCGTCGTCTGGTTGTAGTCGTCGAGCAGTTGTTTCGTCTGCTCATACTGTTCCGGGCTGTCAAAGGCCCGCGGCGGCAGGTTCTTGATCTCGATCTTGTCGCTGTTACCGTTCCAGTAGACTTCCGAGGTCGAGACCAGATCCACGCACCAGGTCTTCACCCAGCGATTGAATCCGGGGTAGGTGAACTCGCCGGGGTCCATCGCCGATCGTGGCGCCAGCGGCTGGAAGACATGGAAGACCCGATAATTCCGAATCGTCCAAGGGATAAAGGGCAGCACCGAAAGGACGCCTGCCAGCATGGCGAGCTTCACGCCTCGGCCGGCGCTAAGCCGCGATGCCTCGGCCGCTAAGGCTGTAGACCACAAGTCCGCCGCACAGCGCAAATGCGAGTAAGGCCCCGTCGGGTCGCAGCATCGCGGAGTAGCTCATAGCGAAGGCCATCGTCAGCAGCCATCCCATACCGGGCTTTTCTACCAATCTCAGCAGTGAATAAAACCCCAAAGCCACGCAAAAGATCGATAGGTTCTCGGCCAGCGGCGTGGCTGCATAATTCGCGGTGAACGGACACACCGCAGCCAGCCACAACGCCACCATCGCACCGCGCTGGCTCCAGATTCGGCGAACCAGGCCCGCGATCAGCAGACAGGTTCCCAAATCGATCGCCGTCTGGGCGAACATCACGGCGTGGTAATGCTCCATGCCGAGAAGCAGGAAGCAGGCCGCCAGAAATAGCGGATAGCCCGGAAGCCTGATCAGCGTCGGATGAATGCCGCTGTCGGTCGTCAGCCCGTAGATATGGTGCTGGAGCCAGTTCTTGGCAATGTCGCCATAGATCAGCGGGTCGCCATCTACCTCAGGGTAAGCATGAATGAACCACAGCCGCAGCGCAGCGCCCGCCGCAAGGGCCGAAAACACGGAAATCCAGTAGCGGGAGCGCGCAAACTGCATCAAAACGAATCATATCAACGGCTTTAGTAGCAAGTCTGATTTGAGAGGGGCTTCCAGAGATCGCGAGGCCGGCATCGTCTGAACCGCAGACGTAAAGGGTCGACCCTTCCAACTTTCGCGGTCAACCTTGCTTCCTATAGTCTCGTAGTGGATCACATGAGTCAGCAGATCTTCCTCGATCCCGACCGAAAACGTTGGAAGCGCCTTCGGCGCATCTTTGATGTTGCTGCGGTCCTGTCGACTCTGGTGCTGGTCACATTCATCATAAGCGTCTATCGGCGACAAACCCTGCCGGAGTTGCTGCTGCCCACGCAAAAGCGCAATTACAAGGCACTTAAAGAGAACCAGCCCTCGTTCAAGGCCAAAGGAGCGCGCTCGACCCGTCGCAAGAGCAAGCGCCGACCCTCCGAAATTCCCTTGAATACAGAGGAAGGGATTCGCGCTGCGTTTTATGTCGACGACGAACCTAGCTATTCCTCTCTCAAGCAGCACATTCATCAAATCGACATGCTCTTCCCCGACTGGCTGCATGTCATCTCGCCTGATGGCAAGCTGAAGGGAACGACACCCCTATTTCCGGTTCACATATACGACGTAGTCGACGGAGCGGGCGTCCACGGCGTCGACCCTGAGAACAAGGTCCGCCGGGTCATCGATGCGGCCAAGGAAGACACTGAAGTCTTCCCGATGGTGAACGACTACGACGTGCTCACCGATCAGTGGGGCGAAACCATCGGCGCGCTGATGAAAAACCATCAGGCAGCCGAGACCCTGCGTCAGCAGATCAATGCATTTCTTGCCGGAAGTCCTCAGTATCACGGCATCGCGCTCGATCTCGAGGAGATGCCCGACGATGCCGAGCCCCAGTATCTCGCCTTCGTCGCCGAGCTCTATTCGGACTTCCGGGCGAAGAACCTGCACCTCTGGGTAAACGTGCAGGTGAGCGCGGACGACGATGAGTTGAAGGCCCTGGCGAAGACCACCGACGGCATCATCCTGATGAATTACGACGAACACCAGTCGACCAGCGACCCCGGGCCGATCGCGTCGCAGGACTGGTTCGAAGGCAATCTGCGCCGTGTGCTGAAGCTGGTGCCTAAAGAGAAGATCCTCTGCGCGATGGGCAACTATGGCTACGACTGGACCGAGCAGCTGCCGGAAAAGGGTGCGAAAGGCACCGCGAAGACCAAGCTCAAGGTGGTCGATACGAGCGACCTGACGGTGCAGCAGGCCTGGCAAGAGGCGGCCGACTCTGACGCCGATGTCCATTTGGAAGGCGACGAACTCAACGCTCACTTCGCCTACGATGACGTGGACGCTCATCAGCGCCACCAGGTCTGGTTTTTGGACGGCGTGACCGCGCTCAACGAAATGCGCGCCGCGCGCCAGATGGGGCTGCGTACCTTCGTCCTATGGCGGCTGGGCGAGGAAGACCCTACGCTGTGGTCTGTCTGGGACCATCCCGAGCGCGCCGGATGCCCCAAACGGCCTCAAGGTCGTCCCTCCTGGACAGGATGTCAATAACGAGGGAGAGGGCGATATTCTTCGGGTCATCGATCGTCCGGCCAACGGCTCGCGAACCATCTTCATGGATTCAGAGAACTTCACCATCACTGATGAGCGGATGCCAACCTATCCCCGCTCCTACACGATCCAGCTCTACGGTTACCACCCAAAGAAGCTCGCGCTGACCTTCGACGACGGCCCCGATCCGAAGTGGACGCCGAAGATCCTCGACATCCTCAAGCAGGAAAACGTGAAGGGCACGTTCTTCGTCATCGGCGAACAGGCCGAGAACAATGTTGGCCTCTTGAAGCGCTATGTCCGCGAAGGCCACGAGATCGGCAATCATACCTTCACCCATCCCGACATCAGCGAAATCTCTTCGCGCCAGCTCGAGCTGGAACTGAACCTGACCGAGAGACTCTTCGCCAGCAAGCTGGGGCTTCAGCCGCTCTATTTCCGGCCGCCCTATTCCATCGACCAGGAGCCCGACACCAACGATCAGGCTGCGCCCATCGATATGGTCGAGCAGATGGGCTATATCATCATCGGCGACAAGATCGATACCGACGACTGGAACGAGCATCCCAGGAAATCGCCGCAGGAAATCACCGACGGTGTCCTCCAGCAATTGGAAGCGATGAAAGACCGTCCCTGGTTCCGGGGCAGCGTGATCCTGATGCACGATGGCGGTGGAGACCGCTCGGCGACGGTCGCTGCGTTGCCGCTGCTCATCGATACCCTGCGGTCTAAGGGCTACGAGATCGTGCCGGTGTCGGAGCTGCTGGGTAAGACTACGGCCGAGGTCATGCCGCCAATTACGCCAAAGATGCGCTGGCAGGCGCGGATCGACTCGCTGGCTTTCATTGCCTACGCGATTTTTGTGCAATTTGGCGTCTTTGTTTTCTTCTTCGGCGATCTTCTGATGAGCGGGCGCCTTGTCCTTGTTGGGATCTTCGCTTTCATCGACCGGCTCTGGACGCGAAGGCTACCTGACCCGGGCAGTTTTGAACCCTCGGTCGCGGTCCTCGTCCCCGGCTATAACGAAGAGAAGGTGATTGTGGCTACGGTGCGTTCCGTGCTCAACTCCGACTACCCGAACATGCGCGTCATCGTAATCGACGACGGTTCGAAGGATCGCACCTTTGAGGTTGCCCGCGAGGCCTTCGCCCGCGAAATCGCGGAGGGCCGGGTCACGGTGCTGACCAAGCCGAACGGCGGCAAGGCGGGTGCACTCAACTTCGGCATCGAGCACCTGACAGAGGAATTCTACGTCGGCATCGATGCCGACACGGTGATCGCGCCGGATGCGGTCTCCAAGCTCGTCCGCCACTTTGCGGATCCAAGGATCGGCGCCGTCGCGGGCAACGCCAAGGTCGGCAACCGAGTCAACCTGTGGACCCGCTGGCAGGCACTCGAATACATCACCAGCCAGAACTTCGAGCGGCGCGCGCTAGATCTTTTCGGAGTCGTCACCGTCGTCCCGGGGGCAATCGGAGCCTGGCGCACCGAAGGCGTACGCCGTGCTGGAGGTTATCCGCTCAACACCGTCGCCGAAGACGCCGATCTCACCATGAACCTGATTGAGCAGGGCTATCGCGTTATTTACGAGGATCACTCCCTGGCCTTTACCGAAGCCCCCGTCGATATGCGGGGACTGATGAAGCAGCGTTTCCGTTGGTCCTTCGGAACTCTGCAAGCGATCTTCAAACATCGCGGTGCGTTCACGAAAAACAAGGCGATGGGATTCTTTGCGCTCCCCAATATCCTCATTTTCCAGCTTTTGTTGCCGCTGGTTTCGCCGCTCATCGACATCATGTTCGTTGCCGGGGTGATTCACTACCTCGTCGATCGTCACTTCCACCCGGCGGCGGCGAGCGCGGCCAATTTCGAAAAGCTGCTGGTCTATTTCCTCGGCTTCCTGGTCATCGATTTCCTGACCTCAAGCCTCGCCTTCTCGCTCGAGCCGCGACACCAGGCCAACAAAGGCGACGGCTGGCTGCTCTTCCATATCTGGCTGCAGCGCTTCGCCTACCGGCAGGTTTTTTCCATCGTGATCTTCAAGACCATCAAGCGTGCCATCGACGGAAGGCCTTTCAGTTGGGACAAACTTGACCGAACCGCGAAGATGTCTGCCGCGACGGAACGCATCACGGCCGGCTCGTAGCCATGTTTTGCGAAGCTGAAGCTCGGCCTGCGGTGCAACACTCCCTGCGTGGTCAGAGTAAACTTGAAGTGCTATGGCAACCGCGACGATGAGCACTGTCATTCTTCCGCGCACCCCTCAGGGTGTCTTTCGCAACGAACCTTTTACGGACTTTTCCACCAGCGCGAACCAGCGTGCAATGAAGGCGGCGCTCGATCAGGTCGGCGACCTGCTTGGCTACGAATATCCGCTGATCATCGACGGCGAGCGGTCGCATACCGCGGAGAAGATCGAGTCGCGCAATCCGGCGCGCCCTGCACAGATCATCGGCATCCATCAGAACCCCGGCGTCGAGCATGCCGAAGCGGCTGTCTCGGCGGCGCTGAAGGCGTTCGAAAGGTGGAAGCACGTCTCAGTCGTGATACGCACCTCCCTGCTGCTGCGCGCTTCCGAGATCATTCGTGACCGCAAATTCGAGTTTTGCGCGTGGCTGACCTATGAGGTTGGCAAGAACTGGGCCGAGGCCGATGCAGACGTGGCGGAGACCATTGATTTCCTGGAGTTCTACGCCCGCGAGGCGTTAAGGCTTGCGGGAGCAACCACGCCGATCCAGCTTCCCGGGGAAAAGAATGAACTGCTGTATATCCCGCTCGGCGTCTGCGCGGTGATTCCGCCGTGGAATTTCCCCTTCGCGATCATGGCAGGTATGACGGCGGCGGCGATCGTCACCGGGAACACGGTTGTTCTTAAGCCCTCGGTCGACTCTCCGACAATCGCGGCGAAGTTTCTTGAAATACTCGAAGAGGCGGGAATGCCTCCCGGCGTCGTCAACCTCTGCCCCGGCATTGGACCGACATTCGGCAACGCGCTGGTGGAGCACCCGAAGACCCGTTTCATCGCCTTCACCGGATCGCGTGCGGTGGGCCTGGAGATCAACGAGAACGCGGCAAAGGCGCGGCCCCAACAAATGTGGATTAAGCGCACCGTGCTGGAGATGGGCGGAAAAGACGCGACAATCGTCACCTCCGACTGCGATCTCGATGCGGCCGTCGAGGGAGTAGTCGCTGCGGCCTTCGGATTCAGCGGACAAAAGTGCTCGGCGTGTTCGCGGGCGATCGTAGATGAGGAGGTTTACGACATCTTCATCGAGCGAGTGCGGGAGCGGACGGCGTTGCTAACGGTTGGCGATCCGGCAACAAACACGAATGTGGGTCCGGTCATCAACGGATCTGCTCTGCGGAAGGTCCTCAAGTACATCGAAATCGGCAAGTCGGAGGGCCGGTTGATCGCAGGCGGCGAAGCCGTTGAGACCCCCGATGGCGGCTACTATGTGGCGCCCACAATCCTTGCGGACATCGCGCCGAACGCCCGCATCGCGCAGGAAGAGATCTTCGGCCCGGTGTTGGCAATCATCAAAGCAGAAGGCTTCGAAGACGCGCTCGCCATCGCGAATAATACCGAATACGGCCTCACCGGAGCGATTTACAGCTACGACCGTGTCAAGCTCGAGCGGGCCCGGAAAGACTTCCACGTAGGCAATCTGTATCTCAACCGCAAATGTACCGGAGCGATGGTCGGGGCGCATCCCTTTGGCGGCTTCAATATGTCGGGAACGGATTCCAAGGCCGGCGGCCCGGACTATTTGTATCTCTTCACCCAGGCGAAATCGGTGGCCGAAAAACTTTGAGGGCGTTCGGCGCCAAAACTTAGCGTCGATGTGCGAGTTCCTCGGTTTGCGCCTCCATGAGATTGCCGACCTCGGTCGCGGCTTGCGCCAGCATACGATGGTGGATAGTGAATAGCGCCAGTTCGAGCCGGTCGGAGACGCCGGTCTTGTCGTAGATGCTGCGCAGATAATTCTTGATGACCTGTTCGGTCGTGCCCAGGCGCATGCCAATTTCGCGGTTCTTGCAGCCCTGCACGATTAGCGCAACGATCTTCATCTCCTTGGGGGTGAGCCGGTCCCGGACCCTCGCGCCAACCAGGTCTTCAGGCTCGGAGTCTTTGCTTGCCTCCGCGGGATGAATTGACCGCTCGCCGCGAATGACCTGGCGGACCGTTTCCAGCAACGCGGTTTTCGAGACATTGCGATAGACAAGGCCATGCAACTCAGTCAATACCGCAGGGGGAGGCACGTCGCCGTTTTCTGCGACCAGAATCAGCCGGCTCGCCGCGGTCCGGGCTCCCGAGATCAACTGCGACAGGTCGGCGCGAAGTGACAATGCGACGATCACAATGGAGCCTCGAAAAGTTGTCAGCGCATGATAAAGCCTGGGGCAGTCCGGGCACTGGGCAATGATTCGCAAATCGTCTTCCATTGCCAGCACTTTCGCTGTCCCGGTTCTGAAAATCGCCTGATTGTCGGCAAGAATGATCTTATGCATCGCGCATCCTCTCGCGGAATCCGGAGCTAATTGCAATCAGCCGGGCAAAAGGCAGGGCCCAACCTTCGATTGGTGGCTCTCTGACGTTCAGTGCTAGCGTTGTCATATTCGCAAAACTCATTTCGCTTATCGACAGCCTCGGCCTGAGACACGCCCAGTGTCCTCTATTCAGACAAATTGGTACGGGCAGGAGACGAACCTCCGCTTGGAAGCGGAAATAGGATCAACTGTCCCTCAGTTCCAACTGCCCGGTCGAGCTGGGACATGGCTCAAGACCGACATTCTTGAGGAATACACTAAATCAGCGACTACCAAATGGGAAATTCAAAAGATGATCAAACTACACAATCAGGCATAGCCCATTTGATTGATGGGTATACAGCACAGCAGCTTTTCCTCCAAGCAAAAACGTAGTCTCCATTCACGGCCGCTCGCAGGAGCAGCGAGCAACTCCGCTGGACGACTTAGACTAGCAAATAAGACGGTGCCGCACGTTCAGGCCCACCACAGGAGCATTGCAGCATGGGGAAGCCAGTGATACTCGCGGTCGACGACGACATCAGCGTCCTCGAGGCGGTAGTGCAGGACCTCCGACGCCAGTACGGCGCGACCTACCGGATTCTCCGCGCGGGATCGGGTCAGGCAGCGCTCGATACCTGCGGCCAGCTTCTCGATCGTCGCGATTCCGTGGCCCTCTTCCTTTCGGACCAGCGCATGCCGGGAATGACGGGGGTCGAATTCCTGGAGAAGGCCCAGCTACTTTATCCGGAGGCGAAGCGGGCGCTACTCACGGCGTATGCCGACACCGAGGCAGCCATCCGCGCCATCAACTCTGCAAAGATCCATTACTACCTCACCAAGCCATGGGACCCCCCCGAGGAGCGACTCTATCCGGTTCTTGATGACTTGCTTGGCTCCTGGCAGGACTGTTATAAGCCACCCTTTGAGGGGATTCGCGTGATTGGACCCAGGTGGTCCCTGCGGGACCATCAGGTACGCGATTTTCTTACTCGAAACCAGGTGCCCTACGTCTGGCTCGACCCCGAACAGAATGACGAAGCGTTGCAGTTGCTGGCCCGCTATAAGCTCGACGAACACAAACTACCCGCTGTGCTGTTCGCCGACGGCAGCGCCTTGGCGCAGCCTTCGCAAGTCGAGCTTGCGGCGAAGATAGGCTTGCACGTCACCGCCGACCGCGACTTCTACGATGTGGTAATCGTAGGGGCGGGAATGGCCGGGTTGGCCGCAGCCGTCTACGCGACTTCAGAGGGGCTGCACACGCTGCTGGTCGAGCCCGAGGCGCCCGGCGGCCAGGCTGGTAGCAGCTCTCGCATTGAGAACTATCTCGGTTTCCCAACCGGCATAAGCGGCGCGGAGCTGGCCAAACGGGCCTACCTTCAGGCCTCGCGCTTCGGCACCGAGTTCCTGGCGCAGACGGCGGTAGGCCTCCGCAGCGAGAACCATTACCACCACCTATGCCTGGCCGACGGCAAGGAACTCTCGTGCCGGGTAGCCTTAATCGCGGTGGGCGTCAACTACCGGCGGCTCAACGTCCCCGGTCTCGACGAGTTCACCGGGGCCGGAGTTTACTATGGAGCGGCGATGACCGAGGCCGTCTCCTGCCGCGACGAAGACGTCTTTATCGTCGGCGGAGCCAACTCCGCTGGCCAGGCCGCGATGTATTTCTCCAAATACGCCCGTAAGGTGACCATGCTGGTGCGCGGCGAATCGCTGGTCAGCAGCATGTCGAAATATTTAATCGATCAGATAACCGGAACATCCAATATTGTGGTGGAAACCAATACACAGGTGATCGGGGCCAGCGGCGGGCAGCGCCTTGACTCGATTCGGGTTTCCGGCCCGGACGGGGAGCGCGACCGACCGGCGAGCGCGCTCTTTATCTTTATCGGGGCGGCGCCGAACACAAACTGGCTGCCGGACTGTGTGATGCGAGACCCGAATGGCTTCGTCCTTACAGGACGAGACATCTCGGTGGAGGGCCGTTTGCCAAAGGTGTGGAAAGAAGACCGTCCGCCGTTTTTGCTTGAAACCAGCACGCCGGGGATCTTTGCGGCTGGCGACGTCCGGCACGGGTCGATAAAAAGAGCGGCTTCGGCCGTCGGGGAGGGTTCGATCTCGGTGCAGTTCATGCACCAATACATGGCCAGGTTCTAGGGGCCCATTCGCCATTATGCAAGCCGAACAGCCAGCCGCGACAGTTCAGACAGTAGACGCTAGGGAAGTCTATTCTCAGTTGCGTCAAATTGATGTCTTCTCACAACTCCGCGAAGAAGACGCCGCCTGCCTTGGCCAGGTCGAGCTCGTGCACGCCCCGCGTGGTTCCGTCTATTTTCATGACGGCCAGGAGCTTTCCGGATTCTGGGGGGTCATCGAGGGCGAGGTGCGCGCCTTCAAGCAGGAAGCGGATGGATCGAAGGCCTACGCCTTCTGTTGCACAAGCGGCAGTAGTTTCGGCGAGGTGCCGCTCCTGTCCGGACGCAAGTCCAAAATCGCGTCTCCGGAAGTCGTCAGCGACGCAATCATGATTGGCATCGGCGAAGACGGATTCTGGCGGCTTATGTCCTCCTGCCCCGTGGTGCGCCACGCCATACTGCAGAATGCTCAAATGCGGCTACAGAACTACCAGACCTTCGCCGTCCATCGCGAAAAGCTGATGGCGCTGGGAACGCTCTCGGCGGGTCTGATGCACGAGCTGAATAATCCCGGCACGGCTGCCAGGCGGGCCGCCGCTCAACTGCGGCAAAACCTGGTGCAGCTGCAGAAGATCAGCCTCCGCTTCTGCGAGTCTCCCATGCGTGGCGAGCAGATCGAATGTATGAAAGAGCTGCAAAAAATCGCGCTTGCGGACGAAAAGCCCAAGGCGATGAGTTCCATTGATCAGTCCGACGCCGAGGAATGCCTCTCGGAATGGCTCGATGAGGCAGGCGTTCAAAATAGTTGGAACATGGCGCCAACCCTGACTGCCATCGGGCTGACCCGGGACGAACTGGACTGCGCCCGCCACGCATTTCCTGATGCTTCCTTCTCCGATGCCCTCAACTGGCTCGTGTCGCTGGTTTCGAGCATGCAGCTTGTCGAGACCATAGAGGAGAGTATTACCCGAGTCTCAGAGCTGGTGATGGCGGTAAAGAAGTATTCTCACAGCGAGAGTGCTGGCCAGATGCACCCGGTCGATATTCACGACGGATTGCGCAGTACGCTGACCATCCTGTGGCACAAATTCCGGCCTAAGGACCTGAAGCTCGACAAGCAGTTTGCGGCCGACCTGCCGATCGCCAAGAGCAAGGGCGCCGGTCTCACCCAGGTATGGACCAATCTGCTTGACAATGCCATCGATGCCAGCCCGGAGCGGGGCACGATTCATATCCGCACCTGGGTGGAAAATGACAGCATCGGTGTTGGTATCGCCGACGAGGGAGCGGGAATCTCAGAAGAGCACCGTAAACACATCTTTGAACCGTTTTTTACCACCAAACCGGTCGGCGTCGGGACCGGCCTGGGGCTGGACATAGCCCACCGTATCGTGGTCGGCTCTTATGGGGGCAAGATTAGCTTCACTTCGGAACCCGGCAAGACCGAATTCATTGTGCATATACCGATTGCCGCCCTCAACGCCGAACCTGCTGTGAAATAACTCAATACCTCAAGGCTGGCGTCGCTTTTACGATGCTTCCCGAAACCCGTCCTGGTCCTCACTTCTCGACTCCCGGAAACCGTGAAGTTCGATTGCCTCGATGCCGATAAGCTCGTTAAGCCAGCGGATATTCCGCGCAGGAAGATCGGGCTCAGGGCGCGGCGGGCGTCAAAGGGTCTTGGGCCGACCCCGCCGTCGAACCATTCCTGCCAATCCGATCTCGGAATCCGGGGAGCGAAGCGTGTTTGCCATAGTCGGAATCGTCCTGGTCTTTGGCGCCGTGATCGGCGGCTTCCTTATGGAGAAAGGGCATCTCGCCGTACTGGTTCAGCCGGCCGAGGTGCTTATCATTGCAGGCGCTGCTCTGGGTACGCTGCTCACCGCTAACCCCATGCACATCCTGAAGCAGATTGTCGGTGCGCTGCTCGGCACGCTTGGCGGCTCCAAATTCGGCAAGACGCGCTACCTCTCGACCCTCAAAATGATGTTCGATCTGCTGAACAAGGTACGCCGCGGCGGCCTGCTCTCGATAGAGTCCGATATCGAGCAACCCGCGGACAGCGAGATATTCAAGAGGTATCCCGACTTCCTGAACGACCATCATGTCTGCCGCTTTGTCTGCGACACCATGCGCATGATCATCACCGGAGGCGTCGAACCATTCGATATGGACCAGATGATGGAGCGGGACATGGAGGTCGCGCATCACGGCGCATCCGCGCCAATCTCGGCCCTTTCGACCGTTGCCGACGCGCTGCCCGGCCTCGGGATCGTGGCGGCCGTGCTCGGCGTAGTGATCACGATGGGCGCGCTGGCCGGCCCTCCTGAAGAGCTGGGCAAGAAGGTTGCCGCCGCGCTGGTTGGAACCTTCCTTGGCATTTTGCTTTGCTACGGAGTGGTCGGTCCGCTAAGCGCCAACATGACCAAGGCCGTCGACGAGGAGCACAGCTATATGCATATGTTGCGCGTGCTCATGCTCGCTTCGATGAAGGGCAATGCCCCGCAGATCGTCGTCGAGATCGCGCGGCGGGCCATTCCGTTGCACGTCCGCCCAACCTTCGAAGAGCTGGAGGCAGCCTGCCGCGGGGAATCCGTTGTTTCAACCTCGGTCGAAGAGGCGGCTTAGGTCCGAGATGGCTAAGCCACAGATCATCATCGTTAAGAAAGTCCAGGGTCACGGCGGCCACCACGGCGGCGCGTGGAAGGTCGCCTACGCCGACTTCGTCACCGCCATGATGGCGCTCTTTATCGTCCTCTGGCTCTTGAACACCAGCGACCACACCCGAAAGGTGATTGCCGGCTACTTCAACGACCCGATGGGCAAGAAGACCGAGAGCGGCACCGACCGTGCCGGCGCCGGCGAGGCCATGCCGATCGGCAAAGCGGACATTGAGAAGTTAAAGACCCAGCTGGAGAACCATATCCAACAGACGGCCAACCTGAAGGACCTCTCCAAGCAAGTCGAGATGACGGTGACGCAAGAAGGACTGCGAATAGAGCTGCTTGAGTCGAAAGACGGGACATTCTTCGATACCGGAAGCACCACGCTCAAGCCTGGCGGCAGGGACATGCTGAATCTGCTCGCCAGAGAGCTCTCATCCGTGCCGAACAGAATCTCCATCGAGGGTCACACCGATGCCCAACCGTTCTCGGGAGAGAACAAGCTCTACTCCAACTGGGAACTCTCTGAAGAGCGCGCCAACGTCGCACGGCGGCTGATGCAACACCCGGGGGGACTGCGCGAAAACCAGGTCTCGCAAGTTCGTGGCTTTGCCGATCAGCGCCTGCGTGATCCACTTCACCCGTTGGACCCTGCCAACCGACGGGTATCGCTCATCGTGCAATACGTGACTCCAGCTGATTTTCCCGACGCTGAAACTCCGACTCCTGAAAAAAGCAGTTCCGCTCCGCGGCCGCAAGATCCACCTGGTTTTACAGCTGTGGCCGGCGGAAAGCCGCGTGCGGCCCGCTGAGCCGCAATTTGTACTCTTCCGTGACGCCAAGCTTTTTGAAACGATTCGATAGTCGAAGTCACCAATCGAGAGGGGACTTTGGTTTACTCAAGTCACCTGCAAAAGACGGTGAATTCGCGGGGTTACGGCTTGCGACCCGGCCCCGCTGAATCTCCAGAATCTCGTCTCTGCGCGTTATATACTCCTGTCACCGGGCTCCTATAACCGCATGTGAAGCCACTGCTGCCGGAAATACCCCTTGGGACCGATGTGGGTTGCTGAAACGCGACCCGGAGCAACCTGTTTTCATGGAAGAGAAAGGCCGAGAGCAGCGCGACGATAAATGGAGGACAGGGGCCGGAATCCGAGTCCCGGTGCCCGGTGAGAGCTCCTCGCCAGGAACCTCCATTCCGCTCGATTCGCCGACTGTCATCGACATCCCGGGCCGTAAGCTCTCCGATATTCCTATTCGAAATATCTCGGCGGACGCGCCGACGATGGTCGGCGCGCCGACCACACCGAGACCCGCTTCCGGGCAGATCAATGTCTTTACGGGTGCGCCAATCCTCGAGACGGGATCGGTGCTCGGGGGACGTTACCAGATACTGAATATCCTCGGCGTAGGCGGCATGGGCGCCGTTTATCAGGCCCTGGATATCGAGCTGAACCGGACCATTGCGCTGAAGGTCATTCGCCCCGATCTGGCAGGTAACCAGGCGATCATCGACCGCTTCAAACAGGAGCTCATCCTCGCTACCCAGGTCACGCACAAAAACGTAGTGCGCATCTACGACCTCGGCGAAGCCGAAGGCATGAAGTTCATCACCATGGAGTTCGTCGAGGGCCAGGACCTGCGCTCGCTGATCCACGAACGGACCAAGCTGTCTCCGGAAGAAGCCGTTGAGATCATGCAGCAGGTGTGTCGCGCGCTTGAGGCCGCTCACGCTGTGGGCGTAATTCATCGCGACCTTAAGCCGCAGAACATCATGCGCGACCTCAACGGCCGCGTGGTGGTGATGGATTTCGGCCTCGCGCGAACGCTGGGCGGCGATGGCATGACCCAGTCCGGCGCCCTGGTTGGCACCATGGAGTACATGTCGCCGGAACAGGCATTGGCCCAGGAACTCGACCAGCGCTCCGACATCTTCTCCCTGGGCGTCATATTCTACGAGCTGCTGAGCGGCGCCATTCCATTTCGCGCCGACAGCGCACTGGCCAGTCTCATCAAACGCACTCAGGAACGGGTCGTACCGGTCTCCGATCTCGATGCCACGATTCCCGCGCCGATCAGCGCCATTGTGAGCCGTTGCCTAGAGCGTGACGTCGATGTGCGGTACCAGAGTGCGACAGAGCTACTGGCTGACCTTGATGCATGGCAGAGCAAGCGCCCGCTCAGTCAGGCGCCGCTCGGCGTACGGCCAAAGACCGGTAAAGACACCCGCATGGCCAAACCTTGGTTGCTTGCAGGCTCTGGCGTTCTCGCCCTCTTGCTGGCTTTGGGAGTCGGTGCGTTCCTCATATTTCGTCCCGCTGGCAATCGCGGAATCAAATTGAGTGCCGTGAGTCAGACCCCCGCGTTGACACTGACGGTAGTACCGATGCACAACGCCTCGGGCGATCCTAAGCTCGATTGGCTGGGCGCATACGTGGGCGATGCATTGAGCACGGATATCGGCCAGTCTTCACGTTTACACACGTTGCCCAGTGATCGAGTCCGCCAGGTTCTGGCCGATCTTCAATTGACGCCCGGGGAGACCATCGATCCGAATACTCTCAGCCACATCTTTCAGTTAACCAACACGGATATCGCGGTGTCCGGGCAATATGTGCGGCTCGGCGAGCAGATCCAGATAACCGCAGTCGTTCAGGACCTTAAACACGATCACACCGCCACAGTCACCGCCACCGCCCCGAATGAGCAGGCCTTGCCGGCGGCAATCGACTCCCTCGCTGATCAAGTTCGAAAGAGCCTCAGCTTCTCCTCCAGCCAAATCGACGAGCTGAAGGCCCAGTCCTTTAAGCCCTCATCCCGCTCGATTGATGCGCTCCGCGCTTACGACCAGGGGATTGGCTTCATGCGTGTCGGTAAGAACATCGATGCGACGCAGTCGTTTCAGGCAGCGGTGAACGCCGACCCCCAATTCGCACTAGCGTATTCGATGCTTAGCCAGACTCAGGAGGAGCTCGGCCATGAGGCCGATGCCGAACAGTCCTCGCAACGTGCCTCCGAGCTCGCCAGCTCCGAGGGTTTGCCGCAGTTGGAGAAGATGATGATCGACGCCAGCCGCGCGGCGATCCTGAAGGACACCAAAAAGGCGATCAGTCTCTACGAGAGCCTCGCCCAGGCCATGCCGGGCAACATCGATGTGCAGTACGCTCTGAGCTCTCTCTATTCCGAGACCGGGGCGTATGACAAGGCCCGAGCGATTCTGGCAAAGATCCTTGAGAGCGACCCGAAGAACGTGCTGGCGCTGTGGCGCTCAGGCGTTGTCGAGTTGCAAAGCGGCCGGTTCCAGGCGGCTCTGGATCCACTGAGCAAAGCGGAATACCTGACCAATGCCTCCGGCAACCAGGAGCATCACGCGGTCGTGCTCCTTGCTGTTGGCATTGCCTATCAATTTCTGCAAAAGAATGAGGAAGCTCTTCGCTATTTTGGGGATTCGATCGGCATCAGCGAGAAGCTAGGGCAAAAACGCGCCGTTGCCGCAGCCCTGGTAGCCACTGCCCAAGTGCAGGGCGCGATGGGGAAACCCCAGGCTGGGCTCGATAACCTGAAGAAAGCGGTCGCCCTCTACCAGACCATCGGCTCAACCAAAGAGGCCGGAGATACGTTTATCGACATGGCCTCGATCTATCAGAACCAGGGAGACAACGACCAGGCGCTGAAGCTGTATCGAGATGCGTTACAAATCGAGCGCGATGCAGGAGACCGGGACCGTGAATCGCTGTGCCTCAACAATATCGGCTACCTCAACCTCACGAAGGCCGACACCGAAAGCGCATTTACGTATTTCCAGCAGGGGTTGCAGTTAGGGGAGAAGATCGGCGCGCCACAACGCATCGCTGATCCATTGCAGGGACTGGGCGAGGCCTACACCATGACCGGCCAGTTCGATGAGGCATTGGCTTCGCTGCAGCGCGCACTGGACACCTGGCGAAGCGCCGGGAATGCCTATGGAATTGCCGCGACGCAACGCCAAATGGGCGTGATCTATGGCTATCAGGCTCGATTTGGCGCTGCAGTCGACTCACTCCAGCAATCGGTGAAGGGCTTCCAGGCACTGGACGACAAGAGCTCCGTGCCGGCCATGGCTTTTCAGGATTTGGCCCAGGCGCTGGCCAGAGCCGGCCGGGGCGATGAAGCTACCCCGTATCTCGATCAGGCTGAGACACTCGCAAGAAGTCTGCAGGATCCCTCGCTTACGGCGAAGGTGCTGAGTACGAAGGGTCAAATCGCTATGTATCGAGGCGATCTCGCCCAGGCCTCGACAAACTTCCAGCTTGCTTTGCAGTCGGCGACACGAGGCAGTGATCGCGACTCTCTCGTAGAAGCAAAGCTCGATCTTGGGCGCCTCGCGGTCGCCCAGGGCCACGGCAGTGACGCGTTAACCCGCTTGCGTCCTTTGGTGGGGCCTGATGTGACTCCCGATCGTGACCTCGCCCTCCAATGCTCGGTGGCGCTTGCAGAGGCCTTAATCCTGACCAAGGACTACGCGAAAGCGCGCCAGGTACTCCAGGATGCGGCCACGCCTTCGGAGAGGTCTGGGATGCGTCTGCGTCTCGCTCGAATCTACTACCTCGAGGCGACCGCATCGCGACTCAGTGGCAATTCCGGTGATGCATGGAATCAATATCGCCAGTCGCTCACGCTCCTGAATGCGGTTCGCAATGAGCCGGGTGCAGAGAACATCCTGAGACGCGTCGACTTAAAGGCCATCTACGACGAATGTACACGCTGGGTAGGCGCTGGAGCGGCGCAAGCCAGTCGATAGAGCCGAACTGAGCGCGGATCGCATCCGCATTCTCATTAGGTACCTCGGCCTTTCAAAACCGCCACTAAATCGCGCGGAGTCCTCCGCTTGCGATGCGAAGACTACCCGGCCCGCTTAGGACAACCTCGGAGGAGGGGATGCGAGATTTGGTTTGTGCGGAATAAGCCCTCGAAACGCCCGACACGATGCGTCGCGGGGGGATTCATGGATCCCGCCTGAGCAATTCCATATCCGTCACTAATTGCATTGGAGTCGGAAAGGTCGCGCCTTCCGGAAAGAACGGCGACCCAAGATTCTCATCGATTTGCTTAGACACACGTTGAAACAGCTCGCAGACTATGGGGCCGGGCACTCTACAACCTCATAAGGCTACCGATGCCGGAATACCCTCGTTTCCGGCTGCGTCGCTTACCGCGACCGTGAACACTTGCGCCCCTAAGGTGTGGGTATCGACCGAGGCCTTGAGAGCGGGCGGATCGGTGATCGGGTCGCTGTAGTGATGGCCGCCACACGACTCGACACCAGACCGATCGTCGGCACACTGGAAAGAGGCAGTAACCACCTGCTTCCTGCAGTAGCCCAGTGATTCCGCCGATGAGTGTCGGCGCCGGAGAAAGAGTCGGGCCGGAGACAACCGTGGGCGCGACGGTGTCCACATTCAATTCCTTTGTAAAGAAATGGGTGTGCCAGGCTCCGGATGCGTCCTGGAAGAAATGCAGCTCTTGTGTGCCGGCGCAGTCCGTGCCGAAGAAATGCAGCAGGTATTTGCCGTCTTCGCTAACGGAGACTTGTACGGGAGCAGGTTCGAATGTCTTGGCCGGAAGCGAACCGGGGCAACCGTCGGGATTGAGCAGGGTTACGTCGCCCTTCACTGGAAACTCAGTGGAGGGCAGAGCGTCAGCCGGGAAATACCGTAGGTAATGCTGTAAACCGGAGCGGCAACGAAGTCATTGTTCGGGGGCGGTACCTTCGGCGGCCTGGGCGCTGAAGCGAACCTGTATCTCACGGCTGTTGACCCACTTTACGTAGTCGCTGAGTTCCCATTTCGATTTGCCGAAATATTTGTAGGATAAGTTGGTACAGATTTCTGGCACTGGGCCAACCGAGATGAAGCTCGAGTTAACGCTGGGTGACGGTGTCCCGGTCCCCCTGCCCAATCCCGGGCCTTCAAAGAGGGTGAGCAGGTTCTCCGGACAGGAGAATATCTGTCCAGCCGACGGGTCGAAAGTGCAAGGGCCACCGGCCCATCCTTCGCTAGCCTCAAGCAGGCCAAATCCCTGGTGGAAGATCTTCCTCTTTTCCGTCGAAGGTGACGTGTATATCGGGCAGGGACAGCGCCGGAAAGTCGAAAACGTCCTGAACGACGATGTTTCTTTCCGTCGAGCTGGGACATTGAACGCCGCTCCCGTTTGAGTCCTGTCCAATCTGACACGTCAGCGTGTACAGCTTGCAGGCTGGCGCAAGCGGGTCGCCAAACAGCTCCCCGAGGTGAATCAGGCACTGCGACGTTGCAAACGAACTTCCCGATACATAACTAGGCCAAAGGGCGGGATCCAACGCTGCGTCGACTACCGTAGGCGTTGCCTGATTGGTGATGTTGAGGGTGCCGGCGCTATTTGCTTTAGAAAGATCGTAGACGAATCCCACGACCTTATCCGTGGTTGCACTGAAGGTGAAATCCTGGGTCAGTTCCTGAGGTGTCGGATTGGTAGAGGAGATTGGCGTTCCAGTAATCGTCCCGCCACCGCTGGTGCCCGCGGAGGTACAGTTTGTATCCAGGTAGATCGAGCTGGCCGCAAAGTAGCCGCCAGTGTCCACCTCCTCGAACCTCAGTGTATTCAGACCCGGCACGAGCAGGGAGCTAATGTTGATCGGGCCGATGCCGCCGCTAGCGGTAATAGCGCCATTAGGATCGTCGCCGGTTAGCTCTCCATTGCCGGCGGGGGTTTGATACGCTGTCGTGAAACAGTCGTTATAGCCCGATTCCGAGACGCCGCCGCTGCAGAGATTGACCGGCCCTGTGATTTTCCCGTCCTGTGCCAGGGTGAGATTCAGGTAGTTATCGACCAATACCTTTGCGGTTCCGTCGGCAGTCGAAGAAACGGTAGCGGCGATGCCGGAAGCGGGGCAAGTCACATTCTGTGTAGATGTTCCAAATATATTTGGATTGTCGTTAGACGTCCCATTGATCGAGAGCCGCACCGTAACCGAGGATGGAAACACTGGTATCGAATTCTGGGCCTGGGTAACCATGGCGGTGGCAACGATAAGAGTCACGGTATACGCCACGTGACGAGCAAACTTTGCAACTGGCGATACTGATTTCATGGAATTCCATCCTGGTTGTTCTTTGAACGGCTACCGTCGATGAATGCAGGCTACCCGAATAACCTACGGGCGCGGGAGCAATTTCATCGAATTCTATTGCCCGCAGGCAGTTCCTGAAGGCGTGTCAGTTTCGCGTTATGTCTCTTTAGAAAATATGGCTCGTTCCCCTTCGCTACGTGGTGCAAAAGGCTTACGCAGGTAAGGTAACATTCAGTCCCTTGCAGCGAAGTGTCAAGGAAAAAATCCCAGATACAACGAAAGTTGTACAGAGTAAGAGAGTGAAGCAAGCCGAATATCGATCGCCGAGAAGACTTGTCTCAAATTCGAACAATGCGCGGGTTTTCACTATCCCGAGGGGAGCGGCACGCTTTCGGATATAAAGGATTTGGGAAGATTGCCTTACGACGTTCACCACCAGGAGACTCCCGCATTGACTTCGGACCGCTATTCCATTGGCGTCGATCTTGGAGGAACCAACCTACGTATCTCCGCATACCGCGAAGTGAGCCAGGCTTCAGCCGGAATCATCGAAAGCATAGCATTGCCCACTCGCGTCTCGGACGGTCCAGTCGCGGTGGTCGCTGATATGGCGGGCGCGATCAAGGGCCTGCTCGATAGATATGGGCGGGGTAGCCATTTTGCCGGTGTAGGCATCGGCACGCCAGGGCCTCTCGAGCTGCCCGAGGGGGTGATGCGCAACCCGCCCAACTTGCCCGGGTTCGATGGCTTTCCGCTCCGCGAGGCACTCGCTCAGGCGATCGGCGAAGCTGTGACGATCGAGTCCGACGCTAACCTGGCCGCACTTGCCGAGTTTCGCCTTGGTTCTGGCAAGACCTACGCCGTGCCTTCCCTATGCATGTTGACGCTGGGCACTGGTGTCGGGAATGGGATCATCCTCGATGGAAAAATCCTCGACGGCAACAACGGCATGGCCGGCGAGGCTGGACACAATACCGTGATCGCTGACGGCGAGGAATGCCCATGCGGAAGCCGCGGATGCCTCGAACTCTATGCCTCGGCTACCGGAGTTCAGCGTATGGCGGCGGCCAGCCGTACCCTGCAACGCCAGCAGGCAAATTCGCCCGAGGATTCTACTCCACCGACCGCGCACGACGTGGCTAAGCTCGCATATGCGGGGGACGAGTTCGCTCTGACCGTCTTTGCCCGCGTAGGCACCGCTCTCGGCATCGGCATTGGCGCGCTGGTGAACACCCTGAACCTGCCGCTGTATGTTGTTGGCGGCGGCGTGTCCGCTGCCTGGGACCTCTTCTCGCCGCGCATGATGGAGGAACTCCGCATGCGCAGTTACGTCTACCGCCTGACCGCACCCAGCGCGGAAGAGTCACGGGAGCGATCACCGCGCAAGACCCACGTCGTCCGCGCCGAGCTCGGCTCCGATGCGGGTATACTTGGCGCTTGCTTGTTGCCTCTGATGCCGCGATAGCAAAAGCTGTATAGACAGATCGTCGACATCGGCTGGACAGTCAGAGGCCTCCTGGCGATTAGGATGGTTCGACATGATTAACCCAGTCCCATCGAGCAGCTCCCAGGTAAAAGGCCCTCCGATCAAGATGAACCGGTATCTGCTCAAGGGTACCGGCGTTGGTGCCTTGGGCGGCTTGCTCTTCGGCTTCGACACGGCAGTCATTGCCGGCGCGACCCATCAGTTGACTCAGGTTTACAACCTGAGCGCCGAACAGCTCGGTATCACAGTCGCCATCGCGCTGGTCGGCACCGTCATCGGGGCCATGTCGGCAGGAGCGATCGGGCAAAAGTTTGGCGGGCGCGACACTCTCCGCGTAATGGCCGTACTGTACGTGATCTCGGCCTTGGGCTCCGGTCTTGCATGGAGCTGGTATGCCCTGCTGGTCGCCCGATTCATCGGCGGCCTGGGCATCGGCGGCTCCTCGGTTCTCGGTCCGGTTTACATCGCCGAACTCGCTCCCGCCCAATGGCGCGGACGCCTGGTCGGCATGTTTCAGGTCAACATTGTCGTTGGCATCCTGCTCGCCTACTTCTCGAACTTCGTCATCGCCGAGCTAAACACGGGCGCAATGCAGTGGCGCTGGCAGCTCGGAATCGCCGCAGCCCCCGCGATCCTGTTCCTGATCATGCTCTTCGGCATCCCGCGCAGCTCGCGCTGGCTGGTCACTCAGGACCGCATCGACGAGGCGCGGCAGGTGCTGGAGATGATGGGCACACCCGACTCGGAAGCGGAGTTGAAAGAGATTGTCGACTCCATTCATCTCGAACGCGCCAGCCGGTCCGAGCCGCTCTTCTCCTGGAAATATCGCAAGCCGATCTTTCTCGCTGCAACGATCGGCATGTTCAATCAGCTCTCCGGCATCAATGCCATCCTGTATTACCTGAACGATATCTTCGCCGCAGCCGGCTTCAGTCGGCTCTCCGGAGACTTGCAGGCGGTGGCCATCGGCGCAACCAACCTCGTCGCTACGCTGCTCGCCATGACCGTCATCGACAAGCTTGGCCGCAAGAAGCTGCTGCTCTTCGGCTCGGTCGGCACCGCCATTTGTCTCGGCGGAGTCGCCGCCGTCTTCTTCACCAACTCCCATCAGGCGTTGCTGGTCTGGCTGCTGGTTGCCTACATCGCCTTCTTTGCCGTCTCCCAAGGTGCGGTGATCTGGGTGTACATCAGCGAAGTCTTTCCCACCAAGGTCCGCTCCAAGGGACAAAGCCTGGGAAGCAGCTCTCACTGGATCATGAACGCGGCAATCGCGTTTACTTTCCCGCTGTTGGCGACGTCATCGGGGGCCTATCCCTTTGTATTCTTCGCCGCGATGATGGTGCTGCAGTTCTTCGTTGTGCTCTTCTTTTATCCCGAGACCAAGGGCGTCTCACTGGAGCGGTTGCAGCGGCAGTTGGGCATCGATTAGCGAGAACAAACACCCTCGGCTGGCGCCAAAACAGAAAGGAGGCCCGACTCGAAAGTCTGGGCCTCCTTTGGTTTGTTCGTCAGTGTATTTCCGGCCCCTTATGGAGCAAGGGTTGTGACCAGGGCAGGTTTCGGACTACCCCAGCCAGTCACCAGGTCATACCCCGTGACCGCCGAGTAGCTTCCAGACTTGCCGCTGGTGATGTCGTGGAAGTCCGTGGAGTACTCGGAGGTTATGTTTTGCGCGTAAATGGTTGGGTCGAGGAACCCGACGTAGGAAGAACCATTGGTGGCCAACTGCTGGTTGACCAGCGCAATGAATCCGGCCCACATCGGCGCGGCGAAGCTGGTGCCTCCATACTCGTTGGCGAGACAGGCTTCTCTGATCGGCGCAGGTGTAGAAGGTGAAATTCGCGTTGGCTGAGACATCCGGGCCGTTGCGATAGGTTGTCGATCCTTTATTGCTCGAATTGATCACACCCGAGAGCTTCTGCCACGCAGGGATCGCGATTTTGTCCGGCGAGATGCCGCCGCCGCTATCCACCCAGGCGGTCTCCGATGCCCAAGCGCCTCCCGCCTTTGCCGTAGTCAAGTCGGTACCGCCAACCGAGACGACATTAGCGTCGTCGGCCGGCCATGCCTCGTTGCTCCTCGACCAGGTCGAACTGTCGCCCGAAGCCGCAAAGAAGGTTTGCCCCTGGGCCGCCATCTTCTCGAAGTAAGGGTCAAGCGTGGTGGGATCGTCCGGCGTCCAGCCCCACGAACAGCCGATGGTGGTTGGCAACGGGCTGTGCGTCGTCATCGCGCTAATGATGGCGGTGTCGGTGGAACCGATGTACACCACCAGGCTTGCCAGCCCCGGCGCCATACCGAGCGCCTGGGTCATGTCCAGCGTCTGCTCGGTATCGTCGCAGCTGCCGCCCTTCCGGGTATCCAGGCAGGCGGTGCTCGTCCCGTCGGTGGAGAGCAGAGTGATGGGGACGGTGTTGGTCTGTTTCACGTTCTGTGTAATAGGTGGTCAAGTCAGCCAGGTCGGTTCCTTCATATTCGAACAGCCCGAGGTTCTGACCGGCGCCGGTAAGCGCCGTCCCGCCATAATATGCGGCACGCATGTCGCTTCCCAGGAAGGACGCGGAGGGGCCGGAGCCGGTGGTGGCGTGAGAGACCACTACCTTGGCGTCAATCCCATGAGCCATCGCATAGTCGCTCTTCTTCACGAACAGCGGATGCGGGATCGAGTAGTTATCCAGACCTGAGATGTGCCACAGCGAAAATCCCAGGCTGGTCGTGGGCTCGCGGTCGGGTCCGAAGAACGTGCGGTTTTCGGAGGGATGCTGGTAGCTCATCATGGATACGTGGAAGGCCTTTTCAATCGCCGAGACCGGGCCCTTGACCTGCACTTCCATACCGTCGCGGCTGCCGCCGGTGACGGTCAATCCGTTGCTCTTCGCGCATTTGACCACCGCCTCATAATCCGCCGACGGTTGGGCCGAATTTTTCGGTGAACTCCGACACGGTCAGGAAATGCCGATAGGAAGAACTGCGCGGGTTATAGACCTCCGCCAGGAAATCTTCCAAGGCCGCCTCATCGCGCAGCGGCAGGACGATGTCCAGGCTCAACTCCTGGGTTTGCGGTAAACGCCCAACCTGCTGGGCCAACCCGCTGCGAACAGCTTCCCGCACATGGTTCGTAGATACATACTGCGCCTTTGCCTCAGTAGCCGCAGCCAGGACGACCGCGACGAGTGCGAACAATGCCCAACCCGAGCCTCGAAATGGGTTGGAAACCGAACAGCTGTGTCTTGCGTTCATTGACAAGCTCCTTTTTTTCTTTTTTTGAGACAAAGAGTATCCAAGCATGAATTGAAGCGGTTGATTTGGTTACAGCGAGCCTCGGAGAGTAAGTCTCCAAAGTCACCAGCGATGAAATAATGTCCGCTACCATATCACTGAGCGCAACCAAACAGCCAGACAATTTGAACGCTGGAGCGCTACAGAGGGTTTCGCTATTCAGAGAGGCGAGACGATGGAAAAAAGGGCCTAGCGCCCGATTGGGGTGTTCGGCGACCGGCGAAGCAGCTCGTGCGACCACGGCGATGGACGAAAGATTCCCGCGGAGCCGCTACTGCACCGTCTTGGTATCCGCCTTGTCGGGTTTTTGTGAGACCTGCTGCGGGGTGGGCAGCTGCGAGCTGTCCCAACCCCCGCCCAGAGCCTCGATGAGCGCCACCGATGACGTCATTTGCGAAATCTGCAAGCCAACGACGGCTTGCTGACTCGTGAGCAAGGTGGTCTGCAGGGTGACCACATCGATATACGGGTCGATGCCGGTCTCGTAGCGGCCCATTTCGAGATCGAGGGCCTTTTGGGTGGAGGCGATGGACGCCTGCTGTTGCTGTATCTGGCGGGAGTAATTGTTGACGGCTACGAGATTGTCCTCCACCTGCTGAATCGCATTGAGCACTGTCTGACGGTAGGTGGCGACGTCTGCATTGTAAGTAGAGACGAACTGGCTAAGCCCGGGACCAAGCTCTGCGCTATAGAGCGTCTGCGAGGCGCCTACTCCTAACGACCAGGTGCGGCTGGGCCAGTCGAATAGATGCTTCCAGGACGAGCTATCTAGGCCGCCGGTCATCGAAAGCGTGACGGTGGGGAAAAAGGCGGCGTAAGCGACCCCAATGGCCGCGTTGGCAGAGGCCATATTGCGTTCAGCGGCCGCGATGTCCGGACGGCGCTGGAGCAGTTGCGATGGCAGGCCGACCGGGATCGGCGGAGGCACTGCCGTCATCGGACGCACAGGGATAGAGAAGCTGGAAGCAGGCTGGCCGATCAACATGGCAATGGCATGCTCATATTGGGCACGGAGCAGGTGCACGCTGGTCGCAGAGGCCTGCGCGGATTCGAGCGTTGACCGCGCCTCCACCACCGAGATCTGGTCCGCGACACCGGTTTCATAGAGCGACTGCGTCAGGTCGAAGGATTTGCGGTCGGCGATGACGGTGTCGTCGAGGACCTTCTGCAACTGGTCCTGGCCGCGAATTTCGAAATAGTATTGGGCAAGGCTGGTCTCTTCGGCGAGGCGTTCGTTTTCTATGTCGGCTGCGCTGACCTGGGCCGCATATTGCGCCTCGTGCACCTGGCTGCGGATGCGTCCAAAGAGATCCGGCTCCCAGGAGACGTCAACCGGAAGCGTGATCAGGCTGCTGGTGGTTCCGGCCTTAGCACTGCTGATGCCGCCCGTGTTACTTCCCAGGTTTACCGAGCCGCGGGAGCGGCACCAGGCTGGGGCCAGCGGTCACGGTTGGGTAGTATTGGGCCCGTGCCTCGCGGACGATCGCGCGCGCCACCATGTAATTCTCGAAATACTCCTTGATCGTCTGGTTGTCGATGTTGAGCCGGTCTTCGAGGGCATTGAGATCGGGCTCGTTGTAGATCTCCCACCACTTGCCGCGCAACATCGCATCGCTGGGTTGAGCCGGCACCCACTCCGTGGCGGCTGCTGTGCCATCTGCGACGGGAATCGGGCTCGGTTTCGGAATTTCTTTGTAAGCGGGCGGAGGCGGCGCCGTAGCGATCGCCGGGGGCTGGTGATACTTGGGCCCGACGGTGCAGCCGGCCAGAGCCAGCGGGATCACCAGGCTGACAAGCGCGGCGAGTCGCCCTGGATGCGTGGCTTGCTTTGTCCGGTAATAAGTCGATTGATTCCCCATAGCAATTGTCCGTTCTAGCTGGTAGCGTTCCCGGTGCCTTGCAGGTCCGGTGGCGGATGGAACTCACCGTGCGGCTTGCCCTGCACCCACAAGCGCACCCAATCGACCACCAGGTAAACCACCGGAGTGGTATAGAGAGTGAGCATCTGGCTGAAGATCAAACCACCAACAATCGTGATACCCAGCGGCCGTCGCAGCTCCGATCCCGTGCCGGTTCCAAAGGCCAGCGGCAGCGCGCCAAAGAGCGCGGCCATCGTAGTCATCAGGATAGGCCGGAAGCGCAACATGCAAGCCTCGAAGATTGCATCGGCGGGATTCTTGCCGTGCTCGCGTTCCGCCACCAATGCGAAATCGATCATCATGATCGCATTCTTCTTGACGATTCCTATGAGCAGAATGATGCCGATAATCGAGATCACATTCAAATCGATCTTGAAGAGCATCAGCGCCAGAACTGCGCCGACGCTGGCGGAAGGAATCGTGGAGAGAATGGTGATCGGATGCACAAGACTCTCGTAGAGGATTCCCAGCACAATGTAGACGGCCAGTATTGCCGTCGTTATCAGGTACTTCTGAGTGCTCAGAGAGTCCTGGAAGGCCTGTAACGTGCCTGAAAAGAACCCGCGCACTGTGTTGGGTGTTCCCAGTCTTTGTTTTAACTCATCGATCTCTCGCGTGGCGTCGCTAAGCGAGAGCCCCGTCGCCAAGTTGAAAGAAACTGTTACGGAAGGAAACAGTCCGGTATGGTTGACCGTCAAGGGTGTGGTATTCGGCGCCGCGGTAGTGATCGCCCGGAAGGGAATGACCCCGTGCGAGGAGGTGTTCATATAGATATTATTCAGTGCCGAGGGGTCTTGCCAGTACGGGGGAGCGACCTCGAGCACGACGTAGTACTGGTTTAATTGGGTGTAAATAAGCGAGACTTGCGACTGACCGAAAGCTGAGTAGAGGGTTGTATCAAGCGCCTGCGAAGTTATGCCAAGTCTTCCCGCGGTGACTCGGTCATAGTTGATGAACTCGGCAAGGCCACCGTTCTGCTGGTCCGTGTTCACATCCTGAAACCCGGGAAGCTTCTTCATCTGCTGCAGCAGGATCGGACCCCATTTGTTTAGGTCCGTGGTGGTGTCGGACTGGATAGTGTATTGGTAGAGCGCATTCCCACCGCGCCCACCGATGCGAATGTCCTGGGCCGCCTGCAGGAACGCCGACGCCACCGGCAGTCGGTTCATTTTGGGCCGAATCCGATCCAGGAAACCCGCCGCCGTCACGTCGCGCTCATTGAGCGGCTTAAGTGACATGAACATGAAGCCACCGTTCGTCGCGCCCTGGCCGCCGGTGAAAGCGACGATGTGGTTCGTGGCAGGGTCGTGTGTGATGACGTTCACGAGTTGCCGGACGGAGTTGTTCATGACCGGGAAAGATGCATCCTGAGGGCCTTGCACACCGCCGAAGACGACCCCCGTGTCCTGCGTTGGAAAGAATCCTTTAGGAATTTTGACGATCAATACGAAATTCAGGATGACCGTAAAGAACAGCACGAGCAGTGTCGGCCCCGGGTTTTCGATCACCCAGCTTAGCGACCGGCGGTAGAGCGAAAGCATCCCGTCGAAAGCGCGCTCGCTCGCACGATAGAGTCTGCCATGTTTCGCGTGTTTCTCGTCCTTGAGGATGTACGCGCACATCATCGGCGTGGTGGTGAGCGAGATCACCATGGAAACCAGAATCGCGGTCGAGAGGGTGATCGCAAACTCGCGGAAGAGCCGGCCGACGATTCCACCCATCGCCAGGATGGGAATGAACACCGCGATCAGCGACATGCTGATCGAGAAGACGGTGAAGCCAATCTCCTTCGCGCCCTGCAA
>CAVUKL010000045.1:0-109562 GCA_963742015.1 uncultured Acidobacteriaceae bacterium | reverse complement strand
TCGCGAGCTGGCGGCGTTTTCACAGTTTGGCAGCGATCTGGACAAGGTCACGCTGAAGCAGTTGAACCGTGGCAAGCGCCTCACGGAGCTTCTCAAGCAACCGCAATTCTCGCCGCTCCCGACCGAGAAACAGGTCATCATCATCTACGCCGGCAACAACGGCTACCTTGACGATCTTGAAGTGGAGCAGATTCGCGGCTTTGAGGATGGCCTGTACAAGTATCTCGACTCCGCGCAATCGGCGCTGCTGAGCGACATCCTCAATAAGAAGACACTCGACGACGATCTCAAGGCGCGCATTGATGAAGCCCTGAAAGAGTACAAGCAGAACTTCCTGGCCGGCCAGAACGCCGCGAAGCAGCCCGCAGGAGCGGCTAAGTAACCGTAACAAGAAGACTATGGCGAACGTTCTCGACCTAAAACGGCGAATCCGCAGCGTGAAAAACACGCGCCAGATCACCAAGGCCATGAAGATGGTCGCGGCGGCGAAGCTGCGCCGCGCACAAGAGCGGGCTCTGGCTGCGCGGCCTTACGTGCAGATGCTGATCAGCATGCTGCAATCGCTCAAGCGTCGCATCGAGTTGGTCGATCCGGAGACCGGCGAGATTCGCCATCCGCTGCTGGTCACCCGCGAGCAGAAAACCGTTCTGCTGGTCGTCGTTTCCGGCGATAAGGGATTTGCCGGCGCCTTCAACGCCAACATCATTAAGGTCGCTAACCACTTCATCACATTTGAGGGCGACCGCCAGATCGATATCGAACCCATCGGGCGCAAGGCGCGGGATTTCTTTCGCAAGCACTATCCGATCACCGAAGTCGAGAAGCACGATCGTCATCCCGATGGGGGCAGTGAAGCGCACGATGAGTCGCCGCGGGAGCGGCCGCGCGCGGGAAAGATCCAGGTAACTGGCGACCACCCCGGCATCCTCGACAAGCTTGAATACAAGCGCGTCGAAGAGCTCTCCCGCGAAATCGTCCGCCGCTACACCCACGAAGAAATTGACGCTGCCTTCGTTGTCTACAACGAATTCAAGTCGGTGATCGCGCAGCGGCTGGTGGTCGAACGCATTCTCCCAATCGTGGAGATCGGACGCCAGGATATTGCGCAATCAGAGGAGCTATCGAAGGAGCAGCGGGAGCGCGCCGCCGAAGCCGCGAAGACTGCGGGCGTAACGATCACCGGGTTGGCGGACGAATCCGAAGACGACGCCCACCAGGCGGAGGAGGAAGCCAAGAAGTTCGGCACCTCCGAGGTCGACTATATATACGAGCAGCCTCCGGCAGAATTGTTTTCGGCATTGTTGCCGAGATACGTGACCACGCAGCTCTATCACGCCATGCTGGAGTCGGTGGCGGCGGAGCAAGCGGCGCGCATGACGGCGATGGATTCGGCATCGAACAACGCCAGCGACATGATCGATTCGCTGACGCTGAAGATGAATCGGGTTCGCCAGGCGGCGATCACCAAGGAGATTATCGAGATTGTGAGCGGCGCGGCGGCATTGTCGTAAGGCTCAAACCTTATCGGACTTTTCGAAAGAGATTTATGGCAGAGAACATAGGAAAAGTGATTCAGATCGCGGGGCCGGCGGTGGACGTGCAGTTTGACGAAGCCACCATGCCGCCCATCTATCAGGCGCTGCGCGTCACCAGCGAAGGCTTCGATGTGCCCACGCCGGTCAACGTCATCCTCGAGGTACAGCAGCATCTTGGGGAAGGCCGTGTCCGCACCGTCGCCATGGAGGCGACCGAGGGCATGGTCCGCGGCATGAAGGCCATCGATACGGGGAACTACATCACCGTGCCGGTGGGCCGAGCCACGCTCGGCCGCGTGCTCAACGTGATCGGCGAGCCGGTCGACGAGCTTGGTCCCGTGACTTCCGACGAGCATCGGCCGATCCATCGCCTCGCGCCTGCCTTTGACGAGCAATCGACCAGCGAGGAGATGTTCGAGACCGGTGTGAAGGTCATCGACCTCATCCAGCCATTTTTGAAGGGCGGCAAGATTGGACTCTTCGGCGGCGCCGGTGTCGGCAAGACGGTTGTCATTCAGGAGCTGATCAACAACGTCGCCATGAAGCATGGCGGCTTTTCGGTCTTCGCCGGAGTCGGCGAGCGTACCCGTGAGGGTAATGACCTGTGGCGTGAGTTCCAGGAGTCGGGCGTTATCGATCTGAAGGACTTCCAGAAGTCGAAGGCCGCGCTGATCTACGGCCAGATGACCGAGCCTCCGGGTGCGCGTCTGCGCGTGGCGCTGACCGGTCTGACGGTCGCCGAGTATTTCCGCGACGAAGAGGGCGCAGACACGCTGCTCTTTATCGACAACATCTTCCGCTTCACCCAGGCGGGTTCCGAGGTCTCGACGCTGCTGGGACGTATGCCTTCCGCCGTCGGCTACCAGCCGAACCTGGCCACGGAAATGGGCGAGTTGCAGGAGCGCATTACCTCGACCAAGAAGGGTTCCGTCACTTCGGTTCAGGCAGTTTATGTGCCTGCCGACGACCTGACCGATCCGGCGCCGGCGACGACCTTTGCACACCTGGATGCGACCACGGTGCTTTCGCGTCCGCTGTCGGAGCTGGGCATTTATCCGGCGGTCGATCCGTTGGCCTCGACCTCACGTATTCTCTCGCCTCGCATCGTTGGGCAGGAGCACTACGATGTTGCACAAGGCGTGAAGCGCATTCTGCAGCGCTATAAGGACCTGCAAGACATCATCGCGATCCTTGGTATCGATGAACTCTCCGACGACGACAAGCAGACCGTCAGTCGCGCTCGCAAGGTGCAGCGATTCCTCTCGCAGCCGTTCCACGTTGCTGAGGTCTTTACCGGCGCGCCGGGACGGTACGTCAAGGTGGAAGACACAGTGCGCAGCTTCAAGGAGATCATCGAAGGCAAGCACGATGCGATTCCGGAACAGGCGTTTTACATGAAGGGCGCGATTGAGGAAGTGCTCGAAGCCGCCGAGAAGATGAAGAACGCGTAGAGAAGTTAGAGCAGAAATTTGTAACTATGGCTGATGGAAATCAAATTCAGGTAAGGCTGGTCACTCCGGACCGGATCCTCGTCGACCAATCGGCGGCGGCGGTTGAGCTGCCGGGGCTTTCGGGTTATATGGAAGTGCTGCCGGGGCATGCTCCGCTGCTGTCGGAGTTGGGATCGGGCGAGGTTCGCCTGCATGGCGGCGAAGCGGGCGAGCAGAGGTATCACGTCTCCTGGGGATTTGTGGAGGTTCTGCCGGAGCGGGTGACCATTCTTGCCGACGAGGCCGAAGCGCCAGAAAAGATCGACACCGAGGCGGCCAAGCAAGAGCTCGACAGGGGCTACAAGATGTGGAACGAGGCGGGAGACAGCGAAGAGAAGTATACGGAGGCGAATGAAGTGATCGCCGATGCGGAATCGAAGCTGACCAGCGCGGGCGGCAAGAGCTAGGTTTTAATCGGGGGTGACCCCCCTCCTCCTAATCTTGCCCTCAAACCCAACATTCTAAACAGCTTAGTTGGCGTCAGATCAGCAGAATCCTGAAAATAGACGGTAAATCCTAGAGAATAAAGGAGTTCCAACTGGGCTCCGGTCGGCTCACGTCCACCGTTTGCCCGTAATGAACTTTTCTTTATCTCTATTTCTATCTTATCAAGCTGACCCCATTCACTACGCCAACTTTTCTAAACTTTATCTCCTTGATTCTAAATGGCTTAATAAACAATTTGACTACATAGGGCTTGACAAGAATTTGGAGATTCGACGGGACCGGCAGAGCGACGGAAGAAGCGGGACTGTTCCGATTGTGCTTTCACAACCGTGGATGATAGCCTGAGTTCCCCTTCACTTCGAGGGCGAAGAGAACTATTCGACTGAATGTCCAAGGAGATTTGGCATGGGATTGCTGGAAGATGCGGAGAAGATCGCAGGAGCGGTGGTTGCAGTGGAAGGCATGAAAAAGCTCGACCCGGATGCGGGCTTCCTGACGGAAGCTGCGGCAGCCGTTACCGGCTTTGAGGGCGCTGGGGCCATCGCCGAGCACTTCGAGAAGAAAGACGAAGGCGAGCAACAGGGCTAAGCCCGGCGTCTTGCCGCGTCCGGCTCCTTTATAATCGGGGCGCGCATGACTCCGCCCAGCGTCTTCATCAGTTACACTCACGACTCGCCGGAACACAAAGACGCGATTCTCGCCCTGTCGGAGCGGCTCCGTCAGGAGGGTGTCGACTGCGTCATCGATCAATATGAGCAATCGCCCGCAGAAGGGATGGCCCTCGTGGTGTGAGCGGCAGGTCGAGCAGGCGGACTTTGTGCTGGTCGCCTGCACCGAGACCTACCTGCGGCGATTCGAAGAAAGAGGAAGTCCCTGGCAAAGGGCTGGGCGGAACCTGGGAAGGCCACATCATCACCCAGGAGCTCTATAACGCGCAGGGCAGGAACACAAAGTTCATCCCTATAACCTTTCGCCGGGAAGACTCTCGCCTTCGTTCCACTGACGTTACAAAGCGCTCAAGCCTACTCCGTTTATGAAGACTATGAGCTCCTCTACCGCCGGCTCACCAGCCAGCCGCTGATCACCCCATCGCCCCTAGGCGCTATCCAGGTCAAAGCGCCGCGCCTTGCCGCCGCAGCCGAAGCTGGAGCGCAAAGAGGGCTTTGAGCCGCTCTCTAATCTACCCTCGCGCAAGATTGCCATTTTTACCGGCCGCGACCAGGTCCTGACCGGCCTCCGCGCCGCGCTTGAGGGCCGAGGCTAGCCGCGCTCAGCGGCCTTGGCGGTATGGGCAAGACGCAAACCTCGCTGGAGTATGCCCACCGCTACCGTCGGCACTACAAGGCGCTCTTCTGGGTCGATGCCGATTCGCGAGAGCAGCTCCTCGCCAGCTTTGTTTCGATCGCCAACGTCCTCGGTCTGGCCTTCGGCCGAGGCCAAGGAGCAGCAAGCAGCGGTCATCGAGGTGCATCGCTGGCTCAAAGAGAATCCGGACTGGCTGCTCATCTTCGATAATGCCGACGATCTTCCGCTCATCCAGCGATTTCCTTCCCGATGCTGCGAAGGGTCATCTGCTTCTGACCACCCGCGAGCACGCCGTGACAGCCCTGGCCGAACGCGTTCGCGTAGAAGAGATGTCGCCCGACGAAGGCGCATCGCTGCTGCTCCGCCGGACCGGCCGCATCGCCAAAGACAGCCTCTCTCTGCCGATGCCAGCGCGGCCGATCTCGATGCCGCGCGAGAGCTTTCGAAGGAATTAGGAGGGCTGCCCCTGGCGCTCGACCAGGCCGGGGCCTTCATCGAAGAAAAGCAGCTCAGCCTCTCGGAATACGCGGAGCTCTACGCGTCGGAGAAAGCGACTCTTCTGGCCGAACGCGGCTCTTTGGGCGACCACCCCTCTGTCGCCGTCACCTTCGCTCTCGCCTTTCAGAAAGTGGCAGAAAAGAACGCTGCCGCTGGCGACCTCATCCGCCTCTGCGCCTTTCTCGCTCCCGATGCCATCCCCGAGGAGATCTTCACCGCGGGCGACAGCTCCGTCTTGGGAGAGGCTCTCGCCGCAGCCGCGAGCAATAAGCTGAAGTTCACTACGCTCATCGGCGACGCCTGCCGCTTCTCTCTTCTCGATCGCGATGCGGATAAACAAGACGCTCGACATCCATCGCCTCGTCCAAGAAGTAATCAAGGCCGAAATGTCTGAGGCCGAGCAACGAAGCTGGGCGGAGCGCACCGTCCGCGCCTTGAACAATGTATTCCCTTCCGTTGAATATGAAAGCTGGCCACGCTGCCAGAGACTCATCGCCCATGCCCAGGCCTGCGCCAGCCTGATCGAGGAGTGGGAGTTCGGCTTCGTCGAAGCGGCACAGTTACTCAACAAGGCTGCCTTCTACCTGGACGATCGTGGACTCTATGCCGAGGCCGAGCCGCTCTACTTACGCTCGCTGGCGATCTGGGAGAAGGCGCTGGGGCCAGACCATCCCGATGTAGCCACCAGCCTCAACAACCTGGCTGCGCTTTACCACAATCAAGGCAAGTACGCCGAGGCCGAGCCGCTCTACATACGCTCGCTCGCGATCCGGGAGAAGGCGCTGGGGCCAGACCATCCCGATGTAGCCACCAGCCTCAACAACCTGGCTGTGCTTTACCGCAATCAGGGCAAGTATGCCGAGGCCGAGCCGCTCTACTTACGCTCGCTCGCGATCCGGGAGAAGGCGCTGGGGCCAGACCATCCCGATGTAGCCGTTAGTCTCAACAACCTGGCTGCGCTTTACCGCAATCAGGGCAAATACGCCGAGGCCGAGCCGCTTTACTTGCGCTCGCTCGCGATCCGGGAGAAGGCGCTGGGGCCAGACCATCCCGATGTAGCCCAGAGCCTCAACAACCTGGCTGCTGCTCTACCGCAATCAAGGCAAGTACGCCGAGGCCGAGCCGCTCTACTTACGCTCGCTCGCGATCCTGGAGAAGGCGCTGGGGCCAGACCATCCCGACGTAGCCCTGAGCCTCAACAACCTGGCTGAGCTTTACCGCAATCAAGGCAAGTACGCCGAGGCCGAGCCGCTCTACTTGCGCTCGCTCGCGATCTGGGAGAAGACGCTGGGGCCAGACCATCCCGATGTAGCCCAGAGCCTCAACAACCTGGCTGGGCTTTATTACGATCAAGGCAAGTACGCCGAGGCCGAGCCGCTCTACATACGCTCGCTCGCGATTTGGGAGAAGGCGCTGGGGCCAGACCATCCCGAGTGTAGCCTTGAGCCTCAACAACCTGGCTGAGCTTTACGAGAGCCAGGGGAGAAATGCTGAGGCCGAGCCGCTGCGCCGGCGCGCACAGGCAATCCAGGACAAGACCCAAGGAAACTAAACTACGCTAGCTTTAAGCAGCCTTGGTCGCGAGCGCCTTGACGCGGGCGTTGAGGCGGCTCTTGTAGCGGGAGGCGGTGTTGTCGTGCAGAATGCCCTTCTGGACGCTCTTGTCGAGCGCGGAGGTGGTCAGGCGCAGCTGCTCCTGGGCGGCCTTCACGTCGCCCTTGGCGATGGCCTCGCGCAGGCTGCGCAGGCTGCCGCGGACGCGGCTCCGGTTGGCACGGTTTACAACAGTCTTCTTCTCGGTCTGACGGGCGCGCTTGAGCGAAGAAACATGGTTCGCCATCTTGAAAATCCTTATCTGAAACTGAAATTTGGTCTGGGACTCTTGTGAAAGAGGCGGGCAGGCAGACTTCTTCCCTTCATGCCACGCAAACCTTAAGTTTATTGGAATTTTGGGGTTGGGTCAATGCGCCTGTCGGTGCGAGGACTAGTCCTCCAAAGGATGCCGTTCACCCTTCTTGTCGCCGCATTCGCAAGAAAGACCTCTTTAGGGTGCGACTAAGCGATAAACTTGTAGGCCTCAGAAAGAAGGGCGGGATCGTTGCCGTTCGCAGTTCGGCGTTGGGGCGACGGTGCAGCGCCGCCATGGTTTCTGTGAGGGGTGTTCGAAGGTCCAGGAGGTTTCCGGAATGCAAACTATCAAAGTGAATGGCAAGATGCGCGAGGTTAGTTCTTCGGAAGATACGCCGTTGCTGTACGTCCTGCGGAACGAGTTGGACGTCATGAGTCCTCAATTTGGCTGTGGACTTGCCCAGTGCGGAGCCTGCTCGGTTCTGCTGGACGGTGTAGAAATACGTTCGTGCATCACTCCGGTATCGCAAGCTGCGGGCAAGGAAGTCATCACGCTTGAAGGATTGCCAGAGCGTTGGGCCAAGCACAAGAACCTTCCAGATTCCACGCCGGAAGGCACGCTGCATCCGGTGCAGCAAGCCTGGATCGAGCAGCAGGTTCCTCAGTGCGGATTCTGCCAGAGCGGCATGATGATCAAGGCGACCGAACTGCTGGAGAGCAAGCCGAAGCCTACCTTGAACGAGATCAAAGAAGCGTTCACCACCTCGGGACTGTCTCCCCACCTGTGCCGTTGCGGCACCTACCTCGCCATTGTGGACGCCGTCCGCTATGCCTCGATGCTGATGACGAAAGGAGAAGCGTAATGGAGCAGCTTCTTGAAGCACTCACATCCGATGTATACGGAGCGAAGCTGACTCGCCGCGGTTTTGTCAAGGCGGGCGGTACGCTAATGGTCGGTTTCGGGCTGCTGCGGGGCGGTGTGGCACGTGCCGCACTCCGAGCTGACGGGAATGCCTTCGACGCATCGCTCCCACAGTCCTGGATTGAGATTCGCCCGGACAACACGGTGCTTTACCGCACTGGCAAGAGCGACTTTGGACAAGGCACCATCTACACCGCATACCGGCAAATCATCGCCGATGAGCTCGATGTGACATTCGAAGCCATCACAACGGTCGTTTCCGCCGACACGGATACCACGCCGGAAGGGGGCGGCACATTTGGCCTGCTGGGAGAAGGCACACCGAACATCCGCAAGGCCGCGGCATATACCAGACAGGCCCTGTTGCAATTGGCATCGGAGCGCCTTGGCGTACCGAAGGACCAACTGAAGACGATCGATGGCGTGGTCTACGGCGGCGGCAAGCAAGTCTCTTACGGCGAACTCGTGAAGGACCAGAGTCTGCAACTCTCCATCCCTGTGACTGGCGACCTTACCAGTATCTTTGGCCTGCGCATAACCGGCGATCCACCGCTCAAGCCCGCGAGCGAGATGAAGGTTGTTGGCAAGTCCTACAAGAACAGCAACATCAGCAGCAAGGTCAAGGCGGATGAGCTATGGGTGACCAACGTCAAGCTGCCGGATATGCTGCACGGTCGCGTGGTGCACCCGGGTACGCTTGGCTCGCACCTGGTAGAAGCCGGCAAGCTGGATAAGACGAAGTTCCCGAACACCCAGCTCATCGTGAAGGGTGATCTTGTCGCGGTGGTTGCGCCCACGGAGTGGGAAGCTGTACTGGCATCCTGGCAGGTTGCAGGCACCACGAAGTGGACAGAATGGAAGGGCCTGCCGGGCAAGGACAAGGCCTACGATTATCTTCGCAACGAGTCGGACTGGAAGGCGGCGCCGGTTGCAAGGGGCCGCCAGAATAAGGGCGATGCATCTGCCGCGATGAAAGCTTCGCCCAAGAAGCTCGAGGCGACCTACCGTCTGCCGTACTGGAAGCATGCTCCGATCGGACCAACGCTTGCAGTAGCTGATTACAAGGCGGACGGCTCCGTAACGGTGCATACGCATACACAGAACGCACAGGCATTGCGCGGACAGATCGCCATGATGCTCGGCACGTCGTTGAACAAGGTTGTGGTCAAAACCTATTCCGGAGCCGGACACTATGGACGCTCGAACGGCGGCAACGCGGGCGCGGAAGACGAAGCCGTGATTCTTTCTAAGGAGCTGGGCAAACCTGTCCGAGTGCAATGGATGCGCAATGACGAGATGCAGTGGTCGACGCAATCGCCCATTGCCTTCTCCGACGTAAGGATCGGTCTCGATGCCAATGGGAAGATCGCCGCTTACGAAATCGATCACTTCATGCCGGCCTTTCAGGATGACCGGATGATCGGGGCCGTCATTGCGGGCTTGCCCACCATGGACGCGCCAAGTGAGAAGGGCCACGTGCTCAACTCGATCAGCAATGGCCCTTCCGATCAATGGCTGTACGACACTGTAGCTAATCTGACCGAGCGTGCGCACGGCACATATCAGATCGGGCAGAAAAGTTCGCCGATGGCGATTGGACTTCGCGATCACTCGATGCGTACACCCGGGCAGTTCCAGCAGAACTTTCCACGCGAGATGGCCATGTCGGAGGCTGCGGCATTGGCAGGGGCCGATCCCCTGCAGTTCCGTATCGATCATGCAAAGGATGAGCGGCTGATCACTGTTCTCAAGCGTCTCAAGGAAGAGTCGGGATGGGAGGTACGTCCCACGCCGGCGCCAAAGGCGACGGGAATCGGCGACGGGGTAGTGCGCGGTCACGGTGTGTCGGCGATGCTCCGTTCGGGCACGTACTGGGGCTGCGCATGTGAGGTTTCGCTGACGCTGGCGACGGGTGCAGTCAAGGTGGACAAGTACACGGTCGTTGTCGATCCTGGGATCGTGGTGAATCCTGAACAGTTGAAGCGGCAGGTAGAAGGCGGTGCAATGATGGGTCTCAGCATCGCCTTGCACGAAGAGGTGCCATTCAACGAGAGTGGCATCACCGCACAGGATTGGCTGTCCTACCCGATTCTCACCATGGCCGAAATCCCTGAGTTCAAGGTGGTCTTGTTAAACAATCCTGAAGTGGGCACCATGGGACAAGGTTCAGAGGCTGCGAATGCACTTGGCGCCTCTGCGATTGCGTCCGCGGTGTTTGATGCAACAGGAAAGCCCATGCGCCAGATACCGCTCCGTCCTGCCTACGTAAAGAAGATGTTGGACGCCCGGAATTCAGATACCAACAAAGTTCCACCAAACCACGACGAATACAACGACCCAACGAAACCGAAGACCGGGGCACCTGCGGCAAGCGATGTTTGAAGTCGGTAACTTGGACATATTCAACACGAAACGTCTGGGCGTCAGATGCCGCCCGTAACGATGATGAAGGTCGCTTTCTTGATCCGATTCGCAGCCGGAACTAACAACTAGTCTTGCTCTCCGATGGTCTGGGCGTGGGTTTTGCCGTATGGGTAGAAGAGTTCTTTCTTGCCTTGTTGCCAGGCGGCGCGGAGCTCGGGGGGTGGTGTCCCAATCGAGGCGGCATTTTTGGGTTACGGTGGAGTTTGGGGGTTGGGTCAATGGCGAACCCGATCCACAGGGCCTTACAATCGGATCGAAGAAGAATCGACTTGCAGATGAATGTTGTGCGTCAAGAGGACCAAGCCGGCAGAGCTGCTCGAGCTACGCAGTGTTTTCGTCCCGGCACTCATTGTGGAGATTGCGCTTGGCCCAGGTAGCTCCGGCACGAAAGACCTACGACGTTTGCGTCATCGGATCTGGCGCGGGTGGCGGCACCGCGGCTAAGGTGTTGACCGAGGGCGGCCTGAGCGTGGTGATGCTCGAAGCGGGTCCGGCGCTCACTCCCTACAAGGACTTCAAAGAGCATGTCTGGCCATATCAGCTGGCGCATCGCGGCGCGGACGTTGGCGGCCGGGCGCGGCATGAGCTGAATACGGAGTTCATGGCGCCCAATGGTTTTTGGGAGATCGAAGGCGAGCCTTACACGACGGCCGAGGGAACGCAGTTTCGCTGGTTCCGGTCGCGGATCGAGGGAGGGCGCACCAACCATTGGGGACGCATCGCGCTACGGTTTGGGCCCGCTGACTTCAGGGCGCGTTCGATGGACGGAATGGGTGACGACTGGCCGATCGCGTATGAAGAGCTTGCGCCCTATTACGACAAGGTCGAGGCGTACATAGGTGTGTTCGGCACAAAGGAGAATGTGCCGAATGCGCCGGACGGTGTGTTTCTTCCTCCGCCGAAGCCGCGCTGCACCGAAACCATCGTGAAGAAGGCCTGCGACCGGTTGGGCATCACCTGTATTCCTTCCCGGATGGCGATTCTGACGCGGCCGCTGAACGGGCGCCCTTCCTGCCACTACTGCGCGCAGTGCGGACGCGGATGCATCACTGCCGCCAACTTCAGCTCGAGCCAGGTGATGCTGCCTCCGGCGCGGGCGACAGGCCGTTTCACGCTGATTCCCAATGCGATGGCGCGGGAGCTTGTCCTGGGCAAGAATGGGAAGGTCGAGGCGGTTTCCTACATCGACAAGACGACGCGCACCGAAAGCCGCGTGTACGCTCAAGCTTTCGTTGTTGCGGCCAGCGCCTGCGAGAGCGCCCGGCTGCTGCTCAATTCGCGGTCGAGCAGTTTTCCTGACGGGCTGGCGAATTCTTCGGGGGTGGTCGGGCGTTATCTCACGGATTCGGTGGGCACCAGTCTGGCGGGCTATTTTCCGCAGCTCGAAAAGGTCCCGGCGCACAATCACGATGGCGTGGGAGGGATGCACCTCTATATGCCGTGGTGGAGGTTCGGGCAGAAGAACGATTTCCTGCGCGGCTACCACATCGAGTTCGGAGGCGGGCGGGGTATGCCCGGCGTAGGAGGATTCGACGGCGTGTGCGCGCAGCATGAAGGATATGGAGTCGCGCTTAAGCAGCAATGCAAGAAGGCCTATGGGAACGTGATCGGTTTTGCGGGGCGCGGCGAGATGATTCCCAATGAGCAGAGCTACTGCGACATTGACCCGAATGTCGTGGACCAGTGGGGGATTCCCGTGCTGCGCTTTCACTGGGAGTGGGGCGAGAACGAGCTGAAGATGTCGAAGCACATGCAGGAGACCTTCCGCGAGATTATCGAGACCGGCGGCGGGACGGTGCTCGGCAGCCGCACCCAGGCGAGTGAAGACCATGCGACCGAAGGCCGGCCGCTGACCGATAGCGCCAAGGCAAAGGCGGCGGGGATTTCGGAGGGCGGAACGATCATTCACGAGCTGGGGACGGTGCGGATGGGGAACGATCCGAAGAGCTCGGCGCTCAACAAGAATTGCCAGGCGCACGATGTGAAGAATTTATTTGTCGCCGATGCCGGTCCTTTTGTGACGAACGCGGACAAGAACCCGACACTGACGATTATGGCGTTGTCGTGGAGGACCTCGGAATATCTGCTTGAGCAGGCGAAGAAGGGGGATATTTAGCAGTATGGAGGCTGTATCGCGGCGCAACGTGCTGAAATCGCTGAGCATCGGAGCGATGGCGGGCTCTGTGTTGAGTGTTATTCCTATGGAAGCCGCGGAATATGCGCACAATATGATCGCGGCGGAGAAGGCGGAAACGAAGGCTGCATATACGCCAAAGTTTTTTCCTGCCAAGCAATACAAGACGCTGCAGGCGCTTTGCGAGGCGATCTTGCCTGCAGATGCCGAATGCGGCGGCGCGCTCGAAGCGGGCGCTCCGGAATTTATTGACCTGCTCACCAGCGAGAATGCTCAGTATCAACTGAAGCTGGGCGGCGGGCTCATGTGGCTCGATGCGACCTGCGCGGACCACTATGGCAAGGCTTATCTCGATTGTGAAGCACAACAGCAGAAGGAGATGCTGGATCGCATCGCCTATCGCAAGAATGCTGTGGCGGACAAAAGCCTGAGCCAGGGCGTGGAGTTTTTTGCATTCCTGCGCGACCTGACTGCAGATGGGTTTTTCACCAGCAAGATCGGAATCGAGTATCTTGGCTACATCGGCAACACTTACTTAATGGAGTTTCCGGGTTGCCCACCTGTTCCTGGCTTATAGCTCAGAGATCCAAGTCCCCGCACAATTCAACCGGATTTCCAATGCAATTTGCGGGGAACCACGAACCTATGAATCAACGTCCCGGGCTGCTTCGCGCCGGTCGCAATGAGTAGCGATGCTATTCCCGGTTAGCCGACATCTAGAAGCCATTGGCACGGTTATTGAGTCTTGAAGGACGCTTCGCAGCAAGGAGGCTTTGATCCCTCCTTGCCGCGATGGAGATTATCCCTGCGCCGGGGACTTCGCGGCGAGAATGCCCTTGAAACTTTCGCGATACTGGAGAAAGACCAGCACCCACAGTACGCAGGCGACCAGCGCCGGAGCGGCGCCGGGCATGAGCGTGATGTGGAAGGCGAGGATGTTGTAGAGCTCCGCCGCGAGCAGTGTGAGCGCGAGCGGCACGAAGAAGCCTGAGATCAAGAGCAGTCCCCCGATGAGCTGCACCGCGAAGAAAAAGGCGGCAAAGTGCGATGAGCTGACGGCGATAAGGAACTGTAGCGCCACGGGATTCGCCGGCGGCGGTTGGTGGATGAAGTTGAGGAAGCCGTTCAGCCCAAAGACCACGAAGATGAGCCCCAGCAGATAGCGCGCGATGACGGAAACAATCTTCATATGCCGTCTCCGTTAGATCGCCTGCGCGTGCGTTTGCACGGTCTGAAGGTGGGGCGCGAGAAACGCATCACGGTCTTGCCCGTAGTTGAGTGCCGCGGTTCCACCTGTGGTGAGAAAAGTCACATCGGTCACGCCGAGGAAGCCGAAGACCGAGCGCAAGTACGGCTCGACAAAGTTGAACGAGGCCATCTGCGTCTGGGGGTCATAGATGCCGCCGGTGGCGATGATGAAGGTCGCTTTCTTGCCGGTGATCAGGCCTTTCGGCGTTCCATCCGCATAGCTAAAGGTCTTGCCGACGCGGGCAATCTGGTCGATCCAGAGCTTGAGCGCCGAGGGAACACCGAAGTTATGCATCGGCACGCCGAAGACGTATTCATCGGCTTGCTCGAGTTCAGCGACCAATGAGTCGGAAAGTGAGAGCAGTTCCTTCTGTTGCGGGGTGCGGGTTTCTTCCGGCGTGTAGACAGCGCCTACCCATTCAGCGGTGACGGGCGGGATCGCGGTTGCGGTGAGGTCGCGGTCAATGACCGTGCCATTTGGGTGGGAAGCCTTCCATTGGGTGACGAATGCGCCGGTGAGTTGGCGAGAGACTGACCGGCCATAGAGCGGGCTGGAGTCGATGTGAAGAAGTGTGGGCATGATGAAATCTCTCCTATGCGACATCTGATGTTTAATAAGCAAATGTTGATTCAAGAAAATCGACAAGTGTCGCTTACGCATCTAATGCGGTGAAAGAAGGTATTCTCAAGAATGCAAATGCCTGAGGCGCTCCAATCCGGCACTATGGGGATGGAAACCACGGACCCGCGCATCGTGCGCAGTCGCCGCATGCTGATGGAAGCTCTGGTCAGATTGTTGGATCGAAAGGAGTTCGACGACATCTCGATTCAGGAGATCGCGGACGAGGCCACGCTGAATCGGGCCACCTTTTATTTGCATTATCCGGATAAGAACGCTCTGCTGCAGGCGATGACCGGCGCGCGCTTCCGCGATCTGATCGCCCGCCGAGGCCTTTCCTTTACAAACTGCGACGGCGCGCTGCGGGCCATTGCGCTCGGTGTCTGCGATTACCTGGCTGAGACAACGGGGTGTCCAAGCCAGTTAGCGAAGATGCCGCTTGAAGGCTCCATCATCCCGGTCGTGGAGGGGATGTTCCAGGAGGGGGCTGCCCATCATGACATACCATCGGGCGTCGATCACCAATTGCTGGCGACGACGGCCGCGTGGGCCATTTTCGGAGCCGCGCGGCGATGGTACCAGACGCAGGACCGGATGCCCGCTGAGGAGATGGCTGCCAAGATTGAAGCGATGGTGAAGCCGATCTTCCTTAGCGCTTCCGTGTAGTTGGCGCGAAGCAGAAGCATGATGCCTAGGCGCTAGTCTGCAAGGACCTCAATTCTGATGTAAGCGAGTCCTCGAGTTCCTTGATCTTTTTGTAGACGAGACAGCGCTGTCCTCTGACGTCGAACTTAAGATGGTCCGCGCTCTTGACGACGAGCACCGTTGGAATGCCGGTACCCCACGCATAGCCGACCTCAAGATAAACATTCGGGTTGGCATCCGTAAGGTCGGCAACGACCAAGGAGGCGGAGCGAATTCGCCCTCTCACCCACTCCAGAACGTCACCAGTGAACGAGGACAGATCTGCGCGTTCGCACAGAAAGCCAGCAGCTTTTACTGCACTCTGGATGCCGTAGTGGTAAACGTCGTCCATTTCGTCCCGGAATGGCATTGCGACGAAAACGTGGGCCTTCCCGTCAGATGCATATCCTGCAGCGCGTAGCCTTTCAGTAGCCAGCGCGGCCGCTGGATGAACTGGCGACCCGGCCTTGGAAATCTTGTGGTCGGGGAGCAAGCCGACAAGCGCGGTCGCAAGGCGTCTTGCGCGGCCAGCGTTTCGCTCTACAATCGTGATTTTCTGAAGCGCGTCAGGATAATCATCTTCGCGAACAGCATCTACCAAGCCGGCCACCTCCGCCTCAAACGCCTCTACTTCATCCAAGCCGTAACCAGCTCCGTGGATCGTCAATACAATATGGCTTGTCTGAGGAGCCTCGCCCGCCAATGCGGCAAGCGCCTTCCTGGCAAAGACTCGGATTTCACGATAGCCAAACTCCCGTAATGGCGGAACACCGACGAAAAGGATGCGCGGAGCCGCGATGGCTGAAATGGAGTTCTCGAAGCGAAATCCCCACGGCCCCGGCAATCGAATCTCTCTTCCTTCAGCTTCCAGGGCTCTGACTACAGCTGCATCAACTCCGTAGAGCGCTTGGGCATACTTGAGAACGACCACGTCGGCTGGTTCTGCGAGTACATCGCCGGTTTTTAACTCGACCTCAACTGCTGCCATTGCGATCCCACCTTACACCGACGAAAGCCTATTCATGCCGAAGATACGGCAAATCTTTAGGTTTCGACACAAGAAAACTACCACAGGTACCCAACCTATCGAGAATAGGCACGTTGCCGATGCGAAGTTTTCGTTACACTGATGCTTCCGTCTCCTTCATGTGCTGTCTTCGAGGCCGTTTCCTATGCTGTTGTCGAGAAGAACTCCATTAGCTCTTTGCATAACGTTAAGCGTTGTAACGGCCCGCGCGCAAAGCACCCCTGCCCATGACATCGTGATCTCAAACGCTACGGTGATGACCGTTACCCACGGCACGCTCGAGCACGCGAGCGTGTGGGTCCATGACGGCAAGATTGCCGGAGTGGGCGCGACGGTCAACGCTCCCGCGGATGCGGTGAAGGTGGATGCGACGGGGAAGTTCCTGACGCCGGGGATCATCGATCCGCATTCTCACTCGGCGCTCGACAGCGATGTGAATGAGGCGACCAGCCCGGTGACTCCGAGCATGATGATGATCGACGCCTTTGACAATCGCGACAAAGCGCTCTACCAGGCGCTCGCCGGAGGCGTGACGACTGAGCTGCTGCTGCATGGTTCGGCGAACATGATTGGCGGGCAGGCGGTGGTCATTAAGAACAAGTTTGGCCTGGAACGCGATGCGATGCTGTTCCCGAATGCTCCGCGGTCGATCAAGTTTGCCAGCGGCGAAAATCCGAAGCGGGTGTATGGCAGCCGCGACCAGTTGCCTTCGACGCGCATGGGCAACTTCGAGGTGATGCGGCAGTCGTTTGAAGACGCGAAGGCCTATATGGCCAAGTGGGACACCTACAACGCAAAGATTGCGAAGGCGCAGAAAGATGGCGCCAACATTGCGGAGATTGAGAAGCCGGTCGTCGACCTCAAGCTCGAGGCTTTAGCCGACGTGCTGCGCGGCAAGCTGTATGTGCAAATCCATTGCTATCGCGCCGACGAATACCTGACCGAAGAGGCGATTGCCAAGGAATATGGCTACAAGATTCGCGCCTTCCATCACGCGCTTGAGATGTACAAGGTGGCGCCGAGGATAGCCGCCGATGGCACGGCGATCGCCACGTTTGCCGACTGGTGGGGATACAAGGACGAGGCGTGGGACGCGATTCCGTGGAACGCGGTGATGTCGATGCGGGCAGGTGTGAAGGTGGCGCTGAAGAGCGATTCGAACGACTATGTTCGCCGGTTGAATCAGGAGGCGGGCAAGATGGTCCGCTACGGCGGCGCGACTGAGGAAGAGGCGCTGAGGATGATCACGCTGAATCCGGCATGGATCATCGGCGTTGATGACAAGGTTGGATCGATCGATGTGGGTAAGGACGCTGATCTGGTGATCTGGAACATGGATCCGCTGTCGACTTATGCGCGTGCGGAAAAGGTGTATATCGACGGCGACCTCTTCTTCGACAGCAGCCTGCCGGGTTTTGGGACGACGCACTTCAATGGAGTGATGCATGATGGCGGCGGCTTCGGTGGGGATGACGGCGACGATGAAGGGGGCAACTAAATGCGGAAGCCTCTTTTTGGATTTGCAACTGCGACTGTGACTTATTTGGCGATGTCCTCCGCTGGCGCTGTTTTTGCGCAGGCCGTTGCGCCTACCGACCTGAGCACGCCGGCTCCGACGATCGCGATTACCGGCGGCAAGCTGCTGACTATTACTCATGGAGTGATTGAGAACGGGACGATCGTTCTTTCAGGAGGCAAGATTGCCGCGGTAGGCGCGGCTGATGCGGTGAAGATTCCGGCTGGCGCGCAGATTGTCGATGCCAAGGGGATGACGGTCTATCCCGGCTTAATTGATTCGGAGACCAACCTGGGGCTGAGCGAGATCGAGGCAGACGAGGCGAGCAACGATCTGGTCGAGACGAGTGACGAGATCTTTCCCAACATGCACGTCTACGATGCCTTTCATGCCGAGACGGAGCATATCCCGATCACGCGGCTTAACGGCATCACGAATGCGATTGTCGCGCCGGCTTCGGACGACACGTTGCCGGGGCAGGACATCTTCATTCAGCTTGCGGGGCGGGACCGCGACCAGATGATTCTGGGCCGCGATGTGGCGCTGGCGATGAACTTCTCTGGGGCGCAGCGTCGCCGGGGTAAAGACCGCAAGTTTCCCAGCACGCGGATGGGGCTGGCTTCGCAGCTGCGCCAGACTTTTATCGATGCGCAGGCTTATGCGGTAACCAAGGCCGACTATCAGGCCAAGCTCGACAAGTGGCAGAAGGGCGACAAGAAAGACCCAGCGCCGACGGCACCGAAGGTCGATCTCAAAATGGAGGCTCTGCAGCCCTACCTCCGAGGCGAGCGGCCCGTTGTGCTGGCCGCCTATGAGGGCTATGAGATCGAGGTCGCGATGCAGATCGCGCAGGAGTTTAAACTCAAGGTCGTGCTCAACCACGTCACCCACGGACAGGAGATTCTGGACAAGATTGCCTCCTACAATGTTCCGGTGATCGTTGGGCCTATCTACGCCTTCCCGTCGGCCAATGAACGCTATGACGCGGTGTTCTCGCTCCCCGCCGAGCTCCAGAAACGCGGCGTGAAGATCGCCTTTTCCTCGGCAGGCGACGAGGGTGGAAATCCAGGTGGCTTTGAGCGAAACCTGCCTTATGCTGCCGGATATGCAGTGGCTTACGGCTTACCTTATGACGAGGCGCTCAAGGCCATCACTCTCAATCCAGCTGAGATATGGGGCGTAGCCGACAAGCTTGGCTCGCTTGACGAGGGCAAGACGGCGAATGTCGTCATTGCCAATGGCGATCCTTTGGACGTCCGCACCGACGTGAAGCAGATTTATATTGAGGGGCACGCCATTCCGATGGAATCGCGGCAGACTAAACTGCGGGATGAGTACAGCAAGTAGTTGAAATCCGAAGTGAGATCTCAACGTTGCTGCCCTGTGGGAGAGTCGCGTCAAGGAGGGTTTTGTCATGGCAGCTTCGACACCAAGTGAGACACTGGCTGGTTGCCGGCAATTGCGGGCGGGTGAGCCCTTTACCGGCAAGCAGGGGCTGCAGTATGCGGTGGGCGTCTCGGCTGAGTCGGTCGGTGCGCGGGCGATCCATATGCAGCTGCTCACCATCCCGCCCGGCGGCCGCGCCTTCGCGCACAAACATGCGACGCACGAGACTGCGATCTATGCGCTGAGTGGCGTCTCTCACGTATGGCATGGCGAGCGTCTGGAGCACCACTCTGTCGTTCAGGCGGGAGATTTCTTCTATATTCCCGCCGATGTGCCTCACCTGCCATACAATCCCAGCGCGACGGAGCCGGTGACCGCCATCATCGCCCGAACCGACCCGAATGAACAGGAAAGCGTCGTTCTGCTGCCGGAGCTTGAGGCGATTCACCCTGTTTAGACTTTGGTACTGCCGGTAAACAATCGGATTCCCGGTTACGACCGTTCGGGACGATTTGCTGCTAATTCATCGAATTGCTGTTGACGATAAACTCCGTGGGCGCTACTCTGAGCGCATCAACGGGAAATATTTGGTGCTTATCGCCAATCCGGCCCGACTCTCCCCGACAATCCATTTGGGCTGTGCGCCATATCTCGGGGAATTTTCTGCGCCGGTGCTCCCTGCGAGGCCCCGCCTGACATCCAACTCAACGAACCGCTCACTCTGTGGAGGGAATTTCACCGCTTGATGAAAAAAGCGCTGGACATCACGCCCAACCTTGAGCCCCTTTTTGGGACCCGCGATGAAAATCTGAGGCTAATGGAAGACAGTCTCAACGTGCGCATCGATCTTCGTTCGGATGCGGTGCATGTTGAGGGTCATCCGGAGAGCATCACCCATGTAGAGCGGATTTTCGCCGATTATGAACACTTGCGGCGCTCCGGCGTGAACCTCCATAACGGGGAGCTTCACGGCATGTTGAAGCTGGTGGTCACGGACACCCAGATTACTTTGCGCAGCCTGGCCGAGACGGGCAAGCAGAGATCGGCCGGCATCAAGCGGATGGTGCAGCCGCGCTCGATCAACCAGCGGCGCTACGTTGAAGCGATCGAGCAGAACGATATGGTCTTTGGCATTGGTCCGGCGGGCACCGGCAAGACCTATCTCGCCGTGGCCATGGCGGCTTCGGCGCTGCTGGCGAAGAAGATCAGCCGGATCATCCTAGTAAGGCCGGCGGTTGAGGCTGGGGAACGGCTTGGATTCCTGCCAGGCAGCTTGCAGGAGAAGATCGATCCCTACCTGCGCCCACTCTATGACGCGCTTTATGACCTGCTGGATCAGGAGCGGGTAGACAAGATGCTGGAGCGGAACGTGATCGAAGTCGCGCCGCTGGCCTTCATGCGCGGCCGTACGCTTAACGATGCCTTCATCATCATGGACGAGGCGCAGAACACGACGAGCGAGCAGATGAAGATGTTCCTGACGCGCCTGGGCAACAATGCCAAGGCAGTCATCACCGGCGACGTGACCCAGATCGATCTGCCCAACGCGAAGAAGTCCGGGCTGATCGAGGCGATGAATATTCTCAACGGCGTGGACGGGATCAAGTTCGTTGAGTTTGAATCGGGCGACGTGGTTCGGCACCATCTGGTGCAGCGGATCATTGTGGCTTATGACAACTTTGGCAAGGCACAGCAGGAACTGCCGCTGAACATGACCGAGCCGCGGATGGACGAACGGCGGGGCGAACCACCGAACTCCAAGCCGCAGTAGCGCGTCGTCATAGATCGGGTGCGATACCATAACAAGAGGAGGGCTTTGGCCCTCCTCTTGTTTCTTGAGCAGGCGTCTTTTCGCTTCGGTTCGCCGATTTTGTCCTGGGCGCGAATTTAGATGTTGCTCTTAGGGCCGGTAACGCACTTCGCAAGATGATTCTTATCGAACCTCCTCGATCCACGATTGCCGCCCGTCGCGAACCGCTGAATAAGCGGGAATTGGCGCGGTTTGCGAGGCTTGCGGTAGAGGCTGCAGGATGCTCCGGGTCAGTTTCGGTGCTGTTGACCAACGATGAGCGCATTCGGGGACTGAACCGGGAATATCGAGGGAAAGATTCTCCGACCGATGTGTTGTCATTTCCGGCGGTTGGGTGGGAGTTCGAGGCCGGCGATGGACACGGGAGCAAGAGCGCGGGAGACCTTGCGATTTCACTCGAGACGGCGGCGCGCCAGGCGGAGAGCCTTGGCCATTCGCTGGCTACCGAGGTGAAAGTGCTCATCTTGCATGGGGCCTTGCATCTGGCTGGGTTCGATCATGAGACCGATGACGGAAAGATGGCGCGGAAGGAAATTCGATTGCGCACGGAGCTGGGTTTGCCGTCCGGCTTGATTGAGCGGAGTGCGATGCGTGCGCGGCGTGTCGGGCCTGCGAAGAAGGTCGAGGCGTCAGAAAAGGCTTCAGCGAAAGAGCGCCGGAAGAGCGCGGGCGGGCGCGCATGACCATTCTCTTTGCAGCGGCGATTGCGGCATTGCTCTTTGCGCTGACGCTGGCCTCCTACGTCGACCGGCTTTACTTCGAGATGGGCAAGTTTCTGGCCCGGGAGTTTCAGGAAAACATCGACGCGTGGGAGCAGAAGGTCGAGCCGCGTCTCGGCGCCAATCGGGAGCGCATCGCGCTCTCTGCAGCCGTGCTCACGCAACTGTCGCTGGCCTGCGTCACGCTGCTCTTTGGGGCGATGCTCTTTGACCGCTCACCACTTGACCGGCCTACGTTTGGCGAGATCGCCCAGGTCGTCTTCGGCGTGGTGCTGGTGATTGTGATCTTCAACCGGCTGCTGCCGTTTGTCTTCTTTACACGGACGCGCGGGCTTTGGGTGGTCCGCTTCCGGCTGGTGCTGCGGTTCCTGTTTCTGCTGGTGCTGCCGGTGACCTTCCTGCTTAGCTTTCTGCTTTCGATTGCCGCGCTGGCCGAGACGCCGGAAGCCGAGGAAGACGATACGAGCTCGGAGGCAGTTGACGCCTTGATTGAGGCCGGCGAAGAAGAGGGCATTATCGAGAAGGGCGACCGCGACCTGGTGCGCTCGGCGGTCGAGTTTGGCGACAAGGTGGTGCGCGAGGTGATGACGCCACGGCCGAAGGTGTTTGCTGTACCGGAGACGACGACGCTGGAGGAGTTTCTGCAGCAGCTGGTGACGAACCCCTATTCGCGGGTTCCCATCTACCGCGAGACTATCGACCAGATCACTGGGATCGCGTACTCGCATGACCTGCTGCAGATCCCCGATAGCGTCGCGGCCAAGCGGACGGTGGCCAGCATCCAACGCCCGGCGGCGTTTGTGCCGGAGGTCAAGAAGGTCAATGAGCTGTTGCGTGAGATGCAGCGCGCCAAGCACCACATGCGCGTCGTGATCGACGAATACGGAGGCGTGGCGGGGCTGGTCACGATTGAAGACCTACTGGAAGAGATCGTCGGCAGCATCACCGATGAACACGAGCAGGATCCCGAGAAAGACGAGCCGATCTCCGAGCCTGGCGGGTCGTGGATCGTCCCCGGCAGCCTCGATGTCGAGAGGCTGGAAGAGCTGTTGGGCGAGACCTGGCAAAAGCCGGAAGATTATGAAGCGACGACGGTCGCTGGGTTAGTGAGCGAGACCGCGGGAAGGATTCCATCAGCCGGCGAGGTCGTTGAGGACGAGCACTTGCGGTTTGAGGTGCTGGCTTCGACGGACCGAAGGATTGAGCGGTTGCGAGTTTCTAAACGAGCCGTCGCATAACTTCTGCCGCAAAGGCAGAGTGGAAGAGAGCCTGTTCTAATGGTTCTTTAGAGGCATCTCCTTTGAAATCTGGATTCGTATCCATCCTAGGCCGACCCAACGCCGGCAAGTCGACGCTCCTCAACGCGCTGATCGGTGAGAAGGTCGCCATTGTCACGCCGAAGGCGCAGACGACGCGCACCCGCATCCACGGCATTTATGACGTGCCGGCGAAAAAGGGCAAGCACCAGGCGGCGCAGATTGTGTTTGTTGATACTCCGGGAGTTCACACCCCCGGCACGCTGCTCGACAAACGCATGATGCAAGAGGTCTACGATGCGCTCGAGACCCGCGACATCGTCGTGTTGATCGTGGATGCGACGCGGAACTACCACCTTGCCCCGGCGGGAACTGCGCCCGCCGCCGAGAACAAGAGCCAAATCAGCAAGTCGCAAAAAGAGCGCGATGAGGACGAGTTTGTCTTTCGGCTGGTGCGCAAGCTGGATTGCCCGGTCTTCCTCCTGATCAACAAGATCGACCTGATTACGAGCGAAAAGCTGGCTCCGCTGATCGCTCAGCTCAGCGCGCAGCATGCCTTTGCCGAAGTCATCCCGATATCGGCGACCAAGCGCAAGGGACTCGACATCCTGATCGACAAGTTGATCGAGCACTTGCCGGTGGGCGAGCGCTATTTCCCGAAAGACCAGTTCACCGACCAGCCGGAGCGCTTTATGGTGGCTGAATTGATTCGGGAGAAGATCTTGCTCGAGACTGGAGAGGAGGTCCCTTACGCCTCAGCCGTGGTCGTCGAGAAGTTTGAGGAACCGCCGCCTCCGCCGAAGAATCCCAGGCCGCTCAAAGCCGGGCAACTGCCGCCGAAGCTCCCGGTCACCAAGATTGCCGCCGCGATCTACTGCGAGCGCGAGGGGCAGAAGGCCATCCTGATCGGCAAAGGCGGCGCAAAGCTTAAGGCCATCGGCACTGCCGCGCGCAAGGAGATTGAGTCGCTGCTGGGCACGCGGGTTTTTCTGGAGCTGTTTGTGGTGGTCGAGGAAAACTGGCGCGAGTCGCGTGGGTTCCTGGCGACGCTCGATTGGCGCAACCAGTTGGAAGAGCTGGCCAAGCGGGAATCTGAGGGCAGCCCACTGGCGGGCGATTCCGAAGAGTAGCCCGCGGTCCTGCCGCGTTAGCTGCTCTTGACCACCATCGTCACTTGCACGCTTGCGGTGGACAAGCTGCTGCCTGTCCCGGTAATTCCGGTGATGACCACGGTATAGGTGCCCGGCGGAGTTCCGGGATTGCCCTCTGGAGGGCGGTGGAAGTAGTGGTAGCGCTGCGAGCAGGAGCTCAGGCCGATGCCACTGGCAACCAGCAGGAAGAGGATCGCGATCATCTTCGCCGCGCCCTTTGACCTGTCTGAGCCGTTGCCCCAACGCTTGCGCGTGAGGCCTAACCCAGTGAGGGCGAAGATTCCGGGCACTGTGATCGCGTAGAAGGTATCGTGGCTACCGGCGAGGCCTGGACGGCGGAATCCGGGCTCGCGGAGCTCGCCGCCGGAATAAGCGGTAGTCTGGATGCTTAGGGTACTGATCACCGGTATCCCGTTTGGATTGGCTGCAGTCGGAGCGCCCGGTGTGACCTGGGCGGGAGCGAAGACACAGTCCACGGTGGCGTAGGGAACACCCGAGCATGATAGTGAGATTCCCTGGTTGAAGCCGTTCTGGGGCGTCGCGGTGATCACCGTCGACACGGTGTTACCGGCGACGACCGAGAGCGAGGTGTTGCTGGCGCTGAGAGTAAACCCGGGAACCCCTGTTGCTTCTGCGGTTAATACCGCGGGGGTCGAGCTGGCCGCCTCAAAATTGTCGTCTCCCTGATAGACCGCGATGATCTTCTGTTCCCCAGCAGGCAACGCGGCTACGGTCAACGTGGCGCGGCCCTGGTCGTCAAGGAATGCGGCGCCGATCGAGTGTTCCCCGTTCATGAAGCTTACGCTGCCGGTAGGTGTCGAAGCTGCCGCAGATGCGCTCTTCCCGTCCGCGCCGGTTACCTGCGCGGTAAAGGTGGCGGCGTTCCGCGCCGGCCCCTCGGCGCCGGAGGTATTCAGTGAGATGCGCGTGGGGATGCGCTCCGCCTGCTGGCTGTGCGCGGCCTGGAGAGATGTGATAACAAATAAGGCCAAGAGCATCGACCGTAGAATGGAGCTGGGGAAGGCGCTGCGAGTGCGGCTTGCGGAGAGATTAACTTCCGACCCCTTGCGTAGAACCAAATCTGGAACCAGGCGTGCCTGATGCCTGCAAATCTCTAAGCTACTTGACTTCAAATCCATCCCTCAAACTGAATGCCAACGCCCTAATCGCGCCGCCCGAGCAGGGACGGTCCACTTTCATGCAGTCGCATCTGCGTGTCTTAGACTCTATTGTATCCGCGCCGGGTAGCGGGGGCGAGTGAAAGCCTTTTGCGGTGGTACGGAGTCGAAAAAAAGGGACCCGCGCCGGGGTCCTTTTTTCTTACCTTGGCAGGTTGATACGGCTCAAATTCTCATCGGCATGATGATATAGCGGTAGCGGTATTCTTCGTCGGCGTCCTCGGGCCTGACCTGCCCGGCGGACTGGGCGTCTTTGAACTCGAGTCGTACCTCGCCGGCACTGCCGACTGCCTTGAGAAAGTCAATCAGGTAGGAAGAGTTGAAGCCCACGACGATCGCATCGAAGCTGTAAGGCGTCTCGATCGTATCTTCGGACTCGCCCGAGTCGGTCGAGGATGACGAAATCTTCAGCTCGTTCTGCTCAAGCCGCATCTTGACCGCACCCGAACGTTCGTCGGCGAACTGGGCTACGCGCTGAATCGAAGCCATGAGATCTTCGCTGCGGACGACGATGAACTTGTTGTTGTCGCGCGGCAGCACGGCCTCGTAGTTTGGGAACTGGCCGGTGAGCTTGCGCGAGGTGAGGGTGCGATGACCGACGCGGAAGAAAAGCGTGTGGTCGTCGTCGGCAAAGTCGATCTGCTCGGCATCACTGTTCGAGAGCAGCGACTGGAGCTCTGATAACGCTTTGCGGGGGATGAGGGTCCTTTTCTCGCCGCTGATATTGGTGAGAGTCTCACCGGATTTTTCGATGTGGGCGAGCCGGTGGCCGTCAGTCGCGACCATCGCCAGGCTCTCGGCCTTGAGGATCAGCAGTGCGCCGTTCAGGGTGTAACGCGACTCCTCGTTTGAGATTGCGAAGATGGTCTTGCCGATCATGTTCTTCAGCGACGCCGAGGAGAGCTTGGTCAGGCCGGCTTCGGGGAAGGCCGGGACCTGGGGGAAGTTGGCGCGCGCCATGCCGACCATCTTGGTATTCGACCGGCCGGAGCGGATCTGGACCCAGTGGTTGTCCATGAGCTTGATCGAAATGTCGCCGTCGCCGAGCAATTTGATGTAGTCGTAAAGCTTGCGGGCGGGAATGGTGCAGGCGCCGGGCTTTTTGACCTTGGCCGCGCAGGAGGTCTTGATGCTTTGGTCGAGGTCGGTTGCGGTGATGGTGAGATGGTCGTCGGCCGCCTCGATGAGAAAGTTGGACAAAATCGGGATGGTTGTCTTGCGCTCGACGACGCTTTGCGTTGCGGTCAGCTCGCGCAGCAACTCGGCGCGGCTGACGGTGATCTCCATGGCTCCGCTGGTCACGACCGGCTTCTCCTGCTCTACCTCTAAGCCTGGCATATCTGCATCGCCCCCTTTATGGTTTTGCCACAATGTACACCACTCGATGCCTCAAGGCACAGCGCTGTTTGCGGCGGATGTGATCTGGCATCCATTCTAGTGAGAATTTGCACCGTCCGCGCTGCGGAAAACTCGGCAATCCAGTGGAATATGCCGTGGGAGGGGCATGCAGGGTGATTTTCGGCTACCGCGTCAATACGCCCCCGGCTACTTCGCGGATGCTGGGCGCTGATCGTCGCTACTGCTTCTTCTACTGCTTATTTTTATTTAACTCAGTAGCAGTAGTAGTTCGGAGTGGATATGTTGGAATTGCGTCCCAGGCCTTGCTGGAGTGTGGATTTGCTGCGTCCGCGTTTTAGAAAACCCGCTCCGGAAAAGAGTACAAGCGGGAAAAGAGGCGTCGGTCTCGTGCCGCTGTCCCCAGTTTGCCGAAATCCGCACAGGTGCGCGGCTGCGCTCTGTGTGGAAAGAGATCGGTCGAAGTGGAAAGCACGGTTCGAGCCAAGAGTGATGGGCATTCCCTGAGGCGCCGGTTTCCACACGAGCTGCCTTTTCCGAAGTTTCCTCAGCGTCGCTGTTGAAGGTGTGAGACAAGAAGAGAGACGCTGGATTTTGGCTTATGGCTATCGCGAAGAAGATCGTATTAAAGAAGAGCTCGCGTCTCGACTTACTGCGCGAGCTGAAGTTCGTCGCCGACGAACGCAAGGCGCGGAATCTCGCCTGGTTCTTCAAGACTGGGCCTGGCGAATATGGCGAGGGCGACGTTTTCCTGGGTATCGCAGTACCTTTAGCGCGTAAGATCGCGCTTCGTCATAGCCATCTGCCGCTACCGGAGTTGGCCAAGGTGCTGGCTTCGCCAATCCACGAGCATCGCTTTGCCGCTCTGGAGATTCTGGTCGTGCAATATGAGCGTGGCGACGAGCAGCGCCGTCGGGACATCTTCGACTTTTACCTCCAGAACACACACAGGGCGAACAACTGGGATCTGGTTGACACGTCGGCTCCGTACATCGTTGGAGAACATCTTCTAGCGCGGCCGCGGGGCATTCTGGATGAGCTCGCCGCCTCGCCGATGATCTGGGAGCGGCGGATCGCCATGGTGGCGACTCTCGGTTTGGTGAGGCATGGGGAGTTGAAAGATACTTTCCGCATTGCCCGCAAGCTGCTGGGCGATAAAGAGCCGCTGATTCATAAGGCTGTGGGATGGATATTGCGCGAGGCGGGGAAGGTTTCGCGGCCGGAACTGGTTCGGTTTCTAGAGAAGTATTCGGCGAAGATGCCGCGGACGACGCTGCGGTATGCGATTGAGCGGTTTTCGCCGGAGGAGCGGAAGCGGTGGTTGGCCATACGCGGCTGATCCGGGCAAGTTAACAAGGTAGCAGGGCCGTTTTACAGAACGACCATACTCATGGAGTAGAAGGCGCCTGCCAATAGAGCGAGAAGCCATCCGATACCAATCGCGCTATCAAGTATCTTCGAGAACTGCCGGGCGGGGTCTTTTCGCGTGGCCCAATCAGCGATCAAAAGAACCGCGACAAGCGTCCCGAACCCCGCCATCAGAAGTGGCCCGGAGGTAGGACTTAGCGGCCTCGATGACTTCCAAAGGACGAACAGGAGCCCGATCAAGCATGCGTGCAGAGCAACAATTGCCCGCAGAAGGTAGCTGACGATCGTGTTCGCCCTTATCATTCGCCGTCGGCAACGCTCTAATCTCTATCCGTTCAATGTCTCGGTCAACTTCGTCAGAGTGCGGTTCAGGTCTTTGTCGGTTCGCTTCATCTCGTCGATCTTGCCGATCGAGTGCATCACCGTGGTGTGGTGTTTGCCGCCGAACTGGCGTCCGATTTCGGGCAGCGAGGCTTCGGTCATTTGCTTGGCGAGATACATGGCGATCTGGCGCGGCACGACTACCGAGCGGGAGTTGTTCTTTTGCTTCAGCTCGGCGACCCTCATGCCGAACTGCTCGGCTACAGCGCGCTGGATCGACTCGATGGTGATCTTGCGCACCTGAGTGTCGATGAAGGCCTTGAGGCACTGCTGCGTGGTGGCCAGCGTGATCTCCATGCCGTTGAGGCCGCACCAGGCGATCAGGCGCACGAGCGCGCCCTCGAGCTCGCGGACGTTGGTCCTTACGTTGGAGGCGATGAAGAGCGCGACGTCGATGGGCAGCGTGGTCTGCTCGCTCTCGGCTTTCTTCTGCAGGATCGCGACCTTGGTTTCGAGGTCGGGCGGCTGGATGTCGGCGATCAGCCCCCACTCGAAGCGGCTGCGCAGACGGTCCTCAATCTCGGGCAGTTCCTTGGGCGGACGGTCGGAGGCGATCACGATCTGCTTCATGCTCTCGTGCAGAGCGTTGAAGGTATGGAAGAACTCCTCCTGGGTACGCTCCTTTTGCGCGAGGAATTGAATGTCGTCGATTAACAGAAGATCAACCGAACGGAACTTGTCGCGAAAGCTGGTCATGCGGTCGTTGCGGAGCGAGTTGATCATCTCGTTGGTGAACTTCTCGCTCGAGACGTAGCAGATTGAGGACTGAGGCTGGCGCAGCTTCATCTCGTGACCGATGGCGTGCATTAGATGGGTCTTGCCCATGCCGGTGCCGCTATAGAGAAAGAGTGGGTTATAAGCCTTCGAGGGCCGCTCGGCGACAGCGCCGGCGGCGGCGCGGGCGAACTGGTTTCCGTTGCCGATGACGAACGCATCGAAGGTGTAGCGCGGATTGAGCTGCGCGGCCGAGGTCCAGTCGAAGCGGGCCTGCTGCGCGGGGACGGAAGGACGGGCGCCATGACTGCGCTGGCCATTTTGATGGCCGTTGTGCGGAGCGTTCGCCGCATGTGCGGGCAGCGGGGCGAAACCCCCGTCCTCGCGCACACGCGCGGCCGCCGGGTCCTGCTCAGGCGTCACGAACTTGACCTCTTCGAACTCCATCTCGAGCGACTCCATCGCCTCCTGGATGATGTCGCAATAGCGGTCGCAGTCCTGCTGAATATCGGTGTTTGGCACGCGCACGTAGAGCGTGGTGCCATTGGAGTGGCTAAAACGCGTCGGCTTCAGGCAGGCGTCGAAAGAGTGGCGGGTGACTTTCTTCTCGAGGGCCCCGAGGATTCTGACCCAGGGGTTCGGTGCGACTGCGGGCGTGGGTGCGAATGACATTACACTTCCTTGCTCAGGGCCGCCACCGGTCGGTACTCCTTGCGAAAAAGCGAGAGCAAATGCGACAGATCGCCTGGCGGGGAGCGCGCCGGGTGTGCCGTGGTTCTCTCGTGTGCTCGGAGCTTGCACCCGACTGCTGAGGTCGGGTTGCTTTTCAATCGATCGGCAAAGAGACAGCCTGACGTGCAGATTTCTCTCTTGAACGAAAGCGATAGTAGCATGATTGCAAGACGCTCGTAACGAGTCTTTCACGCAAAAAATTCTTTTATTTTTAAGTTGCACCAGTAGCAGTGAAAACGTGAAGAGCTCCGGCATTTTTGCGACAACTTCGGCGATCGTTTATACTGAAGTTCTCGAATATGAGTGAACAAAGTCGCTGGCACAAGCCGCGATAAATTACCCCAAAGAGAGTTACCAGAGGAGCGCACTTCCATGCCGAAGCGCACATTTCAACCCAACCGCCGTCACCGGTCAAAGACCCACGGCTTCCGGGTACGTATGAAGACCAAGAGCGGCGCAGCTGTGCTGTCGCGCCGTCGTGCCAAGGGCCGTCATCGCGTTTCCGTTAGCGCGGGTTACCGCGACTAAGTCCGCGATCTGCCGCCGCTTCTTCGGCGGTGCGTGATGGTTGCCGATCAGCTTTCGTCCCATGTATTTCTGGCCTGTTTCACAAACGGCAGACTCAGCCTGTTGAGTCGGTGTGCGCCGTCGTGTCGCCGCGCGCCATAGCTCTCTTGCGGCACAATAAAGATGTGGCCGGAATTTCAACCAGGATCGTGCCGGCGCCTCCCGCGGCGGACCAACGCCTGCGAAAGCATGCTGACTACCAGCGTGTGTATCGCGAGGGGCGCAAGAATTTCTCTGCTTCGATGAGCTATTTCTATGCGTTGCGCGGAGTGGGATCGCCAGCGCCGCCGGGTCCGCGCGTTGGGCTCACTGCGGGCAAGGTGCTCGGCAAGGCCGTTGAGCGCAATCGCATCAAGCGGCGCATGCGGGAGATCGTGAGGCGCAGGGCGGCGCTTGTGAGCGCCGACGTGGACATCGTTGTGCACCCGCGCCGCTCGGTGCTGACGATCGAGTTCGCCAAACTCGAGAGTGAAATAGTGCGCATCTTTACTACTATCCAAAGCGCTATCGACAAGGGCAAGGTCAACCGCACACCACAGGAATCGCAGGTCACGTCGTGATCGACGCCGTAAGTCAATCCCGGTCGGTTCGCGGCAGCGTCGGCCGCGCGCTGCTATCTGCTTACAAGCGAACGCTATCGCCGCTGCTTCACGCGGTCAGCGGAAGCGCGGGTGCATGCCGCTTCCAGCCTAGTTGCTCGGAGTATGCTGCACTGGCAATCGAGTATCACGGCTTCTTTCGAGGAACCTGGCTGGCGCTGCGACGTATTTCGAAGTGTCATCCATTTCATGCGCCGGAGTTCGATCCTGTGCCTTTGCCTCTAGCTCTCTCGCAGTCACTCACGGCGGCTGCGCCCATGCAGAGTTCGCCCCCGCCAGTTACGATAGAAGAAAGAGTGTTTGCGGACCGTGCGGCCTCGCTGCCGCCGCCGCCGGACCTCCCCGACGAACGTCGATAGGAATATCTTTTGCCAGAAATTAAGAACCCGAATCAACAGGGCGGTGGGCAGGACTCGAAGACCATGCTTGCCTTCACAGCCATTTTTATTGTGATGTTTTTTGGCTTGCAGTATTTCAAGCCCAAGACGACTCCTGAGACCAAGCCCCAGACTCAGCAACAGCAGCAAGCGAGCACGACGGCGGCTCCTGCAAGTTCGACCGCCGTCGCCACTCCGGCACCTTCCGGGGCGAGGTCTATCCAAGCGAACGCCGTGCAGGCAACGACCGAATCTCCGACGATCATCGAGAACGAACTTTATCGCATTCAGTTCTCCAATCGCGGCGCCCAGGTGACTTCCTGGATCCTCAAGAAATACAAAGACGCCGATGGCAAGCCGCTGGACCTGGTGAACAAGCAGGCCGCGGCGCAGTTCGGCTATCCGCTATCGCTCTTCACGTACGACGCGGGGTTGCGCGAGAAGCTTTCGCAGGCGCTCTTCGTGCCGACGGCGACAGGCGACGTGATCGCTCCCTCCACCCTGACTTACACGTGGTCGGACGGCAGCATCACCGCACGCAAGACATTCACTTTCGACACGAGTTATGTGATCCACGCAGAGACCTCGGTCGAGCAGAATGGCGCGCCGGTTGCGGCGTTGCTGGCGTGGCCCTCGGGCTTCGGCGATCAGGACACTTTGCCGCAGTATGCGAAGTCAACCTTCAACTCGATGCAGTCGGGTAAGGCGACTTCGGATGCATACAAAAAGGTGGTTGGTGGAGCGACGCTGAACGGACCCTTCGACTGGGCCGGGGTGAGCGACCTTTACTTTGCTGCGATCTTCCTGCCCGATGCGCCAGCGCAGGTAACAGCCCTGCAAATGCACAACGAGGTCACCGTTCCGCGTAACTTGAAGAAGCCCGATCCAAATGCGATCGATCGCGCTCCGGTGCTTGGCGCAGCTGTTGGAGTGGTTGGCGGTACGACTTCAACGCGGCTGTACGCAGGCCCCAAGCTGATCGACGTGCTCAAAAGCGTCAAGGCTACGGGCGCTGACGGCAAAGCCAATGGCCCGGATATCGAGCCGATCGTCAGCTTCGGCTGGATGAGGTTTATCTCTGAACCGCTGTTCCTGATCCTGCACTGGATGTACGAGCATATCGTCGCTAACTGGGGATGGGCGATCCTGCTGCTCACGCTGGTGATCAACCTGGCGATGCTGCCCACGCGCATCACGATGATGAAGTCGGCGCTGAAGATGCAGCGCATCCAGCCGCAGATGGAGGCGATCAAGGAACGCTACAAGAAATACAAGACGACCGATCCGCGTCGCGCGGAGATGAACCAGGAGATATTCGCCCTGCAGAAGAAAGAGGGCGCCAACATGTTCGGTGGCTGCCTGCCGATGCTGATCCAGTGGCCTTTGCTGTATGGCTTCTACAACATGCTTTCGAATGTATTCGAGCTGCGCCAGGCGCACTGGCTCTGGCTGCCGGACCTAGCTTCGCCGGACCCGCTGCATATCCTGCCGATCTTCTTTATTGTTTCGATGTTTCTGGTGCAGTACCTGACTCCATCCCCTGGCGTCGATCCCGCGCAGCAGCGGATGATGGCCTTCACCATGCCGGCGGTCTTTGGTTTCATGACCTGGAGCGTTGCCTCGGGGCTCGCGCTCTACTGGGCTTGCGGCAACATCGTCAATATTGTCCAGCAGATGGTTATGAACCGCACCAAGCTTGGACGAGAGATGCACGAGATCGCCGCCAAGCGCGCCGCGAAACGGCTGGGCAAACCTGTACCGGCGAGACGATGAACTTTCCCAGAGAGGAAAGCGTCTCAACAAGACGAGTGGCTGCCCGTATGTGGTGTTTCACGGCTGGGGAAGCCCCGAAATAAGAACGCGAACGGCTTACAAACCCGCGAAAAGGACTGCAAGAACGATGCCCATCGAAGACCACGCAGCAGCCGCTACCAAAATTGCCGGCTTTCTCCAGACCCTGGTGAAGACCGGTGGACTTCGCGTGAAGTATCGCATCACCGCCGGCGGCGGCGCCGCCGACCCGGACGGCCTCGAAGCTCGCGAAATCTATGTTGAGCTCGCCGGACCCGATGCCGTGCTGGTCACCGAGCGCGGAGGCGAGGTGCTGCGCGCGCTTGAGCATGTGGCTGCCAAGATCATCCGTCTTGAGCCTGAAGAACATGACAAGGTATCCTTCGACGCCAATCAGTTCAAAGCATTGCGTGCCAGGGAGCTTAAGCTCACCGCCGAGACTGCGGCGGAGAGCGTCCGCAAGACCGGTCAGCCATTTAGCTTTGCGCCGATGAGCTCGCGTGAGCGGCGGATGCTGCACCTCGCTCTAAAGGCCTTCGACGATGTTGAGACCGCTAGCAGCGGTGAGGGTCTGGGCCGCTATGTCGTTGCGTATCCGAAGGGCTCCCCACTTGCCCGGGCAGCCGCCGAAGCCGGCCGCCGTGGTTCTGGCTTTCGCGATTCGGGCCGTGGATATGGCGATCGCCGCTCGGGTCGAGGATCTTCGGACCGTCGGCCCTCGCGCCGCGAGTAGACTAAAGGCGTGACGTCGTCCTCAATCAGAACAGCAGCAGGTGCGAACGGCTTCTCATAGAGGAACAATCGGCGCTCTCCAAGGTCACTGGGCGCTGGGTGAGGATCGACTATGACTCACGCCGAGGCCGCGGTTCTCCTGAGAGGACTAGCGCCGAGATTTCTGGAGGGGCTTACGCCCTCCGAGCGTACGGCGTTGTTGGAGACAGCCACTGTAAAGAAATTTGAGCCAGGTTCCGTGGTGACTCGGCAGGGGTTTCCTGCGGACACTCTCGGTCTAGTTGTTCAAGGGCGCGCCCGCTTCTCTTGTACGACAATTGCAGGCCGGAAGCTGACCCTGCGCTGGATTTACCCGGGCGAGGTCTGCGGCCTGGCGACAATATTGCCGGAACAGGCTAATTATCTTTTGACCGCCGAAGCAGTGAAACCGAGCGTGGTTCTGGTCTGGCGCCGCTCTGCGATCCGTTCCTTCGCGGCGAGTTGTCCCCGGATACTCGACAATGCATTGACGGTGGCGTTCGATTACATTTGCCTGTACCAGGTATCCCATGTTTCGACGACCAGTCAGACGGCTCGTCAACGGCTCGCTTTGGTGCTTGGAGCCATGGCCGGCGGGATGGGTCACAAGGTTGAGGAAGGCGTTGAACTGGCCGTTCGAAATGAGGACCTTGCCGATGAAGCCAATGTCACAGTCTTTACCGCGAGCCGCTTCTTAAATGAGTGGCAGCGGGAGGGAATTCTAGTGAAGACGCGTGGCAAGATCGTGCTCCGCTCGCCGCAAGACCTCCTTCGTTGAGGAGCCCGACCAATCGATTTACTTCGCGAAAATTCTTTCCTTTCCTTGCGCTTGAGCAACGACCAAAGCCGAAGTCTATGTCACGCTTAGGGTTTGCGAAGTCGAGCCTGAAGCGGACCCGATAACTCCCGCAAAGCGTGGCTTCAGAAAGGGAATTGGTAATTGGCATCTGTGCGGATTTTGATCGTAGATGATTATGAGTTTTGGCGTTATTGTGTGGTCTCAATGCTGAAGGAACATCCGGAGTTCGAGATTGTGGGCGAAGGTTCAGACGGTCTGGAAGCCATCGAAATGAGCGCAGAGCTGCGCCCCGACATAGTTCTGTTGGATATCGGGCTGCCCGAGGTGAACGGATTCGAGGCCGCTCGGGAGATTGCAAAACTGTCTCCGGATTCGAGGATTGTGTTCCTAACCCAATCGCGGAATGAGGAGTTGGTCAACGAAGCTCGAAGAGTGGGCGCGCGTGGTTACGTTTCGAAGATGGACGCCGCATGTGAGCTTGTGCCAGCAATGAAAGCCGCACTCGCCGGTGGTTGGCATTCTCATGAATACTGATGCTAGCCCTGAACGCTGGGAGTCAGCGCAGGCAAGCATTTTGGCCGCATAATCCCCTAAACTAAAACGCGTGCAACAATCCCAGATCGGCACAGAAACGATCGTTGCCGTCTCGACTCCGCCCGGCCGCGGAGGCATAGGTATCGTTCGCCTGTCTGGGCCTGACGCTGTTGCCATTGCCACGCCGATGTTGCGTCTCGGAAGCCCATTGGGACACGCGCAGGCGCGCTTCGCGGAGATACTGGATTCCGACTCAGCGAGCCGTATCGACGAGGCTATTGTCACCTTCTTCGCCGCACCCAACTCCTACACGGGTGAAGACATCGTCGAGATCGCGGCGCACGGTTCGCCGGTGGTCCTCGATCTGCTGATTAGACAGGCGATCCAGCGCGGTGCGCGGCTTGCCGAGCCGGGCGAATTCACGCAGCGGGCCTTTCTTTCCGGCCGCATCGATCTGACTCAGGCCGAGGCTGTCCGCGATCTGATCGAGGCGCAGACGGTCTACCAGGCCAAAGTAGCCGCGAGCCAGCTGGGAGGCGCGCTCTCGCGGCGCGTCCAGCCGGCAAAAGATGCGCTGATTACGCTCATCGCTACGTTAGAGGCCGGCATCGATTTCGCGGAGGACGACATCGACGTTATGCCGAACGCCGAGATACTCGACTGCATCGGGGCTATCAGCGCCCAACTCGCCCCAGTTGAGTCGTCGTTTGCCCGCGGCCGGATTGTCCGCAGCGGGCTCACGCTCGCGATCGTCGGCCAGCCCAATGTCGGTAAGTCGTCGCTCTTCAACCGCCTTGTCGAGCGCGAGCGCGCCATCGTGACGGCCACTCCGGGAACGACGCGTGATCTGGTCACCGAACAAATCTCGATTGGCGGTATTCCAGTGAACCTCATCGATACTGCTGGCTTGCGCGAGTCGAGCGACGAGGCAGAGAGCATCGGCATTCAGAAGACTCGCGAGGCGCTTGCGGACGCCGATCTTGTGCTCATCGTTCTCGACGCGACGGCCGAGTCTTTTGTTCATGAAGAACAGCTGATTCGGGGACTCGAGGGCCGGCAGCACATCACTGTTTTGAACAAGATCGATCTTGTGGCTTCTCCGGCAAATGCAACCGAAGATTTGCCGGAGCAAGCGGTTCATGTCTCAGCAAAAACCGGCGAAGGGGTCGCCGGGCTACGGGAGGCGGTTTTGGCGGTTACGCGCGCACCAGGCACTGCGGAGCAATCCGGGATGCTCACCAATCTCCGACAGCACCATGCGATCTCCGAAGCGATCCAGTCCCTGCGCACTGCGACGGAGTCCGCGGTGCAGCGAATCCCTCACGAGATGGTGATGCTCGATCTCTACGCGGCGCTCCGCAACCTCGACGCGCTCACCGGTCAAACCACCCCCGATGACATCCTGAATCAGATTTTCTCGACCTTCTGCATCGGCAAGTAACATAGGTCATGACTCCGGAACTGGAGACAGCGCGCCTGCTGCTTAAGCCGCTCGAGCTTGCCGATGCCGAGCAGATCCAGGCCCTGTTTCCGCATTGGGAGATCGTGCGTTATCTCACCAAAGCCGTTCCGTGGCCCTATCCGCCGGATGGCGCCCTGACCTTTCTGCGCGAAGCTGCGCTTCCAGCGATGGAGCGCGGCGACGCCTGGCACTGGACTCTGCGTCTCAAAGAAAATCCGGCGCAGATGGTGGGAAGCATTGGCGTGTTGAAGGGCGAGGTCAATCGTGGATTCTGGACAGCGTTGCCGTGGCAGGGCCGAGGCCTGATGACCGAAGCGAGCGTTGCGGTCACCGATTACTGGTTCGATACGCTGGGTTTTCCGTTGATGCGGATTCCGAAGGCGATCGACAACGTAGCCTCGAGGCGCATCTCCGAGCGGCAGGGTATGCGCGTAGTCGCGGTCGAGAATCATGAATTCGTCTCCGGAACGTGGCCGACGGAGATTTGGGAGATCACGGCGGAAGAATGGCGGGCGCACAAGCGCATCGGCTGATCATTGGCCGGAGTGGTCGGCGTCGGTCTACTCGTCGCGGAGCACGTGCATTGGGTCGACGCGCACGGCGTTCCATGTTGGAAGCAGGCATGGCGGCTATCGAAGTGGCGGCGAGAACTGCGAGGATGATCGGAATATGTCCCGGGTTCGAACCAAGTGACGCCAAATAAGAGTGGCCGCAACCAGTGCGAACCTGCCACGCAGCCGCGACCCGATGACTGTGGCCACTCCGCCAAGAATCAAGCCAATCAGCAGCATGACAGCGGCGCGACCGAGCACCAGCATCGCGACGCCGCTTCGGTCCGATCCCAGGGCCATGCGCAGTCCAATCTCCCGGGTGCGGGCGGCGACCATGGCGGCCAGCGTGGCGTAGAGGCCGAGAGCCGTAAGTAGAAGCGCCATCGCCGCGAAAGCGCTCACCAGAACGGTTTCAAAGCGCTGGCCGCCGGAGACACTGGCGATCTGCATGGATACGCTTTGCTGGCCGAAGAGGAAGAGGAGCGGATCGATCGAGGAAACTACGGCCTGCACCGATTTCTCATAAGCCATCGGATCCCCAGCGACGCGCATGACTACCTGAGGCCGCATATACGTCGAGGCCTGCGCATAGGGGAAGAAGGCCAGTGGCTCAGGCGGTTCGATCAACGAAGTTTGCAGTGTGTCTCCGACCACCCCGACGATCTCGCGTGTATCTTTCATCTCGGAGTCGACGGCATTCGGGTCATTCGCCGCATTGATCAGATCAGACCGGATATGCCGTCCGACCGGGTTTTCATTGGGGAAGTACCGCTTCACAAAGGCCTGATTGACGACCACCACATAGGGGGCTTTCCCATCGTTGTCGGCTGCGGTGAAGGTGCGTCCTCGCAATAACGGAATGCTGAGCGTTTCGAAGAAACCCGGCTCGACCCGGCCAACGCGCGTGACCAGCGGCTGGTCCGGCGGATTGGCCCGGCCCTCGATCTCAACTGGCACCTCGGGATACCACCCTTGAAGCGGCAGCGGATAGCCGCCGGAGACGCTGCGAACTCCAGGCAGTGCAGCGAGCTTTGGAAGCAGCTCGTTATAGAAGGCCACTTTTTTGGCGTAGGGGTAGCGAGTTACAGTCAACGGCACGTCGAACTCGAAAAGATGCTCGGCGTTGAATCCGGTATCGGTGTGACGCACGTTGAGGAAGCCGCGGATCAGCAGGCCGGAGGCGAGCAGCAAGGCGAACCCAAGCGCGGTCTGGACGATGACCAGAGTGTTCTGGAATCCATGCGCGCGGCGGCCTGAGGTTGCGCCCTTACTTTGCTCCCGCATGGCGTCGATAGGCTGAGCCGAGGCCAGCTTCCACGCGGGAAAGAGGCTGCTGAGCACGGCGCAGGCCAGCGAGACTGCGATTGTGAAACAAAGCACGCGCCCGTTGATGGCGACCTCGCCGATGCGGGGAATGTCTTCGGGCACCAGCGGCAGCGCGAGGTGGAGCAGAAGATAGGCTAGCGCGGCTCCGGCGGCTCCGCCGAGCAGGCCGAGCAGGAGCGACTCGATCAGCAATTGACGCCAGACTCGCCACTGGGATGCTCCGAGCGCAGTACGCAGGGCCATTTCGCCGCGCCGCTTCATAGTGCGGCTGAGCATCAGTCCGGCGACGTTGGTGCAGACGATCAACAGCACGGCGAAGACCGCTGCCATAAGCATCAGCAGCGCGGGGCGAATGTCTCCGGTCATGTCGGCGAGCTTTGATTGCACCGTCACAGCGTTCCGATACCGAATCTCGGGATAGCTCTGCGCCAGCGCGGCCTGGATTGCGGAGAGATCGGCGCGGGCCTGTTCCGCGGTGACGCCGGGCTTGAGGCGGCCGATGATCGCGGCGATCGCATCCTTGCGGTCCTGGCCGTCGCGTTCGACGTGGTAGGCAAAAGATGTCCAGACCTCGGCGATCTCCGCGCCTCGCGGGTCGATAAATCCTTTTGGCATGACGCCAATGATGGTGTAGGCACGGTCGCTGACGAGAATTGTGGAACCGAGGGCGTTTGGATTCAGCGCGAAGACCCGCTGCCAGTAGTCGTAGCCGATGATGGCGACGCGGCGGCCGGGCTGGTCCTCGTCCGGAGCAAAGTTGCGCCCAGCGATGGGCTGCACGCCGAGCACATTGAAGTAGTTCGAGGAGACAATGTTGACTGGCAGAAGCTGGCCAATCGATCCGTTCGGAAGGCTGACGAGGCGGTTGGAAACATCCACCGCCGCGAGCCCGGTAAAGGTATGGTTCCGCGCGACCCAGTCGAGATAATCGGGATAGGAGGTATCGTCGTCCCACGGTCCTCCGCCGGGCTGCTGGACTTGCGTATGGATGGCGAAGAGGTTTTCAGGATGCGGGAGCGGCAGGGGCCGCAACAGAACGCCATCGACCAGACTGTAGACGGCGGTGGTGGCGCCGATGCCGAGAGCAAGGGTGAGAACCGCCGCGGCCGCGAAGCCTGGAGACTTGCGCAGCTGGCGCAGAGCAAAGTGAAAATCGGAGCGTAGCGAGGCAAGGAAAGGGGCAAGCATGGAGGGCCGGTGAGTCCAAGCTAACACCGCTCTCCGCATCCGTTACGGAGATCAGCCGGAAATCAGGAAGAGTTCCGCGCCGCGGTATCCAACTTGTCTACTGGACAGCTTATCTATGGAACTGGCAGCGGCGGTGCGCCTTTGGGCGGCGCGCCCTTCAAATATGCAGCATATTGCGTGTCAATCAGGCCCAGATTGCGTGCGAGCCCGATTTTCGCCTGGTTGTACTGGTAGACGGTGTTTACGTATTGCGATTGCGCATCCGCCAGTGTGGACTGTGCCTGGACGAGCGGCAGGTTGTCGTCGATTCCGGCGCGGTAGCGTTGGCTGGCCTGGTCGAGCGCGGTGGCGGCGAGGTCAAGGTTGCTGTGCGCGACCTGGACGAGTTGCTGCTGAGTGACTGAGGTCGAGCAGGCTATCGCGGAGCTGCTGGTCGATCTTCGCTTTCAGGTCGGCCATCTGCGAATAGAGACTGTTGAGCTGGGCGCTGGCGGTCTGGGCGTCGCCGCGGAACTTCGCTTCCTGGAAGAGCGGCACTGAGAGCTCGCCCTGCGCGGCGAAGACGCCGTGATAGACGCTGCCGGTGATGCCCTGCACTCCGTAGAAGCCGCCGAAGTTCAGACTGGGCAGGCGTTCGTGTTTGGCCGCGCCGAGCTGGAGCTGCGACTGGCGAATCTGGTGGATCATGGACTGGTAGTCCTGCCGGTTGGCGTAGGCTTCCTGCTTGGCCTGGTCGATGGTGGTAGCTTCGAGCTCGGCGTAGGGCGAGGAGTCGGTTAGCTGGATCTTCTGCAACACAGAGAGCCCAATCTCGCGCTCCAGGGCTATCTTGGCCTTCTCGAAGCTATTTTCCTGCGCGATGACCACCTGCTGCTGGCTTTGGTACTCGACGCGGGCGCGCAGCTCGTCGAGCTTGGCGGCGGTGCCGGCTTCATGCTGGGCGACGGCCTGGTTCAGCGCTACTTCGTCTGTCTTGAGCAGCTCTCGGGCGTAGTCGAGCTGCGAACTCGCCGCGAGCGCCTGCAGGTAGGACGTGGCGACGTTTAAGACTACAAGGCCTCGCGAGGATTGCATGTTGTAAAAGGCGGCGGTTTCGCCTTGTTTTGCGGCGCGATATTGCTCAATTGCCGGAATGCTCACGAGCGTCTGGTCGAGATTAACCTGTCCCTGAGTGACGGTCACTGTGGGCACGTAGTCGATCGTTATCCCACCCGGAGGAAGCCCGGGAAAACTCGAAATCAATTGGCCCCGGAAGCCTTCGGCGGCGAGGTTGTATTGGTGAACGCCGTTCTGGCCCTGCAGGTTTATGTTAGGCAGCAGAGCATTCATCGCTTCCAGGCGCTGGCCGCTGGCCGTCTTCTGCTGATCGCGGGCGATGGTGAGCGCGAGATTATTTTCGAGGCCGAGACGGACGGCATCGTCGAGGGTCAGCGGCAGCACCGAGTCCGTCGGTGGAACCGCAGTCACGCTGCCGTAGTACTGATTGGTCGCCGAGCTTTGATTGCCGCTTTGGGCTTGGAGCGGGCCAGTCGCGGCCACAATGGCAAGAAAAGCCCCCAAAAGCCCGGATTTGCCGATTCTCATCTGTCTCAAGATTACTTGTTCCTGTTGTTTAGATCGGAACGAGGGGCTGAGGTTGCCAAAAGATTGCGGGAATCCAGCTCAGGTCTCTCAGCGGCGGCCTTCGAGCAGGTCGCAGGCGCGTTGCAACTCCTCGTCGCGCTTGGCGAAACAGAAGCGAAGCAGGTCTTCGCCGCGACCCTCGTGAAAGAAGGCCGTCCCGGCTACGGCGGCGACGCCGCGTTCGCGCAGGAGTGTCCGGGCTTTTTCTTTCGCGGAGCCGCCGGGCAATGACGAGACGTCGGCGAGCACGTAGTAGGCGCCGGCGGGAATATGTGGCTTCATTCCTGCGGCCGCGAGCGCCGAGCAGAGCATGTCGCGTTTGACCTGATATTCGGCCGCCAGTCCGGTGTAGAACGAGACGGGAAGCTGCAGCAGGCCGGCCGCCGCGCCGTATTGAAAAGGCGACGGGGCGCAGACGTAGGTCAGGTCGTGAAAATAGGCGATGGACGGCATCCAGCGAGCGCTGGCAGTGAGATAGCCGATGCGCCAGCCGGTGATGCTGAAGGTCTTCGACAATCCGGAGATGGAGATCGTGCGCTCGGCCATTCCGGGCAGTGTGGCAGGGCTGATGTGCTGGGTCCCGTCGAAGACGAAATACTCGTAGATTTCGTCGGTAAAGAGGAAGAGGTCGTGTTCTTCGGCGACGGCGGCGATAGCCTCGAGTTCGGCGCGCGAAAAGACCTTGCCGCTGGGGTTGGAAGGGGAATTCACCACGATTGCCCGGGTCTTCGAGGTGATCGCCGCTCGCAGACGATCGAGATCGAGCGCCCAACTGCCCCAGGCCAGCGGCACAGTGACCGGCGCGATGCGCAGGGCGGTCAGCGTGTTCAGGTGATAGCCGTAAAAGGGTTCGAAGAGCACGACTTCGTCGCCGGGATCGAGCAAGGCCATCAGGGCCGCGTAGAATCCGGCCGTCGCGCCTGAGGTCACCAGGACTTCGGAGTTTGGATCTACCGTGAGGTGATTGTCGCGCTGGAGCTTGTCCGCGATGGCCTCACGCAGCGCAGCGATGCCGTCGAGCCTGGTGTAGATGTTGTAGCCGTCCTGGATGGCCTGATGAGCGCCCTCGGCGACCGGGGTGGGAAGCTCGGTGTCGCAGACTCCCTGGGCCAGGTTGACGCCGCCTACGCGGTCGCACTCCATGGTCATGGCGCGGATTTCGGACTGCACGAGATTCGGGGCGATCTTGCTGAGGCGCAGGTTGGCGGTTGCGGTTCCCATGAGCATTATGTTTACCACGGAGGCAGTGGTCTTTGCTCCCGGCGCCTCTAAGCCTTGCACGGACCGCAGCCGCCATCGGTTGCTTTACCCTTGCTGAAGGGGCTGACCCTTGAAAATTTTCCTGATTCTTGTGGGGTTGGCGGTGGTTGGTGCATCACTCTACGCCGACTATCGCTGGAAGCAATGGATTGCCAGGGGACGTGAGGAGCGGGAGCGTTCTGGCGATAAGTTCAGGCGGTGAAGCAAGACCCTCATCTTTTCCTGATTGCTGGAAGTTAGAATCCAGCTCATGAACATCCGAGCCGCTTTGGTGATCCTGTTTCTTGCCGCTGTGCTGGAGGCTGGCGGGGACGCGCTGGTGCGCAGCGGACTTCACGCCCAGGCCCTTGCGACCAGGGTCGTGTTCTTCGCGTTGGGCGCGGCGGTCCTGTTTGGCTATGGCTATGTGGTGAATACGCCACCGTGGGATTTTGGAAAGCTACTAGGCGTGTATGTGGTTTTCTTCTTCGTCGTGGCGCAGTTGATCAACTGGATATTCTTTCAGCAGAGGCCGACGGGCCCGATCCTGGTTGGCGGCGCGCTGATCGTCGCCGGCGGGGCCGTCATTTCCTTTGCTTCGCTTCGCTAACGGCGAGCGCGGCGGTGCTGTGGCGGAAAGAAGAGCCAGGTCACGATCAGGGCGATGATCCCGTAGAGAAGAATATTTGTCAGGATCCCGGCGGCGAGCGCCTTCGGTTGGTAGCGGAGCGGCGCCTGCGAACCGTGATTGAACGACAGCTGGACGATGTCACCGGCAAAGAGCAGCGGGGGCCCGAAGTCAAGCGAAGCGTCAAAGAGCCAGGAAGCTGGCCTGGCGGTGAGCAGGTGGACGCTGCCGAACTGTGCCGCCGTCAAGACCACGACGGCGACAGCGACCCAGAGAACGACTTTCAGATAGCGCATCGCTACCCCTCACCCGCATTTTATCTTCCAAGCGACTGCACAGGGATTCGTTTCCGGAGTTCCGTTCTATCGAATGGGCCGCGATCACTACTGCCGGTTGCTGATTCGGTACAATTTAAGAACTAGCGGAGTCTAACGTTTATGTTTGCATTGCCACGAAATCGCGTCTTTTTTGCGATCGCCGCTCTTGGCGTTTCTCTGGCAGCTATCTCGCCAGCACCGGCGCTGGCGCAGTTCTCCGGGAGCAACACGACCCCGGTGGGAGACAAATCCCTGCTGCGGCCGCCGGCCGGAGCCCGGGTCGCAATCTTTGAATTTGAAGACCTCGAATGTCCGGATTGCGCGCGCGCCTATCCGCTGCTCAAAGAGGCTGCAGCCAAGTACGACATTCCCTGGGTCAAACATGATTTCCCGCTGCCGTTTCATGTCTGGAGCTTCCAGGCAGCGGTAAACGCCCGGTGGTTCGACTCCAAGTCGAAGAAGCTGGGCGACGACTATCGCGAGGCGGTCTTTGCCAACCAGCCGAGCATCGCTACGACCGACGATCTGCGCAGTTTCACTGAGAAGTTTGCGAGCGATCATAAGGTCGCGTTCCCATTCGTGGTCGATCCGCAAGGCAAGCTTGCGGCTGATGTAAAGGCGGATTATGCCCTTGGCCAGCGCATCGGCATCGAGCACACTCCGACGATCTGGGTGGTGACGAATAGGACCGGCGGAAATGCCCCGCCGTTTGTGGAAGTCGTGGACCGCACCAAGCTCTATGACATCATTGACGAGGCTCTGGCATCGACCAAGCCGGCGCACGCGACGACCGCTTCGATCAAACATTAGGAACAGTGAGCACTAGAACAGGCAGGCACTAAGTCCTGGGGCGGCTTACTCGATCAGCAGCAGAACTTCGCCTGCAGTTACGGTCGCTCCGGCTTCGGTCTTGATTTCCGCGACCTTCCCGGCGCGGGTGGCCTTCAATTCGTTTTGCATCTTCATGGCTTCGATGACGATGATGCCCTGGTGCGCGTCGACCTCATCGCCGGGTTGAACCAAAAGCCGGATTATCCTGCCCGGCATGGGCGCTTTGATGACCTGCTGCCCGCCGGACGCGCCTCCCTTGCGACGCCGCGCCGTCAGGGAGCGAGGATCTTCGATCGAAACGAGAAAGCGCTGGCCGCCGGTTTGAATGGCGGTCTCGACTGGTCCCTCATCTAGAATGCAGCGATAGGCCTGGCCTTGAACGATGAGGCTCAGAATTCCCGGTTGCACGAGCCGCGCGTCGATCTCGATCGGATTGCCGTCGAGCGTACCGAGCCATCCATCGTCCGTGGCGCTTCGAGACAGTTCGAGATGGCATAACTTGCCGTCGATCACGATCTGAATTCCCGCCGGAGATTTGTCGCGCGGCGTTCATGGCCTCAGCCCCTCGCGCCGGCCGAGCTGCTTCCATGCGGATGTCGTCGTTTTGGAGGCGTCGGCGCCGTTTGAGGCAGAGACGCCGAGCTTGTGGAAGACACCTGCCGCGATCGCGGCGACCTGGTCAGTTGAGACCTGGAACTCCTGCGCGAGAGGGTTCGTTAGCGGGGAGGATTTCTCCGCCAGCAGCCGGTCGAGGTAACCGGTATCGATTTGTCCTTGTCGGAAGTCTGGGTCGTCGAGGATTCTGCGAAAGAGGCCGATGTTTGTGCGGATGCCGCCGATGGCGTATTCATCGAGCGCCCGGCGCAGTCGCGCGATTGCCAGGGCGCGGGTGGGGGCGTAGGCGATGAGTTTGGAGAGCATGGGATCGTAGTCCATCGGGACGGTCCAGCCCTCGTAAATGCCCGAATCCTCGCGAATGCCGGGCCCCGATGGCTGGAGCAGCCGCGTGATCTTGCCGGGTGAGGGCATGAAGCCGTTCTCGTGGTCCTCGGCATAGATGCGGCATTCCATGGCGTGGCCACGAAGGATTACATCTTCCTGCGCGAAGGGGAGCGGTTCGCCATTGGCGATGGCTATCTGTAGATGTACGAGGTCAAGGCCGGTGATCAGCTCGGTGACCGGATGCTCGACCTGGAGACGGGTGTTCATTTCGAGAAAGTAGAAGCTGCCGGTCGTTCCGTTCGAGCCGCTCTCGAGCAGGAACTCGACCGTACCGGCGTTGGTGTAGCCAGCTGACGTGGCCAGTCGAACCGCGGCGGTTCCCATACTCTGACGAAGCTCTTCGGTGACCACAGGCGAAGGAGCTTCTTCGATCACCTTTTGATGGCGGCGCTGCACGGTACAGTCACGCTCACCCAGGTGAACGCAGTTGCCGTGCTCGTCAGCGATCACCTGGATCTCGATGTGGCGCGGCCTCTGAATCAGCTTCTCCAGATAGACTTCGGTGGACCCGAAGGCGCGCTCGGCCTCGCTGCGCGCGCCGTGGTAGGCGCTCTCCATAGCGTCGGGAGCGAAAACGGCCCTCATACCCTTGCCGCCACCGCCGGCGGCTGCCTTGAGCATGACCGGGTAGCCGATTTCTGCCGCGACCTGCCGGGCCTCGTCGAGACTCGCCAAACCGGTGGTCGATCCGGGAACGCGGGGCATCTGGACTGCATCGGCGGCCTGGCGCGCCCGAGTTTTGGAGCCAAGGGCGCGCATCGCCGAGGCGGGTGGGCCGATGAACTTGATTCCGGCAGATTCGCAGGCTTCGGCGAAGTCGGCGTTCTCTGAAAGGAAGCCGTAGCCGGGATGAAGCGCGTCGGCGCCGCTCTCTCTCGCTATTTTTAGCACCAGATCGCCGCGCAGGTAGGAGTCGACCGAGGGGGCGGGACCGAGGCGATAGGCCCGGCTGGCGGCGAGGACGTGCGGAGCGCCGCGATCAGCGTCCGAGTAGACCGCGACCGAATCGATCCCTAGCTCGCGGCAGGCACGGACGATGCGCAGGGCGATCTCTCCACGGTTCGCAATCAGGATCTTGCGGATTTTTCTCATGGCGGGGAGACCGGCTTTCGTAATCGTCACTTCGCAGGCGAATAAGAAAGCCCCCGCGAACGGGGGCTCTCTGGCTTCAACGCGCGAAGCGCTACTTGGAGTTATCCATAACAACGCCGCCAGGAGTGGCTGCAGCCTTCTTCTCCTCGTTGGCTTTGCGAGTTCCCATGGCCTTGGTGTTCCAATCGACGGCCGCCTGAACGTCGGCCTTGCGAGCGGCCTCGTTGCCGCACTCAAGATCGGCTTTGCGACGATTCAACAGGTTCATGTAGGACATGGCGTCGTCGTAGTTCGGACGGACATCGATCGCCTTCTGCATGTACTGCAGACCCTCGGTCACCAAGGGAGTGTTGAGCTCCTGAATCTTGGCGCAGACCTGCTTGTTCATCTTCGGGTTGCCATCGCCAGCATCGGTCAGGCCCTGGGTGCCGAGCTGCTCAACGGCGTTTCTGTAGGCCTGCCGCCAATCGATATAGCCGACTGTGTAGTAGGCCTCGGCGTCCTGAGGATCGACGGCGATGGCCTTCATCTGCCATGTCTTGGCATCGTCGAACTTGCCGATGTTCAGATAGAGGGCTGCAATTCCCTTGATGCTGCCAACATCCTTAGGGTCGCGGTCATAGACCTGCTTGAAGCCGTCGATAGCCATCTGAGCGCGCTTCAGATTCTCGGGAGTTTGCAGGTCGGGCACGACTGATTGTGCGTAGGCCGTAGAGAGATAAAGCTGGGCCGAGGGATAGGTGGGATCCAGCCTCACTGCCTCCTGAAAGTGTTGAATGGCGTCTTCATACCGCGCACTCTTGTAGGCCTGCACCCCTTTGTTGAGCTGATCGCGGGCCTCCAGTTTTTGACACCCGGTCATGAGGGGCAGGAGCGAGAGAGCGGCGGCTGCTGCCAACACCGGAAAACGTGCGATTCGATTCATTCTGCTTGTCATCTCCTTCGATCGCCCTGGGGGTTCCAGGTGCCTTCCTGAAAAATTGCCGGACACTCGCCAGCGAAAGCATCTGCGTTGCGATTGTAACTGCTTTTGGCTTCCGTGCAATTCATGATTTCTCATTCCCTCAACCCGAATGAGCCGGAAGCCGTCAGTCACCGGATATTATTGGCCGGCTTCGATCTTCGGGGTAATCAACCCAATATGGTCTACACCTGCGGCATGGCCGATGTCTATAACTTCCGCAACTTCGCCGAAATTCAGCTTGTCGTCACCCTTCACAAACATGACGCGCTCGGCGCGGGTTGCGAAGATCGTGGTGAGCTTGGTGAGCAAGTCGCCCTTGGAGACATCATCTTCGTTGATCTTGTAGCCGGGTTCGCCGCCGCCGGGACGCGAGGTGATTTGGACAACGATGGTCCGGTCGTTCGGCTGGTCCTGGTTCTTGTTCTTCGGGGGCTGCGGTACCAGCGCGTCGAGGCCCTTTGGGGTGACCGGCACGATGACCATGAAGATGATCAGCAGCACCAGCAGCACGTCGATCAGTGGGGTGACATTGATATCCGACGAGAGACCACCCGGTCCACTTCCACCGCCCATTGCCATAAGTCAAATCCTCACTTCTTTTAATTTCAAAAGCCGGAAATTCAGAACTCTGTTGCGGACTTATTGTCCGCCTGCGGCTGCCGGTGGCTTTGTCAGCGTCTGGCGCTGGTCGGTCAAGAGGCCCACTTCGTCGACGCCGGCGGTCCGCACGTCATCGATGGCATCGGTCACGGTGCCGTATTTTGCCCGGGCATCGGCGCGGATGAAAATCATTTTGCTCGTCTTGTCTTTCAGAGCGTCTCTCACCTTGCTCGACAGGTCGGCTTCGGAGACCTGGTTCTGGCCGAGGAAGATGCGGCCATCGCGCGTCACGGCGACCAACACGGCGTCTTCCTTGTCGGCGTCCGGCATGGCGGTGGGATTGTCGACCTTGGCCAACTCTACGTTGACCTTGTTCGCCAGCATCGGGGTAATCACCATGAAGATGATGAGCAGACATAACATTACGTCCACCATCGGCGTCACGTTGATGTTGGAGTTGACCTTTTTGCCTTCGTCTCGCTTAGCGATTGACATTACTGCGCCTCATACTTTGGTTTCTGGTCCACGCGTGAACGACTGATAATGAGCGGATCATGTCGGTGCCTTATAACCGGGGAGCGGGCCGCCCCGGGGGCGACCCACTCCGTACGATGATTCTCACCCAAATCTGCGCTCGTCGCCTGCAACTACCGTCGGCTCTGCTTGATGAAGTAGTCGACGAGCTCGCTGGAGGAGTTGTCCATCTCGACGTCGAAGGCTTCCACCTTGCCGGTGAAGTAGTTGAAGGTCATAACCGCCGGGATCGCGACCAGCAATCCAAAAGCGGTCGTGACCAGCGCTTCCGAGATACCGCCGGCGACTGCGCCGATACCGGAGGTCTTTTGTGTTGCAATCTGCTGGAAGGCGTGGAGGATACCCACGACGGTCCCGAAGAGGCCAATAAACGGCGCCGTCGAACCAATCGTGGCCAGACCACCCAGGCCGCGTTTCAGCTTGGCGTGGACGATGGCCTCAGACCGCTCGAGAGCGCGCTGGCTGGACTCGATCTGCTCTTCGCTGATCGCGCCGCCGCTGCCGTAGTTGCGGAACTCCTGGAGACCCGCGGTGACCACTTCAGCCAGATGCGATTTCTTGTTGCGGTCCGCCACCTTGATGGCTTCGTCCAACTTAGCTTCCTTCAGTGCGCCAGCGACGCGAGGAGCGAATTCGCGGGACTGCTTCTTGGCGGCTTGAAAGTAGAGGGCGCGGTCAATGATGACGGCCAGAGACCAGATGGACTCGATGAACAGGACGATGACCACGCCTTTGACCAAGGAACCCATGTTGTGCCAGAGATCGAGCGGGCTGAAACCAACCTGCTGCTCGTCCTGAAAGAAGCTGAGAGTTGCCGGGTGGAATGCGATGTGAGTTAGGTGAGCGAGAATCACTGAATCTTTCCTCCTAAGGAGTAACTTGCCGAATGCCTGACGAAGTGCGGTGAAGAGTGAGACCGTTGTGGCAGACTACACCTCAGCGGCAGAGAAGTCGATAGATCAGCCGCCCAGGCTGAACACTACATTGATTGTGGTTCCAACCTCAACCGGCTCGCCATTGAGCAAGTATGGTTTATACCGCCAGGAACGCACTGCGTCCAGTGCCGCTTGTTGAAGCATGGGCGGACCACTGAGTACCTGCAAGCCTTCGATCGTCCCTGCCTTGGAGATTGTGGCCTGGAGCACTACTGTTCCCTGAATGCGGGCCGCCTTAGCGATCGCCGGGTATTGGGGAGTGGTCTTCACCAGGATGTTGCCAGCAATGACGCCTCCAGAGACGTTGATTCTCTTGGGCGGGGCCGCTTTGACTACTGGGGCAGCGTTGCCGATGCCGCCGAGGATGCCGCCCATGACGCCCCCCGCGGCGCCATTCGGATCACCGCCCATACCAGCGACGCCTCCCGCAGATGGCGGGGGGGCTGCCGATTCGGTGATCTGCTTAATTTGCTTAGGAATCTTGCTCGGAGCCGTCAACTGATTGTTCATCATTTCCGACTGGATCTTGACGACGTGGACCGGAGTCGGTGGTGGCGGCGGTGGTGGTGGCGGTGGCGGTGGCGGCGCCACAAGCAGCATGGCCTGGGCCCCCTTCGGCAATGCTTCGGGGTTGAGCAGCGGTATCAGGATGAGGGTGATCAGAATACTGGCATTGAGGAGGAAGGCCCCAATTGCCCAATACTTGCTCTTCGTCTTTAACCTGCCGCCTGATTCAACCAGGCTGTCTTCGAACATGGCCTACCTCGCATAAGACGTTCGGTTCTGAATCTTGTAGACACCGCTAGAGAACTTTTTGATCCCGAAGCCGGAATCCCACAGAAGTTGTAGAAAGTGGATTTTATATTACTCAAGCGACTTGTCAAATCCAGAAAGTGAGTTTGGCTTAGGCGCGGCTCCTTTTGGCGGCGGGAAGGGCCGCGGTGCGGCCTTTTGGCACGCGGGATTGTTGCCAGGCAACCAGCATGGGCGCAGCCACGGCGATCGAAGAGTAGGTGCCGATCAGGATTCCGACGACCAAGGCAAAGGAGAACGGGTGCAGCACCTCGCCGCCGAAGAAAAACAGCGAAAGCACGGTCAGGAAGGTGAGTCCTGAGGTGAGGACGGTCCGGCTCAACGTCTGGTTGATGCTGCGGTTGACGACGTCGGCGAGTCCTTCGCGGCGTGATGTGGCCAGATTCTCGCGAATTCGGTCGAAGACGACGATCGTGTCGTTCATTGAGTAGCCGATCAGGGTTAGGATCGCGGCGATTACGGTGAGCGAGATCTCGTAATTGAAGAGACTGAAGAAGCCGACGGTGATCAGGGTGTCATGGAAGACGGCGACAACGGCGGCTACGCCGTAGATCAGCTCAAAGCGGAACCAGAGGTAGACCAACATGCCCGCCAGAGAGTAGCCGGTCGCGAGCAGAGCCTGATTGCGTAACGCGGCGCCTACCTGGGGTCCGACGATTTCGACACTTCGGACTTCAGCGGCGTTTTCGGGGTAGTTTGTGCGCAAGGCATTGACGATTGCGGCGCGTCCAGCGTCGAGAGTAATTTCCTTGGTGTCCCGCTGAGGCAACCCGATGATGACTTCATTGCTGTTGGCCGCATTGGCAGCCGCCGCGGTAAAGGTCGTGATGCGGCTGTCGCGAAGGCCGGCGCGATCTGCAGCGGCGCGGATCCGATCAATGTCCGGTTTATGGTCGAACTTGACGCGCACCTGAGTGCCGCCCTGGAAATCCACGTCCAGAGGCAGATGATGCCAGAAGAGAAGGCTGAGCACGCCCGACACGCTGAAGATCAGCGAGAAGGCGAGAAAATACCACTTCTTGCCAAGCCAATCGATGTTAACGCCACGAAACAGTTCCACGAATTCCGCCTACTTACTTGAATTAGGGCCGGCATCGAATACCCGATACCGCGCCCGGCGCTGAAATTTCAGCTGGTTTTCCTGGCCGAGCCGGCAATGGCATGCAGCAGGGCCGCCTGGGCCACCAGGGCGACGCTGCAGAGCACCAGACCCCCGAGAAAGCCAAGGCCACCGCGCATCAAACCTTCGCCATGCACGGCGTCGTTGCCCTCTTGCCTGACTGCATCCCTCATATGGATAGCGCCTCTCCGCGCTGCTTGCGATTCAGGTTGGCATCGAAGATCACGCGGGAGACAAAGACCGCGGTGAACAGATTGGCCAACAGACCGATGGTCAGGGTCACGGCAAAGCCGCGTACCGGGCCTGTGCCGAAGATGAAAAGAATAGCTGCCGAGACAATTGTGGTCACGTGGGTATCGATGATCGTCGTCCAGGCGTGGGCAAATCCTTGATCGACGGCCGCTCCAGGCGATTTACCGGCGTGCAGCTCTTCACGGATGCGCTCAAAGATGAGCACGTTCGAATCCACGCCCATACCTATCGTCAGGATGACTCCAGCGATGCCGGGCAGCGTCAGCGTCGATCCGCTGTAGCCCATAAAGCCGAGTAGAATGACCAGGTTGAGAAAGAGCGCCAAATCGGCGTTGATGCCCGCTCCCCGGTAATAGACCAGCATGAAGGCCATGACCACCAGCATCCCGATCACCGACGCCATTACGCCCTGACGGATCGAGTCCGCGCCGAGCGAAGGGCCGATGGTGCTCTCTTGCAGATAGCTGATTGAGGCGGGAAGCGCGCCGGTGCGCAGCAGCATCGACAGGTCCTTGGCTTGCTGCTCGCCCATCGAGCCACCGGAGATGGTGCCGGTGTCGCGGATCTGATCGCGAATCGTCGCGACTTCCCTGATTTTGTTGTCGAGGACGACCGCTAGAGCTTTTCCTTTGTTTGCGCCGGTAAACTGCGCAAAACGGTCACCAGCCGCGGTGGTCAAATAGAAGACGACCTGCGGCTCGTTGGTGTTGGGGTTGCGCCCGGTCTGCGCGTCGCGAATATCAGTGCCGCCGACCTCGGCTACCTTCTTGATCTGGTAGACCTGGTCGGGGCTGCCGGGGGCCGCGGTTCCGGCCGACTCGTGGAGCAGCACCGAATCGTACGGCACGGTCCCGCCCAGCGCCTGCAGCGCGGCGGCCTCATCTGGCCACGGGCCGCCGTCGACGGCATGAATTTCGAGCCGGGCGGTGGACTGGATAATGTCATGAACGCGCGCCAGGTCGTCGACTCCAGGGAGTTCGACGAGAATCTGGTTACTGCCGAGGTTGTACTCCTGGATGACGGGCTCGCTCACGCCCAACGAGTCGATGCGGGTGCGGATGACCTCGATCGCCTGCTCCAGCGTGCGCTGCTCAAGGTCCTTGACCGCCGTAGGCTTCATGGTCAGAGTCCAGGAAGTTCCACTGGTCGAGCTGATGTCGTATTGCGAGCTGTAGTTGTTGTTCAGCGTGGTGCGAATGTCGCCCACGCGGTCGGCCGGGGTGCCCTGAACCTGAATGACATCGGAGTGCGCCGGATCGCGTGTGACCGAGCCGACGGTGATGCCGGCCTGCTGCAACTGGCTTTGGATGCGGGCCGCGTCGGAGTCGGTGGTCGCGCCGACCGCCTCCTCAACGTGCACCTGAAGAACAAGATGCGTGCCGCCGCGCAGGTCGAGGCCGAGGTTGATACGGCTGGCGATCGCGTTCTTGAGCGCAGACGGCGTGACGCCGTGCGGAACGCCGATCATACCGAAGACACATATGGCGATGGTCGCCAGGATGACAATGATTTTGGTATTGAGATTCTTACTCATGGAGTATTTGCGGGCGGCTTGTTTGCCTTCCTCCTACTTCCCTTCCTCTGGAGTGGTGACGGAGGCGATCGCGCTCTTTACGACCTCGACCTTAATGTTGTCGGGGGGCAGGCGCAGCTGCACCGCATCATCGCGCAGCGCGATGATGGTGCCGCGCATGCCGCCGGTGGTGGTGATCCTGTCACCGGGCTTGAGATTATTCAGCATCTCCTGCCACTGCTTCTGCTTGGTCTGCTGAGGGCGGATCATGAGGAAATAGAAGACCGCGATGATCAGCGGAATATAGAGAAATGAGACGAAGCCGGGCGGAAGAGCGGGTAGCGCGAAGGCGAGGAGCGACATCAAGACACATTCTTTCTTTCGGAAGGTGCGCTGTGGCGCATAGGCTCACCTTCCCATCCATGAAATCATTTGTATCGGCGGAAGGCCCTGAACTTATCCAGCAAGTGCAGGCAAGGTGGCACATCGGCTTGTCGATGGTACCAACGTGCAAGGGGCTGGGCAGTCTTTCAAGGCTCGGAGGAGGGCCAGTCCACCGGGAAACGCCCGGATAACCGCTGGGCCCGTCTGCCTGCTGCTTCCTACATAGTCCGTCCGGTCAGATCTGACTGGTTGCGTCGCCATTCTTGCGGGCGCGCACCCGGGCAAGCAGAGCCGGAAGGACTCCTAACTGAATAGCATCGCGTACCGATTCCATCGTGTCAAGGTAGAAGGCGAGGTTGTGGAGGGTGTTCAGGACCGCGCCGAGGACCTCCTGAGTGACAAATAGATGGCGCAGATAGGCGCGGCTGTAGCGGGCACAGACCATGCAACGGCACTCCGGATCGAGCGGACCTTGGTCCTCGGCGAAACGACGGTTCTTGATGTTGAGGCGGCCCTCGGAGGTAAAGAGGAGTCCATGGCGCGCGGCGCGAGTCGGCAGGACGCAGTCCATCATGTCGACGCCCATCGCCGCATATTCAACAATCTCTTCGGGATAGCCGACTCCCATCACGTATCTGGGCTTCTCGGCTGGCAACAGCGGCAGCGTTGCCTCGATCATCCCGCGGGTGAGGGCTCGAGGTTCGCCGACGCTCAATCCGCCGATGGCGTAGCCGGGGAAATCCATCTCGACGAGGCGCTCCGCGGATTCACGGCGGAGGTCGGTGAACATACCGCCTTGTACGATGCCGAAGAGGTTTTGCGTCAGGCCGGCGAAGTCTACCGGCCACGGCCTTTCGCTTTGGTGGGCGGCGAAATGGTCTTTGCTGCGTTGCGCCCAGCGCAAGGTGAGGTCGAGAGACTTGCGGGCGCGAGCATAGTCCGCCGGATACTCGGTGCATTCATCGAAGGCCATGATGATGTCGGCGCCGAGCGCGATCTGGACGTCCATCGAGTGTTCGGGCGAGAAGAAATGCGACGAGCCATCGAGGTGCGAGCGGAACTGCACTCCGTCTTCGGTGACCTTGCGCAGGTCGCTCAGGCTGAAGACCTGAAAGCCCCCCGAATCGGTGAGCAGGGCGCGAGGCCAGCTCATAAATCGATGCAGGCCGCCAAGCTTGCGAATGAGTTCATGTCCGGGGCGAAGATAGAGGTGATAGGTATTGCCCAGAATGATTTGCGCGCCTAGCTCTTCCAAAAGATGCTGCGGAGTCGCCTTGACTGTGGCCTGGGTGCCGACGGGCATGAAGACCGGCGTCTGCACCGTGGCGTGAGGCAGGGCCATGTCGGCGCGGCGTGCGGTCCCGGCAGTTGTCTGTATTTGGAAGTTCAAGGTGGTCAGAGGTTAGTCTACAAGCGAGCGTCAGGTTTCAGGGGGGGGCAGCTCTCAGGTAGGCTATCCGCGGTTCCCGCGTCTTTTCTGTTTGAGCGAGCGTCCCATGAATTCAAGATCAGAATCGGTAGATAAGCAAGCATGACCACGGCCATCGATACCACCGCAAAAGCTCAATTCAGCAAAGTCCCCGCCGTCACGCTGATTTTCTGGGTGATCAAGATCTTCTGTACGACCCTGGGCGAGACCGGCGGCGATGCCGTGACGATGTCCATGAATCTGGGCTATCTCGTCGGCACGCTGATCTTCGCCGCGATTTTTGTGGTCGCAGTGATCGTGCAAATCAAGGCGAAGAAGTTTCATCCGTTTCTCTATTGGTTCACGATTATCGCCACTACGACGGTCGGGACGACGATGGCCGACTACGCGGACCGCTCGCTCGGCATCGGTTATGCCGGAGGCAGTCTGCTGCTGCTCTTCCTGCTGCTGGCTTCGCTTGGCCTTTGGTATTGGACACTTGGGTCGGTGTCGGTCGATACCGTGAGTTCGCCCAAGACCGAAGCCTTCTATTGGATCACGATCATGTTCTCGCAAACCCTGGGGACGGCGCTTGGCGACTGGACGGCTGACAGCGAGGGCCTGGGCTACCTGGGCGGCATCGCCATCTTCGTAGTGCTGCTGGCGATCGTCGCGGCCTGCTACTTCTGGACGAAGATTTCGAGGACGTTCCTATTTTGGGCCGCCTTTATTTTGACTCGGCCGCTGGGCGCCGTCGTTGGCGACTTCCTGGACAAGCCAAATGCTCAGGGAGGCCTTAATCTGAGTCGCTACTCCGCTTCAGCGACGCTGGCGGTGTTGATTGTGGCATGTATCCTGATCTTCCCGCAGCGGGCGGGGGAACATCCGACGAACGAGAAGACATAAGCCCGTTCTACTCACCCAGGCGAATCCGAACCCCGATCCTGCCGACGATCGGTGTTCCAAGAGTGAGCGTAGGGGTCCGCCCGACCTCGATATCGCGGTTGAAGAGATTCTCCCCGGTCGCGAAAACTTCAAATCGCTTGCCAATCTCGCGCGATGCGTAGGCGTCGAGCCGGAAGTAACTGTGCAGCAGGTAGGTGTTCAGGTCGTTGTCGTATTGGTCTCCGCTCATGCGGCCCTGGAGGCTGAGCACGCCGATCTTCGAATAACTGAAGCGCGCCTGCAGCGTGCCCATGTTTTGAGCGACTTGGGGGATTCGGCATCCGATGAGCGTTGTGTCGGGATGTCCACAAGCGACGGTGACGGCTTGCTGCGAGAACTTGGTGACCGTAGCGTCAGCATATTGATACCCGCCTATCAGCGAAAGCCAGTGCCATGGTGCCGTTTCTACGTCTAGCGAGACTCCGCGGCTCTCGATCTGGCCCAGGTTTTCTCGCATCTCGGTGATCAGCGTCGGCGTCGTGCTGACGGTGAGCGCGGTGATCGGGCGATTGACCTGCGTCCAGAAATAGCTGGCGCGCAGGTAGGTATTGTAGCGGGTCATCCACGTCACGCCGGTCTCCCAGCCGGTCGCGCGCTCAGAGCGGAGATTCGGATTTGGCTTGGTCAGCTCTTCGCCGACCTGCCCGGTGCGATAGAGCTCGTTCTGCGTTGGCGCACGATAGGCGCGAAACGCCGACGCCGACAGCGCGAAATTGCTGGTAAGCCGCCGCGAAACCCCCAGCCGCGGATCGAAGACTGTCTCTGAAAAATTGGGGAGCGTGGTCAGCTTCAGCGGTGGGCTGGTCCATTGATTGGCATCGAAGTTGGAGAAGTGGTCGATGCGGCCGCCGGCGCTGATTGTCCATTTGGTCGGCGTCCACAGCGCTTCGGCATAGATGCCGGTCTGCCGCTGGCGGGCGCTGGTGTCGAGGGTGCCGCTGGCTTCATTCGACTTGTAGCTGGTTTCGAAATCGGTGGCGCGGACGTCGTGAGTATCGCCACCGCCGACAACGACAAGCTTCGCTCCGATCGGCTGAGTCCAGTGCGCGGCCGCGCCGAGTTCCTGCGCGGGCGTGTAGCCGATGCGGTTCAACGATTCGGAGTCGCGGTTCGCGGCAATCACTGAGAAGCTCTGCCGGTAATTCTCATCATCGCCAAAGACGCGAAAGACAAGGCTGCCCCCCGAGGAAGCGGTCCAGTCGGCGCCGGTCGAATACCGCCAGAGCCTGGTTGCATTGTTTTGTACCGGAGTTCCATTGCATCGTGCCTCGTTGAAGACGCTGCCGCGCAGGAATGCCCGTCCGGTGGAAAGAAAGTCACGGTCGATTTCAACCAGGCCATTCTGGGCGTGGACATTCGAGGGAATATCGACAGTCCCGCGCTCATAGGGCGCGGTCAGAATGTAGCCATCAGTGCGCACGAGGCCGGCTGCGGCGAGGCCGCTCCACTTATCCGACTGAAGAGTGCCGAGAAAGCCGTCGTCGGTGGTGTTCTCCGAGCCATAACTACCGAGAAGATCGAGAGTGTTGCCGGAGGGGCGAACTTGGACGACATTAATCACGCCGCCAATGGCGCTCGATCCGTAGAGATCGGAGACGCCACCGCGAACCACGTCCACCGATTTGATGCTCAGTTCCGGAAATTCTTCCCAGTGGATCCAGGCGCCGTAGGGGTCGAGCACCGGAATGTCGTCGCTCAAAACGAGAGTCCGGCTGGCGGCAGTGGAACCCAGGCCGCGCAGAGAGATGCCCTGGGATGTAGGGTTGGCCACCAGGGAACTTGAACGGCGAAAGAGCTCGGCTCCCGGGATTTGCCTGATCTTATCGTCGAGGACCGGCGAGGCAGATTCATTCAGCTCGGTCGTCGTCAGATTGCGGGTGCTTGCCGGACTATCGAGCAAACCGACAGGCGAAAGGTAGGCGGTTACAGATACCGACTGCGTCTCGGCGACTGGTTGAAGCGTGATCTCGGGTGGAAGCGGTCCGCTAATTGTAACTGTGGCTGGGCTAAATCCAGGCGCGGTCACTTCAATTGCTGTTGTATTGGCGGGAAGAGTGAATTGTCCAGCGAGGTCGGTGACCGCGAGCACGCTGCCGTCCTTCGCCGTGATTCGCGCACCTGAAATTGGCTGACTCTGGGTATCGACGACGTGTCCCGTGACAGGCTTCTCCGTCTGAGCACGCGAGGTGGAAGATGCTCCAACCAGGGCGAGGGTCGCGCACAGGACGCTCACTGCTCTTGGAATGCGAGTCATGTGAGTTTAGGATAACCGCCTCTACAACGGACGATCACGAAATGTGAACGGCTTCGATACGGTTTTGGCCTTCATCGCGAAGCTCGTTCAACAGGGCTGAAATGGTCTTGCCTAGAGTCGGATGCACCGCGTCTGACGCGATCTCGGCCAGAGGCGCGAGGACGAAGCGGCGCATCGCCATCTCGGGATGAGGCAATGTCAGGCGGTCGTCGCACAGCACACAGTCGCCCATGAGTAAGAGGTCGAGATCGAGGGTCCGTGGGCCTTTCGCTTGAGTTTGCGAGCGATCGCGGCCGAACTCGCGTTCGATCGCAAGCAACTGATCGAGCAGTTCGATTGGCTGCATCTCTGTCTGGAGGGCAACCGCTGCATTGAGGAATCGTGGCTGTTCGGTATTGCCGACCGGCTCAGTCTCGTAAAACGAAGACTGTGCCGTCACCGTGCCGAGCAGAGCCGAGACGCTCAATCGCAGCGATCAGTGTCGCCTTGGGGCCACCAGCTATCGAAGGAAGATTGGAGCCTAGTCCGATATATGCTGTCTCAGCGGTCATGGTTGAGATGCCGTCACTTCGATGCGCGACGGGTGACACACATTTAGTATGAGGCTTGATGCGCATCGCATTTTTTGGCGGAAGTTTTGACCCTCCTCATCGCGGGCATGTGGCGATAGCGCGGACGGCGATCGAGCGGCTTGCGTTGGATAAAGTCTGGATGGCGCCGGTGGGCGCGCAGCCTCTCAAACCTGACGGATTCTCGACAAGCTTTGCCGATCGCCTTGCCATGGTGGAGCTGGCCGTTGCCGGCGAGCCAGGAATCGTTCCATCGGCAATCGATGCGCCGCGGAGCGACGGCCGGCCAAACTATACGTTCGACGTACTTACGTCGATCCGCGCCAACCTTCCTTCCGCGGATGAACTCTTCTTCTTGCTAGGTGCGGACGCTTTTTTGTCGCTGAAGCAGTGGCAAGGCGCAGAGGAGCTCCCGTTCCTCTGCGACTTCATCGTTGCGGGCCGGCCGGGATTCTCGATCGAGGGCGTACCGGAAGCGGTGCCTGCCTCAATCCGAGCGGAGCGGGAGAGTGGCGACTACGGCCTGGCCGGCGTGGTGACGTGGTTCCTGCGCAACAATAGCGGAAAGCATTCCCGCCTATATCTAATGCCCGATCTGCACGAAGATATTTCCGCGACGCATATTCGCGCCGCTCTTGCGGGTGAGGAGTCGGAAGAGGGCGTCTTGTCTCCGGCGGTCCTGCGTTATATTCGCGAGAGAGGTCTGTATCGATAGGGCCGCGTGTCGTGTGAGATTGGCGCTCCTCCTCAACCGCAAGATACGATGGAGTTTGACTTGAGGAGAGTCGTCGAGAGTTGATGGCATCAGCGGAAACGAGAAAGATGGTGCTGGCCGCGGCCGCGGCCGGTGCAGAGAAGAAGGCTGAAGACACCCGCATTCTTGAACTTGACAAGAGCGAATCGGGGTTCACGGATTTTTTCCTGATCTTGAGCGGAGCCAACACGCGTCAGGTCGTCGCGATCTCCGATGAGATCGAGCTGCGAATGAAGCGTGAGTTTGGCACCTATCCCAACGCCGTCGAAGGCCGGCGGCTAGGCGAGTGGGTGCTGATGGACTACGTCGACTTCGTCGTCCACATCTTTGTCGCCGAGAAACGCACGTATTACGACATTGAACGGCTGAGGAAATCGGCGACCAGCTTTGACATCGATCAACTGAAGGCCGCGCTCAAGGAAAAGATCGCAACGGCACGCAAGAAAGCAACGGCCAAGAACGTTGCAAAGAAGGCTGCGCCGGCCAGCAAGACTGCGGCGAAGAAGACTGCCGTAAATAAAAAGAGCGCCGGGACGAAGGCTGTTGCCGCGAAAAAAGCGGTCAAGAAGACAGCGAAGAAACGCCCTTAGCTGCGGAGATTAGGGTATAGGAAAGGGCACTCAGAAAATGAGTACCCTTGTTGTTTGCTTGTGAGGCGGGCTAGAACTGGAGCTTTAGCCCAAGTTGAATCTGGCGGCGTTCATCGCTGGCGGTCGGCGATCCGCCCGGCGAGCCCTTAACTCCCTGGATGTTGCCGGGTGTGCCGGTTGGAACATTGTTGCCGCTATCATCCGGAGCTTCGGGGGTCAATTCGGCATAATCGGCATTGAACGGCACCACATACATATTGTGGTGATTGAAGATGTTATAGAACTCGCCGCGTAACTGAGCGTTAATTCTCTCGGTTATGTGGAAGTTCTTGTAGACGCCCAGGTCGAGGTTCCAGTACGCGGGCGACCAGAACTGGTCCTTATCCATACCGGGGTTCTGATAGCAACCGAGTCCGCCCGCACCTGAGCAGGTCGGTTGTTCCGAGCCGGCGGCGCCAAAAGCGCCGTAGGGCGTGGTCGACGGGGTAAGCCCGAAAGCATTCGTGACAAAGTTTTGATAATACGAGTTATGTGAGCCTAACTCGATCGTCTGCAGGTTGAAGCTATCGACTCCTCCCGTGTTCACGGCCGAGGCCTTATATTTGAGTCCAGGAGTCGGCTGGATGAGTGGGCAGGCATAGCCGTAGATGTTGCTGCAATCGTAGATGCTAAAGGGGGTGCCGGTCTGAACGCCGAAGATCGGAGCGAATTCCAGGCCGCCCAGCAACATGTGGGCGATCTTGTTGTCTTTGAACTCCAGATACGGTGGCTCGTAGATCGCGCCCATCGTAAACCGGTCCCGAATGTCGTAATCGGCATTGCCGTGGGAGAGCCACGGCATAAAACCATTGATATAGCCGAGGTTGAAGTTGTTTCCCGACTGGCTGAAAGTGGAGCTCAAATCGTCCTTCGCGTCGGAATAGGTGAAGTTGGCGGTGAGCTGTAGACCATAGCGGCCAAAGTTGTTGTCCTGCAGGCGAAAGTTGACGCCGTTATAGTAGGCGTCGCCGTTCGATTCACGGACGTTGATGGGGCCGTACTGCAGATTGAGTGAATTTCCGGGATTGGCGTCACCCAGATATTCGTTGCCGTAGAAGGCTTCGTTTTCCGGGGCAATGGAGTATTGGTGGATGCCGCGCGTGCCGGTGTATTCGACCGCGACCAGAGTATTGGTGGCAATCTCATGTTCGATCGAGAGGCTGTACATATTGGTGTAAGCGGTATTCAGGTGCGGGGCCAGGGCGCGAAGCTCCGATTGCGGCAGGGCTGAGGTACCGGTCCCGGAGAGCGGCCCATAATTCTCCGAGGTAAGCGTAAGCCCGGTTACGTTCACGCCCTCCTGGAGGTTGAGGACGGCATAGTTGGGCGGATTGAACATGACGTTGAAGGTCACGTTGCCAAAGTTGCGTTCGTAGGCGATGCCGTATCCGCCGCGAACAGACCATTTGCCGTCGCCGAAGACGTCATAGGCAAAGCCGACACGCGGACCAAAGTTGTGGAACTGCTGGGCGATCAGGCCGCCCACCGGGCTGTTGGGAGTGGTGAGCACCTGGCCGTTGCGTATGTTATCGAAGATATTGCCGCCAGTCGCCGGGAAGAAGTTCGATTCCAGATTTGGTTTCGTGTTGTGCTGGACGCCATAGTATTCCCAGCGTAGGCCGAGATTCAGGGTGAGCTTTGGCGAAATCCTCCAGTTGTCCTGGGCATAGACGGAGCCGTCGTTGAAGGTGTTTTCACGGGTAAAGCTGGGGGCCCCGACCGGCAATGTTATGGTGCAAGCGGGGGTTTGGATCTGATCACCGGTTGTAACGTCGTTATAGCAGGGAAATTTGCCCTGGGGGTAAATGGCCACGTTAAATTGATACGCGGCGCCGGCCTGCAACGCCAGCAGGGCGGTTGTCTCGTCGGTGCCGGTCTTGGCGATCTGCTGGGTCGCATTTTCATAGGCGCCAAAGGTGCGGTTGTCGCGCAGCTGAACGTATGTGCCGCCGAAGTGCAGCGAGTGCGCACCCTTGGTCCAGGTGAGGTCGGGCTGGAACTGGTAGAAGTTCTGCGGGCCGCCGAAGGGGATGGCGTTGCCTGGGGAGAAGGGCAGATAGCCCGGCAGGGCGATCTGGAGTCCGCTCGCGTCTGAGCTGGCGGTATTGGCTTGATTCAGATAAAGGCCTGGAACGATTCCCGCGGTCCCCAGGGGTTGGGCGCCGTTGAGACGGTTATAGGCGACTTTGCCGGAGAAGACGAGGGTCGGCGTGAAGACGTGGTTCAGGCTGTAGAGGATGGCCTGGTTGAAGTCGTTGGAGCCGGTGTTATAGCCATCGTAAGGGCTTAGGGAGTTCGAACCCGCAAAGAATACGTCGTTATATCCGACATAGCGGAAGAACATGGTCGTCTTGTCGGACAAGTTATAGTCGAAGCGGTCGATGGTGTCCCAGGAGTTGGTCGGCGGCCCGGCCCCGGCGTTGATAGGTACCTTAAGGCTGACCGTTTCGAGGGGAGCGGGTAGATCCGCCGGCCAATTCGGGGGAGGAGGAAGCGCCCCTTGCGAAGTCGCGTAAGAGCCTAGCTTCCCATATTGGGAGAAGTAGTTCTGGACACTGGGGGCGGTGGTGGCCAGGAATGCGGCGGTGGGAACGGCCATCGGTTGGGTTCCGCTGCTGCGCACCCGGTTCCATTCCGTGCTGGAAAAGAAGAAGAGCTTGTCCTTCCACTTGGGGATGACCGGACCGCCGACTGAGTAACCGAAGCGGTTCTCGGTGAACTGGTCATGGGGGAGAAGCGGCAGACCCTGGGATTTGAGGTAATAGTTGGTGGCATCCTCGTAGTAGGTATTGGCGGCGAGAGCTGCGATGCGGTTGAATTCGTAAATGGTGCCGTGGTAGCTGTTGGTGCCTGACTTGGTGGCCAGGTTGACGATACCGCCCGAGGCGCGTCCATACTGGGCGTCGAAGCCGCTGGTTATGACGTTGTATTCCTGCACGCCGTCGAGGGGAATTTGCTGGCCGGTGCTGGCGCTGAAGAGATTGACGTTCTCAACGCCGTCGAGCAGGATCTCGGTGCTGGCCGCACGAGTGCCGGAGAAGGAGACACCAACGCCGTTATCGGTTGAGCCATTGGGATCCATCGCGATGTTGCCCGACAGAAGGACAAAGTCGTAGGGGTTGCGGGTGAGGCTTGGCAGGTCCTGGAGCTGTTGGCTGGTAATCGTCTGGCCGACCTCAAAGTTGGTGGTATTGATCGTCGCCCCGGCGTCGGCGGCGTTGACTTCCACTTCCTGGTTGGTCGCCTGAACGCCCAACTTGGCGTCGACCGTGGCTTTGCCGTCCACGGAAACCACGACATCCGAGGTGAACTGGCCGAAACCGGCCGCGTTCACAGTGATTTCATATGCGCCAATGGCGACGTTGGGCAAGAGATATTCGCCGCTTGCGTTGGTAGTGGTCGTGCGTTCGGTGCCCGTGGCTTTGCTGTGGATCTTGATGGTGGCCCCGTTGACTACGGCGCCAGCCGAATCGGTGACAGCGCCGGAGATCTGACCAGTATCCGTTTGGGCAAAGGCGCTGATTTGAAGACTTAGTCCGAGGAGGAGTACAGCGGCGAAAGTAACTTTGCAGAAACGTAGCATAGTGTCCCTCTCAATTGCTGGTTTCTTTGGAGGGGCTGATTCCAACCCGGTCCAAGCAAAGGTGGAGCTAAGCGACAATAATTTCTGTCTAATTGTGGTGGCGTATTAGCACGTTTCGTACCAAATCGGGAGATTTGGCAATCGTTTTTATTTCTTAATAATTGTGACGTTTCTTGGCGTTTCCGTCGGGGCGTGTTTCTCCCAATTTCAGGATGTGCTATGGAATTCCATAGCGCCGATTCGCTAGTTGGCGCCTCGGGAGTAATCGTCGTGCAAGCACGAAAAAGGGCCGGAAGTGCTTCCGGCCCTGATTGTGTCGATTGTTGTACTTTAGAAGACGATCTTACCGCCCAGAATGACAAAGCGATTTCCCGAAGTGTTGCCGGGAACGCTGCCTGACGGGTTGAATCCGTTGAAGGTGAAGGAGCTGGACCCCACAAAAGCGTTCCCGGTGCCCAGGTACATCTGGTTGAGCGCGTTATACGCAGCCATCGAGAGTTGCAGATTGACGCGCTCGGTGAGTGGGGTGGATTTGGTGATGGTCAGATCGAGATCGCTGAACGATTGGCCATGCAGTAGACTGCGGGCCGCTCCGGGGTAGGCGTTGCCGACGGCCAGAGCGTAGGCTTGGTTGTTGACGATCCAGCGAGTGCTTTTGGGATCAACGGGTGTACCCGGATAGTAGGTTCCATCGGAGTTGAAGCCGTCGGAGTTGTAGACGACGTACTCCGGCGTTCCTAGAGTGGGGTTGCCGTTAGAGTCCTGTGGGCCGGTGTAGGGATTCAAGTAGGCGACGCTTCCGACCGGAGCCTTCGGGTTTGAGGAGGCCAGCCGGCAGGTATCGACTCCAACGGTGCTGGCGTTGAAGACTCCATCGCAGAAGCTGGTGTCGCCGGTGTTGTTGTCGACGGCGAGGGCCTGATAAGGGGTGTAGACCTGGCCGCTGTTGAAGCGGTAAATGCCGCTGATCTGGAAACCGTTCGTCACACGGGAGAGCCAGCCCTCGGTTTTGACGAAGTTGGGCAGCTGGTAGAGCAGGCTGATGCCGACAACGTTGGGAAAATCATTACCGCTCAGGCCGCGTTCGCCCTCGCTGGTATTGAGGGGATTCTGTGGGTAGGCGATGGAACTGCCCGCGCCGCCGGTGCTCCGGAAGCCGTCCGTGGCGTTGTTGATGGCCTTACTCCAGGTATACGCAACCGTCGTTGTCAGGCCGTGATAGCTCTGGGTAGTCAGATTGAGTTGCAGGCCGTTATAGTTCGCCCATCCCCCATTAGTGATCTCAGCCACGTTGTTGTAGTTGCAGTTAGGGCGACCGAATCCGTTCGCGGTTGGATCGGAGCACAGACTCACGGGGGCATAGCTGGGCAGCGCCTGCTGGACGGGGAGCAGATATGGATTCGCGTCGGTAGATTGGAAATCCTTCGTGGTCTTGGAACCGACGTAGCGGATTTCACCAACCGCGGACCTCCCGATCTGGTGCTGGATCCCCAACGTATAGGTCTGCACGTAGGGAGTCCGGAAGTTTGTCGGGAAGATCTGTTCTGTACCCGAGCGGGGGTCACCGCCAACGGGCAGGAACGGAATGTTGGTGTTTCGAACATCAATGCCGATCAGCGAGCCATTGGAAGGGATGCAGGAACCCGGACCGCAGACGACCACGTTCGTGTTGACCACCGGGGCTGCATCGGCGGCGAGTAGAAACATGTTGTAGTAGGCCGGATTTGCGTTAATCGCGTATCCGCCGCGCACGACGAGCTTCTTGTCGAAGTTGGGATTCCAGGCGAAGCCCAGGCGGGGTTCGAAACCCTTATAGAACTCGTTTACCGCCGGGAAGGTACGATCTGCTAGCGGGAGGCTTGTGTCCCAGAATGCGGTGTTCGGGTTCGACTCGCGGGTGACGGTCTCATCATGGAGTTTGTTCAGCGCCTGACTGAAATACTCCCAACGAAGTCCGATGTGCGCGGTGAACGTCGGGGAGACCTTCCAATCGTCCTGAACATAGCCAGCCGCGTCGGGCTCGGTGAACGGGATCACCGGGTTTCCGTCCGCGAGAATCGCGTATGCCTGGTTGCCTCCGGGGCCATTCTGCAGGAAGTTATTGAAGGTCCCGAAGTTGAAGTAGCCGTTGTAGTAGAAGAGACCGCCGTTGGGTGAGTTCTGGTAGTCGAACTCGCCACCGAAGAGGATCGTGTGGTTGCCGTGGGTCCACACGGCGTTGTTCTGGATCTGAGTGACCTTGACTGTACGTCCCTGAGGAAAGACGGTATCGACGCCGAAGCCAAGATCGTCGTTCCCGCCGTTGAAGACCACTTGAGCGGGGCAACTGGCGATGCTGTTGACGGTGCAGTTCGGTTGAGCGCCACCCTGGAAGTAGAGCTTGGTTTGCTGGAAGCTATAGCGAAGCTGATCGACCCAGTGATCAGAGAAGGTATGCGACCAGTCCGCGCCGACGGAATGGGCGGTGTCAGTTGAGTTCGCAAAATCTCCTGCGGCGATGCTGGCCCCCTCGAAACCAGTCTCTAGCTGATTCTGGTAGAAGTAGCGTACGAATAGGTGATCCTTTTGGGTTGGCTGCCAGTCGACGCGACCGAGGTCCTCTTCGTCATTGAAGAGCGTGGGGATGAGCCGCTGAACGCCGGCAAATTCAATGGGAGCCGTCACGCCATTTGGCCCGGTGATGTTCTCGATGACCTGGCTGTTTGGAATCGGCTGAGGATTTCCCTGGGTGACTCCATAGGGGCCGACGGCGGCCAGTGCAGCTACGGAGGGATTTCCTGGGAAGGCCGCCTCGAGTTGCTGAAGACCTGTGGGATCGGGGGTCAAGCCAGGCAGCGATTGGGAGGGCGCTGCCCCGTTCCGGACGCGATCCCAAAAGGTGCTGCCGAAGAAAAACAACTTGTCTCTCAGAATCGGACCGCCAATGGTGCCGCCGTAGCGGTTTTCGACCGAGCGGGGTACTTGCGGGACGGTGCAGCCAGTCGTCGAGGAGTCTTCGCCTGGTGTGCAGTAGCCGAAGAGCGGGTTTTTCTGCTGGTTTGCCAGTGAGCTGAGGAATGAGCCCTGATAAAACTCGAAAGCGCTGCCGTGGAAGGCGTTGCTGCCAGACTTGGTGATGTAGTTCGTCACTGCGCCGGCATTGCGGCCGTACTCAGCACTGTAGTCGTTGGTGATGACCTGAAGCTGAGCGATCGCGTCCTGGCTGCCGAAGAATATTTGCGGGCCGCCAATGGAGTTGTCGTTGTTCGATTGCCCATCAAGCTCGGAGTTGTTGTAGCGTCCGCTCTGACCGTTGACCGAGTAGTTGTCTCCGTTGGTATTGGAGAAGTTATCGCCGTGTGTGCTGACGACTCCGGGAATCAGCTCAGTTGCGGTGTCGAAACCGTTGTTGAGCGGCAGGTTCTGGATCTGCTCGGTGCTGAGAGTCGTGGTGACTTGAGAGTCACTGGTCTCGAGCAGAGTTGCATCGGAGGCGTTGACCTGTACCTGCTCGGCAGCGCCGATTTTGAGTTGCAAGGGTCCGAGATCGGTCGTCGCTCCGGCGCGCACGAGAACGTTGTCGGCCTGGATCGCCGAGAAGCCTGTGGCCGAGGCTGTAATGCGGTAGCTCCCGATTGGAACGAGCCGAATCGTGAATGTGCCGTCACCGCCGGACTGGGTGTCGAGTTTTGTGCCGCGGGCCGGGTCGAGAGCGGTGATTGCCGCTCCGGATATAACTGCTCCGGAGGGATCGGTTATCGTCCCAGAGATCGTCCCGGTCGTGATTCCCTGGCCGAGTGCCGAGATTCCGAACCAGCAGAATGTAAAGGTAAGGGTGAGTATGAGATAGAGGGAAAGAGTGCGTCTGGAAAGGGTGTGCATCGGGGCTCCTGAAGTGTTCCGAAGTAGCTCTTTGCTTTCAGTCAGCTTGTTTACTGGTTTGCAATTAGGTGACCAAGCAAAGAACGTACTAGAACTTCCGGACCCGACTGCTGCAGGCCTTCATAACGGAATTATCCACCGCTACTTACGAGAATAACGCCGATTTGGTTCCCTCGTCACTCACTATGAAATTACGGAGCGCACAACGGGAAATAGCAGAGGACGTGAGCTCGCCGACGGCCGACAGCTAGACTGTACAGCATGCGTGTGCTTCTCGCAGCGGTTCGAAAGGGTGGCGCCGAGGCCGAACCTGCCCGGTCACTCTCTCGTGCGACAGGATTTTACCTGCAACGGATTGAGAAATACGAGTCGGTTGAAGCCATCGACTTTGCCTCGGAAGAAACGTTTCTCGGCGCGATGGACAGGCTCCGCGGACGGACTGCGCCGGTCGTGGCATTCCTTGATAGGAGCGGAAGGGCGGTATCGTCGGAGGAATTGGCGGCTTGGATCCGCCGGCACCGGGACGGTGGCGCACAAAACGTCGTATTCGCAGTAGGACCGTCCGATGGCTGGTCGACGACTACTCTGGCAAAAGGAAAGGTCGAGGCTGCCGCCGGGACTGGACTGGTTCTTTCCCTTGGACCGATGACCCTCCCCCACGAACTGGCTCGATTGGTGCTGGCTGAACAGGTCTATCGGGCGTTCACGATCCTGGCTGGGCACCCCTATCATAGAGGGCACTGAGCAGGCGGCTCTCGGAAGCTTCTCGCGTGGGCCTTAGTGGGTCAACGCATCGATTAGACTAGGAGCTTATGGCGGAAGCACGGCGGGGACTGGTTCTGATCAATACCGGACCGGGTAAGGGCAAGACCACAGCTGCCATGGGTACGGCGCTTCGAGCTGTCGGCAATGGAATGCGGGTGCTGATGCTGCAGTTCCTGAAAGGCTCATGGCATTATGGTGAGCTGGATGCGGTGAAGGCCTTTGGCGACAACTTTGTGTTGAAGCAGATGGGGCGCGGGTTTGTGAAGGTAGGCGGTGCGGAGACCGATCCCGAAGATGTGCGGTTGGTCGAGGCTGCGTGGGATGAGGCGCGCGAGGCGATTCTCTCGGGCGCGTGGGACCTGGTGGTACTCGACGAGATCAATTACGCCATCGGCTATGGGATGCTGGATCCAACCAAGGTTGCAGAGACCCTGAAGGCGCGTCCGGAGATGGTGCATGTGATCCTGACCGGCCGAAACGCGCATCCTTCGCTGGTCGAGATTGCTGACACGGTGACTGAAATGCGGCAGGTGAAGCACGCCTATGAAGGCGGCGTGCTGGCGCAGCGCGGAATTGAGTATTGAGGAAGGGTTTCGATGTCCTGGTTTAAGCGTCAGGAAGGCAATGGGGACGAGGATAAAGACGGCGGTCAGCCGCAGGACGACGCTTCAGGCACCTCCGCGGAAAAGCGCGTCAAAACTGAAGGCCTCTGGACGAAATGCGAGGCTTGCAAGGCTGTCTTGTGGAAGGCCGATCTGGAGGCGAACCTGCAGGTCTGCCCCAAATGCGGAAAGCATTTTCGACTGGGTGCTCGGGAGCGTGTTGCCAGTCTGTTGGAGCCGGGCTTCGAGTTCGTCGACCTGGAGCTGAGGTCGACAGACCCGCTGAATTTCGTCGATCTCAAACCGTACAAAGCCCGCCTGCGGAAAGCCCAGGACGAGACCGGATTGAATGATGCCATTGTGAACGCTGTTGGTCTTCTCGATCACCATGCGGTGGTGTTGAGCGTCATGGAATACGCCTTCATCGGTGGCAGCATGGGCGCGGTGGTGGGCGAGACGATAGCACGGGCGGTGGACCGGTCGCTGGCGACGCGGCATCCGCTGATCATCGTCGCGGCTTCAGGCGGCGCGCGGATGATGGAAGGCATTGTGAGCTTGATGCAGCTGGCCAAGATTTCGAGTTCACTGGCGCTGCTGGACGAAGCGAGGGTGCCATATCTTTCGGTATTGACCGACCCGACCACCGGCGGCGTGACTGCCAGCTTTGGCATGCTTGGCGATCTGAACATCGCCGAGCCGGGCGCGCTCATCGCCTTTGCCGGGCCCCGCGTAGTCGAGCAGACGATCCGGCAGAAGCTGCCCGAAGGTTTTCAACGGTCGGAGTTTCTGCTGGAACATGGCATGCTCGATGCGGTCGTCGATCGACGCGAGTTAAAAGGCTACCTGAGTCGGGCGCTCGACTTCATGGCGCATAGCGCAGGGGCAACGGCATAAAGAGCAGGAATAAGAGCAGATGAGTTATTCGGCCGCCATCGATGGATTACAGGCTCTCGCCGGCGAGCTCGTGACCACGGTAGGGGCCCCTCGGCGGAAATTTCGCCTGGAGGAGATGCGGACGCTGTTGGCCGAACTTGGGAATCCGCATCTGCGCTTTCCATCAGTGCTCATAGCCGGCACGAATGGCAAAGGTTCAACCTCGGCGACGCTGGCCAGCATCCTCGCCGTAGCGGGATACAAGGTGGGCTTATATACCTCGCCGCATCTGGCGCGAGTGAATGAGCGCGTCCGCATATTGAACGCAGAACCCGGGACGCAGGTCCCCTTACAAACCTCAGTCAACGAAGAAATTGCCGATGATGATTTTGCGTCGTTGTACTTTCAGGTGGACGAGGCCGCCGCGCGGCTGGTCACGGATGGGCGCCTGCCCGATCATTCCAGTTTCTTTGAGGCGATGACCGCGCTTGCATTTCTGCACTTCGCCGCCGAGGCGGTGGACATCGCAGTACTCGAAGTGGGCATGGGTGGAAGGCTGGATGCGACTAATGTGGTCGAGCCCCTGGTCTCGGTGATCACCGACATCTCTCTCGATCATATTGAGTGGCTGGGCACAACAATCGATGCGATTGCGCGGGAAAAGGCAGGAATCCTAAGGCCGAATGGCGTCATGGTCACCTTGCCCCAGCACCGCGAGGCGAACGAGGCCCTCGGCGAGATCGCGATGGGGCTGGGCGTCAGGGGTGTGAACGCCGCGGAGTATATTCCTGCGCCCGGGGCTTCCCACGGGACGGGCCGAAATCGCTATGCGGCGCGGGTGATGGGCGAGACGATCGAGATCGATTCGCCGCTCGCCGGGCAGCATCAGCAGCGGAACATCGCGCTGGCGATTGCCGCAGCTACCGAATTACGTAACAGTCACGGTTACAATATTACCGCAGCAGATATCGCCCGGGGCGTAAGGGATACTCGGTGGCCGGGTCGGCTCGAGACTCTTGCTGGCGATGGCCTGCGAGCTGATGCTTTGCTCGACGTGGCCCATAATCCGGCGGGTGCATGGGCGCTTCGCTCTGCGGTCTCGGCGATACTTGAGGAGCAACCGGGTCGACCGGTGACTCTGGTCTTTGGCTGTCTTCGGGATAAGGCAGTTGCGGATATGACGCAAATACTCTTTCCGTTGTTCGACCGAGTAGTGGTTGCGCCAGTGGATTCTCCGCGCAGCGCTTCGGTGAAAGACTTGCTCACTGCAGCTTCCGCGACCGGATGCCACGTGATTGCGACGCAGGATGCAACAGACGCGTTAGCTCAGGCATGGCGAATTACTGCCGCGAATGGGCTCGTCGTGGTTGCCGGATCGGTATATCTGGTCGGCAAAGTTCGCGCCCTTCTAACCGGAGGCGCGATTTGAAGACCGGTGCTCCCGTGCCGCGTCCCGACCCCCTGCCGATTGGCGCACCGCGTCTTTGGTGACCTGCTGCAGGCGCCCTTATTCTTTGGATTCACTGCCTTCTTTGGCACCCTTTCACTGACGGCCTCGCTCTTCGAAAAGGACGGGCGAATCCAGCATCAGATCGCGCGAGCATGGGCAGCGCTCTCAATGCGGATCGCGCTTTCACCTGTCACGGTGATAGGAGAAGAGAACCTGCGGCGTCATCCGGTCGCGGTTTATGCCGCGAACCACCTCTCGTACATGGACACGCCAGTTCTCTTCAGCTCGGTTCCGTTTCAATTCCGGATTCTGGCGCGCCAATCGTTGTGGACGATCCCGTTCATCGGTTGGCATTTGAACCGGTCCGGCCAGATTCCGGTCGATACCGATAATCCGAAGGCCTCAACTCTCAAAGCAGGCGTGAAAGCCTTGAAGTCAGGGATGCCGTTAATCGTCTTTCCCGAGGGCGGACGCAGCAAGGACGGGCATCTCGCCCCATTTATGAGTGGCCCGGCGTTTATGGCGATCCAGGCGCGCGTACCTCTGGTTCCGATGGCGATTATCGGAACGTATGAACTGTTGCCGATGCACACGCGGCGGTTCTTTCCGCAGAAAGTGAAGCTTGTCGTCGGCGAACCGATCGATACCATGGGCTACACCTCACGCCAGGTCGAGGAGTTGACGGAGCGGCTCAAGATCGAGATCGGCCGTTTGTATTATGCTCATTCTCATTTGGTCGAGGGCCAGCCATTGAATTCAGAAGAAAAGACGCTCGCCTAAGGAGCCCGTGGGAAGTGACTATGAGTGGATTGCAGGAGCGGTTGAATGGGTTGGCGGTGAGGATTGCTTTGCCGGAGCCGACCTCGACGGATGCGGCGTATAACCAGCGAGCCTGGGCACCTTACTTTCATGCCCTTACATCCTCAGGCGCGGTTGGCGTGCCGATTCCGCTGGAAGCGTCTCCGGCGACCATTGCCAAGCTGGTGGCGTCGTGCTCGGGAGTTTTGCTGCCTGGAAGCCCGGCGGACCTGAACCCGCAAAAGTACGGTGAGACTCCGATTCCGGAGTGTGCGGCGCCCGACCCGGCACGCGAGGCCGTCGACGAACTACTGCTACAGGACGCCTTTAATCTGCATAAGCCGCTCTTTGGCATTTGTTATGGCGTGCAGGCGCTGAATGTGTGGCGTGGGGGGACCCTGATTCAGCATCTGCCACTGGTGACCACCGTTGACCACGACCCTGGTTCCGGGATTTTGAGCGCACATTCGGTACGTGTGACACCGGGTTCGAGACTGGGTGCGATCATCGGCGCTGACCATGATCTGGTCTCGATTACCGACCCAGCCGGGACCGTCGTTAACTCGAGTCATCACCAGGGAGTTTCAGTTGCTGGCGACGGGCTGCGAATTGTCGCACGCTGCTCTGAGGATGGCATCATCGAGGCGCTGGAGGGAGCCCATGACGACCATTTGGTGCTGGGCGTTCAGTGGCACCCGGAGCGCAGCTTCGATGCCAGCGCGGCATCCCGGCATCTCTTCCGCGCCTTCGTCGAGGCGGCCGTCAACTATCGACCTCGTGTGGTGGCTGAGTCGCTGGCGTGAGCTCGCGAGAGGCTGGGCTATCAGCCGCGAGGATTGCCCAGGCAGTTGAGGAGGCCGGGCTTAATCCGTTGCCAATGGGCGTTGCCGAGAAATTCTCCCAGTATTACGAGTTGCTTGAGAAATGGAACTCAAAGCTCAATCTGACGGCCATCCGAGATCCGGAGGAAGCACTACGAAGGCATTTTGTGGAGTGCATCTTCTGCGCTCAGCGTCTGCCGGCCGGGATCACATCACTCCTCGATTACGGATCCGGCGCGGGGTTTCCTGGGATCCCTATCGCGCTGTGCCGACCTGAGATTCATGTAACCTTGGCGGAGTCGCAGGGGAAGAAGGCCAGCTTCCTCCGGGAGGCAGTCCGTTCGCTGGCGATCGATGCCGAGGTCTATACGGGGCGAGTTGAGGACACGCCAGCCGACCAGAGCTTTGACGCAGTCTCGCTACGGGCTGTCGACAAGATGCACGCGGCCATTGAGAATGCGGCCTGCCGTGTCAACCGCGGAGGCTGGCTTGTTCTATTGGTTAGCGCGGGGAAGGTTGCGTTACCTGCCGGTTATTCGGGCCGAGATCTACCGATCCCAGGTTCTCAGAGCGGGGCGTTGATTCTAGCTTTAAGGAGTTAACGTTTCACGTGGAACGTTACAGAATCGATAACTTCGGCTTCAAATCAGGCCAACTGTCGCCTTGGGGCTTTCCCCCAGCGCTAGGAGCATCCGTGACAGTTTCAGGTCAATTTTCACGCGATGTTCCACGTGAAACATCGAGAGATTTCCACCGATCCCTCTCGGTGGAGACGAAATCTCGGCAAAGGGCGGCCTGCGCCGCATCCCTAAGTATTTTCGAGGCTTAGGTCTGCATGTCGGTGCCTGGGCCCGGAAGTTCTCCACAGACCGGGACTGGTTCTTCACAGGCGCCTTCGATTGCTTCGTGCCGCTGCACTCGATACCCTTGCATGATGTCTCGGGTGCTAGCTGTTGTGAATCAGAAGGGTGGCGTGGGCAAGACGACCACCGCCATTAACCTGTCTGCGGGACTGGCATTGGAGGGGCTGCGCTGCCTGTTGATCGATTGCGATCCGCAGGCCAACTCCACCGCAGGGTATGGTTTTAGCCGGGACGACGAGCGGGACTCGACCTATGACGTGCTGTTGGGGCAGGCGACGATTGGCGGGGCCGCCCTGCAGACGGAGATTGATACGCTCAAGCTGGTTCCATCGAGCAAGAACCTGATTGGCGCAAACGTGGAACTGATTCAGGTGGAACGGCGCGCTTACAGGCTTAAGGAGGCTGTGGAGACGGTCCGTGCAGACTACGACTACATTCTGCTCGATTGCCCTCCGGCGCTTGATCTGCTGACCTTGAACTCCCTCGTCGCGGCCGATCGGCTGCTAGTTCCCATGCAGGCGGAGTATTTTGCCCTCGAAGGGATCAGCGAGCTGATGAACACATTGGAACGGGTCCGCGAGGCGTTCAATCCCGGGCTCGAAATCGAGGGAGTGCTGTTGACCATGTACGACGATCGGACGAACCTTGCTCAGCAAGTGACTGAAAATCTTCGCGAGTTCTTCAAGGAAAAGCTGTTGAAGACGGCAATTCCGCGGAACGTGCGACTGGCCGAGGCGCCAAGCTATGGCAAACCGGTGCTTCTCTATGATCCGAGGTCAAGGGGCGCCGAGAGCTACACAGAATTGACCAACGAATTGCTGCGGCGCCACGAAGTCGAAAGCCCAAAGGCTAAGGCGCGTAAGGCGGCAGCGAAAAACGAAGTGAGCGTTAAATTCTGGCCGTATGGATAGGGTGTTCGCGCAGCCCCAAGGATCGCGAGACATTTATCCAAATTGAAACGATGGGACATTCGAACGATGAGTACCGCAGCTGAACCCGCCAAACGACGCGCCCTAGGTAAAGGGCTTGAATCCCTGCTTCCTTCACGCGCTTTTACCGCGCCCCCACCTCCACAGCGCGTTGAGCCGGAGGAGGCCGGCAAGCCCCGCGAGATTCCGGTCGAGCAGATTGAGCGCAATCCCTTCCAGACGCGGACGCGCTTCGACGAGCAGCAACTCGAGGAGCTGACTGCGTCAATTGCGGCAACTGGCGTGGTACAGCCGATCCTGGTGCGTCCTCTCCCCGGAGAGCGCTATCAGCTTATTGCCGGGGAGCGGCGTTGGTTGGCCTCGCAGCGGGCCGGCAAGGCGACCATCCCTGCAATAGTGCGTCCGGTCTCTGACGAGCAGGCGATGGAGATCACCATCGTCGAAAATCTGCAGCGCGCTGACCTCAATCCGATGGAACAGGCTCGGGCCTTTGACCGTCTCAGCCGCGACTTCAAGATGACCCAGGAGCAGATGGCGCAGCGTACGGGTAAGAACCGTACAACGATTGCGAACTTCCTGCGGTTGTTGCGGCTGCCGGAGGAGATCCAGGGAAAGCTCGAGGCGGGTGAGCTGAGCTTTGGCCATGCACGAGCGCTGCTGGCGCTGGAGAGCAGAGAATCGATTATCAAGGCTGCACAAAAGGTTGCAGCGCTTGCGATGTCTGTTCGGCAGACAGAGACCCTTGTGCAGGGGCTGCTCCACCCCGAGATGAAGGCGAAATCCGAAGCCAAGGTCGAGCCGATCGATCCGAATGTTCGGGAGGCGCAGGAGAGGTTGCAGCGAGCGCTTGGGCTCAGAGTGAGAATTCACGACAAGAACGGTCGCGGTCAGGTCATTATCGAATATGCGCGGCTGGAAGATTTTGACGCGCTGCTTGAGGCGATTGCGGGATAAGAAGGCAGTGGGAGTCGGACCGAGGGCCAACGGATGCTAGGATTTGGCGATGGCCCTGGTTGAAGTGCGCGAAATCTCGAAGAGCTACCCCGGAGAGCGCGGCAGCCGAGTCTCAGTCGTGGAGTCGGTGACCTTCTCCATCGAGTGCGGCGAGACGCTGGGCCTGGTAGGAGAATCTGGTTCAGGCAAGAGTACTGTGGCACGGATGCTTCTCGGGTTGATCGAGCCGGATTCAGGCAATATCCTCTTCGACGGCGCCCCTGTCTTCGATGGTCAGCAGGCAACGTCCGCTTCGGATATGCGAAAAATACGACGGCGGATGCAGCCGGTCTTTCAGGACCCATATGCGGCTCTCAATCCGCGCATGCGAGTTGCGGAGATCGTGACAGAACCCCTGAAAATCTTTCGCAAAGACGTAGGGATCGATGCAAGTGCGGCCGGGCTGCGCCGGCAGGCCTCCGAGTTGATGCGGTCGGTCGGTCTGGACGAGTCGGCAATGAGTCGCTACCCACATGAGTTTTCCGGAGGACAGCGGCAGCGCGTCAACATTGCCCGAGCATTGGCGCTGCGTCCTGAGTTGCTGGTACTCGATGAGCCAGTCTCAGCGCTCGATGTCAGCGTGGGCTCCCAGGTCATGAACCTGCTCCGCGATTTGCAGCGAGAATTTCACCTGACCTATCTTTTCATCTCACACTCCATGCCGCTGGTGCGTTACCTTTCGACACAGATCGCGGTGATGCGGAAGGGACGCCTGGTCGAGATGGGCGACTCCGACGCTATTTGTCACAGTCCAAGTGACAAATACACGAGCGCGTTAATTGCTGCCACGCCAGTAATCTGATAAGGCACCCATTATCAACAACTTAGTTATTCCAAATATTGTAACTGTGATGGCTACAATTATAAGCTCTCGACAAAGGAATTATGGTGTCCCGGGACAGGAGTTACGTCAATTTTGGCGGCTTGAGCCCTTTTACTACTGCAGGATGCACAAGATAAGGGTGAAGTAGGCAGACGCTGCCCTCGGTAACAATAAAGAAGCTGTTGAGAGCCGAAGTCGCGTTGAAATTCGCCGGTGGAGTCGGGATGCTGAAGAACCCCTGGATCGCGATGAGCCCCTCGTCGGCGTCGAAGGCTTCCAGCAAAGACGCGACTTCGGCGGGTGTCGTGTCTGCGAGCTTTTCGTCCCCAGGTTGGCAAAACGGGGTTGCGCCGAACTTGCATGCATTCAGGAAATCCAATTGCTGCTGTTCGATGGCGAGCGCCTGGCCCAAGTAGTATTCGAATTCGGGAAAGGTTGTGGATTTGGAAATCGCAGGGGCGAGAACGGTGGATTTATACATATTGCCGTTATTGAGATAGCTGGCGATCACGCCGAAATTCTGCGCGCCGCTGGCGCAAGCGCTCGCTGGTGGCACAGTGAGTGGAGGAGGAGCTATTACTTGAGAGTGAAGTGGAGACCACGAGAAGAACACGAGAGCAGCACCCAACATCGCCGACTTTGCTTTCATACTGGAGCACCTCGATTGATATGTCGCACATACTGCCTGGTAGAACGCGATTGAGCGAGTTTGGATGCCATCAATGACCAGATGGATATCGCGCATGATGAAGATTGCGATAAATTGCGCAGTCAGCATGTCGAATTTGTCCGATTTCCGCCTTGTAGAATGAGCGAGCATGCATCTCAGCCCAACCTGGCCACACGCGTGGCTGCTCATTGCATCCCTGCTGGCCGGTGCGCTGAATGCGATGGCCGGCGGTGGGTCGTTTCTGTCGTTTCCGGCGGTCCTGGGGACCGGAATTCTTCCAATCCAGGCCAACGCGACCAATACCGTAGCCTTGTGGCCGGGGCAGTTTGCTTCGATTGCGGCCTACTGGGAAGACCTGAAGCACAACCTTCGCCTGATCGTCCCTCTTGGGAACAGCAGCACTCGTCGGCGGCCTTGCCGGAGGGGTGGTTCTGCTGCATACGGGCCAGACCACTTTCCTTGCGATGGTTCCATGGCTGTTGCTTGTGGCTGCGTTGCTATTTGCCGTCAGCACCCCGATCTCCAAATTTCTACAGCGGCGGGCAGCCGAACGGACGGCGGCGCGGTTGGCGGGGGGTTCGTCCTCTTCAGAAGCTCACCCTTCCGTGATGCCATTGGTTGTGGGAATGGCGCTGGTCTGCTTCTACATTGGGTATTTTGGAGCCGGTGCGGGATTCCTGGTGATGTCGGTTCTGGCCATCTTTGGCGTCGAAGAGATCAATCAGATCAATGCGCTCAAGGTCGTCACAACTTGTCTGGCGAATGGAATCGCCGTCGTTACCTTCATTGTCGAGAGGCAGGTGGCCTGGCAGTATTGCCTTTTGATGATGGTGACAGCGGCAGTGGGTGGGTACTTCGGGGGACACTATGCACGGCGAGTCGATGCAAGGGTGATGCGCGGCGTAGTCGTCGCGATCGGGCTCGGGATGGCGGGGTATTTCTTCTGGAAACAGTTCAGGGTTTAGATCCCTTTGCACAGCTATCCTGTTTGCCTTCGGCCTACTGCGATAGCTGAGACGCCAGCAATCCCGCGACGCCAATATTGGTCATCAGTTCCTTTGGAAATCCGTGGCGTTGCTGGAGGTAAGCGGGGTCGTTCCAGGAGAGCCACACTTTGCCCTGGGCATCTTCAGCAACAAGGATTTTGAGCGGCAGGTCGATGGCGGTGCCGGGCGCGGCGAGCATGAGCGGCGTTCCCCCTTTGGGATTGCCGAAGACGAGCACCTTGGTGGGTGGCATCGCCAGACCGGCGCTCGCTGCCTCGCCGGAGTGGTCGATGATCGTGAAAAGCTTGATGCCTTTCTCCTTGAGGAGCGACTGAAGCTTGGCGATGGTTTCCTCAAAGGTGTATCGGCTTTGGCTGGTGACGATTCCTTGCGACATGGTTGCCTCTCGATGATTCGACAACAGTCTCCGCAAAAAGGAGATACCGCTAATAAGGTAATCCCTTGAGAGCGTATTGCGGCAATCTCGGCCCGGATGACTCCGCCTTGACAAATTAACAATCGTACTATTGTATTAGTACAGATGATGATTCGCGTCCAACCCGGACTGGGAACGCCGATCTACCTGCAGATCGAGTCGCAGGTGAAGTACGCCATCGCCGCTGGCGCGCTCAGCCTTGACGATGCCTTGCCGCCGGTGCGCAAGCTGGCGGCCGAGCTGCGCATTAACCCGAACACCGTGGCGCGTGCTTATCAGAATCTTGAGCGGGATGGGGTTCTGCGCACAGTGCCCGGCGGTGGATGTTATGTGAACGGGCAGAGCCCGGGACTGCTGAAGTCGGAGAAGCTGCGCCGGCTCGCTCCACTGGCCACACAACTCGCGGTCGAAGCCAAACAGCTTCGGCTACCGAGAAAAGAACTGCTTCAATTGCTTGAGACTTCTTATGACGAACTTGGAGAGACGCAATGAGCGATCTCGCAATCGAAACGCATTCGCTGCACAAAAACTATGGCGCGCTTCACGCCGTAGACGGCCTTGAACTGCGCGTCCCTCGCGGCTCTATCTATGGATTTCTCGGTCGGAACGGCGCGGGCAAGACGACGACCATCCGGATGCTTGCAGGTCTGGCGCACCCAACCGGCGGCGAGATGCGCGTGCTGGGTCTCAATCCGCAGATGGAACGCGTCGCGATGCTCTACCGCACTGGGTTCATGATCGACCGGATGTTGCTGCCGTCGATGACCGGCAACGATTTGCTGCGCTTCAATCGGGGGTTCTTTCCGCGTTGGAATGACGCTTTGGCCAGCAAGTATGCGGACGCGCTGGAGATCCCCATGCAACAAAAATTCCGCAGGCTATCGACCGGAAACCAGACGAAGCTCTGCCTACTGCTAGCGCTGGCGCAAGGGGCGGAACTGCTCATCCTCGATGAGCCGACGGCGGGGCTCGATCCGGTGGTCACCGACCAGCTGCTTCGAGTGCTCGTTGATGACTTCGCCAATGAGGGACGCACGCTCTTTCTTTCGTCGCACCATCTCTCGGAAATCGAACGCGTCGCGGACTGGGTGGGCATCATCGACCATGGCAAGTTGCTCCTAGAGGCCGGTCTCGACGATTTGCGCGCGAACTTCCGCCGGGTACGCGTTGTTGGCGAAAATCTGCCGTTCATTGGACGAACCGAGATCTTCAGAGCCAAAGCTGCCGAAGGCACTACTGAATACATCGTCCGGGCCAATGCGGACGCCGTCATCACTGACCTGCATAGCCAGGGCGCAACCGTGCTGGACGTCTCTCCTATGAACCTGCCGGAGATCTTTCTTGAAGTGGTTGGAAGGGGGGAAGCCAATGTACCTATGGAAGTATTGGCGTGAAACACGCATTGCTTTTGGCGTCAGCTTGCTTTGTGTCGCCATGTTGCTGCTGCTGGTTTTGAAAGAACACGGAATCGTGACTTCCGGCCCGCCCTCGATCGATCAATTGCCCAAGGTCCTGGTTGTCCTGCTTATCGTTCAGTCAGTTCCGCTGGGCTTCCTCGGGTGGATTTTAGGAAGCTTTGGCGTGGGACGCGATCTGGGCGAAGGGAGCGGTTCTTTTGTGTTCACCCGGCCAGGAAGCCGCGCTTCTTTCGTTTGGCGCGATTGGGGATTTGGCATGGCGGAGCTGTTGATTGTCACCGTCTTGCTGAACCTGGTCCTCGGGCTGCAGCTTTACCGGATTTTCGCAGCCGGTTTTCAAGGCGGCGTTTTGCCCACAAATCCAGCTGTCTCTCCCGTTCTAAGCGTCAGCCTCACCTGGTTTGCGTCCTTCCTTTTGGCGGGGCTGGTTTTCAGTCTTACCTACTTCTCGACGATCCTGATCAAGAGCTCCAAGGGGACGATGCTTGGCGCCGGCGCCTTGCTGGGTTACGTCATGCTAAAGGCGATCGTCGAGCATTACTGGCCGTCGGTCGAGCTACCTGGACTTCTCCCCGACCTATCTTTACTTGCCAGGACTGTTAGCAGCATCCCAGGCCCCCTGTGGGTTTCCATGGCCCTCCGCACCATCGTTGTTCTGTTGTTCCCGTTGGCGGCGCAATTCGTGCTCGAGAAGACCGACCTCTGATCGCGGCGAACTATCGCTAACCTCATGATGCCTATGCACCGCCGGGAGACTAGGCGAGAATGGAGCTATGAGCCACGAGGGAATCCGGTTTGTGAGCGAGGACGAGGCGAAGCGCGGGGAGACCCTCGCGCACGAGCTTCCGAAAGAGGCCATCGACCCGGTGCGCGTGAAGGTGCACAAGACCGAAGGCACGGGCATGGAGATCGACTGGAAGGACGGTCATCACAGCTCGTGGAGTTTTCGGTGGCTGCGCGATGGATGTCCGTGCGCGACCTGCAATGAGGAGCGCGAGAATGACGGCCGCAAACCGGGCGAACCGAAAGCCTGCTCCGAAAGAATTATTCGCTCTTGTACAAGGCGCCTCCGCTGCCGGAAAATGTAACGCCCATCGGGCGATACGCCATCAGCTTTGCCTGGAACGATGGCCACGGCAGCGGGATTTATTCGTGGGACTATCTGCGGCGGCATTGCCAGTGTGAGGTCTGCACTCCTCGGTCTTGAGTGAGAATTGCGAAGTCGAAACTGAGGTTTTTGCCGAAACCCACGCCACCGAACAACGCGGAATGGGGCGCCCAAATTCTCCTTCATCACCGTGCATTCTTCGCTAGTTCAAGGCTGCCCAGGCCATTCCGTCGGGATCCGGTCCGACTTCTATCTTTCCGACGACAGTCAAGGTTTTGAGATCGACTACGGCGATGTAGTCGTCGGGGGAACATGCCACGAAGGCGCGCTCTCCGCCGGGCTCCATCAGGATTCCGGCGGCTCCGTCGCCCATGGGCAGAAGTTTGACCGTCTTGCGGGTCGCCGCGTCGATCACCGTTAGGTTAGGGCCGCCCAGGGTCGATACCAGGACGAGCTTGCCATCGAGGGTAAACTTGAGCCGGTTGGCGCTCTGAACATTGGCCTCGAGAGTCTGCGTGACGACCTTGGCGTTGGGATCGATGATCGAGATCGTGCCGTCTTGCGCGTTGGCGACCCAGACTTCCTTGCCATCGGGCGAAACGTCGAATCCCTCGGAACCGTTGCCGACCTTGATAACGGTCTGGTTCCAATCCGGAGCCGGAGGCCCTCCGCCTGGCGGCGGACCGGGAGGCATCCTTCCCGGACGTGATCCAGCGCCTGGACGATTGGGTGGGGGTGGTCCGCCGGGTCCACCTTGCCGCAGGGTCTTCTCGAGGATGCTTACTGTGCCGGAGGCAACGTTCGTCGTTATAATGCGCTTCAGGTCGGGCGAGACGTAGATCATGTGGGTGCGGTTCTGCCCGGTCCCCATGACCCAGTCAACCTTCTCCGTCGCAGGGTCATATCTCCCGATGACTTTTGCGCCCTCGGCGGTAAACCAGGTTTCTCCGGCAACGAAGGTCAGGCCGTGAGGTCCGTTCAGCGGCCCGAGATCGACTGGTGGAAGGGGCTTCAGGGCAACGAGGTCCACGACCGAGAGTGTATGGTAGCGTCCACCACCGTAGTCAGAGACGTAAGCGGTCTTGCCATCCGAGGAGGCGATTACCTCATGAGGATCTTCGAGGACCGGAACACGAGCGACTACCTTAAGCGTGGCGGGGTCGATGATCGCGAGCGTTTGATCGCGCTTGGAGAGCGCAAGCAGCGCGGACTTGGGCGTGGGCTGAGCTCCGGCGGCGGAGACAATTCCAAATCCTGCGATCATGCCGCAGCAAAGGGCGATAATCAATCTGGCACTTGGCTTCATGAAGAAAACGATACTCCAGCGGTCTCGTTCTGGCTAAGCATGGCCTCAAGATCAAGCGGCGATGCGGTTTCCGTCGAAGAAGTGCTGAAATAAGCTCGCTTATTCGCGCAAAATGTGCAAACCTACGTCGTTGCTTGCCCATTCGAGAAGCAATCAGCCGGATGTTTTGGGCCGACGTGAGAAAGGAAGCGTGAAATGGCGACATTACCTTTTCCCTGTTCTTCGCTGCCGATTAGCGCCCCAGGGTTTCAATCTGCAGTGGCCGCACTTGGAGTAGATACACCCACGTTACTGGCTTTGTTGACCGTCGAAACGCCGGGTTGCGGCTTTCTCAGCGACCGTCGGCCCCAGATTCTCTTTGAGCGGCATATCTTCAGCAAGCTGACCGGAGGCGTGTGGGATGCGCAGCACCCTGACATCAGTAATCCGGTTCCGGGTGGGTATGGGCCCGGCGGTGCTCAGCAATATGCTCGATTGGGGAGTGCGGTGGCGCTTAATCAGGAGGCCGCATTGCAAAGCGCATCCTGGGGATTAGGCCAGGTCATGGGCGAAAACTTCGCCGAATCCGGCTTCCCGAGCGTGGATGCCATGGTCACCGGTATCTGTGCAAGTGAGGACCAGCAACTTGAGGCGGTAGTTGGCTTTATCACCTCCCATGGCCTGCAAACCGCGCTCCAGGCACAGGACTGGGCGACCTACGCCCGCGGCTACAACGGGCCAAATTACGCCCAGAACGCCTACGACACCAAGCTTGCCCACTACTATGCCCTGTTCTCGGGTTCTGCGAGCGCGCCTGACCTCACGGTTCGCGCGGCGCAGGTGTACCTGTTGTTTCTGGGGTTCAATCCGCAGGGAATCGATGGGCAGCTTGGCGCCAATACGCTGACAGCGTTGCACAATTTTCAAAGCAATAACGGGCAGCCGTTGACTACAGGCATCGACGCGGGCGTGGTCGCAGCTCTGGCTGCGGCGATGCCGGCGGCCGGCGACTTGTCGCTGGTCTAGGAGCAGTGCAGAGAATCACTCTGAAGCCTTGAGGCCCTTGCCATTAGGGCCGGGCAGGTAGAGCGAGAGCAGAAGCATGAGCACTGCTCCCGCTCCTGGAGTGATGAGACCAATCCGCAAGCTCTGGAACCGGGTTGAAAGGACACCGGTGATCCACGGCAGGATTGTGCCTCCGAGTGAGGCGCAGGCAAAGACTTTGCCAATGCGGGGATGGTTGCCGGTTCGCGCCAGCAGGAAGGAGACAGCCAGCGGATAGAGCGGCGCCAGGCTGAAGGCGGCGCTTGCGGTGATGGCAAAGACTGCGACCGTACCGAGATGAGGAATGAATACCAGGCCCGCGGCAGTCGCGATGAGCGTCACAAGGCACGCGCGATAGAAGAATAGCTCGCGAACAAACTTGATCAGCGCAGCGGTAAACGCACGCGAGGCCAGTTCGCAAATCCAAAAGCATAGTGCAATGGCGGACGCCCGGCCTACGATAATGCCGCTGGGAGACAAGCGCTGCGCATAGGTGGGCAGCCAGCCGCCGAGCGAGTTCTCGATGCCGACGTAGAGCATGAAGGTGACGCCAAACAGGGCGAAGATCTGCCATGGAATCTGTAGTCGCTTTGTGCGCTGCGCTGCATCAGCGAGTACGGGGGACGATCGCGGCAGGAACAGCGCGAGCAGCACCGCGCACACGGCCAGCGCTGCGGCCAGGGTGATGAAGAAAATCCGGCCCGGCGGCATCTGAAAACGATGAATGCGCAGGCTTGCTTCAAGCAGCAGCGGGCAGGCGATCGCACCAAGCCCCCATGCGACATTCAGCAGCGAAAGATTGCGCGAACGGGACGACTGTCCAGTGTAAGAGCCTGCGCCGAGCGTGCCCACGACGACGTTGCCGGCGGTGAGTCCGGCGCCGAGTCCGACGCCGGCGCAGAAGAGCGCTGCATGCGCAGTCACTGCGCCCGCAAAGGCGAGCAGAAAAATGCCAATGGCTGCGGCTATGGCGCCAAGAAGCAGACTTGATCGCAGCTTTGGCGTCGCGGCCCAGGAGCCGCAGAACTGCCCGGCAAAATATGCCATAAAAAGCGAGCCGAGGCGGGCATCGGGCATGCGCCAGCGGGCTGCTAGCAGCGGCAGCGCGGGGCCAAGCATGACCGTGGCGACGCCGACCACCATGAAAACGCCGCAGATTAGAACCAGCGTGCGTTGGCCGCCCGAACGATCTAGCGGCTGAACGGGTTCGGCGGAGCTTACGGAAGGAGACACGGGTTTGATGGGAGGGTCGACCATCCGGACGCAATCATACAGTCGCGCATGGTACCCTCGACGATAGCTTGTGAGTACAACTGGAGCGGCGAATCACGAGATCCACTTCAAAAGACGGATCACTCCCATCGATGCCGGCTTGGAGTGGGCGGAAACATCGCGCCGCGCATGGATTTCCGCGCGCTGCGCCGCATAGTACTGGTAGGCGCGGACGAGCATCTGCTCGTTCGTGAGGGTTGGCCGCCAGCCGAGCTTGGCCTTGATCTTTGCGGTATCGAAGAGGAAGTCTTCCGCGATCATTTGGTAGTGGTATGGGCCAAGGGGAGAGACTCCCAGCTTGTGCGCGAGCTTCATTGCAGCGATGGCCGGTCCTTTGGGCAGCGAGGTGACGCGTGACTTGCTTTTCGCTTCGGCGATGACAGCATCGTAAACGGCGCGAAGCGGTTTCACGTCGTCGGAGCCGATGTGAAAGACGTCAGAGTGGGGGTAGTTCATCGCCAGCAGGCACGCGGTCGCCAGATCCTGCGCGTAGATGAACTGATAGCGGTTCGAACCGCCTCCGACGACCCAGACTTTTTTCCCGTCCTGAATGAACTCAAACAGGATCGCCAGCAGGCCAAGCCTGCCGCTGTCTATGATGGTGGGACAGCGAAGAATGATCACGTTCAAATCATCGCGGTAATCGGCGAGCGCTTCTTCTGCGGCGAGTTTCGAGCGACCGTAGATCTCGATCGGTTCCGGAGATTCGTCTTCGGCAACGGCGTGGCCGAGATTGGTGCCCCAGAGGCAGTTGGTCGAGGTGAAGACGAGGGTTGCAACGCCGAAGCTGCGGCAGGCCTCGGCAACGTTGCGGGTGCCGTCGACGTTGGAGCTCCAGAGAAGCTTTTCATCCATCGATCCGTGGGCGAGCATTGCCGCACAGTGGATGACTGCTGTGAATTTGTGTGCGGCGAAGGTTTTGGTTAGTAAAGACTGATCTCGCAGGTCGCCTTGAATGCTTGCGAGGTTCTCGTGCCGGTCGGGGTCGGGGACGAGGTCGAGGTTAACGCAACGGAAGCCTTCGCTGAGAAGGCGGCGCTTGAGTACTCCACCGAAGAAGCCGGAGCCTCCGGTGATTAGGACTTCTTGCATGAGTGGAGTCTAAATTTCCTGTTCCCGAGCCGCAAACGAACGCTGGGGTCGTGCCGACTGAAAGAGATACACCGTCAAGATCGTGATGAGCGGCTCCAGCGGATGGCGAAACCGCGCCTGCACGGTAATGAAATAGTAGGTCAGCGGAAGCAGCAGGAAGGCCAAGGCGAACAAGCCTGCTGCGGGAACTCGGCGCTTCAACGCGAGGGCCAGCCCCATGAATCCAGTGACACTAAAGAGGGAGTAGTTCAGTTCGCGGAAGTATTCGACCCAAGGCGCACGGTCGAGCGGATGCGGGACGCCGGCCCAGAAAAAGTAGAAGCGTTTGAGCGATAGCTCGACGAAGCGCTTTGGATGGGCGGCGATGTAGGCCTTAGCCATCTCTTCTCGTTGCTTCACGTACTGGACTTCTCCTAGTTTGGCGTATTGATCGAGATCGTTTTCAGAGGTCACCGAGGTGCCCCACGGCATCGCGATCGACTCGGGCGCGTTGCCGAGATAAAGCTCGGCACCGAAGTTTCCTCGAATCGGAATGAAGGCGTGGAAGACAATCCAGTTGCGCCACGCCCATGGAGCAAGACAGGCGAGAAAGACGATGCCCGCCAACACAGCCTCAGCAAAAGCTGTGGATTTTTTCTTTGCTCCGAAGAGCATCCACAGGCCGCAGACCGGCAGGAAAAGGAGCAGCGAAGGATTGGAGAGCGCGATCAGTCCCCACAGCAGGCCGAAGAGCACCCAGCGGCGAGTCGTCTGTGGATTTCCGCCTGCCGGCTCGCCGATGCCGCGCACGCGCAACGCGATCACCAGCACCCAGGCGAAGAGCATGGTGGTGAGCGACATCTCCCAAACCCAGCGAACGGCATATTGCATCGCTGCCGGATAGAGTGCCCAGATCCACGCCGACCAGATTGCGACGCGTCGATTGAAACAGCGGGTGGCGATCTCGTAGATGGCCGGTACGGTGGCCGCCGAGAAGATGCTGTTCACGGTCAGCAGCACCCACGCTGAGAGCGGCGTGTAGACGCCGAAGAGCTTAAAGGCGGCGGCGATGATCAGCGTATACGCTGGAGGTAGCCAGGCGGTCGGGCCGGTGTGTCCGGTAATGAATGGGTCGGCGTAACCGTAGCCGGTGACCAGTGCGCGGGCGATGCGTGCCATCTCCCAGCCGAAGTCGAAATGGTCCTCATAGGGCCGAATGCGATAGGTGTGCGCCAGGGTCATATAGAGCACGCGGACCAACAGCGCCGCCCAGAAGATCGGCCAGACTCCTTTGGCGGAGAAGCCGAAACCGTCTGAATTGTCGGCCGGCTTCGTATTGCTCCGGTTAGCGATTGCCGATTCTGGCATCTCCCTAGTCTAGATCGTTAAAGTTGGCGAGGACCGGTCGCGTTCCCGAATCGCCTCATCGCTCGGAATCAGTCTCTTGGCGCAAAGAGCGCTGCTGCAATCCGACTGTAATATGAATGAAAGAGACTGATGTATCGATGGACATAAGCGAAGGGCGTTGGGTTCTACTGATTGCCAGCGACGCGGGCAATACCGATTCTGTTTCCGACCGCGCGATGGAGCGGCTGGTCGAGGCAATCAGCCAGGAAGGCTATGAGGTGGTGCGCACCTCGACTCCGGACGACGGCCTTTCGCTGGTGAAGAGCGATCCCTCGCACTCGGCGATCCTGCTCGACTGGGACCTGCCGGAAGACCATCAGTTTGATGAACGCGCCGCGCTCAAGATTATTCGCGCTGTGCGCCGCCGCAACAAGAAGATCCCGATTTTCCTGATCGCCGACCGCACGCTGGTCGATGAATTGCCACTCGAGGTGGTCAAGGAAGTCCATGAATATATCCACCTCTTCGGCGACACTCCGGCGTTTATCGCCAACCGGGTCGATTTCGCAGTCGAGCGCTATCATGAGCGGCTGTTGCCCCCCTACTTCCGCGAGCTAAAGAAATACAACGACCAGGGCGCCTATTCCTGGGACGCGCCTGGCCACATGGGCGGCGTGGCGTTTCTGAAGCACCCGGTCGGCATGGAATTTCACCGCTTCTTTGGTGAGAACCTGATGCGCTCGGATCTTGGTATTTCGACCGCGCCGCTGGGTTCGTGGCTCGACCATATCGGGCCCCCTGGCGAGTCGGAGCGCAATGCCGCGCGCATCTTCGGCGCGGACTGGACTTTCTATGTGCTGGGGGGATCATCGACGTCGAACCAGATTGTCGGGCACGGGGTGATCGGCAAAGACGATATCGTGCTGGCCGATGCAAACTGCCACAAATCGATCTGCTATGCGCTGACTATCACTGGCGCTCGTCCTGTCTATTTCAAGCCGACCCGTAATGGGTTCGGCATGATAGGCCTGGTGCCTCCGCAACGATTTGCCCCCGAATATATTCGCGGACTCATCGAGAAGAGTCCTTTCTCCGCGGGAGCTATCTCGCAACAACCGACTTATGCGGCGGTGACTAACTCCACATATGACGGACTTTGCTATGACGTTGAGCGGGTAGTTATCGAGTTAGCCAAGAGCGTTCCGCGGATTCACTTTGACGAGGCATGGTATGCCTACGCGAAGTTTCATCCTATCTATCGGGGGCGCTTCGCGATGGACGTGCCGGACTCGATGCCCGACCGTCCGACGCTCTTCGCCGTGCAGTCGACGCACAAGATGCTGGCAGCATTCTCAATGGCTTCGATGATCCACATCAAGCTGAGCGAGCGAGCGCCGCTCGAGTACGACCAGTTCAATGAGTCGTTCATGATGCATGGAACGACGTCGCCGTTCTACCCGATGATTGCCTCGCTCGACGTCGCCGCTGCGATGATGGACGAGCCTGCCGGTCCAACGCTGATGAGCGACACGATCGAAGACGCGATCAACTTTCGCAAGGCGATGTCGTCTATTGCACACCGCCTGCGCCAGGCGGAGGACGGCTGGTTCTTCAAGATTTATCAGCCCGAGCAAGTGATCGATCCCGAGGACAGTGAAGTCTATGTCTTTGAGGAGGCGCCGGACTCGCTGCTCTCCGCATCGTCGACCTGCTGGACCCTGAAGCCCGGCGAGGAGTGGCACGGCTTTCAGGACGACGATATCCGCGATGGATATTGCATGCTCGATCCGACGAAAGTCACGATCCTGACGCCGGGAATCAATTCTCGCGGACAATTGGATACCTCGGGAATTCCCGCAGCGATCTTGACGGAATTTCTCGATGCGCGTCGCGTCGAGATCGCGCGCACCGGAGACTACACCGTGCTGGTGCTCTTCTCGATCGGCACCAGCAAGGGCAAGTGGGGTAGCCTGCTCGAGAACCTCTTTGAGTTCAAGCGCCTCTATGACACCGAAGCGCCGCTTGAGGAGGCGCTCCCTGAGCTGGTGGCGAAGCATCCCAAGCGCTATGGCCCGCTCACGTTGAAAGACCTCAGCGACGAGATGCATTCGGCCATGATCGACCTGAATTTGACGACGCTGCTGCATGAGGCCTGCGATGTGGATCCCGACCCCGTGCTGACACCTGCAGATACGTATCAGAGACTGTTACGAAATGGAACGGAGAAGATCAAGTTCTCCGAGGCGGTCCGGCGAGTGACTGGGGTAATGCTGGTTCCGTATCCACCGGGGATTCCAGTGCGCATGCCGGGAGAACGCCTGGGCGGTCCTGATAGTCCGACAATTAGGCTGATTCTCGCGCTTCAGGAGTTTGGCAAGCGTTTCCCGGGATTTGAGCGCGAAGTGCACGGGATCGAGACCGATGCTCGCGGAGATTACTGGGTGCGGGTGGTCATCGATCCGGAGCAAGCGACTGCAGGGGCTGAGGCGCCGGGAAGCGTTCGAGCCAATGGTCAGCGCGAAAAACCGCCGACCTCGGCGCCCCCGGTCAAAAAGCGCCGCACCAAGAGCGATCGACCGGCTAAGCAACCGGCACCTGCGACAAGCGGCAAGTAACAGAAATCTAGCAATCGTGATTTCTGCGAAGTAAAGATCACTCCTGATAGCTAGCGGCGTCGCCAAGGACCACCTTTGCCGTCAACGTCCGCTGGCCACGCAGGAAGGTCACAACGACCGAATCGCCGACTTCATGCCGATTCATGATTTCGGCCAGGTCCTGGGGGCTGCTGACCGGATGATCGTCCAGGCCGATGATCAGGTCACCACCGAGGTAGATCTCCGTATTGCCGAGGTAGGCGCGCTCGCGTCCGCCGCGCAGGCCGGCCTTGTCTGCAGCTCCGCCTGGAACAGTTTTCAAGATGAGCACGCCGGAGTCTGCTGCGAGTCCCATTTGCCCGGCCAGGTCAGGGCCGATGGCGAGCGGGACGATTCCCAGCGACGGGCGGCGGACGTGACCGTACTTGGCGAAGTCCTCTAAGAACCGCTTTGGCGGTATTAATCGGGATGGCGAAGCCGATGCCGGAGTTCTGGTCGGCGCCATTGCTGGCGATCATCGATGTGATGCCGATGACTTCGCCTCGCGAATTGAGGAGTGGCCCGCCGGAGTTGCCGGGGTTGATCGCGGCGTCGGTCTGGATGGCATTTTCGATCGGCGCACCCTGCGGTCCGCGGACGGAGCGAATCGAGCTGATGATGCCGGTGGTCATGGTGCCGTTCAGGCCGAAGGGGTTGCCGATGGCATAGACCTTCTGGCCTACGACCAGGCCGCTTGAGTCAGAAAGCGTGGCGGGAACCAGGTCCGATGCCGGGATCTGCAGTAAAGCAAGGTCGTGACTTGGATCGCTCCCGATCAATTTGGCCTTTACCTTGCGCTTATCGGATAGCGTGACCTCAATTTGGCGTGAATTCGGCAGAATGACGTGGTTGTTGGTGAGAATTCGCCCGGATTTGTCGAGAACGAAGCCTGTCCCCTGACCTTGCTGGGGCACTGCGCCATAGAAGAAGTCGTACGCCACGGCGGAGGAAGTCACGTTGACGACCGAGGCCAGCGCCTTCTTGTAAACGGCGATATTGGCGAGCTCTTCAGCGTCGTACGCGGGCTGGGCGTGGGCCTCGGTGAGCTCGAGCGGCGAGCGATCGACGGCCGGAGCTTCTCCGGCAATGGGCAGATGCGGGGTGCGGTGGCTGGTGAAATACCAGAAGCCGCCCACGAGCAAGACGATCAGGACAAGATGGCGAAATTTCATAACTTCACTTCCAGCAGATATTTTATAAGGTCTGGGCGGCTGGTTTCAGCGCGGGGCGCTCGCCGCGGCTTTCAGTTGCGAGTAGATGCCGGCGACGGCGGCGCGGGTGGAGTCCACGTCGCCGGAGTTGTCGATCACCCAGTCACAGAGGGGGATCTTCTTCTCGTCTGGAATCTGCGCGGCAAGACGCTTGCGGGCGTCGTCGGCAATGCGTTCGGGTCTCCCCCGGAACGCTCTCCTGATCGCTCGACAAAACGCCGGATTTTGAGATCGTCGGGTGCGGTGACAAGGATGATGCGGTCAAAGCGCTTGCGCCATCCGGGTACAGATGCCTTGGCGTCAGCCTTGGCTGCTAACTCGCCAGAGGCTTCGAAGACCAGGGCAGACTCGACGATGGCAACCGCCTCGGGGTCGGCGGCGAAGACGCTGCGCATCCATTCCTCCTGCGCGGCAATCGTGGCGGGATGCACGATGCGGTTGAGCTCATCTCGGTTCAGTTCGCAGCCAGCGCCACCGAAGGCAAGCTGGGCGAGGGCCCGGCGATCGAGGCTGCCATCAGCGCGGACGACCTGTTTTCCGAAGTGTTCAACGATGCGGTCGTAGACGGCTTGGCCGGGCTGCATTAGGCTCCTGCCAACCTCATCGGCGTCGATAACTGCTGCGCCCAACTCGGCAAACATCTTGCCAATCGTCGATTTACCACTGCCGAGGCCGCCGGTGAGGCCGACGCGAAGCATCAGACCGGCAGGCCGCGGCGGAGCCGCGCGGCGCGGACAGTGTTCGACATCAGCATAGCGATGGTCAGCGGACCGACGCCGCCGGGAACCGGAGTATAAGCGCCGCTCACTGCATACGCCGCCGGGTGCACGTCGCCGACAATCGTCGAGCCTTTGAGCAGGAAGAGTTCTTCGCGGCGGATGTCGCCCAGAAAAAACTTGTCGAACTCCTCGCGGTCGTTGATGCGGTTGATGCCGACGTCGAGAATCGTCGCGCCCGGCTTGACCATATCGGGTGTTACGAAACCGGGCCGGCCGATGGCGGCCACGAGAATATCCCCTCCACGACAGTGCGCCGCGAGATTGTGCGTTTTACTGTGACAAATTGTCACAGTCGCATTTTCTTGCAACAGGAGCATGGCAACCGGCTTGCCGACGATGTCGCTGCGACCGACGATGACGGCGTTTTGGCCCGCCAGGGGTAGCCCGCTGCGCTTGAGTATCTGGATCATTCCCGCGGGAGTACAGGGCGCGAGCGCCGGCTGGCCAGACTGTACTTTGCCGACGTTGACCGGGTGAAAGCCGTCCACGTCCTTCGCCGGGCTTACCGCTTCGAGCAGTTGCTTGGCGTTCACTTGCGGCGGCAGCGGCAATTGAATGAGGATGCCATCGATATCTTCGCGGGCGTTGAGAGTGGCGACCAGGGCCAACATCTCTTCCGTAGTCACGGTTTCCGGCGGGGTGATGAGTTCGCTGAAGAGACCGAGCTCGGCGCAGGTCTTTACTTTGCTGCGAACATAGATTTGCGACGCCGGGACATTTCCGACGAGTACGGCGGCAAGGCCGGGACGAATCCCCTGTGCGGCGAGCACGGCCACGTCTGCGGCCACCTCCGCCTTGATCACTTTCGCAATTTCCGCTCCGTCAAGAATCCGTGCGGTCGTCATCTGCAAATCACCAGGGTGAGGCTCCTGTCATGAGCAGCTTCTATGGTAATGGATGCACAAGCGCGAGGCAGGTAGACTGTCGCTATGGTGAATCCAGCCGCAATTGCACCGGAATTGCTCGAGCAAATCGTATGCCCGGCATGTCACGCACGATTGACTGCCATCGACGCTGTCTCGCTTCGGTGCACGGGCTGCGCGCGGACGTATCCGATTACAGACGGAATTCCCATTTTGCTCATCGAACGAGCAGTGATGGATCCGCAGTGAGTGCACTTGTTTGGCTGCGCGTCTGCGGTAGGGTAGCTATCGAGGTGGCTGGTGGAAGAACGGATTGACGAGCAAGTAGGCGACAGCGGCCGCCGCCAGGATCGCCAGTGCCAGAATTAACAGCATCGCCCTCCAGGAGAGGCCGTTTTGCCGGCTGGTGATTTGTGCCTTGTCCGAGTCATTTCTCTCCCTATTCGTCACTCTCTCCAGTGTAAGTGGGAATATGCTTCCGCCGCATTTCGCTACGGCATGGCTAGAGTTTCCATTAGGCTGACCGGTGTTACGAAGGGTTGGCCCTCAAGTATGGCGGATTGCCTGGAGCGACCGATGAATTTCACTGTGCCCGATGTAGCGCCTGCAGCGTTGCCGTTGTGTCCGCGGAACCGGGCGCAGACAGACTACACTTGCCGGAATTGAGGAGATCGCAGATGTCGGAGAGATCGAAGGTGGAGAAATTCTCAATGAGCGAACTCGCCAACCTGCGGAACGAACTGCAAGTGTATCGGGACGACGCGTGGCAGGCGGCGGATGTTGTCTCGGCATTTCTTGCGGGCCGAGGGTACGGAGCTAACCCCGCGACCATTCGTCAGGCGGTCAGCGTCACGGATGCTTTCAACCGCTCGACGAATTCGCCTCAGGAAATGGACGCCATGCAGGCAGCGCTGGAGTCGGTAGCTTACGTAATGTAGCGGGTTTAATGCGGTAAGAGAAATGGCCGGTGGGCTCGTGGAATCTTCCGAGCGCGCACCGGCCATTTTCTTCTAACGAGCTACATGCCGCTCTGGTTGCCGTCTTCCGGATGGACTACCCGGTAGGTGGCGTTGCCATTGGACCAGACGAGCAGCAGCAGGTCTTTGCCGGCGGGCGCGGCGTGTACCTTGTCGACAAAGCTCTGTGCCGATTGCACCGGCTGGCGATTGACCTGGACAATGACGTCACCCGGTTGCAGTCCGGCGTCCTCTGCGGGGCTTGCCGGCCGTACTTGTTCGACGGCCACGCCCTGCACGTTCGACGGCACCGATAATTGCTGTCTCAAGTCGGGCGTGAGGTCGTTCACCGCGAGGCCAAGCTTGCCTTTCTGCTCACCTGGCGCCGAGGAGTTGTCCGCTACTTCGCTACCAGCGTGGAACTCGCCGAGCTTGATGCTGAGGGTCTCGGGCTTTCCATCACGCAAGATCTCCATGGAGATGGTCGTGCCGGGGGTGCGCTCGTTCACAGCCAACTGCAGAGCGCTGGAGGTCGGAATCGACTGGCCATCGATCTTACGAATGACGTCGCCGGACTTCAGACCAGCACGCCCTCCTGGGGAGTCGGGCGTGACCTGGGTCACGATTGCGCCTGACGCATCCTGCAGGTCAAAGAACTTGGAGTTGTCGGGAGTGACGTCTTCAATCCCGATACCCAGATATCCGTGATGGGCCGAACCGGTCTTGATGATCTCGTTGACGGTTGCCTGGGCGATCTGAGATGGAATCGCAAAGCCGGCTCCGGCAAACGAGCCGCTATCCGAGGCGATCCAGGTGTTAATGCCGATTACCTGGCCCTCGGCATCGACGAGTGGGCCTCCGGAGTTGCCTGGGTTGATGGCCGCGTCTGTCTGAATGAAGCCGCCTGGCTTGCGCGGATCGCTGCGATCGGGATTGGCTCGGTCCAGAGCGCTGATAATGCCACGCGTGACCGAAAACTGGAAGTAGCCAAAGGGGCTGCCAAAGGCGAGCACCGTCTGGCCGGGCTTCAAATCGCTCGAATTGCCCCACCCGAGGCTGGGCAGGTCGGTGGCATTGACCTTGATGACGGCCAGATCGGTCAGCTTGTCGGCGCCGATCAGCTTGGCCGATAACACCCGGCGGTCGCGCAGCGTGACCCGGATCTGGGTGGCTCCGTTGACCACGTGGTTGTTAGTGACGATGTAGCCGTCGGGCGAGATGATCACGCCGCTGCCGATTCCGTGTTCGATCTGCGGACCCTGCTGCCCCTGCGGGAGCTGGCCGCCGAAGAAGCGCCGGAACTCCGGCGGAAGCTGTTGCACTGTTGCTGCTCGCCGTCTGCGTCGGTAGTGGTAGCGCGGGATTCGACCGCGACGTTGACCACCGCCGGGGTGACGTGGGAGGCAACGGCCTCCATGGCAGTGTCGAGCGATGTGAGCGCCGATACCTGGCTGCTGTCCAATGGCGCCGCATAATTACCAGCGGCGTGGACGCCATGATGGTTCCAGGCAAGAGTTAGGGCACAGAGCAGAGCGGCAGCGATTCCGGCGGGAAGTACAAACCGCTTCGCCCTGTCTCTTAATTGATTAGTTGTTGCTTGCATAAAGCACCTCGTGATTGAACTCGTAAACGTGATTACAGTTGGACGACGAACCAGCCGCCTTGCGACTGAGCGACTGAAAGGGCGGAAATGCGGACAACCTGATCGATCACTGTCATTTGCTGGCCGGAAGCGCTCTGCCAGCGGGTCACGATGAGGATCGATTGCATACCATCGCCAGGGGAGTGGGCGCGATGGGGCGAAGTTTTAATCGCAGGCTTAGAGACAGAGCGCTTTACCGGTCCGGCCGTGATCTGACCGTCGCCAAGCTGTGGTGCAGAACCGGCCGCTGGATGGAAGACGACATTTTGATAATGCGGCCCAGCGACGATGTTGCGTTCTGCTTGCGCGCGAGCCGAACCTGGCTGCCCGGAGACGAACGAGACAAGCTGTGCGGCGGAACCGAGCTTGACGGCGCCCCCAACCGTCGCGAGCATGAGCGAGAAGGCCAATATGCGAGCCTGCAGCGGCCCAAGTTTTTTCTTCCCGAGCAGGATGCTCTCGACGCGACTGGCCAGCTGCGAGCGACGCTCCCAGGCGCCGAGGGAAAGCGCGCCTGAGAGTCCCAGAGTCCGGCGCGCAAGCCTTTGCTCGGCAAGATTGGTCAGGCATGTGGCGTAATCGCGCGGCGAATTCGTGGCGCGGACTACGCTCTCGTCACAAGCGATCTCGCGTTCTGCGCACAGACGGCGCTCGATCCACAGCAGGACTGGGTTCAGGGGGAAGCAGGCAAACGCCAATTTTTGGGCCAGGTTTGTCCAGTCGTCGAAGCGGCGAAGATGTGCGGACTCGTGGAGGACGATCTGCTCGAGCTCGGAAGGCGATGCACTATCGAGAAGCCAAACTGGAATCAGGATTCGCGGCGAGAAGAAGCCGATCACGCAGGGTTGATCGATTTCCTGAGAAGTGCAGAGAGTCGCATTCCGGAGCCCTGGCTGAGTAAGTATCGATTGCAGAGTGGCAGTCAGCTCGACCGGCCTGGATGATTTCCAGAGCCCGCGGACCTTGAAGGCATTCCTTGCAAGAACCAGGAGCCGTCCGGTCGTGAGGAGAGCCCAAGAGGCGGCGATGCCCAGCGCCCAGCGAGAATCCAGGAAAATGATCGGGCCGCTCGAATGCGTCAAAGCCGGCGCAGAAGCGAGGCTGGCTTGACCGGCAACCATCGAGAGCAATGGCAACACCGCCGTCGCCGTGAAGACAGCCGACCAGATGTTAAAGCGCACATTGGCGCTTGTGCGAGGCGCCAGCTTGAGGCATAGCCAAATTATCGAGGCGAGTATGGTCCCTTGCCAGACGCTGGAGATGAGGGCGGTCGATGCGATTTGAGCGATCATCTGGAGCGATTCCGTCATTCTGCCACCCCCTCCTGCCTTTCGCCAGCTTCGCCCGCGGCCATGGCATTGTCCCGAATGGCGTCTTTTAGACGCTGCAGCTCAGCCGGGGTGATCTCTTCATCCCCCAGCAGCGATAGCAGCAGCTTTTCCCGCGAATTCCCAAAAAACCTTTGCAAGACATGGCGGACTTCGACCCTGCCGGCATCTCCCTCAGCGACGGACGCTGCGTAAATAAACGCGCGGCCCTCTTGCCGGTGGCTGACGTAGCCCTTCTTTTCGAGGATGCGAATTGTCGTGAGCACAGAGTTGTAGGCCAGGGCGTCGCTCTCGGGCATGGCGGCGACGAGATCGCCTACGGCGGACTCACCTCGCAACCACAACATCTTCATGAGCCGGAGTTCGGCTTCGGTGAGAGTAGGAGACTTCTTTGGCGGCATTCGGAACCTTCGTCGGTTATATAAAAACCCTAACGACAGTGATTTGACGTGTCAACTAATGAATTAGTTAGCATGACTATGGAGAACCTGCGCAAGCGGTAGCAGCCGGGCAATGAGACTGACTCCTAATCGGACTGGTAGTGGGTCCCGGTTTGTGTGATTCAGGCCAGGAGTTTGAACTACTTACCGTCCTTGACGAGCACGCCATAACGCTCCCTGGGCGGGATCGACGGAGGCAGTCATTATCTCGATGTCGGGATAACGTTGGACGAGAGCCTCTTCCAGCGCGTGGCGTGCTCTGGGCACCTTCTCGAGAATGCTTCCAGCCAAAGCGACCGGGAGCATCGAAAAGCCCTTTCCGGCACCTTCCTCGGTTTCCCGGATTCGTTCGATCACGATTGCGGCCAGAGAGGCCAGCTCCTCGCCGCCTGCGCGGACCACTTCCGCAGCAACTTCATCACCCTGCATCGCAGCGGCAATCACCAGAGGAGCGAGCGCGGAGAAATCGGGCGACGGGTTGGCGTTGGCATACTCCACCAATTCGCCGAGCGAGGACAGATTCCAATAGCTTTGGATTGTCTCCAACACGACCGTCGTTCGCCGTTCATCGATGGCGCGAAAGCCCCTCCTCAGCGCCTCGAGCCCCAGGAAATAGCCCGAGCCCTCATCGGACAAGGCAGGACCCCATCCGCCCGCAGTCACAATTTGGCCGTCGATGTCGCGTCCAGCAACATTAGAGCCGGTTCCAGCGAGGATGAGTACGCCGCGTTCTCCCTGGAAGGCAGCATCGAGCGCAATATCGACGTCCTCTACCAGCAGAAATTCTCCGCCAACCTGGGGGCGGAATGCGTTGGTGATCCACTCCGCCACTAATGGCGCGGTTGATCCGGATGCCCCGACACAACACCGTGATACATCGAGCAATGAGATGCCGGTTTGAGCGGCGAGCTCGGTCAGTGCGCGGCTTAGATTCTGCTCGGTTACTTCTTCGTCCCGCCTGAGACGTTTGATGCTTCCGCTCTGAATGCGTCCGAGCTCGCGGCGTTCATCGCCTAGCAAGAATTCAGTCTTCGTGCCCCCGGCGTCAACTCCGAGAAAGTATGCCAATTTCGCCTGTTCCTCTCTGCTTCCGCTCCATACTACCCGATGCGTTCTTTCTCGCTTGTCGCAACACAAGGCCGAGACAAGAATCTGCCGCGTTTTTAGCGACCGCGGCGCCTATGCCACAATCAAAAGACCGAATATGTCTGAACTTGAAGCAACAGAAGTTCCCGCTGCCGAACCAGGCGCCCCAGAATCGATCACCGTCGATACCCTTGAACCACGAAGCGAGGATGGTCCCTCGGCAAAGGTCGCCGCTCCCGAAAGCGGTTCTGCCGAAGAGACGGAGTCTTTCAGTGAGCTGTTCTCGCAGTTCGAGAAGGCACATTCTCAGAATTCGGAAGACGGCAACCGGCAGATCGAGGCAATGGTGATCGCTCTTTCAAGTGAGTCTGCGTTCTTCGATATCGGGTACAAGACCGAGGGCATTCTGCCGCTGTCCGCGCTTGCCGGAAAAGAAGTGAAAGTTGGGGACAAATACCAGGTCTCGATCAAAGGTCGGGACGCAGAGGGATATTACGAACTCTCTTTGCTAAAGGTGACTCAGCCAAAAGACTGGAGCGTCCTCGAGCAGGCCTTCGCCGATAAGGGAGCAGTCTTGGGCACGGTGACGGGCGTGGTCAAAGGCGGCCTGACCGTGGACGTTGGGGTCCGCGCATTCATGCCGGCCTCACGCAGCGGCACTCGCGACGCCGCTGAAATGGCGAAGCTGGTTGGGCAGCAGATTCGCGTACGCATCATCAAACTCGAGACAACGGAAGAAGATGTGGTCGTCGACCGGCGCGTGCTCGCCGAAGAGGAAGAACGCGCGGGCCGGGAACGCCGGTACGCCGAGGTTCAGGAGGGCGAGGTGTTGCAGGGCACGGTGCGGAGCCTTGCCGACTATGGCGCTTTTATCGATCTTGGTGGCGTCGATGGCCTGCTGCATGTGAGCGATATCGCGTGGAGCCGGGTCTCCAACCCTGCGGACGTACTTTCGACCGGACAACAGATTGAGGTGAAAGTCCTCAAGATTGATGCTGAGAAGCGGCGCATTTCTCTCGGGCTCAAGCAACTGCAACCCCAGCCATGGGATTCGGTCCAAGAGAGATACAAGATTGGTGACCGGGTAAGTGGGACAGTGACTCGTCTCGCCGACTTCGGCGCCTTTGTTGAATTGGAGCCGGGGGTTGAAGGACTTATCCATCTCTCGGAGATGTCGTGGGCGAAGAAGGCGCGGAAGCCGCAGGACATCTTCGAGCCAGGTGAGACTGTGGAGACGGTCATCCTGGGAGTAAAACTCGATGAGCGCCGCATTTCTCTGGGTTTCAAGCAATTACTCACCGATCCCTTTACGGAAGCGACGCAAAAGTTTGCCGCAGGGGCGGTGGTCGAAGGTTCGGTGACCAGCTTCACCAAGTTTGGCGCCTTCGTGCAAATCGCCGACGACGTGGAGGGCATGGTCCACATCAGCGAGATCACCGCCGAGAAGCGCATTCAACACCCGTCAGATGTTTTGAAGATAGGCCAAGCAGTCAAAGCGCAGGTGTTGGAGATCGACAAGGAACGACGCCAGCTCAAGCTAAGTTTGAAGCAGCTTGTCCCGGTGAGCGTGGATGAGTATTTCTCCGAGCACAAGCCCGGCGATGTTGTCACCGGGCGCGTGATCGAGATCGCTGGACGCGAGGCACGAGTAGAGCTGGGCGAAGGCATCGTTGGCCGGTGCGCGGTATCTGGCGATGCACAATTGCCGCAGCCGGAGTCTGCAGGTGCGAAGGTCGATCTTTCCGCGCTGGGGTCGATGCTGCAGGCCCGCTGGAAAGGGGTTGCACCCGCAACAAAGCCGACCCCCGAGCCGATCAAGGCCGGACAGGTGCGCAGCTTTACGATCGCAAGCCTGGACGGCGCTTCTAAAGCGATTCAACTCAATTTAACCTAGGAGTCTGCGGGTGCCCTGCTCAGGTTCGAAGCGCTCGAAGTCGCGCGACTTTCGCCCTTCGACAACAGCAAATTCCGGGTCTGCAAGCCTGCCAAGTGTGCAAGCAGGCCGAGTTTTTCATCGGATCGGTCCGAGCGCTGCTCGAGTGAGAGCGATTAGGATTTTGGGGCGCAGATCAAGGCTCAGGACAATGGGGCGAGTCACGCGCTTCAGTTAGAGTGGAGTCCTGAAGTCCCTGAGCTTCGTCTATAAACTCTCAGCAAAAAAGTTACTAACGTGAGATGAGTGACTGCAGACAATGCCTGAAGAAAACCTGAACCGTGAAAGTCCTGGTCCCCCGGCGCCTCGATCTTCCTCTCCGGAACAACATTTCTCGCCCCCGCCACGCAAGCGACGCACCTGGCTTGCCTGGCTCGCCGTGCTGGCGCTCTTCGCAGTCGCGTTCTTTCTGGTGCTCCATCATCAAGAGGACCAGAGCAAAGCCGGCGCGGCCGCTGGATTCCGCCGCGGTGGATTCGGCCAAGTCACGATCACAGCAGCCACTGCGACGCGCGGAAACATAGGCGTCTACCTCGACGCCATCGGTACTGTCACTCCCGTATATACCGACTCAATCCTGGCCCAGGCTAGCGGCCCGGTGATAGCTGTCCACTATCGGGAAGGGCAGATGGTCCGCAAGGGCGATTCGCTGATCGACATCGATCCGCGCCCCTACCAGGCGCAGGTGTTGCAGGCTGAAGGTACGCTCGAAAAAGACACGAACGTGCTCGCCCAGGCGCGAATGGACCTTGACCGCTATCGGGCCGCGTGGGCGCGTAACGCAATTCCAAAACAGACCCTCGATGACCAGGAAAAGATCGTGCTGCAGGATGAGGGCACGGTCAAAAACGACCAGGGAACACTGCAATACGATCAGGTGCAACTGAGCTACTGCCACATCGCCGCCCCGATCAATGGCCGGGTCGGCCTTCGCCTCGTCGATCCAGGCAATCTGGTCACTGCGAACGGCACGACGGTGCTGGTGGTGATCACTCAGATGGACCCCATCACGGTGATCTTCACCCTGCCGGAGGACAATCTCGATCAGGTGCAGGCAGAGATGCGTAAGCAGAAGTCCCTGCCGGTCGATGCGCTTGACCGCGCCCAGCTGAAGAAGATCGCCTCGGGCAAACTCTCCACCATCGACAACCAGATCGACACGACGACGGGCACCGTCAAGCTGCGCGCGACTTTCAACAACCGGGACGGCGGGCTTTTTCCGAATCAGTTTGTTAATACCAAGTTGTTGGTGAAAACGATCGAGAATGTGATCCTGGTCCCCACCAACGCCATTCAGCACAACGGCCAGATTTCCTTTGTTTATGCGATTCAGAACGGCACGGCCAAAGTGCAGAACATCAAGCCCGGCGTCTCCGATCAGGGAATGACCGCGGTGCAAGGCATCGAGCCCAATACGATGGTCGCAACGAGCAGCTTTGAGAAGCTGCAGGACGGCGCCAAGACCGTTATATCCAAGACCCCGATACCGACGAACACGACCGAGAGCAATACTCCGTGAGTCCGTCCCGCCCATTTATCCTGCGGCCGGTAGCGACCTCGCTGCTGATGGCCGCAATCCTGCTCGTGGGCATCGTCGCCTACACGCAGTTGCCGGTCTCCGCGTTGCCGCAGGTCGACTACCCGACGATCCAGGTGCTTACGTTTTATCCGGGGGCCAACCCCAACGTGATGGCGACTACGGTGACCGCCCCGCTGGAGCGGCAGTTTGGGCAGCTTCAGGGGCTGAGTCAGATGACGTCGACCAGCTCGGGTGGCACTTCGGTGATTGTGCTGCAGTTTTCACTGGCCCTGAATATCGACGTCGCCGAAGAAGAAGTGCAGTCGGCAATCAACGCCTCGCAGAGTTACCTTCCCTCGAACCTGCCAACGCCGCCGGTTTATAGCAAAACCAACCCGGCGGACGCACCGGTATTGACGCTGGCGATCACCTCGGACAGCATGCCGCTGTCGCAGGTGGAAGACGACGTCGACACCCGGCTCGCACCCAAGATATCGCAGCTAAGTGGGGTGGGTCTGGTCAGCATCAGCGGTGGGCAGAAGCCGGCGGTGCGTATCCAGGCGAACCCAACCGCTCTCTCGTCCTATGGCCTGGGCCTTGAGGATTTGCGGACCGCTCTTGTCCAGGCGAGCGTGAACAGCGCCAAGGGCAATTTCGACGGGCCCCATCAGGACTACCAGATCAATGCCAACGACCAGCTGGTCACGAGCGCGGACTACAAGGACATTGTGGTTGCGTATCGCAACAATGCCCCGGTAATGCTGAAAGACGTTGCCTCGGTAGTGGATGGCATCGAAAACAACAATCTTGCGGCCTGGATGGGCCAGCCATCGGATTCGGCGCAAGACGAGCCCACTCTAACTCCAGCGGTCATCCTGAATATTCAGCGGCAACCCGGCGCCAATACCATTGCCGTGGTGCGGAGCATCAAGGCCATTCTGCCGCAGCTGGAGACGGCGCTCCCGGCGACCATCAAAGTAACCCAACTCACCGACCTGACCACCGCCATTCAGGCGTCGGTCGACGATGTTGAGTTCGAACTCATGCTCACCATTGCACTGGTGGTCATGGTGATCTTCCTCTTCCTGCGTAACCTATACGCAACCATTATTCCGAGCGTGGCGGTGCCGCTCTCCTTGGTTGGCACCTTTGCGGTCATGTACGCGCTCGGCTTCTCGCTGGACAATCTTTCGCTCATGGCGCTCACCATCTCGACCGGCTTCGTGGTCGACGATGCGATCGTGATGGTTGAGAACATCGCGCGCTACCTTGAGGCCGGGGATTCGCCAATGGAGGCGGCGCTCAAGGGCGCGGAACAGATCGGCTTCACGATCGTCTCGCTGACCGTCTCGCTGATTGCGGTGCTTATCCCGCTGCTCTTTATGGGCGATGTGGTGGGACGGCTCTTCCGCGAGTTTGCGGTCACCCTTGCCGTCACCATCGTAATTTCGGCGGTTGTCTCGCTCACTCTGACGCCAATGATGGCATCCCGCATTCTTCGGCACACGCCCGAGGACCAACAGGGACGCTTCTACCACGCCTCGGAAAAAGTCTTTGAGAGCCTGATCGCCTTTTATGGGCGGACGCTCAAAGTGGTCCTGCGCTTCCAGACGCTTACGATGATCGTCGCCGTCGCCACGCTCGTGCTGACCATATTCCTGTACATCATCATTCCCAAGGGCTTTTTCCCGACCCAGGATACGGGTGTAATCCAGGCAATCTCGCAGGCTCCGGAGACAATTTCATTTCAGGCGATGGCGCAGAAGCAACAGGAAGTGGCGCGGCTGGTCCTGCAGGACCCGGCCGTCGAGAGCCTGTCTTCGTTTATTGGGGCCGACGGCACCAACACCACGCTGAATAGCGGCCGCATGTCGATCAACCTAAAGCCGCTCGATCAGCGTCGCATCAGCGCCGCCGCCGTGATCCGCCGTTTGCAGAAGAACCTGCCCCAAGTGCAGGGAATCACCTTGTTCATGCAGCCAGTGCAGAACATTACGGTGGACGACCGGGTGAGCCGCACGCAGTACCAGTTCTCGCTCGAAGACCCTGATCCAAACGAATTGAACCTCTGGACCAACCGCTTTGTCGAGAAGCTAAAGGGTCTGAAAGAGATCACCGATGTTGCGACCGACCAGCAGACGGGTGGACTGGCGACCTCGCTGATCATCGACCGGGTCACCGCGTCGCGTCTTGGGATCGCGCCGACGACCATCGACAACACTCTGTACGACGCCTTTGGCCAACGCCAGATCAACACGATGTACACGCAGCTGAACCAATACCACGTCATTCTGGAAGCGAGCCCGCAATTCCAGCGAGACCCGGACAAGCTCCATAAGATGTACATCCAGGCGAGTGCCTCGTCGGGGCAGAGCGGGGCCGCTGCCGCGTCGTCATTCGCCGCGTCAGGGTCGTCTTCAGCGGGATCGAACGCCACCACCGTCCCGCTGCCTTACACGCCGTCCGCGGGAACCCTGACGCCGCCCGCGACCGCGATCACCGCAGGCGTCGGTACAACAGACACCAGTACGACGCCGAACACAACCACCGCTTCCACTTACAACAACGCGGTGCCGCTCAGCACTTTCACTCATTTCGAGAACACGACCGAGCCCCTCTCGATCACTCACCAGGGCCAATTTCCTTCCGTGACCGTGTCCTTCAATCTTTCGGAGAATGGCGCACTCGGCAATGCCATCACGGCCGTGGAGAAGGTGCAAAAGGACCTGAATATGCCGGCCAGCATTCAAGCCGACTTTCAGGGCACCGCCGCGTCTTTCCGAAACTCGCTTTCGAATGAAGCACTGCTGGTGCTGGCCGCGCTGGTGACCGTCTACATCGTGCTCGGCGTGCTGTACGAAAGCTTCATTCATCCGATCACGATTCTTTCCACGCTGCCCTCGGCCGGCGTGGGCGCGCTGCTCGCGTTGATGCTCTTCGGTCAGGACCTGAGCGTGGTCGCGATCATCGGCATCATCCTGTTGATCGGCATTGTGAAGAAAAACGGCATCATGATGGTCGACTTCGCGCTCGAGGCCGAGCGCGAACACGGCAAAAACGCCACCGACGCAATTTACGAAGCCTGTCTGCTGCGCTTCCGACCGATTATGATGACGACGATGGCGGCGTTGCTGGGTGGCATTCCCCTGGCGTTCGGCAGCGGCATCGGTTCGGAGCTGCGCCGTCCGCTCGGCATCGCCATGGTTGGCGGCCTCCTGCTCAGCCAGGTGCTGACCCTGTATACGACCCCCGTGATTTACATCTTCTTCGACAGGCTCGGCGGCAAACTGTCGGGCCGATCGAAAAAGTCCAATAACGGCAACGGGCCGCAGATTGACCCAGGTTACAGGCCGGAGGTTGGGCAATGAGCATCTCGCGGCCATTCATCAATCGCCCGGTCGCGACGACGCTGCTGACGATCGCCATTGCGCTCGCCGGGGCGATTGCTTACAGAGTGCTTCCGGTCTCGGCTCTGCCGCAGGTGGATTTCCCTACCATCTCGGTCGGCGCTTCGTTGCCCGGCGCGAGTGCCGATATCGTAGCTTCCTCTATCGCGACTCCGCTGGAGCGGCAGTTCGCCCACATCGCCGGCGTCACCGAAATGACCTCGTCGAGTTCGCTAGGCAATACCGCGGTCACCCTACAGTTCGACCTGAGCCGGGACATCAATGGGGCGGCGCGCGACGTCGAAGCGGCCATCAATTCAGCGCGTACCTATTTGCCTGCCAACCTGCCCGGCAATCCTACCTACCGCAAGGTCAACCCGGCGGACTCTCCGATCATGGTGATCGGTTTGACCTCGAGCATTTACGAGCCGTCGAAGCTTTATGACGTAGCCTCGACGATCGTGCAGCAAAAGCTTTCCCAAATCAACGGTGTCGGCCAGGTAACGGTCGGCGGTGGTGCGTTGCCTTCGGTGAGGGTCGAGGTGAATCCGAACAAGCTCTTCAGCCAGGGGCTGACGATGCAGAATCTTCAGTCCACGCTGAGCCTGCAAAATGCAGACCAGCCCAAGGGCCAAATTTCAGATGGCATCCACACCGCGGACATCATCGCCAACGACCAGATCTCACATGCGGAGGAGTATCGCCCGCTCATTGTGGGCTACAACCATGGCAAGGCGGTCAGGCTTGCCGACGTGGCTGACGTGGATGACGCCACTTCAAATGTTCGCTCGGCCGGATATCTCGATGGCAAGCCGGCGACTCTGCTTATCATCTTTCGCCAGCCCGGCGCGAACATCATCGAGACCGTCGACCGGATCTATGCCGAGCTTCCTTCCGTCAAAGCCTCGATTCCGACTGGCATCGAGACCACCGTTGCGATCGACCGCACTACGACCATTCGGGCCTCAGTCCGCGACGTGGAGCGGACCCTCAGCATCTCGGTGCTGCTGGTTGTCTTCGTAGTTTTTATCTTCCTGCGCAGCGGGCGCGCGACGCTGATCCCCAGCGTCGCGGTCCCAGTTTCCTTGATCGGCACCTTCGCGGTCATGTATCTGCTGGGATTCAGCCTCGATAACCTGTCGCTCATGGCGCTCACCATCTCCACTGGTTTCGTTGTCGACGACGCGATCGTGGTGATGGAGAACATTTCCCGTCATATCGAGGACGGCATGTCTCCTATGGCGGCGACGTTGCAGGGCGCGAAGGAGATTGGCTTCACCGTCTTCTCGATCAGCATGTCGCTGATTGCGGTGTTCATTCCCATCCTGGCGATGGGTGGAATCGTCGGCCGGCTCTTCCGCGAGTTTGCGATCACCCTCTCGACCGCGATTCTGGTTTCCATGGTGATCTCGCTCACCACCACGCCGATGATGTGCGCGTACATCCTCAAGGACGAGAAACACGCGAAACATGGCAGACTCTATCGTGCGAGCGAGCGCGCTTTCGATGGGATGCTTTCGCTCTACCGCCGGTCGCTAAGCTGGGTGATCGAAAACCCGGGGCCGACACTGCTCGTGCTGTTCTTTACGGTCATCCTGAATTTCGTATTGATTGTCAAAATTCCTAAAGGATTCTTTCCAACGCAGGACACGGGGGTCGTCTTCGGCGGTGTGCAAGGCCCTCAGGATGCATCTTTCCCGGTCATGAACAACTCCGTCCGGCAACTCGTGAACGTCATCACACACGACCCTGCCACGAACCACATCGTCGCTTTCACCGGCGGCCAGGGCGCGACGAATGGTGGCTTCATGTTCATGTCACTTAAGCCGCTCAATGAGCGCGACGTGACGGCGGCGGGTTTCCTGGATCGGATTCGGCCCAAAATGAACCGACTGCCGGTGGCGTCGGCGTTCCTGCAGGCGGCCCAGGACATTCGCATCGGTGGGCGCGGTGGGAATGCGCTCTACCAATACACTATCCAGTCCGACACCACCACGGACCTAAACAAATGGGGTCCGATCCTGCTGCAGCAGATGAAGAAGCTTCCCGGGTTTCAGGATGTGAACACGGACCAGCAGAACGGTGGCCTTGCCGAGCTCATCAACTATGACCGAGTCACCGCGGGAAGACTTGGCATAACCTCGCAGGCGCTTGATACAACCCTCTACTCAGCTTTCGGTCAGTCGCAGGTCTCGCTTATTTACACCCAATTAAACCAGTACTACGTCGTGCTCGAGGTCGCTCCCCCGTACTGGCAAGACCCCTCGGCACTGAATAATATCTATATGAACACCTCCTCGCACGGGGTCATTCCCTTCCGGGCGATCACTACCGCGGCGCCGAATACCACACCCTTGACGGTCAACCATACCGGACTGTTTCCTTCCGTAACAGTTTCTTTCAACTTGGCGACGGGGCTCTCGCTTAGCGACGCCACGCGAGAGATCGATGAGTTAAAACAAAGACTGGGAACACCCAACACAGTGCGCGGGTTCTTTTCAGGCACGTTACAGGCCTTCCAGGACTCTCTGAGCACTCAGAAGTACCTGATAACGACGGCAATACTGGCCGTCTACATTGTGCTGGGAATCCTCTACGAGAGTCTTGTGCACCCGATCACCATTCTCTCCACGATTCCTTCGGCAAGCGTCGGCGCAGTTCTGGCGCTGATGCTCTTCAAGATCGATTTGAATGTGATCTCAATTATCGGCATCATTCTGCTCATAGGAATCGTCAAGAAGAATGCGATCATGATGATCGATTTCGCATTGGTGGCGGAACGCGAGCACGGCAAGAATCCCGCCGATGCAATCTTCGAGGCTTGCATGTTGCGCTTCCGGCCTATCCTGATGACGACGATGGCCGCGCTCTTTGGCGCGCTGCCGCTGGCCTTTGGAACCGGCACGGGATCGGAGCTGCGACGGCCGCTGGGTATCACGATTGTTGGTGGTTTGATCTTCAGCCAGATGCTCACTCTCTATACCACTCCGGTGGTTTACCTGGTGGTCGATTGGGTGCGCTTGTGGGTGCAGGGCAAGCCGCACGGTGAGTTCCATCCGCCACCGGACCTGCAAAACACCGGGAGCGCTATCAGCTAGAACGGACAATTGCTATGGGGAATCAATCGACTTATTACCGGACAAAGCAAGCCACGCATCCAGGGCGACTCGCCGCGCTTGTCAGCCTGGTGATCCCGCTGGCTCTGGCCGGCTGCACCGTCGGGCCCAAGTATCACCAGCCCCCGGCGATCGCTACGGCGCCGCCACCACCGGCTTACAAAGAAATTCCGAAACCGAGCCCGATTCCCGTCGCAGATGGCACAGCAGCCGCCACGGAGTGGGTGCCGGCTCAGCCCAGCGATGCCATGTTGCGCGGCAAGTGGTGGGAAATCTACAACGAGCCCGATCTCAATGCCCTCGAAGACCGGCTCAACATCGACAACCAGACGATCAAAGAGTATTTCGAGAACTACATGGTGGCGCGCGCGATCGTCCGCGAGGCACGGGCCCAATACTATCCAACCGTGACCGCTGGCCCCAGCTGGTCCCGCTCCCGCGGCTCGGTAAACCTGGGAAGTAACACGGGCGGCATCAGCAGTGCTAAGGCCGGAACCACCAGCAGCCTGATCACGCTTCCGGTTGACGTCTCCTGGGAGCCGGATCTCTTTGGACGCATCCGCAGCCAGGTGCACGAGGCGCAATATGCGGCCCAGGTCAGCGCAGCCGACATAGAAAACGAACGCCTCGCCGAAGAGACCAGCCTTGCCCAATACTATTTCGAAATTCGCGGCCAGGACCAGTTGCAGAAGGTCCTCGACGACACCGTCATCGCCGACCGCAAATCCTTCGACCTGACCCAGTCGCTCTATGAAACCGGTGTCGCGGACCAGATCTCGGTGGTGGAGGCGCGGTCAACGCTCGAGTCCGCGCAGGCCTCTGCGACCAGCGTGCACCTGCTCCGTGCCCAATATGAGCATGCCATTGCCATGTTGATCGGCCAGCCTGCTTCCAGCTTCTCTATCCCTGTGCGTCCGATGACGGCAGTGCCTCCGCCGATCCCGGTCGGCCTGCCATCGCAACTGCTCCAGCGCCGTCCGGACATCGCGGCCGCTGAACGCAATATGGCCTCTGCCAACGCGGCCATTGGGGTCGCCTACGCCGCCTTTTTCCCCACCGTCACGCTTTCGATGACCGGCGGCCTAGATAGCTCGTCCTGGAAGCATCTATTCGACTGGCCCAGCCGCACCTGGTCGTTAGGAGTAGGCGCCTCGCAGACGCTCTATAGCGCAGAGCTTGGTCCCGGGCTTAGCCAGTTCGTCTCTACTTACAATGCAGACGTCGCCACCTACCGTCAGACAGTGCTCAATGCGATTCAGCAGGTGGAGGACAATCTCGTAGCCGTCAACAATTACTCCCGCCAGATACAGCAACAGCAGGCGTCCATCGCCTCCACCCAAAAGGCCCTCGATCTCGAAATGGGCCGCTACGAGACCGGCATCGACCCGTATATCGATGTGGTCACCCTGCAGACCACCTTGCTCACGAGTCAGCAAGCCGTCGTTGGCTTGCAGATTTCGCAAATGACGTCATCGGTAGCGCTCATCGAGGCTCTGGGCGGGGGTTGGGACAGCTCGCAGCTGCCCACCCCGCAGCAGGTCTCACAAAAACCCGACAAGGCGGATACCAAGACG
>CAVUKL010000044.1:0-19931 GCA_963742015.1 uncultured Acidobacteriaceae bacterium | reverse complement strand
CAGCTTCCGTCAGGAAGCCCGCATCCGGGTCGAGCTTTTTCATGCCTTCCACTGCAACCACCGCTCCTGCGATCTTCTCCGCATCTTCCAGCAATCCCATGGCAATTCTCCTTGGACATTCAGACGAATCATTCTCTTCCCCTCAAGGTGAAGGGGAACTCAGGCTATCATCCACGGTTGTGAAAGCACAATCGGAACAGTCCCGGCTTCTTCCGTCGCTCTGCTGGGTCCACCGGGCCTCCAAATTCTTGTCAAGCCCTATGTAGTCAAATTATTCATTAAACCATTTAGAATCAATGAGATAAAGTTATAGAAAAGTTGGCGTAGTGAATGGGGTCAGCTTGATAAGATAGAAATAGAGATAAAGAAAAGTTCATTACGGGCAAACGGTGGACGTGAGCCGACCGGAGCCCAGTTGGAACTCCTTTATTCTCTAAGATTTACCGTCTATTTTCAGGATTCTACTGATCTGACGCCAACTAAGCTGTTTAGAATGTTTGGTTTGAGAGCAAGATTAGGAGGAGGGGGGTCAACCCCCGAATTAAAAAAGACCTAGCTCTTGCCACCCGCGCTGGTCAGCTTCGATTCCGCATCGGCGATCACTTCATTCGCCTCCGTATACTTCTCTTCGCTGTCTCCCGCCTCGTTCCACATCTTGTAGCCCCTGTCGAGCTCTTGCTTGGCCGCCTCGGTGTCGATCTTTTCTGGCACTTCGGCCTCGTCAGCAAGAATGGTCACCCGCTCCGGCAGAACCTCCACAAATCCCCAGGAGACGTGATACCTCTGCTCGCCCGCCTCGCCGCCATGCAGGCGAACCTCGCCCGATCCCAACTCCGACAGCAGCGGAGCATGCCCCGGCAGCACTTCCATATAACCCGAAAGCCCCGGCAGCTCAACCGCCGCCGCCGATTGGTCGACGAGGATCCGGTCCGGAGTGACCAGCCTTACCTGAATTTGATTTCCATCAGCCATAGTTACAAATTTCTGCTCTAGCTTTCTCTACGCGTTCTTCATCTTCTCGGCGGCTTCGAGCACTTCCTCAATCGCGCCCTTCATGTAAAACGCCTGTTCCGGAATCGCATCGTGCTTGCCTTCGATGATCTCCTTGAAGCTGCGCACTGTGTCTTCCACCTTGACGTACCGTCCCGGCGCGCCGGTAAAGACCTCAGCAACGTGGAACGGCTGCGAGAGGAATCGCTGCACCTTGCGAGCGCGACTGACGGTCTGCTTGTCGTCGTCGGAGAGTTCATCGATACCAAGGATCGCGATGATGTCTTGCAGGTCCTTGTAGCGCTGCAGAATGCGCTTCACGCCTTGTGCAACATCGTAGTGCTCCTGCCCAACGATGCGAGGCGAGAGAATACGTGACGTCGAGGCCAACGGATCGACCGCCGGATAAATGCCCAGTTCCGACAACGGACGCGAAAGCACCGTGGTCGCATCCAGGTGTGCAAAGGTCGTCGCCGGCGCCGGATCGGTCAGGTCGTCGGCAGGCACATAAACTGCCTGAACCGAAGTGACGGAACCCTTCTTGGTCGAGGTAATGCGCTCCTGCAACTCGCCCATTTCCGTGGCCAGGTTCGGCTGGTAGCCGACGGCGGAAGGCATACGTCCCAGCAGCGTCGAGACCTCGGAACCCGCCTGGGTGAAGCGGAAGATGTTGTCGATAAAGAGCAGCGTGTCTGCGCCCTCTTCGTCGCGGAAATACTCGGCGACCGTCAGACCGGTCAGCGCCACGCGCAGACGCGCACCCGGAGGCTCGGTCATCTGGCCGTAGATCAGCGCGGCCTTCGACTTCTGGAAGTCCTTCAGATCGATAACGCCCGACTCCTGGAACTCACGCCACAGGTCATTACCCTCACGGGTACGCTCGCCGACTCCGGCGAAGACCGAAAAGCCGCCATGCTTCATGGCGACGTTGTTGATCAGCTCCTGAATGACAACCGTCTTGCCGACACCCGCGCCGCCGAAGAGTCCAATCTTGCCGCCCTTCAAAAATGGCTGGATGAGGTCGATGACCTTCACACCGGTCTCGAACATCTCCTCGCTGGTCGATTGCTCGTCAAAGGCAGGCGCGAGGCGATGGATCGGCCGATGCTCGTCGGAAGTCACGGGACCAAGCTCGTCGACCGGCTCGCCGATCACGTTGAGCACGCGGCCGAGCGTGGCTCGGCCCACCGGCACGGTGATGTAGTTCCCCGTATCGATGGCCTTCATGCCGCGGACCATGCCCTCGGTCGCCTCCATGGCGACGGTGCGGACACGGCCTTCCCCAAGATGCTGCTGTACCTCGAGGATGACGTTGACCGGCGTGGGCACATCGAAGCCTTCGCTGGTGACGCGCAGCGCCTGATAGATGGGCGGCATGGTGGCTTCGTCAAACTGCACGTCCACCGCCGGCCCCGCGATCTGAATCACTTTTCCTATGTTCTCTGCCATAAATCTCTTTCGAAAGTCCGATAAGGTTTGAGCCTTACGACAATGCCGCCGCGCCGCTCACGATCTCGATAATCTCCTTGGTGATCGCCGCCTGGCGAACCCGATTCATCTTCAGCGTCAGCGAATCGATCATGTCGCTGGCGTTGTTCGATGCCGAATCCATCGCCGTCATGCGCGCCGCTTGCTCCGCCGCGACCGACTCCAGCATGGCGTGATAGAGCTGCGTGGTCACGTATCTCGGCAACAATGCCGAAAACAATTCTGCCGGAGGCTGCTCGTATATATAGTCGACCTCGGAGGTGCCGAACTTCTTGGCTTCCTCTTCCGCCTGGTGGGCGTCGTCTTCGGATTCGTCCGCCAACCCGGTGATCGTTACGCCCGCAGTCTTCGCGGCTTCGGCGGCGCGCTCCCGCTGCTCCTTCGATAGCTCCTCTGATTGCGCAATATCCTGGCGTCCGATCTCCACGATTGGGAGAATGCGCTCGACCACGAGCCGCTGCGCGATCACCGACTTGAATTCGTTGTAGACAACGAAAGCAGCGTCAATTTCTTCATGGGCGTAGCGGCGGACGATTTCGCGGGAGAGCTCTTCGACGCGCTTGTATTCAAGCTTCTCGAGGATGCCGGGGTGGTCGCCAGTTACCTGGATCTTTCCCGCACGCGGCCGCTCCCGCAGCGACTCATCGTGCGCTTCACTGCCCCCATCGGGATGACGATCGTGCTTCTCGACTTCGGTGATCGGATAGTGCTTGCGAAAGAAATCCCGCGCCTTGCGCCCGATGGGTTCGATATCGATCTGGCGGTCGCCCTCAAATGTGATGAAGTGGTTAGCGACCTTAATGATGTTGGCGTTGAAGGCGCCGGCAAATCCCTTATCGCCGGAAACGACGACCAGCAGAACGGTTTTCTGCTCGCGGGTGACCAGCAGCGGATGGCGAATCTCGCCGGTCTCTGGATCGACCAACTCGATGCGACGCTTGAGCGATTGCAGCATGCTGATCAGCATCTGCACGTAAGGCCGCGCAGCCAGAGCCCGCTCTTGTGCGCGGCGCAGCTTCGCCGCCGCGACCATCTTCATGGCCTTGGTGATCTGGCGCGTGTTTTTCACGCTGCGGATTCGCCGTTTTAGGTCGAGAACGTTCGCCATAGTCTTCTTGTTACGGTTACTTAGCCGCTCCTGCGGGCTGCTTCGCGGCGTTCTGGCCGGCCAGGAAGTTCTGCTTGTACTCTTTCAGGGCTTCATCAATGCGCGCCTTGAGATCGTCGTCGAGTGTCTTCTTATTGAGGATGTCGCTCAGCAGCGCCGATTGCGCGGAGTCGAGATACTTGTACAGGCCATCCTCAAAGCCGCGAATCTGCTCCACTTCAAGATCGTCAAGGTAGCCGTTGTTGCCGGCGTAGATGATGATGACCTGTTTCTCGGTCGGGAGCGGCGAGAATTGCGGTTGCTTGAGAAGCTCCGTGAGGCGCTTGCCACGGTTCAACTGCTTCAGCGTGACCTTGTCCAGATCGCTGCCAAACTGTGAAAACGCCGCCAGCTCGCGATATTGGGCAAGGTCGAGTTTCAGCGTTCCGGCCACCTGACGCATCGCTTTGATCTGTGCGCTGCCGCCGACGCGGCTTACCGAGAGGCCCACGTTGACCGCCGGGCGCACGCCGGAGTTGAACAGGTCGGTCTCCAGGTAAATCTGGCCGTCGGTAATTGAGATGACGTTGGTCGGGATATATGCGGAAACGTCGCCGGCCTGGGTCTCGATGATTGGCAGCGCGGTTAGCGAACCGCCGCCTTTTTCGTCGTTCAGCTTCGAGGCGCGCTCGAGCAGGCGCGAGTGGAGATAGAAAACGTCGCCGGGATAAGCTTCGCGGCCCGGGGGACGGCGCAACAGGAGCGAAAGCTCGCGATACGCAACGGCGTGCTTCGAGAGATCGTCGTAGATGATCAGCGCGTGCTTGCCCTTGTCGCGGAAATACTCGCCGATCGCACACGCGGCAAAGGGCGCGATGTACAGCATCGGAGCAGGTTCTGAGGCCGTCGCGGCGACCACAACCGTGTATGCCATCGCGCCGTAATCGGTCAGGGTTTGCACGACCTGGGCGACCGAGGAGCGCTTCTGGCCAACAGCGCAATAGATGCAAATCAGGTTGTTCTTGGCGTTGTTGATGATGGTGTCGAGCGCGACGGCAGTCTTGCCGGTCTGACGGTCGCCGATGAGCAACTCGCGCTGGCCGCGCCCAATCGGAATCATGCTGTCGATGGCCTTTAACCCGGTCGTCATCGGTTCGCGGACTGGTTGGCGATCGACGACGCCCGGCGCAAGGCGCTCAACGGGGAAGTTATCGCTCGCTTCAATCGGTCCTTTGTCGTCGATCGGCTGGCCGAGCGCGTTCACAACGCGGCCGATCATGGCGTCGCCGACCGGCACGCTGAGGATCTTGCCGGTCCGCTTGACCTGATCGCCTTCGCGAAGGTGGGTGTAGTCGCCGAGCAGCACCGATCCTACCTGGTCCTCTTCGAGATTCATGGCCAGGCCGGCGATGTCGTGTGGGAATTCGAGCAGCTCTCCGTACATCACCTTGTCGAGGCCATGAAGCCGCGCAATTCCGTCGCCGAGTGACAGCACCGTGCCCACCTCGTCAACCTTGACCTTCGCGTCGTAGTTCTCAATCTGCTGCCGCAGCAGCTGGGTTATTTCATCTGCTTTAATCTGAGCCATTCGTCACTTTCCCAACTAAATCTTGTGTTTCGGTTCGTGGGCTTTTGCCTTAACGTCTGAGAGTCTACACAAACCTGGCTTCCAATGGATGAAGCAGGTTTCTCTAGCCCGCCACCAGCTGCTCTTTGAGCCGGTCCAGGCGTCCGCGGATCGAGCCGTCGTAGACTGTACTGCCGATCGTTACGATCGCGCCACCGAGCAGGCTCTTATCTTCCCGGTAACTTGCCTTTACCCGTCCTCCCGCGACCTGGCCAACCTGGGCTTCCAGCTGACGGCGCTCCTCGTCTCCAAGTGGCCGCGCAGAGACTATGTTCACGTCAAAAATCCCCTGGCGCTCGTCCATATCCCGGCGATAGGCCTCGATCACCTCGCTGAACGCCGCGATCCGGTCATGGTCGATGAGCACTGCGACGAAATTCCTGACCAGGGGAGTCAGGCCAATTCTCTCGTTCAGCTTGTCGAGGAAAGCCACCTTCTGGGCCGGCGGGAAGACCGGACTCTCAAGAAACTGGCGCAGCTCCCGGCTCTCATTCCAGGCCGCAGCGAAGTCGTCCAGCTGGCGGCTAATCGCAATTGGATCGAGCTTTGAATCTTCTACGGCTTCGGCGAAGGCGCCCGCATATCGAGCGGCGAAGAGCGACATTAGTTTCGCCCTCCTTTACCAAATTCGGAGGTCAAATCCTTGCCAAACCGCTCGATGATCGCTTTGTCCGAGTCGTAATTCAGTTGAATGCGTCGAGCTGCGCTGTCGATCGCCAACTCGGCTGCAAATCTCTTCAGCTCTCGTTTCGCTGCGGCGCCCGCTGATTCGATCTCCTGCTCGGCGGACTGGACTATGCGCTGCCGCTCGTCTTCGAGCGACTGCTTGATGCGTTTCTCGTCTTCCACCATGTCGCGCTCGGTCTGCTGGCGGATCGCCCCGATGTCGTCCCCAATCCTTGCCAGCTTGGCCTCGATAGCGCTGAGCCGCTGATTGGCGGTTTCTGTTGCTTCTCTCGCCTCGACGAGCTTCTTCTGGATCTTCGCCGTCCGGCTACGGATTGCCCTGGGGACAACCTTGGCCAGGAAAAAGAGGATCGTGAAGATCAGGATTCCGGAGTTGATGATTTCAAAGATCCGCGCGGCGGTCTCGGTGCTGATTCCCAGCTTGCGCGCAAACATCTGGACCGACGCGGCGTGACGGAATTGGTTGATCTCTTCGGGGTCTTCCTTTTGCGCGTGCGCGGCAGCCGAAGCGCCCTGCGACGCGGGCTCGCTGAACGCAAGGGCAACCTGACCACCCTGCCAGCCCAGGCAGACGGCCATGCAAAGAAGTGAAAGCCATTTAAGAATAGGAACTCTCAACGGGAACCCTCGGCCAGGGCGGCGGAAAAATCCGTCGGCAAGACGGCTTTTAAGATGTCGGCGACCAGCCCATCCGCTCCACGCTGAATCTCTTGTCTGGAGTCTTCGATCTGTGCGCTCAGCTCGGTCTTCGCTGCATGCACGCGCTCCCGGGCGGCGTGCCGGGCCTCAGCCAGGGCGCTCTCGCGCTCCGTATTCCAGGCCTTTACACGCGCCTCGCGGGCGTGGAAGATCTCGGCCCGCGCGGCCCGCAGCTTGGCTTCGTACTCCTGCGCCTTGGCTTCTGCCGCGGCGATGGCCGCATTTGCGCGCTCAACGGCGCCTTCGGTTCTCGACCGGCGCTCCGCCAGCATCTTCACGAGGGGGTCATGCAGGAGGAACTTATAACTCAAAAGAAGGGTAAGAAAGATCAGGATCGTCGGTATCGAGTCGATCAGGAGCGGTACGAGTTGTTGCAGTATTTCGTCCATGGCCTTCACCGGCATCCGGTGAGTGTCTTTGCTTGTTTGTTTGCCGGAATACTAGGTTCTTACAAAGATCGGCGGAGTGTCAATGAAACCAGCGGTCGCCCACCCAAAACAAACCGCTGCCGGAGCCGCAAAAGCGGCTTGACGAGGACCATTTCAGGCGTAAGCTAGAGGATAACACCTCGACCCGGTTCAGGGTCAGGCGGGTTGCCGACCAGGGAATCGACACCGCTCCCCAGCCGGCAACCCGCTACTAAAATCCTCAAATTTTATTGCTTTGTCCAAAAGCGTCGATAGCGTCCGAGCAGTGAAGCTGGTCCGGATACCTCCAGACGCACCTTCTGGCCATGAAACTCGCGCGTGTGGACGATTCCGCCAGCATCGAGCGATGCCAGCACGCCACCCTCATCTTGCGGAACAGCCAACTCTCTGCGCACGATGGGATCGAGCAGCAGAGCAGAGTCGATCCTCTCGAGCAGATCGTTAAGTCCCTCCCCAGTCTTGGCGGAGATCGCGACTCCTCGGTCGCCGGTTACCGATCGCTCCGGTTCCGTTAGCAAATCCACCTTATTCAAGACGTCGATGCGCGGTTTGCCTTCGACGCCAAGCTCTTTCAACACCTTCTCCACTTCAGCCTTGTGCTCGTCACGGCTGGCGCTCGAGACGTCCTGTACGTGCAACAGCACTTCGGCTTTCTGCACCTCCTCGAGGGTCGCCCGGAATGAGGTAACCAAGGTGTGCGGGAGATTGCGGATAAATCCAACGGTGTCTGAAAGCAGAACCTTGCGCCGCGACGGCAGCGTCAGTGCCCTGAGCTTGGGGTCGAGAGTGGCGAACATCCGCGAAGATTCCAGAACTCCGGCGTGGGTCAAGGCATTGAAGAGGGTGCTCTTCCCGGCGTTGGTGTAACCGACCAGCGCGATCGTCGGTACCGGGGCAGCTTCCCGCCGCTGCCGTTGCTGGCCTCGAACCTTCCGCACCAACTCCAGTTCGCTCTTGAGATGAAGCACGCGGCGCTGGATTTTGCGCCGGTCTGTTTCGAGTTGCGTCTCGCCAGGTCCCCGGGTACCAATGCCGCCGCCAAGCTGCGACATCGAACCACCACGCCCCGCCAACCTCGGCAGCATGTATTGCAGCTGCGCCAGTTCCACCTGTAACTGGCCCTCGCGGGTGCGGGCGTGGCGCGCAAAGATGTCCAGAATAAGCTGGGTGCGATCGACTACACGGCTCGGCAGAGCGTCTTCCAGGTTTCGTAGCTGCGTCGGGGTGAGGTCGTGATCGAAAAGAATAACAGTTGCGTTCGTCGAAGCCGCAATCGCAGCGATCTCTTCGACCTTGCCGCTGCCGAGTAGAGTCGCCGGATCCGCTTTGGCGCGTTTCTGAGTGACCTCGCCCGCAATCTCCGCGCCTGCGCTGAGCACCAGTTCGCGAAATTCCTCAAGCGCCGTCACGAAATCGAGATCGGCAGTGCGATCCAGATCGCCGCCGGACAACGCGCCTGCTTCGGCGGGTTCAGATTCTCTGAGCAAAGCGGCTGCGTTTCGGGCAAGCGCCGCTGACCGGGACAATCCCTGTCCGCGCCCGCCGATCTGGACGGCAACTAAGAGCGCCCGTTCCCTACCAGCCTGTGTGTTCTCCAGACGAACTCCACTGCTCGAAGCTCGATTGATCTGCTCCGCGCCAGTGGAACTGCCAGCCCTCGCAGCCGTAACGGCGACCTTAGGAATGCGAGATTCCGGGGGCTAACTCCGGGGCCGCGCCTGCCGGCGGAGCCGTTGGGGCTGCAATCCCGGTGCTCGATCCTGCGCCCATCGGAACCCGATGCTCGCTGTGGATCACCGACCGGTTGCTGACAACCGTGGAGATCGCGTGCTTGAAGATCAACTGCTCCTGGCTGTTGTTCTCAAGCAACACGGAGTATTTGTCGAAGGAACGGATCTTTCCCGTCAACTTCACTCCGCTGACCAGATAGATCGTGATTGGAGTCTTATCTTTGCGGACCGTATTAAGAAACGTGTCCTGAATATTTTGTGCCGGCTTGTTTTCCATGTGCCGATCTCCCCGCGTCGGTTTTGTTTTGCTGCAACGAACTACCTAAGAAACACAGAGACTGAAACAGCTGCGAATACGACGCAGCCTAACTAAAGAATTGATAACAACATAAACGGCTGTCACTGCTTTTATCAACCGTTGCCGTAGCAAAAGTACCGTGAGACCAAAAAGGGTGTTCACAATTGAGATGCCGCAAGGAAGAACCAAGGCAGTATCGGATCGTCACTTTTCCGCCAATCCCACCGACTTTGATAAAACCCTAGTGCGAGCGGTGATGTTGCGTTTTCGGTCCCTTTTTTCTTGTGCCGTGCCGGCCGGTGCTGCCCGAGTTCGCCGCAGGCGCCGGAACGCCAACCGCGGGGATCTCGGGTCCGACTTTCCTGACTCGCTCATCCTCGAGAACGTAGGTCGAGACCTGAGTGGATGTCGGCCGGGCAACACCTGTGTCGGGATTGATACTTACCGAGTCGCCGATCCCTTGAGTGATTTGGAAGGTCGGCTGGGGGCCTTCCTTATCTCCAGTTTGCGAGGCAATTACCACCGGCAGATAGCCCTGCAGGTTGCGCTGCCGGAATGCCGTCTCATATCGGTGCTTCCTGGTATTCCAGGTAAAGACCCTCACTTGGTTGAAGTCGTATGGGAGGCCGTCCTGGTAAGGATTGAGCACCGTGACGTACTCAGGCGCCTGTTTGTCGTCGAAGCTCGAATCCGGGTCGTAGACCTTCCGCAATAAGTAAGCCGCGACCATCTTCTGCCCTTCGGCGTACTGCGCGACCGCATCGGGAACATCGACATCAATGCGTCTCGCCATCATCCAGCCCACTCGCCCATGGCTGTCGCGGATCAGCCACCAGTCCTCCATGGCGGGCGGTGGAGGAGGCGCGTCCGAAGCCGCAGCCGGACTCGCCCCCTCATCGCCCGCAGTCGGTTCGGGGCTCTCCAGCCACTCGGCTGGCGGCGGTGGAGGAGGAGGGGTGAAGCTGATGGTCGCGGAATCCTTGTTAGCCGCCTTCTCTTCCGCGGCTTTTTCGCGCGCTGCGCGGACCTTCTCCGCTGCCTTTTTCTCGGAGGCAGCGTAGACGCTGGCGATAGAGGAAGCCGACCCGGAAGCCTGCGGTCCAACCGACTTTGGCACCGAGGCCCGCAGGAGCAGTTGCAGTTTGTCGTCCTCCGGCAGCAGATAATAGCGGTCGGTATCGCGGCCCGGCTTCAAGTGCAGGTAGCCGTCATCGCGGAGGACGCCGGTCGCCACGACCGGGTCGTGCTCCTGGGCCTTCTTCAGCTGAGCGAAACCGCTGACCACCTCGGGGTTGACGACCGCGTGCTCTTCGATCCAGCCGATCTCGCCCTTTTCGGTCTTCACTTTAAGAAAGCGGCGGTCCCGGTCGAGCAGTTCCAGCCGCTCGCCGTTTTGGACCATCGCCACGCGGTTCGAAACAGCGGCGACGCGGTCGCGAAGGAACGTCTCCTTGGCCAGGACGTAGACGATTTCCGCCTTTGGCTGCGGACGTAGACGATTACAGCCGGAGAGTCCCCAGCACACCAGCAGTGCCATGGGTATCGAAAAAACGGCGGCTCCTACCCGCAGACACGCTGGCTTTCGGAAAAGGAGTGCGAACAGCATTGGATGGCGACGGGGCAATGCGATTAGTTTGCCGACAGCTTGAGCATAGCACCGCCGCCAAATGGGGAGACGCCCTTAATGGGTCGCCACGATGGCAATGGGCAGCGTCGGATCGGTACCAGTCGTGGCGCTCGCGGCTGCGTCGAGCTTGCCGAGCGTCGTGGCATCGAAGCTGTAGACCTCGAGGTCCTGGCCTCCGCCGTTGCAGACCACACCGACATATTTGCCGGTCGCGTCCTCTGCGATGTCGATCGGAGTGGTTCCGGTGGAAAACGGCGAACCAGTGATCTCGGTCAGTGTTCCGTTGGCCGCCAGCACAAATCCGCTGACGGTGTTGTCCGTCCGATTGGTTACGTAAACGTAGCTGCCTGAGGAGTCGACCAGGATTCCGGTGGGACCGGTTCCGGCTGCGAAGGGAGACCCGGAGACTTCGGTCAGACCTCCATTCGACCCGATCGTGAGTACTCGCACACCCGCAGTTCCCGTCTCGGTCACAAAAGCAAAGGTCCCGCTTGGGTTTGTGGTTACATCCTGGTCAGCGTTGGTAGCCGCCAAGGTTGCGAGGTTGCCCACATCCGTCAGCGCGCCTGTGGTGGAATTGAAGGTAAATGCCTCTGTACCGCCGGTGCCGAGCGTAAGGAAGACGTTGACGTCATTGGCGGCGATCGTCATGCGGTTGCTGGCCCCAGGCTTGCTGACAGTTAGGTGTCCCAGCGCGGTTAACAGCCCGGTCGTACTAGCGATTGAATAAACAGTCACTACCGCGTTCGTAGTGCTCAGACTGGCGCTCGTCACTATCAAATACGCGCCTGTGGTGTCCACCTGGATCGCGGACGCAATAAAGCCGCTGGCGACAGCGGTTCCGTTGTTCTGCACCGTGATTGAACCGTTGCTGTTGATGACGTAGAGGTAAATGCCGCCCGTGAGGCTAGCTACATAGAGGTAGCTGTTCGCTGGATTGATGGCCATCGCCGCCGGAATGTACCCCAGCGAGTAAGCCGAACCCGGGGTCGCAGCCAGCGCAAGAGTCGATGTGGCCGCCGTTGTGCTCGTGGCCGCCGTCGTGGTGGTTGTCAGTGAAAAGCCGGCAACGCTGGGCGGGCTCGCCGCCGAGTTGCTGGTATTGGCGACATACATAAAGTCAGTGGTGGTTGTGCAATTGGTCGTGCACTGGTTGAGCGGCGGAAAAAATCCGCATCCGGTGGACACGGCCGCAAGGCAAGGCGCCAATACCAGAGTGACGGAACGAAATATCTTCCAGAAATTCAGCATGGTTTGTTGTGTATCGGATACCACTCGGCAAACCGACCGCCTGATTGCAAGCTTAATCCCTCTAAGGGCCACTGCGCAGAGCTCCGGACTTCCCGGCGCATCTCCCTCGCCCATTTCTGCTCCCAAATCCATAACGGTAGACGCAGGAAGTTGACCGGATGCTCACATGGCGTCAGATATCAACAATCTCTCCAAAAAAAGAATTTGTTGATGAACCTAACCAGAAGGATTTCCGTAGGTCTTAATGAAGACGCAAGGCTTCAAAGCCGTTGTGGTTTCAGGAGTGATCCCATGCTGAGCTTCTTGCTCTGGTGTCTTTTGCTGGTTGTCTGCTGGCCACTGGCGCTGATCGCGGCGGTGCTCTATCCGATCGTCTGGCTCCTGCTCCTGCCCTTTCGACTGGTGGGAATTGCTGTACACGGTGCGCTGGAGTTGGTCGCAGCGATCATTTTCCTGCCGGTGCGGGTGCTGCGCGCGATTTAGTTCGGCTTTTCCGGCTTGCTCCGCCGCGAGCGGCCCTCGAAGCGGTCATCCAAGGGCTGGCGCCCGGCAAAGCCGGACTCAATCGTATGCCAGTGAGTGATCCTTGCCTCGCCCATCTTCCAACACAGAAGGACTATCTCATCCTCGACCTTGCAGGGAAAGTCCAGCAGCCCTATGTCGAGGTCTTTTACCTGAACGCCGATCGCGTCGATCTCCTGTACTGCATCTTTCGCGCGCTGGATATGGGCATCCATCTCCGCGCGCTGGCGGGCGACCTTCGCAACGTCGACGTGCATTCCGCCGGAAACGAAGATCCGCTGCGTGAGCTTTTGCAGCTCCTCGTTGATCTGCTCGGCGGCCTGCTTGCCTTCGACGGCGCGCTTCAGCAGCGATTCCAGCACCGGAACCAGCGCCTGTGCTTCGTCGAGAGTGAATAGCTTCATAGCGAGACCTTAATCTCAAGCATACGATCCAGCGCCACGCGTGCCCAATATTTCACGTCGTCGCGGACCTTGATCCGGTTCACGACCCGGCCCTCGATCAGATTTTCCAACGCCCAGGCCAAATGCTGCGGGCTGATGCGATACATCGTCGTACAAAGGCAGCCGGTGTCGTCGAGCGTCACGATCTTCTAGCCTTTGGGGGCAAACTGCCGCGCCAGCCGGTTCACCAGATGAATGTCGGTGCCGACGGCGAACATGCTGCCCTCCGGCGCCTGCTCCACGAGCTGGATGATCCGTTCCGTCGAGCCCATCGCATCCGCCTTTTGGCACACCTCCCAGCGGCACTCGGGATGAAGGACGACCTGGATGCCGGGATACTTCGCCCGCACCATATCGACATGCCCGGGCAGAAAGCGCTGGTGGACCGAGCAATGTCCCTTCCACAGAATCACCTTCGCTGCCAGCAACCGCGATGGCGTCAGGCCGCCGTTGATCTGATAGTCGTCCCAGACGACCATCTCATTCATCGAAACACCCATCGAATAGGCGGTATTGCGCCCAAGATGCTGGTCAGGTAGAAACAAGATCTTCTCGCCACGCGCAAAGGCCCATTCAAATGCAATGCGCGCATTCGACGAGGTGCAAACCAGACCTCCGCGCTGGCCACAAAAGGCCTTGATTGAGGCGGCTGAGGTCATGTACGTAAGCGGGATGATCGACCCCATGCAGCCCGGCCGCCATCAGCGAGTCCCAACAGTCTTCTACCTGGCCGATCTCGGCCATGTCTGCCATCGAACAGCCAGCATTGAGGTCGGGCAGGATCACCTGCTAGTTGCTGCGGCCGAGAACATCGGCGTTCTCCGCCATGAAATGGACGCCACAGAAGACCACGTACTGGTTCTCGGTTTTGGCTGCGATTTTCGACAGCTTGTAAGAATCTCCCGTCACATCGGCAAATCGAATGACCTCATCCCGCTGGTAGTGATGGCCGAGCAGGATGGTGGTTGCTCCGAGCTGAGCGCGGGCCGCCGCAATGCGGTCGTCCATGGTGTGATCGGGAAGAACCAGATAGTTGTCGAGCGAACAGGCTTAGGATGGCTCAGACTGTGTCTGGCTGCGGGAAGTCCCCCCGTTACCGTTGGTCATTTGTGACGGACCGGTAAGGCATTTATCATGAGGGGCGATGCACGTTGGCGATACCATCTTCATCTTCTGTCTGGCGCTGATCATCTTCGGCCCCAAGAAACTGCCCGAGATCGGCCGCCAGATCGGCAAGCTGATGGTCGAGTTTCGCCGCGCTAGCAACGAGTTCAAGATGCAGATAGAAGAGGAGTTACGGGCATCGGAGGAGTCTGAGCGCCAGAAGGAGATCAGCGCCACGACTACCATGCTGCCGACCACTCCGGCTGGTGTCCCTGCGCTCGAGGCAACGACGACAGCGAGTGAGGGCAGCGCGTCGACGGCTCCGGTGATAGCGCCTCCAAGCACGGGAGAGACCGTGAATCGCGCCTTCGACCCTGCTAACAGCACTGCCGGGACATGCACCTACGAGGCTCTCCCCAGCGCGCAACCTGAAGTCAGCGCCATTCCCGAGCAGGTAAGTGGCTTTAACCCAGCTCTGAACACCGCCTCGAATGGAGCGATTGCCGAAGTCCCTGCTGTCGAGTCACCATCATTCACGCCGCCGACCCATTCGGAAGCCGTCCCCGCAGATCTGAACGGCGCGGCTGTCCAAAAGGCCGAACCAGCGGTCCACCATGGCTGACCTCGTCGACCGCGCCCGCGCGGCGCTTACCGAACGCAAAGACCAGACCGAACTCCCAGGCATGAGCCTGATAGAGCACCTCAACGAGCTGCGTCAACGGCTGGTGCGCTCGGCCATCGCGCTCGTCATCGGTTTCTTTGTCGCCTACGCCTTCCACGAAAAAATATTCGGCTACATGCAGGCCCCGGTCGTCGAGGCGCTCAAGAAAAACCACCTCGACACTCAACTGGTCATTCACAACCCCATCGACGGCTTCAATATGTACCTGAAGATCAGCTTCACCGCCGGGGTGATTCTGGCTGCGCCGTACATTCTTTATCAGCTGTGGCTTTTCATTTCCCCCGGCCTTTATCCGAGTGAGAAGAAATACGTCACCCCGTTCATGATCGCTACGGTGGGACTGTTTCTGTGCGGCGCCTTCTTCGGCTATCGCTTCGTCTTTCCAGGCTCGCTTGGCTTCCTCTTCGATTACTCGAAGCAGTTTAAGCCGCTGATCGAGATCAGCGAATACACCGACCTCTTCAATACTGTGATCCTGGGTCTGGGTCTCACCTTTGAGCTACCGATCCTCGTCATGTTTCTCTCACTCTTCGGCATCGTCAGCCCGAAGTTCTTGTGGAAGAACATCCGCTACGCGATCCTCATCATCTTCATCATCGCAGCGATTATTACGCCCACTCCGGACGTGTTGACGATGTGCGTCTTCGCCAGTCCAATGCTGGTGCTTTACTTGATCAGTATTGGCGTTTCGTTCATGGTGCATCCAGCGCGACGCCGCAGGAAGCAGGAGAGCGCTGCGTGACGGTTGCTTCGCGAGGTTTTTTGAGGCGGAAGCATGGTGCGAAAGCTTCAGCCCACCGCATCGGCATCGCCATTCTCGTCACCGCAGTCACAGCTCTGGTGGCCCAATCGGCTGGCCACTTCGACGGTGCACGCGCCTTGCAATATGCCCGCGAGATTGTGGCGTTTGGTCCCCGCTACAACGGTAGCGAGGGCCTCGCGAAGGTGCAGGCTTATCTCAGAAAGCAGTTCGCGAAGGACGATCTCACTGAAGACACCTTTGTCGCCGACACCCCCGCGGGCCCCCAGGCGCTGCACAACTTCATTGTCAAATTTCCGGGCAAGAAAGACGGCATCATTGTTCTCGCCAGCCACTACGAAACAAACTACTGGCTCAAAGACACCAGCTTCGTCGGCGCCAACGATGGTGCCTCGACCACCGGATTGCTGATCGAAATCGCCAATTACCTACGCGGAAAGCCGCGCGACGGTTACAGCGTCTGGCTGGTCTTTTTCGATGGCGAAGAGGCGGTCAAGAGTTGGACGCACACTGATTCGCTCTACGGCAGCCGTCACCTCGCCGCTAAGTGGCAAAATGACGGCACGCTCAAGAAAATCAAGGCCTTTCTGCTCGCCGACATGATCGGCGACAAAGACCTCGACATCGCCCGCGACGGGAACTCAACTCCGTGGCTTGAGGACGTCGTCAAGCAAGCCGCCGTCCGCGAAGGCGACCAGCGCTATTTCTTCCAGCGCACCACGGTTGAAGAGGACGACCATCTGCCATTCGTTCAGCGCGGCGTTCCAGTTGCCGACATCATCGACGACGATTTTGGCCCGCACGACGCCGCCCATCCTGACGGTTACCACCACACTCCCGAAGACACGCTCGACAAAATCAGCGCGAAGAGCCTGACCATCGACGGGGATGTTTTTCTCGAAACAATCCGCCTTCTCGATCAACGCTGATTTTCGTTTCGGCTGTATTCGCATGCATTAGCATCGAGGGATGTTCGCCGGTGCTCCGCCTAGCTATTGGATTGGTTTCCACGCGCTCGTCCTGGTGCTGCTGGCGGTCGACCTCGTCTTCCTGAATCACAAGGATGAAAAGATCGCGCGACAGATGGCCTGGAGCTGGACGCTCTTTCTCTTCTGTCTCGCCTCCGGCTTTGCCCTCTGGACTCTCCGCGTGGATGGACGTCAACACGCGTTGGAGTTCTTTTCCAGCTACCTGATCGAAACTTCTCTCAGCGTCGACAACCTCTTCGTCTTCCTGATCATGTTTCGGTCTCTTCACCTAAGCCGGCATCAGCAGCACCGCATCCTGCTCTGGGGAGTGGCGGGCGCCATCATCATGCGCGCGCTTTTCATCGCAGCTGGTGTCAGTCTGTTGCAGCGTTTCGTATGGATCCAATATGCTTTCGGCGTTATCCTGCTGATTGCCGCGATTCGCCTCATGAAGCCGGAGGGCCCACACGGTAAGCCTTCGGCCCTGGTGCAGTGGATCCAGCGCCAGTCGCTGAGCAAGCCGGGTCTGAAGGGGGCAAACCCTGGAGCGAAAACTCATACGGTCACAGCCCCCATCTCAACCAAAACCGGTTCCCATCACCTAATCCTGACACCCAAGACTCTTCTCATGATTATTTTGGCAGTTGAGGCGACCGACCTGGTATTCGCGCTCGATTCGATTCCCGCCGTGCTTGCGATCACGCGTGATCCCTTCATTGCGTATACCTCGAACATCTTCGCGGTGCTCGGCCTGCGGTCACTCTTCTTCGCGCTCTCGGGAATGCTCGACCGCTTCCGTCTCCTCCATTACGGATTGGGCGTGATTCTCGCCTTCGTCGCGATGAAGATGCTGCTCTCGCGCTGGGTGCATGTGAGCGTAGGTATTTCACTCGCGGTGATCGTGACAATCCTGGCGATCTTCATCGTGGCGTCGCTGATCGACGATCGAAGACGCAACGTGCAGCGGGTCTAAGAAACAGCAGCGGGTTCTTCGGCCCTGTGCACGACCGAGTGCCGCGCAAACCGCTCATCGTCCCGCTTCGGAAAGTCATTGCGGAAATGCGCGCCACCGCTCTCTTCACGCGGTAGGGCCGACTCCGCGATCAGACTGCCGATCACGACGAGGTTGTTGATCTCCAGCGGGCTTCGGTCGACCAGAGTCGGGAGCTGTTCACTCAGCCGTTCCAAATCCTCACGCAGGGAGAGCAACCCGTCGGCGGCGACGACGGAGTTTCGCGGAGCTGAAAGCGAATGCGCTGTGGACAATCCCCATCCTGTCCATGCGATACGATGAAGCCAGCGTGCGGACCATCCAGGTAAAGACCGGCAGCGCGAACTACCCCGTCTACGTGGGCAGGGAGCTGCTTTCCAGTCTAGGTCGCCGAATTCCGAAGATCACCGGCCGTAAAAATCAGCGTATCTTCGTGCTGACTTCGCCTGAAATCTGGTCGCTCTGGGCTGATGCCTTTCTGATGTCATTCCCCCATGACGAGGCGCCCACCGCGCTCTTTCTGCAGCCCGGTGAAGAACATAAGCGCCTGCGTAATGTCGAGCGCCTCGCCGAACAGCTGGCCGAGTGCCACGCCGACCGCTCCTCTCTTCTCATCGCCTTCGGCGGCGGCATTGTCGGCGACCTCGGAGGATTTCTCGCCGCGATCTTCATGCGCGGCATCGACTACGTTCAGGTGCCCACCACTCTGCTCGCCCAGGTTGATTCGTCTGTCGGCGGCAAGACCGGAGTCAACCTGCAGTCGGGCAAGAATCTGGTGGGAAGCTTCCATCATCCGCTGGCGGTCTTCGCGGATATAGACGTTCTGCAGACTCTGCCATCGCGCGAGTTGCGCGCCGGACTCTTCGAAGGCATCAAGGCGGGAGTTATCCGCGACGCAAAACTTTTCGCCTTCATGGAGCGCAATGTCGAGGCGATCCTCGCCTGCGATCCAAAAGCCATCGAATATGTCGTTGCCGCGTCGGTGCGAATGAAGGCCGAAGTCGTCGGCATCGACGAGATGGAAAACGGATTGCGCATGATTCTCAACTATGGCCACACGCTCGGCCACGCCATCGAGGCAGCGACCCGCTATAAGAAGCTGTTGCATGGCGAGGCCGTCGCCTGGGGGATGATCGCTGCCACGCGCCTCGGTCTCGCCCGCGGTACCGTCACCGAAGCACAGGCTTGCGGTATTGAGAAGACAATCTTCGAGTACGGTCCGCTTCCTCCGCTGCGCCTTCCTGTCGAACGGCTGCTCGACGCAGCGACTCGTGACAAAAAAAATCGCAGCGGCATACGGCGATTTATTCTGCCCTCGGGCATTGGCAATGCGGTCGTCGTCGAAAATGTAACCGACACTGAGCTTTATTCCGCCGCCGAGTCGATGCTGCGAACTGCGCGTGAAATCGCCGAGCCGGTTCCGGCTGAGGCGTGATGGTGGTCTCTCCAAACCCATCTTCTCTGGGCGCAAAGCCCGCGGGTGCGGTCGACGAAGCGACTGCGGCTGCCGCCGTCCGCGAGATGTTCGACGGAATCGCGCCGCGCTACGACTTGCTCAACCACGTTCTTTCGATGAGCATCGACCGCTGGTGGTGGTGGCGCACCGCGCAGCGATTCCGCCATGTCCTCGCTCGCCCCGACGCTGCGGTTGTCGATGTGTGTTGCGGTACTGGAGACATGACACTGGCCCTGCTCAACCGTCGCCCTGCCAACTCACGCCCAGTCATCGCGGCCGATTTTTCCCATCAGATGCTGGTGCGCGGTGCGGCCAAGTTCAGCGGTCGCGGTGCCAACGCCCCCAGAGCTATCGCCATCGAGGCGGACGCACTGCATCTCCCGCTCGCCGACAGCTCTGTCGACCTCATCACGACCGCCTTCGGCTTTCGCAATCTGGCCAACTACCGCGCCGGGCTCGAAGAATTTCATCGCGTCCTGCGGCCGGGCGGAGAACTCGGCATCCTCGACTTCAGCGAACCAGGCGGTCTGCTCGGCAAGCTCTACGCCTTCTATTTTCGCCGCATCCTCCCGGGCGTAGGTTCGCGGCTTTCAGGAGTGATGGGCCCCTACGCTTACCTGCCCAACTCTGTCCACACCTTCCCGCCGCCAGAGCAGATGCGCGAGATCATGGCCGCCGGCGGATTTGAGGATGCCTCTTGGACGCCATACACGTTCGGTGTCGCTGGGTTGTACCGGGCAACTAAGCGCTAAGCGCAACCGGCTTCAACCCCGGAGCCAGCAGCCGCATAATCAACAACGCGAGCAGATAGACGCTGGCCGCCAGAACAAAAAGCACCGAGTAGCTGTGGGTGCGCTCGAGAGTGTGCCCTGTGAAATAGGCGAGCAGAGCCCCGCCGACCGAGCCCGCCATACCGCCAATCCCAACCACCGCGCCGACCGCGCTCTTCGGAAACATGTCCGACGGCGTAGTGAAGAGGTTCGCCGACCAGCCCTGATGCGCCGCAGCTGCGAGGCCGAGCAGCCCTATCGCTGTCCATTCCGAGTTCACGTTTCCCAGAGTGAATATTGGCACCACTAGACAGGCGCAAATG
>CAVUKL010000043.1:0-66998 GCA_963742015.1 uncultured Acidobacteriaceae bacterium | reverse complement strand
AGCCCGTCAGCATCCAGAGGTCGTATCTGGCTCTCAACCCGGTGCAGGCAATGCTCTTCCCGTCCGGCGCCAGGCTGAATATAAGATCGGGGAACGGCGTTGGCAAGCCCAAGTCCTTCCCGATGTCTTTGATCTCCTTTTTCTTAAGCGTGGCGGGGTCGAGCGAAAAGAGCATCCCCCTTTTCGGGTCACCCCCGGTTTCGCTGGCTTCAATCCCATAGACCAGCTTGCCATCCTTGGAAAACGCCAGGTGCTGCGATTCGATCCTGCCGAGGGACTTCGTGGTTTTGCCATCCGGAGAAATCAGGTTCCAGCCCTTTTCATCCCGATATGTGATCCAGTCGCCAGTTGGCGACCAGTTGGGAGGATATCCCTGCACGTCCTTCTTGAGTTCAATGGGCGTCGCGCCCCCGCTCGTTCGTATCTCCATAAGCGAGATCCTACTGGGTGAAACCTGGAGATAGACGCATCGGCTGCTGTCGGGCGACCATGATGCCCAAACTTCAATGCTGGGCTCGACGTTCGTAAGCCTCACAGGCGAGCCGCCTGCAAGCGATTTGAGCCATAGGCGGGAGGCGCCATCATTGGAATTTCTGGTGAAAATCAGCCTTTCGCCATCCGGTGACAGCGCGGGTGCGTTCAAGTTAAGCGTCCGACCCTCCGGAAAATCAGCTGGCGTCACGGCCGGACGTTCAGCACGGTCGGAGCCGCGGACCCATATCTCCCACGGACCGCTCCGATTGGTCAGCCATGCCAGTTTCTCGGTCCGCTCAGACCACGCGGGCCGTTCCTCCATCCTGCCGGTTGAGACCATAGTCCTCACGGAGCCATCTTCGAGTGAAACCGATAAGACATCCGTGCTAGCGGACAGCTGATTGTAGATAAAACTCGCACCGTCGGGCGCAACCGCTGGATAGTATTGGGTCGTGTTGCTGGCTGTCAGCGGCGTCAGGTCATTCGATTCAGTATCCGCCATCCAGAATTGGTCGAGCGTATCGTTTGCAGTCACCAGATTGACTACAACGTGACGGCTATCCGGCAACCAGGAGAAATATCCCGGCGAGATTCCCAACCCGGGCCAACTCTTGAGGATGCGCCGCAGAGGCTTGTCGCCCGCGGGATACGGCAGGAGCCAGACTTCCTTCTCCCTTTGCTCCCCAGCGCGAGAGGCCAGCAGCTTTGTTCCATCGGGTGAAAAAGTAAGGTCGGGGGCATTGCCAATGTCTTTACTGGCAAAGAGATTGGGCGCGTAGGGACGCAGGGGGGAGCCCAATGGGTCGGAGATGTAGACATGGACTAAATCCCCTGGATTCTTGGCGCGCGCAAGGGTCGCAAAGACTTTGCCGTCGCGCGACAGGTCGCACGCATCGCAATCGGCATCCATAATGAAATCAAGCTGGCCACCAACGATTGGAACCGAGTAGAGCTTCTTGGGAGGGGACTGCTTCCAGTCTGTGTCTTCGTAAACGATCAGGTGGTTCCTGTCGCTCGACCAACCAAGGACCGAAACCGGATATTTCTCGTGAGTCAATTGCACTGGGATAGGCGAGTCGAGGTAGCGGAGAAAGGCCTGATAGGTTCCATCGACCTGGCCGGAGTAAGCCACTGCTTTGCCGTCCGGTGCCCATACGGCCGTGTAAGCGTCAACCGCAATGGGAGTATAGCGATATTTGCCGATGTCCTGACCAGCGGGTCTGAGCAGATATCCAAGAAACGCGGCGAGCAGCAGGCAGGCGGCGCAGATGGCGGGGATCTTCCAGCTACGGGATTTGGCCTGCGCAGCGGCAACTGGAGCGAGAGCGCCGCTGGTAGAGGCCTCGGAGAAGTGCTCGCGCAGATTCTTCAGCTCGTGGAAGAGATCGCGCGTCGACTCATAGCGCTGCTCGGGTTCTTTGTGGAGGCAGCGATCGATGATCCATTTGAGTGGGGCAGGGATTTTCTCTTCGATGACCGCTGGCTCGTCGCGGACGATGGCGGCCATGGTCTCGACGCTGCTGTTCCTTGCGAAGGCCTGTTTGCCGGAGGCCATCTCATGCAGGATGAGGCCGAACGAAAACTGGTCGGAGCGGTAGTCGACTTCTTTGCCTAGCGCCTGTTCGGGGCTCATGTAGCTGGCGGTGCCGAGGACTGCTCCTTCGCTGGTGAGGTGTTTTGTTTCGTCAATCGCGGGAGCCACGGTTTCTTCCTCGCCAGTGGCTTTTCGCGATGAACCTGCAGCGCGTGACTGGCGGGCGAGGCCGAAGTCGAGGATCTTTGCCCGGCCGTCTTTGGTGAGCAGGATGTTTTCGGGTTTGAGGTCGCGGTGGATGACTCCGGCGGCGTGGGCGGCGGCGTGGCCGTCGGCGACCTGCGCTGCGATCTCGATCAGCTTGCGAACGGGGACGGGCTTACCTCTTAGCAGCGACCTGAGGGATTCGCCTTCGATGAGTTCGCTGACGATGTATTGCTGGGCTCCGGTTTCAGAGGGCTCGATGCCGAAGTCGTAGACGGCGACGATATTGGGGTGGTTAAGGGCGGCTACGGCTCGGGCCTCGCGTTCGAAGCGGCTGCGAAGATCGGCGCTTGCTCCGTCTTCACGGAGGACTTTGATGGCTACATCGCGGTTGAGGCGGGAGTCGCGGGCGCGGTAGACCTCGCCCATGCCACCGACGCCGAGTGTGGACTTGATCTCGTATGGGCCGAGGCGCGAGTTGGCGGACAGAGGCATCGGTTAGTGGTTCACGACCTATGGCTGCCCGGAAGTCCAAACTTAAAAGTCGCGGCATTTCGCCGGACTCATGCCAGCCGACGTTGGACTGAGAGTAGTGCATGCACAGCAACCAGACAAGGGAAATTCCCGCGAGCGAACGAACCACCTACCTCGACGAGCCGAAATGGAAGGCGTCTTTGATCTGGTTCCATGGGCCGGGCTGGCGGTAGCCCTGGAGCATCCACAGGTCGTCGCCGTTCTTGGCGGTGCAGTAGATGAGGCTCTTGCCGTCTGGTGAGATGCTGAAGCGGATGCCGGGTTGGAGGTTGGATGCGGGGCGGAGGTCTTTTCCGAGGTTCCTGATGCTTCGTTGCCGAAGGGTTGCAGGGTCGATGGAAAAAAGAGTGACGTAGTTCTGATCGGCTGCTCTTTCGCCAGTCTTGATTCCGTAGAGCTGTCTGCTGTCCCTGGAAAATGCGAGGTAGGCGGTTTCGATTTTGCCCAGAGGCTTTCTCCGCGCGCCGTCTGGTGAGATCAGGTTCCAGCCTTGGTTGTCTCGATAGGTGATCCAGTTGCCGTCGGGGGACCAATCGGGCAGGTATTGGAGAACGTTGTTGACTAGCGTGACCGGCGTGGCGCGTCCGCTGATGTTCGCCACCATGAGCGAATTCTTGCCGCCCTGGACCTGCAGGTATGCCAACCTCTTGCCGTCGGGCGACCAGGCGCCTCCGTACTCGGCGCTGGGCTCGGCGTTGGTGAGGCGGACCGGGACTCCACCGGAGAGCGACGAGATCCATAGGCGGGTGACCCCGTCGTTGCTGACTCTGACGTAGACGATCTGTTGCGCGTTGGGCGAAAGCGATGGATCCATGAACCACTTATGGGTTCCGGGCGGGAAGTCCGATGCGGTGAGCAGGGGGCGTTCACTGCCGTCGGGCAGGCGAATCCAGATTGCCATGGGGCCGTTCCGATCGGTGACCCACACCAGCTTTTCCTGGTTTGCGGCCCATGCGGCCATGCTCTCCTGACGGCCAGTGCTGATCAGCGTCTTCGCTTCGCCGTCGGCGAGCGAGACGGAAACGACATCCAGATTGGTCCTGCTCTGGCTGTAGATGAGGCTCTTGCCGTCGGGCGAGACGACCGGCAAGCGTTCGCCCGCATTGCCGGTGGTGAGGGGCGTGAGCTGGTCGGAGTCGATGTCGGCCATCCAAAGATGTGGAGGGGAATGCACATCGGTAGCGAGCGAGACGACGATGTGCCGGTTGTCGGGCATCCAGGAAAAGCTCGGCGTTCCTTGCAGGGTGGTGAGCCGCTCGAGGACGCGGCGCGGAGATCCGCTGCCTGCGGGGTAAGGGAGCAGCCAGATCTCGTCTTTGTCGCCTTCGCCTGAACGCGAGAGCAGGATGGATTTGCCGTTGGGCGAGAAGCCAAGCTGTGGCGCGTTGAAGAGGTCCTTGCTGGCAAACGGGGCTGGGGTGTAAGCGCGCAGGGGCGAACCGAAGGGGTCGGATACCGAAACGCCGTAGGTGCCGTCGGCGGTTTTGGAGAAGGTCGCCAAGGCTTTGCCGTCGCGCGAAAGATCGCAGGCGATGCAGTCGAAGTTCATCACCGGCTCGAGGTCGCCGCCTATGGTGGGGATGGAAGCGAAGCTATAAGTGCGGGATTCGTCGGTGCTGTCGCCCTCCCACAGAATCAGATGAGCGCGGTCGGTCGACCAGCCCATGGGTCCGACGTCTTGCTGCCCATGGGTGAGCTGGACGGGCGCGGCCTGGGTGAGATAGCGCTCGAAGAGCTGCCACACGCCGTCGACCTGCGCGGAATAGGCAACGGCTTTTCCGTCGGGCGACCACACCGGGCCGTAACCGTCGGTGGCCAAGGGTGTGTAACGGTAGTTGCCGATGTTTTGCCCGGTGGGCTTGAACATGTATGCGATCAATGCCGCGAGCAACGCGCAGGCGGCGCAGATCAGGGGAAACATCCAGCGGTTTTTCCTGACCGGAGCGGCGGCATGGATGCCTGTATTCGAGTAGGACTGGGTAGGGTGGTCGCGAAGATTGCGCAGGTCCTGGTAAAGGTCGTGGGTCGAACCGTATCGGCGAGACGGCTCCTTGGCGAGACAGCGGTCGATGATCCAGCGCAGTGGGGTGGGCACGCTCTCGTCGAGGGGCGCCGGATCTTCGCGAACGATGGCGGCCATGGTCTCGACCGCGCTGCTCTTCACGAAAGGATGCCTTCCCGAGGCGAGCTCGTAGAGGATGAGCCCAAAGGAAAACTGGTCGGAGTGGAAATCGACCTCCTTGCCAAGCGCCTGCTCGGGACTCATATAGCTGGCGGTGCCCACGACCGCGCCGACATGGGTCAGGCTCGCGGCGCCGCTGCTCGGCGGTACGAAGCTCATGGTGGATTCGCCGCCGGTGATGGTATCGATGATGCCGCTGTGGGGTTTCTGCCGATGCGCCAGTCCAAAATCGACGATTTTGACGCGGCCTTCGGCGGTGAGCATGATGTTTTCGGGCTTCAAGTCTCGATGGACGAAGCCGGCGGCGTGTGCGGCGGCCAGGCCGTTGGCTATCTGTGTTCCGAGATCGGCGAGTTTTCGGATCGGGACGCGCTTGCCGGTGAGTAGCGATCGAAGCGGCTCGCCTTCGACGAGTTCGCTGACTATATATTGCTGGCCGTCTTCTATTCCGAAGTCGTAAACGGCAACGACATTGGGATGGTTCAGGGCGGCGATGGCATGGGCCTCGCGTTCGAAGCGTTCGCGGCGCTCGGGGTCTCCGGCTGCGTCTTCGCGCAGGATTTTGACGGCCACATCGCGATCGAGACGCGAATCGTGCGCGCGGTAGACTTCGCCCATGCCGCCGGCTCCTAGAGCGGACTTGATCTCGTAGGGGCCGAGGCGAGAGTTCGGAGAGAGAGGCATCGATCAGCGATACCGCGAACGCAACTTCCTGTGCTGGCCGGGGAAACGTGACGGGAAGAGCTTCGCCGGTCGATCGCCGGGCATTGAGAACGAGCGTAGTTTACCGCCAACATCCTGGCAAGGAGATTGTACTTCGCGCCGCGGTGGCGCCGGCTTCGATTTCAGGCGGGAATGTCCGCGCTTTGATTTAGTCTTAATGAAACTTTGCACAAACGGCGCGGGACCTTCCCGCGAAAGGAAACGATGGCGAATACGACGAAGATTGAAGACAAGGCAGAACGGAAGGCATTGAAGCGCGCGGCGCGGAAGAAGGCTGCGCCGAAGGCCCCGAGGACCGGTCCGCGCGGCGAGAACAAGCAGAAGCTGAAGAAGGCGAGCAAGGGCGCGAGCAAGCGGTAGGTGGGTGAGTCCCACCCTTCGTACAGAGCGCGAAGGGTGGGACGCCCAGAATGGCTGATGTTACCGAGGAAAACCCAGGTTAGCTTCGGGAACCTGGGGCACGCGAGTCGGTGAAGCACCCAATATCTCGATTGCAGGAGCCACCCACCTGGCGACACAACTCTTCGCGACCAAGTCGATCGATAAGCTGATCAGCGATTCGGAGTTGCCCGAACATTGTCTGAAGAAGACGCTGGGGCCGGTTTCGCTTACTGCGCTGGGTATCGGGGCGGTGATTGGCTCGGGCATCTTCACGGTGATCGGCTCGGCGATTGCGGGCGAAAAGTTCGACACAACATCGATCATCAACACGCCGCTGCTGGACTATCTGCTGCACCATACGGCGCTAGCCGGCCGTCCCGGCGCTGGCCCGGCGATTGCGGTGTCGATCGTGCTGGTAGCGTTTGTCTGCGCGCTTACTGGACTGTGCTACGCCGAGCTGGCTTCGATGATCCCTATCGCCGGCAGCGCTTACACCTACACCTACGCGACGCTCGGCGAGCTGATCGCGTGGATCATCGGCTGGGACCTCATCCTTGAATACGCAGGCAGCAACATGACGGTGAGCGTCGGGTTTGCGGCGCACATGGTCGACCTGCTGGACTGGTTTGGGCTGCATCCCCCGGCGACATGGATATCGCCGGCCTATCTGCCGATTGGCCTGCAGGACCTGCAGGGCAACGTCATCTATAACCCGGGATGGCACTTCGGCTTTAACATTCCCGCCTTCCTGATCGTGATGCTGATCACTGTCGTGCTGGTCCGCGGGATTCGTGAATCCGCTGAGGCCAACAACGTGATGGTGATGCTGAAGATCGTCGCTATTCTGGCCTTCATCAGCTTCGGGGCGCACTTCATCAAGCCGACCCACTACCATCCTTACTACCCGAACGGGTGGTCGGGGGTGCTGACCGGCGGGAGCATCATTTTTTTCACCTATATTGGATTCGATTCGGTCTCCACGGCGGCGGAGGAGTGCCGAAGGCCGCAGCGTGATCTGCCCATTGGCATCATTGCCACGCTTATTGTTTGCACCGTGCTCTATGTCGCGGTTGCTGTCGTGCTTACGGGGCTGGTGCCGTGGCAGTCGATGGTGGACGATGCCGCTCCGGTGGTCAACGCGCTGAAGAAGCTTTCGCATGAGCCCGGCGCGCACAGCCTGCACTGGGTGCGGCTGGTGGTGCTCTTTGGCGCGATGCTGGGGATGATCTCCTCGATCCTGGTCTACCAGCTTGGCCAGTCGCGGGTGTGGTTCGCGATGTCGCGTGACAAGCTGCTGCCGGACTTGTTTAGCAAAGTTCATCCTCGCTTCCGCACGCCGGCCGTCGCTACCTGGGTCGCGGGGTTTGTGGTCGGCATTCCTGGAGGTTTGTTCGACATCGGAACGCTGGCCGATCTTTCAAATATCGGAACTCTCTTCGCCTTTGTGCTGGTCTCGATCGGAGTCCTGATTCTGCGGGTGAAAGACCCCGGGCGGAGGCGCGGCTTTCGCGTGCCGGGCGGGCCGATTATTCCCGTGATGAGTATCTTGCTGTGTGTGCTGCTGATGGCCGGGCTGCCGATTATTACCTGGTCGCGGTTTGTTATCTGGCTGGTGATTGGACTTGTGATTTACTTCACCTACAGCAGACACCGCAGCGAGTTTTCGGCAAGGAACGCGATAGACGGAAACGCGGGCAACAGGTGATGCGATGACGACGAGCACCGCAGGCGGAGTGGTACCTGTTTCGCGGGCCTGGTTGCGTCGTCTTCCCAAAGCCGAATTGCATCTGCATCTCGAAGGAACGGTGAGCCCGGAGACCCTGGTTGAGCTGAGCCGGAGAAATGCGACCGTCGGTCGAGGGGAGGCGGGGTATCTGCTGAGTATCGATGAGGCCGAAGCTCTTTATCATTACAAAGATTTCAGCGGCTTCATGCTTGCGTTCAAGGCGGTGACCGCGCGACTGCGCACTCCGGAAGACTACGAGCTGATCACCTACCGCATGATGGCGCAACTGGCGGCGCAGGGGGTGGTCCACGCCGAGGTGTATGTCTCGGTCGGGGTGGTCTACTACTGGCGCAAGGCGGAGCTGGAGGCTGATCCTTTAGTTTTTGATCGAATCTTCCGCGGCATGGAGGCTGGGCGGGTTCGCGGCGAACGCGACTTCGGTGTGAGCCTTTACTGGATATTCGACGCGGTGCGGCATTTTGGCGTCGAGGAGGCCACGCGGGTCTTTCGCAAGGCGGCCGAGCTGCGCATGGAATTTCCCTCGATCATTGGGATCGGCATTGGCGGGGACGAACGCCGCACCGGCGCTGAGCCGTTTCGCGAGCTTTACGCCGAGGCCCGTGACGCCGGTTTGCGTCTGACTGCGCACGCCGGAGAGACGGTTGGCCCGGAGAGCATCTGGGCGGCGCTCAACATCGGCGCGGAGCGGATTGGTCACGGGTTGACGGCGATTGAAGACCCCGACCTGATGGAGATCCTCGCCGAGCGCCAGATTCCGATTGAGATTTGCATCTCGTCGAACTTTCGGACAGGCTGCTGTGTGCCTTCAGCTCTGCACCCGGTGCGGAGCTACTTTGACGCCGGGTTGATGATCACGCTGAACTCGGACGATCCGGCCATGTTTGAGAGCGATCTTGAGGCTGAATATCTGCTGGCGCAGCGCGAATTCGGCTTCAGCGCCGAGCACCTGCGCGAGCTGGCGGCGAACTCCTTCGAGGCGAGCTTCCTGCCACCCGAGGAAAAGGTGAAGTACCTCCATCGGCTCGATGCGATTCCCTGATCGAGATTGCGCGCGCCGGGATGTTTCGTTCATGAAACTTTGGAGTTGCCGGGGCTTGACCCGAATGGACAAGTCACTGCAAAGCTGCGCTATCATGACGATATGAAGCGCCCTGGATTACGCCGCCTGCTCTGGCTGGGAAAGAAGGCCGTACTATTGATTCCCGACCCCGCCCCTGTCGTGAAGAAAGAGAAGGCCTGCTCGTTCAAGGTGATCGGGCTTGCCTCGATCGCCGTCGGCGCGGCTGCTCTGGGGCTGTTTATCGGACGCGAGTTTCGGTCGCGGTACAAATTCAAGCGCCGCACGCCTTATGACCGGTTCGCCCATGCTGGAGATAAGGGCGCGGTGGTGGGTGAATTTGGGATGGGGATATAAAGCGGTTCGCCTGATAGAAGGCTGAAGCCGTTTGCTGACCCATCCCTATAGATTCAAAATGACGTGGCCGGTTACCAGATCCTAACTCTGTCTTCCGGTGCGAGGTAAAGCGTCTGCCCGGGTTTCACATCGAATGCGGTGTACCATGCGTCGATATTGCGCACTGTGTCCGCACGATATTGGGCTGGGGAATGCGGGTCGGTAGCCACTTGTTGCCGCAGGGCAGCATCCCGCGTCTTTGATCCGTAGTTCTGCCCAAAAGCGATAAAAAATTGCTGGTCACCTGAGAATCCGTCCTGAAGGGGCGCCGCCTTGCCTGCAAGCGAAGCGTGGTAACCATCGTATGCGGCGGAGATCCCGGCGACGTCGGCGATATTCTCCGCCAGTGTCTGCTTGCCATTGACCGCAAGACCGGGAAACGGATGATAGGTGTCATACTGCGCCGCCAGTTTCGCCGTCGCCTGCTCGAAATGCTCCAGATCGGAGGGTGTCCACCAATTCCGCACCCGGCCCTGGGAGTCGAATGCGCTACCCTCGGTGTCGAAGGTGTGGCTGATCTCGTGTCCGATCACTGAGCCGATGGCGCCGAAGTTAGCTGCGGCGGGAGCCAGCGGATCGAAGAACGGCGGCTGCAAGATCGCGGCGGGAAAGTTGAGGGCGTTCTGGAGCGGCAGGTTCACCGCGTTCACCGTTTGGGGAGTCATCGACCATTCCTGCCGGTCTACTTTCGATCCCAGCCTTGCCTTCTCGCGCTCATAAACGTAAAGCTGCCCCCGCCAGATATTGCCGAAGATGTCCCCGGCCTTCACGTCGTACGCCGAGTAGCTACGCCACGTCTCCGGATAGCCGATGCCCACGTACAGGGTCTTCAATTTGGCCTCTGCCTCTGCCTTGGTCGCTGGAGCCATCCAGGTCAGAGCCTCAATGCGCGCCTGGAAGGCGGCAGTGATCTTCGAGACCATGGCCTGGGCTTCAGCCTTCGCCTCGGGGGGGAAATACCTCTGCGCGTAGATCTGCCCCACCGCATCGCCGAGCAATCCGTTCACCACGCCGACACCCCGCTGCCATCGAGGCCGCTGTTGAGTTGTGCCAGTCAGCGTTTTTCCGAAGAAGTCGAACCGCTCGTCGGCCAGTGCCTTGGGCAGCACTCCCGCGTACGCTTCGATGAGGTGATAAGCGAGCCAGTCTTTCCAACTATCGAGCGGCTCGGAGGCAACGAGCGCCGACTCACCGACAAAGGCAGATGGCTGCCACACGATGAAGTTCTCGCGTCCAGCCAGGCCGGCGGCGCGAAAATACTCCGCCCAGTCCAGCCCCGGCGCCTTCGTCGCGAACTCCGCCCTCTTCCAGGGATTGTTTGCCTTGTGGACGTCTTCATCCTCGGCCAGCGTGAGGTGTTTTTCCGCGATCGAATGCTCCAGCTGAACGATCCGCGCCGCTCGCGCGTCCGGGTCAGTCATGCCCGCTAACTTGAGCATTGCCGCGACGTGGGACTGATACTTCGTCCGAATCTCTTTCATGTTCCCGCTGTCGGACAGATAGTAATCGCGGTCTGGCAACTGCAGCCCGCCTTGAAGGAGATATGCGGTGTAGTGCTCGGAATCGTTGAAATCCGGAGCGACCCACATCCCAAACAAGTTCGGAGTATGGAAGTTCGTATTGTTGAGCGCGTCGACGTCGGCGCGCAGCGTCTGCCCGAGCGCCCGCGCCAGTTCCTTCTTGTCCTTGATCGATGCAATCGCATCGAGCTTCGGCTTCAGCGGCGAAAGTCCGACTGCCTCGATCCCCGCCTCGTCCATGTAGGAGTTGTAAAGGTCGGCGATCTTGCGAGCATTCGACCCTGCCGGCGCGTTGGACTTGGCCGCCTCCTCGATTAAAGCCGCAGTGCGCTTGTTGCTCAGGTCGGCCAAGGTAGTGAATACGCCGATGCTCGCGCGGTCGGGAGGGATCTCCGTACGCTTGATCCAGCTTCCATTCGCGTACTCATAGAAGTTGTCACCTGGCTTGACCGACGGATCCATATTCGCGACCGCTATGCCGTGCGTCTCTGCCGTCGGAGCGTCTTGCGCGAATATGGCGAGTTGCGCGGTCAACAGGGAGGCGCAAAGCGCCGCGCTTGCACACCTAGCTAAATGCAACGGAAATAACTTTTTCATGGATATCGGAGTCCCTCCGGATGACGCGAGCAAGAACTAACTCCTTCCAGCTAATTGTCGCAGGACGTACTGCAAGATTCCGCCGTTTTCGTAGTAGAGGATCTCCTGCGGGGTGTCGATGCGGACGGTGGTTTGGAATTTCTTTTTGGTTCCGTCTTGCGCGGTTGTTTCGACCGTGAGGAGGCGGCCATTCGCCAACTTGGCGTCGAGCAGGTTGCGAAGTCCGGGGAAGTCGTACAGCTCTTCGCCGGTCAGTTCGAGGCTTGCGGTAGACTCACCGTCCACATATTGCAGCGGGAGAATCCCCATGCCAACGAGGTTCGAGCGGTGGATGCGTTCGTAGCTTTCGGCGATGACGGCGCGGACTCCCAACAACTTAGGCCCTTTGGCCGCCCAGTCGCGCGATGAGCCGGAGCCGTATTCTTTTCCGGCGAGGATGACGAGCGGTACTCCGCGCTCGGCGTATTTCACGCTGGCGTCGAAGATGCTCATGCCTTCGCCCTCGGGAAGCAGGCGGGTGACTCCGCCCTCGGTGCCGGGAGCGAGTTTGTTCTTGAGGCGGACGTTGGCGAAGGTTCCGCGCACCATGACTTCGTGGTTGCCGCGGCGCGAGCCGTAGGAGTTGAAGTCGGAGGGCTTGACGCCGTGTTCGACGAGGTATTTTCCAGCCGGGCCGTTGAACTTGATGGAGCCTGCGGGGGAGATGTGGTCGGTGGTGACGCTGTCGCCGAGCACCGCGAGGACGCGGGCGGCGTGGATGTCCTCGACTGGCGTCGGAGTAGCGGTCATGCCGTCGAAGTATGGGGCTTTGCGGATGTAGGTTGAGTCAGGCTCCCATTCGTAGACCTGGCCGGCGGGGAACTTGAGCGCCTGCCAGTTGGAATCGCCGTCGGTGACCGTCGAATATTCCTTAGTGTAGAGCTCCGGTTTCATCACGCTGGCGATGACGTCGGAGACTTCCTGCTGGGTCGGCCAGATGTCTCTCAGATAGACATTGTCGCCCGTCTGGCTTTTTCCGAGGGACTCGGTCTCGAAGTCGTGATCGATGCGGCCGGCGAGCGCGTAGGCGACGACCAGCGGTGGCGACATCAGATAATTCGCGCGAACGTCGGAGCTGATGCGGCCCTCGAAGTTGCGATTGCCGCTGAGCACCGAGACGGCGACGAGTCCATGATCGTCGATCGACTTGGTGACGTCGGTGGGCAGCGGGCCGGAGTTGCCGATGCAGGTGGTGCATCCGTAGCCGACGACGTTGAAGCGCAGCTTGTTGAGGTAGGGGAGCAGGCCGGCATTCTCGTAGTAGTCGGTGACGACACGCGATCCCGGCGCGAGGGATGTCTTCACCCAAGGCGGAACTGTGAGCCCCTTCTCAACCGCTTTCTTGGCGAGGATTCCGGCGGCAACCATCACTGAGGGATTCGAAGTATTGGTGCAGCTGGTGATTGCCGCGATCACGATCGAGCCGTGGTCGAGATAAGGATCGATCTCGACATTGAAGCGCTCTTTGACGCTCGTGATCGGGCCTTTCTCAGGTTCGCCTTCGGGGCTTTGGAGGTTGCCGTGAAGCGAGGGGTGTCCGCCTTCGCTCTCCCAGCGAATGACCTGGCGTTCGCCATTCTTGTTGGCCGTCGGGCCCATGAGAGAGGGCAATTGATGTTTGAAGCTAGCGCCCGCGTCCTTGAGCAGAACTCGGTCCTGCGGACGGCGCGGCCCGGCGACGCTGGGCTGCACGGTGGAGAGATCGAGGGCGATGGTCTGGGAGTATTCAGCCTCTTCGGCGTTGGGGGTGTGGAAGAGCCCCTGCTCTTTGTAATAGGCCTCTACGAGCTTGATCTGGTCTTCGCTGCGTCCGGTGAGGCGGAGGTAGCGGAGGGTCTCGGCGTCGACTGGGAAGATGCCGCAGGTTGCTCCGTATTCGGGAGCCATGTTGCCGATGGTTGCGCGGTCGGCCAGCGAAAGTTCGCTGATACCCGCGCCGTAGAACTCGACGAACTTGCCGACGACGCCGAGCTTGCGCAGCATCTCGGTGACGGTGAGGACGAGGTCGGTTGCGGTCGCGCCCTCTTTGAGCTTGCCGCTGAGTTTGAATCCGACGACCTGCGGGAGCAGCATGGAGACGGGCTGGCCGAGCATCGCGGCCTCGGCCTCGATGCCGCCGACGCCCCATCCGAGCACGCCGAGGCCGTTGATCATCGTAGTGTGGGAGTCGGTGCCGACGAGCGTGTCGGGATAGGCGCGGTGCTTGCCATTAACTTCAGTGGTGAAGACGACGCGGGCGAGATATTCGAGGTTGACCTGGTGGCAGATGCCCATGCCGGGAGGCACGGCGGAGAAGTTACGAAAGGCCGACTGCCCCCACTTGAGGAATGCGTAACGCTCACGGTTACGTGAAAATTCGAGGGCCGCGTTGATGTCGTAGGAACCCTTGGTGCCGTATTCGTCGACCTGCACGGAGTGGTCGATGACCAACTCGGCCGGCTGCAGCGGATTGATCTTTTCCGGGTCGCCTCCAAGCTGCTTCATGGCGTCGCGCATCGCGGCGAGATCGACGATCGCGGGTACTCCGGTAAAGTCCTGCATGAGCACACGGGCTGGCATGTAGGCGATTTCGCGTGAGGGCGTGGCCTTGGGGTCCCAGTTGGCGAGGAATTCAATATCGTCGGCGGTGACGGACTTGCCGTCCTCGTGGCGGAGCAGATTTTCGAGCAGAATGCGGAGGCTGTAGGGCAGCCTGCCGAGCTTCACGCCTTTCGACGCGAGAGCATCGAGTCGAAAAATCTCATAGGCATGGTCGCCTGACTTCAGTTGCGATTGACTGCCAAAGCTGTTCATTTTTTCCCTTCCTTTGCGAGCCCTCATCCCAGCGAGGTCGCTCGCGGCTCTGTAATGGCCGGTTCCGCCGAAGGAGTCGCGCAGGATCAAATGCCAGCCGCTCATTGCCGAGCGACGCAGGCCGCGCTGATTTCTTCGGCGACTAAAGCTTAGTTAGTTGGAAAGAATTCGTCTATCAATGGGGCGTCCACGGTCGGGACGTCCGCGGCGGAAGCGCCGGAGATAGACGATGCACGAAGATGCCATATACGGAGGATCACTGCGGACGGGTTGGCGGTCCCGAAGTCTCATGGAGGCCTGGTTCGATTGTAACCCCGTCTACGGGTGCGAGGGTTTAAGCCGTCCCATGTAGGCTCAGAATTATGAGGGCGTGCCCCCTGCGGCAGACTGCGACAGGATCTCGATCACCTGGCGCACGTCTTTGGTCTCGGCCTGTTGAATAAGCTTTAGCCCGTCGCCACTGAATGGTGGGTATAAGATTGCGCGGCCCTGGATGGACACCCCGAGATCGAGCGCGGCAACCGTCACCTCGTGCAGAGCCGACGGCTCGCTTGCCAGATGCTCGGCGGTCAGCCAGGCGGCGTCGCGCGCCGCGGTCATGTCGAAGTTCACGAGTTTCGTCTCGCTGCTTAAGCCGATCTTTTCCAGGTCGCCAATGAGTGGGGAGACAGCGGCGATCTCCGCTGCCACAATGCCGACGAGACTGGCCAACACACCGTTGATCTCGTCGAAATCCGGCTTGAGCTGAGGCAACTGATCGCCAGGACTCACCTGCGCGGCGGCGACGCCAAGGTCGAGGTTGATATGCGCATTCATGCCGGAGAGCAGCTGCTGCAGGATGAGAAGGTCGGGGTCGTCGCATCCCTGGAAGGCGACCATCCAGCTTCGGCTTGCGACGCCGCCGGTCTGAAAGGTCGCGAGAGCATCGAGATATCGCGAGGCGAAGACGACATCGAGCTGCTCCATCAGCGGGCCGTTGTCAAAGCTGCCCTGGGCGATTCCGTCTTTCACCGCGCGAGTTACGCGTCTATATAGGGCCGCAAAATAGCCCAGGCGGCTGGCTTCGTCGTAGGACTCCTGAACGATTGCGTCCAATGCAGAGATGACATCGTCGATGGTTTGAACAGCCATGTAGCGGAAGCCCCTCCCGGAACAACCCATATAGAATTGTGACATTTGGCATCGCTACGATTGAAACGACTGCAAAATCTGCACCGGTACCCTGCCTCTGCGCGAAGAGCGCAATCCCTCCCTGGAGTAAAGCAATGTTTTCAAATAAGAATTCATCCCTTGTAGCGGCAGCCATCGTGATCGCCGCCAGCGGCCTCTGTTGCACCGCAATCTTTGCGCAGCAGCCGCGGCAGTACACCGACCAGGACTACGCCGCAGCCGAGAAGTTCATGAGCTACAACGTCAATCCGCTGGCCTACAAGGGAGTGGTGCATGCGCAGTGGCTGGACGACGAGCGTTTCTGGTATCGCGCCGTTGATGATAACGGCGTCACTTATATGGTGGTCGATCCGACGAAAGGAACGCGTGTTCCGGCCTTTGATCAGAGCAAACTGTCGGCGGCGCTGGGCACAGCGTCGAATGGCGCGATCAAGGATGACGCGCAGCACCTCAAACTGCGCATCGACTCGCTCGGCAAAGAGGGCAACGGGGATGGCAACGCGCTGAACCTGACTTACGCGGGCGTCTCGTATAGTTGCCAACTTTCACCGGCGAGCGATACCTGCAAGCGGCTGACACCTGAGGATAAAACTGCGGGTACGAACGGAGGACCTGCGAAGCAACCACCGCTCGCGCTTTCGCCGGACAAGAAGCTCGGCGCCTTCATTCGCGACTGGAACCTCTGGGTGCGCGACATGGCCACCGGCGCTGAAACCCAGCTTACCAATGATGGCGTGAAGGATTATGGCTACGCGACCGATAACGCGGGATGGAAGCAGTCCGACGCGGCCATACTACTCTGGTCACCAGACTCGAAGAAGATTGCTACCTTCCAGCAGGACCAGCGCAAGGACGGCGAGATGTACCTTGTCCCGGTCACAAACGGCCACCCGACCTTGAAGGCGTGGAAGTATCCGCTGGTTGGCGACGAAAATGTCACGATGATCGAGCGCGTGATCATCGATGTTGACTCGCGCAAAGTGGTTCGTCTTAAGATGCCTCCCGACCAGCATCGGTCGACGATCTGCGACGACGTCACCTGCCGCGGAACTGGTTCGGTCTGGGACGACGTGGAGTGGTCGCCCGACGCCAGCCATCTTGCCTTTGTCTCGACCTCGCGCGATCACAAGCAGGAATGGCTCCGGGTTGCCGACGCCTCGACCGGCGAAGTTCGCGATGTGATGGGTGAGACCGTCGCCAAGTTCTACGAGAGCGGCGACAATATGGTGAACTGGCATTACCTGCCAAAGTCGAACGAGATTCTCTGGTTTAGCGAGCGCGACAACTGGGGCAACCTGTATCTCTACGACCTTACTACCGGCCAGTTGAAGAACCAGATTACGCACGGCGACGGCAACGTGACCCAGGTGCTGCGCGTCGACGAGGCAACCCGTACGATTTATTTCATTGGCGTTGGCAAGGAATCGGGCCGGGACCCCTACTTTCAGCACCTCTACAGCATTCACTTCGACGGCACCGGGCAGAAGCTGCTCACACCGGAGAATGCCGACCATATTGTGAAGCTTTCCACTGACGGCCGCTTTTTCGTCGATTCTTACTCGACCCCGACCGAACCGCAAACGACGGTAGTCCGCGACAGCGAAGGGAAGCTGGTGATGGATATCGCCAAGCAAGACATCTCTAAGCTTGTCGCCTATGGTTGGAAGCCGTTGACCCCGGTCACCGTGAAGGCGCGCGACGGCAAGACCGACCTCTACGGCATGATGTTCACGCCCACACATCTGGACCCGGCGAAAAAGTATCCGATCGTCAATCACGTTTACCCGGGACCACAGATCGGATCGTGCGGTTCACGCAGTTTTGAGGCCGCGCGGTCTGACGACCAGGCGCTTGCTGAGCTGGGCTTTGTCGTCGTCTGCATCGATGGCATGGGCACGAACCTGCGCTCCAAGAGCTTTCATGAGGCATACTACGGTGATTTGGGGGACAACACCATTCCCGATCAGGTCACTGGGATGAAACAGCTCGCAGCGAAGTATCCATTCATCGATATCGATCGAGTCGGCATGTATGGGCATTCGGGAGGCGGCAACGCGACCGCTGCGGCGATGCTCCACTACTCCGATTTCTTTAAGGTCGGCATCGCGGAGAGCGGCAATCACGATCAGCGCGATTACGAGGACGACTGGGCCGAAAAATGGGCGGGGCTCCCGGTGAAGAATGCCGATGGCACCAGCAATTACGATTCGCAGGCTAACCAGAATTTTGCGAAGAATCTCAAGGGCCATCTGATGATCGCCCACGGGACGATGGACGATAATGTGCCACCCAACAACACGCTCATCCTGGTCGATGCGCTCATCAAGGCGAACAAGGATTTCGATCTCATCCTGTTTCCCAATGCGGCGCACGGGTATGGTGCGGGTTCGCAATATATGACTCGCCGCCGCTGGGATTATTTTGTGCGCTATCTCGCCGACGATATACCACCTAAGGAATATCAGATGAAGCCCTGGTTCGTTGTCATCAGCGTCATCAGCAACGGGCCCTCCGACGATGACATCGATGGAGGCGTTGAGGAGTAGCCGAGTGGCGAAAGTGGCCGGATCGGCCCACTGCATGTGAGCCTGAGCTGGTCTGGAGCGCGGTTGCGATGAAAAAGATTTTCGTCCTGTGTCTGTTTTTCCTCTCGGGCGTTGTTGCGATTGCCGATCACCTGCCGGCGAGGCTGCAGGCGCGGGGCAAGCCGGAGAATACGCTGGCGGGAATCAACCTCGAGCACGACGACGCGGTTAAAGTGCTGAAAAGCCTCGGACCGCCGACGCGGAAGGTCACGGTTCCCAATAATCCGCAATGGACCGGCTACCTATGGGACACGGCGACGACTCGGCTTGAGGTCGAAGTCAGCCGGGGCAAGGGCAAGGACTACCTGGGCCGCGTTACGGTCGTTCGTCTCGGCGGCGAAGGGTTGCCTGGGGCGTTGGCGGCGAGAGAATCGACCGGACGAGGATTGAAACTTGGAGATACCCTCGATACGCTGAAAAGGTTCTACGGCAACAGGTTTCAGCTGAGCAAACAAGCTGACGTTCCAACCGATACCGATCCGTTCAGCGCCGTGCCGGGCGCTCAGACGGTCGTCGTGCAATGGACGCCGATCGAGTTCACACTGACGGCAGGACTGGACAGCCAAGGCCGAATCATCGCGCTAAGCCTTGATCCGCCCGAGTGCTATCCAGGCGGATGTCAATAGTGCCGGAGCCGGCCATCTCGAGGATTGTCTCTCGCATCGAAGGCGGCGCCTCCCGATCGATACGTCGAAGTTTAATAACTGATGAATCATTTACCGATTCATAACGCTGTCACGCTCCTTTTACACTCACCAACCTATAAAAGGTGGCGCGGCTGAAAATATCAGCCGAAGGAGCGGTGATGCAAAAACTAGCTGCATGTTCACTGGCGTCCGTGCTGATTGCCGGACAGACGCTAACTTCAGTTCCCGCGTACGCGAGTGGGCCCGATGTTTCTACAACTCCAATCAAGCACCTGGTCGTCATCTTTCAGGAGAATGTTTCGTTCGACCACTACTTTGGCACCTACCCGGTTGCTGTGAACCCTAAAGGAGAACCGCAGTTCAATGCTGCGCCCTTCACCCCGTCAGTGAACGGCCTCAGCAACAACCTTTTGCTCTATCACAATCCGAACCTCGTCAGCATCAATGGAGCTGGCGCTTCGAACCCCTTCCGACTGGATCGCAGCCAGGCGGCGACCGCCGATCAGGACCACGACTACACTCCCGAACAGGAAGCCTTCGACCACGGGCTGATGGACGCTTTTCCGGCTTTCACTGGTACGGGGGGACCTCCTCCGGCAGGGCTGACAACTACCGGTCTGGTGATGGGCTACTATGACGGCAATACCGTTACAGCGTTGTGGAATTACGCCCAGCACTTCGCGATGAGCGACAATTTTTACGACACCAACTTCGGACCGTCGACTCCCGGGGCAATCAACGTGATTTCGGGCCAGACTAACGGCGTCATTGATGTAACCGGCGCCAGTGCATCGACGGTGGACGACGGCTACGGCGGCCTCACGCTGACCAGCGATGCAGACCCGGCCGGCGATATGTGCTCCAGCACCTCCAGCAACCTGGCGATGAGCGGGCAAAACATCGGCGACCTTTTGAACGCAAAGGGCATCTCGTGGGGCTTCTTCTCCGGCGGTTTCGATCTGACGGTGAAGAACGCGAACGGAACTACCGGTTGCGCTCGCTCCACCACCTCAGCGGTTACCGGAACCACCAAGGCGGACTACATACCGCATCATCAACCATTTCAGTACTATGCGAGCACGCAGAACCTGAAACACACCCGTCCAAGCTCGGTGGCCACGATCGGCCAGCCCGGAGACGCGGGCAACCACCAGTACGATATTCACGACTTCTTCGACGCGGTCAGCGCGGGGAACTTTCCCGCCGTCAGCTATCTGAAGGCGCCTGGATTTCAAGACGGCCACGCAGGCTACTCCGACCCTCTTGACGAGCAGAATTTCATCGTGAACACCCTCAACTTCCTCCAGAAGCAGCCTGACTGGAGCAGCACCGCAGTCATCATCACCTACGACGACTCCGACGGTTGGTACGACCATCAGATGAGTCCGATCGTGAACACCTCCGCCACGTCGCAGGACGCGCTCACTGGCCCTGGCCTCTGCGGCGCAGGCGCAAATGCGCGCCCTGGCGTCAACCCTGCCGCCATCCATGCCCAGGGCCGCTGCGGCTATGGGCCGCGCCTTCCCCTGATCGTTATCTCGCCTTTGGCAAAAGTGAACTATGTAGACCATACGGTGACCGACCAGAGCTCGGTGCCGCGGTTGATTGAAGACATTTGGCTCGGCGGCGAGCGGATCGGTGGGGGATCCATGGATCTATTTGCGGGGAACCTTACCGGCCTATTCAACTTCGGGGGCACGCCGGCTACCTCACTCTTCCTCGATCCGAGCACCGGAGAGCCGACGACCACCCCGCCGCCGCTTCCGTAGCCTGTTCCCAAGCTTCTGTCCGAGCGGCCGGTCGAAAGACGATCGGCTGATCGGTGGCTGAATCGAATCCCTTTCAGGGGCGCGGGTTTGCTGAAGGCCGTGCCCCTGATTTCTTGTTTACTATCAAGTCGAGGTTTCTTCACAATTGATTACTCGCCGCAGGTTCCTGGGCCAGACGGGTTTGCTGGTGGCTGGCGCGGCCGTTCACGGACAGTGCAGTGCAGCCGAAGTCGCGGCCCCTTCGCTGAACGCCGACACTCTCAAGCCGTGGGTCGACCCACTTCCAATCATCCCGCTCGCGAAGAGCAGCGAAATGCGATCCGACCCCGAGGGCGCGGGCATGGTCCCCTACTACCGAATTGCGATGCGCGAGATGCAGGTCAAGCTGCACCGTAACCTCCCGCCGACTACGGTGTGGACGTATGGCAGTTCGTTTCCCGGCCCCGTATTCGACACTCGCAGCGGCCAAGGTCTGCTGGTGGAATGGGTGAACGAGTTGCCGAGCAAACACTTTTTGCCCATCGACCACACGCTGCATGGCGCGGAAGCCGACAAGCCCGAGGTGCGTACGGTCGTCCACCTGCACGGCGGCAAGACTCCGCCGGAGAGCGATGGTTATCCCGAGGCGTGGTTTGTGCCGGGGAAGTCCGGGACGTGCTTTTATCCCAATCGGCAAGACGCCACGCTGCTTTTCTACCACGATCATGCGATGGGCATTAACCGGCTAAACATCTATGCCGGGTTGCAGGGCCTCTTCATTGTTCGCGATGAGGTTGAAGATGCGCTCAACCTGCCGAAGGGCAAATATGAGGTCCCGCTGCTGATCTTCGACCGGATGCTGCGCACCGACGGCTCGCTGGAATATCCCACCTCTGGCAATGAAAGATCTCCCTGGGTGCCCGAGGTTTTTGGCGACGCGATGCTAGTAAATGGCAAGCTTGCGCCCTACCTCGATGTTGAGCCGCGCAAGTACCGCTTCCGCATTCTGAACGGAGCGAACGGAAGATTCTTTCGTTTGTCCTTCGGGAATCTGTTGGAGTTTGATCAGATCGGTTCGGACCAGGGATTCCTGGCGGCTCCGCTTCCGTTGAAGCGCCTGTTGCTGGCGCCGGGAGAGCGGGGTGACCTGGTCTTTGACTTCAGCAGCCATGCCGGGCAGGAGGTCCTGCTCGAGAGCGACGCATTCGAGCTGCTGCAGTTCCGGGTCTCTGCGACCCCAGCCAGCGACACGAGCTCGCTGCCATCGACGCTGCGGCCTCTGGCTCGCGTCCCCGAGTCGGAGGCCACAAAGACACGCCGGCTTACGCTCGACGAAAATATGGACCTGGTGCATCAATCGATGGGAATGTTGCTGAACAATACGCCCTGGCATATGCCGATCACCGAGAAACCCGTGCTGAATAGCACGGAGATATGGGAACTGGTCAACCTCACCGAAGACACTCACCCCATTCATTTGCACTTGGTGAAGTTTCAGATACTGGACCGGAGGAAGTTCGATGTCTTCGATTACCGGTCGAAAGGAACGCTCCGATATCTCGCCCCGGCTATGCCGCCGTCCCCGTTCGAGGCCGGATGGAAAGACACGGTGCGGGCTGATTCAGGGTTGGTCACGCGCATCATCGTGCGCTTCGAGGGCTACACGGGCAGGTATGTGTGGCATTGCCACCTGCTCGAACATGAGGACAACGAGATGATGCGCCCCTTCGAAGTCGTGGCCTCATAAGGCAGGAAGACTATAGAGCGGTCGCCGCTGTCAAGGCCGGCGATGCGGGAAGCATCTTGAGCACCAGCAGCGTCATATCGTCGTGCTGTGGCGCGCCGGCGGCGAACTCATCCGCCGCATCGAAGAGACACTTCACCAGCGCAGCGGCCGGCATATCCGGGCAGCTAACGAGGCGCTCGATCAGCCGGTCTTCGCTCCATTCGTCGCCATCGACTGTCATGGCTTCGCTGATGCCGTCGGTGAAGGCGAGCAGGATGTCCCCGGGTCGGAGCATCAGTGTGGACTGCTCGTAGTTCGCGCTGGCAAGCAGACCGATGACCGGTCCACCCGCTTCGAGGCGGATGATCTCCGGTTCGGTGTCTCGATTTTGGTGATGCCGAATCAGTGCCGGTGCGTTGTGGCCGGCGTTAACGTAGGTGAGCCTGCGGCTTACGGGTTCGAGCTCGGCGAAGAAGAATGTCGCGTAGCGGTTGCTGGCTGAGGCCTCGTAGACGAGTTCGTTCACCTCGTGCATCATGGTCGCGAGATCGCCATTACTCTTGCGGGTGAGTCCGCGCAGTGAGGCACGCAGGCTGGCCATGAGCAGCGCGGCAGAAATTCCTTTGCCGGAGACGTCGCCGATCGCAATGCCAAGCGAAACCGCATCGCTGCCAGCCTGCTTCATCTCGATGAAGTCGTAGTAGTCGCCGCCGACGGTTTGGGCGGGGCGATAGGCTCCGGCGAGTTCCACTCCTGGAATGGCGGGATACGACTGGGGCAGGAAGCGCTCTTGAACCTCGCGCGCTACCTCAATTTCGCGATTAATGCGTTCCCGCTTACCCGCCTCGACGACCAGCAGGTGGACCAGTTCGCTGTTCTCGATCGAGAGCCCGGTATGCAGGGCGACCGACTGCAGCAGTCCGCGATCGGTGCGCGAATACGGCTCCTCGCTGCGCTTGGGCCCCAGCGCCATCACGCCGAGCAGTCGGTTGCTTCCACTCAGCGGGATCAGCATCTCCGCGCCAAGCTCGCGCAGCGCGGCGCGCTCCGCGTCGGTCGCCGCCACCAGCCACGCGTCGGGGTTGTCCAGATAAACGCTGGCTGGCTTCTTCACTGCATCGAGGTTGGCAATTGTCTTCGAGTTCTCCGGAAGCAGAACCTTGCCTCCGACCTCGACACCCGCCGCATATTGCAGCTGGAAGGTGTCACCACTGCGCAGCAGGATGGCGATGCGGTCAACATGCAGGGCCTTGGATATACACTCCGACACGGTGCGAATCAGCGCCGGAGTCTCGGTGAAGCCCTGCACCTGGGTAGCGAGCTCGCTAAGCACCTGCTCGGCCGAGTACGCCTCGCGGAAAAACTTGCGGTCTATCCATAAGGAGAGCGACTTGCTGGTGCGAAAACGGAAGAAGAGCAGCAGGCCGGCCAGGCTTGCTATCAGGGCCACGCTGACAAGGTTCAACGAATTGTGGAGGTATACCTTGATGGCCGCGGTCACGAGGATGTATCCGGTCAAAATTCGGATGACCCAGAGTGAGGAACGTGCAAATGCATATTTTGTGCCCTGGCGCATGATGATTCGCAGGTCCATGGCGCGATGCACGACGACGACGTAGGCGAGCGAGATAGGGAAGAGTGTAAAGATGAGGAGCGCGCTGATGACCAGCCACGGAGGGACGCCATAGCCAATATCGTGGCCAGTGAACATGGAGTAAAGGATCAGCAGAAAGAGCGGTGCATTGGCTATGGTCGAGCCGACGTACTGGATTCGCAGCCGCCGTTTCGCATCGGGCGAAGTGGCGGTGCCGGCTTTTTGCGCGAGGCAAAAGAAATAGATACTGATGGAGGCCATTGCGAGAAAGGTAAGGCTGCGAAAGATCAACGGAGACGCGGGCACCAGCCATGCGATCGACTGGAAAGAGAACGCAAATCCCAGGGCATCGCAAAGCGCAACAGGGAGAAGCGCGACTAGAAGTCCAGTCAATACCCACTTGATCCAGGGAAGCGAGACGTCGAGGCGCGCGCGTTCGGGAAAATAGATGCCGAAGTACATGATCGACAGTGGCCCGGCGATCAATCCCAGGGTGCTCCAAAAATTTTGGAAGGCGTAAATCGCTCCCGGCCAGTACCGATTTTCCCCGAAGATGATGATGAAGTATTCCAATATGCCAAGGAGAAACCAGGCATTCCAGTCGCGAGGACGAGCGGCAACGACCCAGACGCCAAGGGCAAGACAACCAAAGGGGAAGATGACGCTGAGGAAGAAGACGCGACCGAGGAGGTCCAATAGCCCGGGCCGCGTCGCGTAGACCGGAGCGAGGCGTACTTCTACCGTCCTCGGTGGTGGTGGAGTTGCACCGGCGGCAGAGCCTTGGGGCTGAATCGTGAGCGCAAGCGAGTCCCCGGCGTGAGACTTGCGCAACTCTTCGAGATAGACGTTATTGCCAGTGAAAGGGTGGCCGTTGATCGCGAGGATCCGGTCGCCATATTGAATGCCTGCTTCACTTGCCGCGGGCGATAGTCCTGAGACGACGTTCAGCCGGTAGCCATGAGTCGTGGGCGCCTGGGCTACCCGATCGCCATAGATCTCTCGCATGGTGCCGACGACCGAGGCAGCGTAGTAGGTTGCCGAGGCTATGGCCACCAACGCGAGCATGACGAGTTGGATTCGGGCCCTGCGCATGCGGTCACTCTCTGGGCTGCATGGTAGCAGAAAGCGGCGGCGCTACTGTTTGGTGACATCGATCATATTGTCGTCGGGGATGCGGTCGATGAGCTTATTGTAGGGATCGATTCCCGCCCGGGTCGGCATCTGGTCAACGACGATTTCAAATGTCTGCTTCTCCTGAGTGATCTTCTCCTTTTTCAGCGAGAGCGGCTGTTCGTGGTCCTTCTTTCCGGTAAAAACGCCGATATCGACGTAGTCGTTGAGCGGCATCGGGGTCTCGGCGCCGAGGCCATCGGCCTTGAACTTCTTGGCCTGCACGGTGAGGACGACTTTGTATTTCTTGTCCGCGGTCGGAGTGACGGTGGCCGTCATCGCCTTGTTGTCATACAGCACGATCGATTCGAAGGCGTCGTTGATGTAGTACTGCAGCTCGGGAGGAGTTTGTTCGCGGAGCGCCTGAACGAATTGCCGGGTGTCGGGATACGGCCCGCTCTGCGCGTCGGTGGCGTTGGCATAGCGGTATTGCATGAGGAAGTTGTGCAGCGCCAGGTTCAGCTTGTCTTCGCCGATGTAATCGGAAAGCGCGTAGAGAACCAGCGAGCCTTTCTGGTACCACACGTAGGACTCGCGCTGCACAAGATCGAGCGGGTACTCCCTTCGGCTTTCGCCCGAGCGGCCGCGCAGGTAGCCGTCCAGCTCATGCTTGAGGAACTTGTGCATCTGGTAGTCGCCGTACTTCTTTTGCATTACCCGCAGCGCGGAGTACTCGGCGAGAGACTCGGACATCATGTTGGAGCCGGCCACGCGGCCGCCGATGAGCTGATGGCCCCACCACTGGTGGGCGAGTTCGTGCGCGGTTACGAAATAAGCGAAGTCGATGTCGTCGGGGCTTGTAACCCGGGAGATGAAACCGATGCCCTCGGAGAACGGCACGGTGTTTGGAAACGACTGCGCGAAGGTGCGGTAGCGGGGAAACTCCAGGATGCGGAACTGGCCGAACTGGTAAGGACTGAAGTTTTTCTCGTAATAAGCGAGGCCGGCCTTGGTGGCGGCGATCATATCGTCGACGTCGTAAGGATGGGCGGCGTCGTGATAGACCTCGAGATTGATCTTGCCGTTCGCGCCCGGATAGGTGTCGCGCTTCACTTCATAGCGCGCCGAGACGTAGGAGAAGAAGTCGGCCATCGGGACGTCGCCCATGCTGTATTCGTAATAGTGGCGTCCGTTTTGGCGCCATTCGCGCTGCAGGTATCCCGGAGAAAGCGCGATCTGGTCGTCGGAGGTGCTGACGACGGTGTGATAGGTAATCCAATCTGCCTGAGTCGTGAAGAGATTGGTCACGCTGCCGACGGCGTCGCCACGGGGCGGCAGATCCGACACCGGACCGAGATGTTCCTCGCGGCGGCGGCGTGGATCGTCCAGCTCGAAGTCGGTGCTGTAGCCGATCGCGGGAAAATAGCCGAGGTCGAAGAACATCCCGTTATAGGCAAGCTCGGGGCGTTCGTTGCCGTCGGTGAATCCCCGGGGCGCGTACCCGACATTGAAGTTCATGTTGAACTTCTCGCCTGGTGCGACCGGCTGCTCCAGAGCGTAGATCGTATAGAGGCCGCGCGGGCTTGACGAAACGACGTGGAAGGGCCGGTCGAATTTCACGTTGGAGATCGATTGCTCGGTATCGAGGATGTGAATCTGGGAGATCGGTACCGCGGTCTTGTTTTGAAGCAGGTAGTGGCCGGTGCCGGAGAAGGCGCGTTTTTCCGGGAAGATGTCGACGTTGGTGTCCACGGCGATGATCTTCGGTTGGGGAATGCCAGCGTACTTCTTGAAGCTCCGCTCATACTCGGCTTTGATGTCGCGACGTGCTTTGGCGTTCAGATACTCGTTTAAGACGTGGGCGTTGTAGTAGTACCATCCTCCGCTACCAGCGGCGATCAGTAGAAACAGAGCGGCGACTGGGGCCAGTCGCGGGAAGCGTTCGCGGGCGAGCCGGAGACGCGCTTTCCACGAATCGTCGGAGCCGCGCAGCGCAAAGACGATAGAAAGCACACCCAGCACACAGGCGATCGCGAGCCAGTAGGTAAGAGACCAGAAGAGGGCGGGCACGAAATGGCCGTAGCCGTTCATGTCTGAATAGGTGTAGGGCGGAGTGTTGCCGAAGAGGTAAAGCGTGTTCTCCCAACCGAAGTTGAAGAGCACGATATTCAGAACAAAGAAGCCGATCACCAGGCCGTGGGCGATGAACTTGTTGCTCAGGATCGTCTGCAGGAAGAGCGCCAGCAATGCGAAGGTGAGAATCTGCGGGAAGGTTACGAGGTATAGCTCCTTAAAATACTGGAGCAACTCGTAATGGTAGTACCCAGCAACCGTCTGCATGATGATGCCGCAGATTATTACAAGGGTGGTCAGAAAGAGTTCAACGAATACCAGGGCAAAGAGCTTCGACAGCCAGTCGGTCGATTCGCGCATGGGAAGCGCATCGTGGATTCCGTCGAAATGAGTGTCGCGTTCGCGCCAGATCAGCTCGCCGGAGTAGAGCGTCGCGATTGCCAGAAAGAAGAGCGTCGCTCGCCCCTCGATCGACTGCACCATGAGGAAGGTCACGGGATAGACGTTCTGCTCGTTCACGCGCCCGGCGAAATGTCCACCGATGAGGGAATAAATTATCATCACGACGACGATCGCCCAGAAGGGCAGCTCATGCGTAATGTTTGAGATGCGCATTCGGGTAAGCGACCAGAACTGGGCCCAGGTGGTTCCCGGCCCGAAAACCTGGTGGACCACGGGCAGCCGGCCTGCCACGAGTGAACGCCTTGGGCGAAAGTCTTCGTCCTCGTCCTGCTTCGCCTTGGCGGCTCTCCGGCCTTGCGAAACCGCGGTCAGTGCTTCCACCGATAGTGGGAACAATGAGTGGACCGCGATCAGGGAGAGAATGCCGACGCCGGTCCAGATGAGGCGGTTGTACAGAAAGATTCCCGACCAGGGAAGCAGTAGTGAGTTCTCCTCAACGACCGTCCAATAGCGGGTGATGCTGTCAAAGAGTCGCAGGCCGACGGGATCGAAGATGGCCGACCAGAAGTGCTCGAGCGAGCGGGTCGCCTGGAAGACGATATTCGAGATCAGGTAGGCCATCAGCACGGCGACGCCCTGCAGATAGACGATAAAGATCTTCCGGGTAAGAGCGGCGATGCAGAAGAAGAGTGAGCCGAGGAAGAAGATCTGGATCACCGTAATCGAGAGATACGGCTGTAGTTGCCACCATAGATGCCCCGGAGCGATGCGCTGACGGTCGGCCCACGGAGCTAACTTCCCGGCCAGCTCGCCGAAGACGAGGCCGCTGAAGCAGAAGACGCAGGTCACGAAGGAGCCGAGCCAGCGGCCGCCCAGGTAAGCGAACTTCGTGATCGGCTTGGTAAAGATGAGCTGATAGGTGTCGCGCTGAAAATCGCGCAGGATCGAGGTGCCGAAGACCGCGGCGATCACCACCGTGCCGAAAAGAGTGAGGATGATATAGAGGATCGTCGTCGAGAACGGCCCGTTCAAATAGACCTTGTCGTTACCGACGTTGAGAAAATCTTCGTAGGCGATGGCGAGGAAGCTCAGGAAAAACCAAAGCCCAAAATAGACGTAAGTTGACAGGCTTTTCAGCCGAAACTTCATCTCGAACGAGAAAAACTCCCAGAACTGTCCCATAAGTCTCCTCTTCGAGAATTAGTTCTTTGTCTGGCGGGCCAGGTTGAGGAAGTAGACATCTTCAAGATCGGAGTCGACGGCTTTGAAGCCCTCGCCAGGACTGCAGTCGGCATAAACGCGGACCTCGTGCTGGCCGCCGACCAGATGGGTCGAAATCACCTGCAGCGACTTTTCCAGATCCAGAAGCTCGGCGTCGGTGGTGACGACCTTGCTCCAGATATGGTCCTTGAGGGCGTCGAGCGATTCGGCCGGCGAGCCTTCGAGCAGGACTTCGCCGCTTGCGATAATCGCCATGCGAGGACAAAGTTCGCGGACGTCGTCCACGATGTGAGTCGAGAGAATGACGGTTACGTTGCTGGCGATCGAGCTGAGCAGGTTCAGGAAGCGGTTGCGCTCGGCAGGGTCGAGGCCGGCAGTCGGCTCGTCGACGATGATCAGCCTGGGATTGGCGAGCAGCGCCTGGGCGATGCCGAAGCGCTGCTTCATGCCGCCGGAATAGGTGCTCAGCGCCTTCTTGCGCGCATCCCAAAGGTTGGTTTGCTTGAGCAGGGCGTCGACGATGTCTTTGCGCTCGGTGCGGTTGGTCACGCCTTTGAGCACGGCCAGATGCGTCAGCATGTCGAGCGCGGAGAGCTTGGGGTAGACGCCGAACTCCTGCGGCAGGTAGCCGAGCAGCTTGCGGATGGTGTTCTTTTCCTTCAGGACATCGATGCCATCGAGAAAGATCGTGCCGCTGTCGGGGTCCTGCAGCGTGGCGACGGTGCGCATCAGCGTCGATTTGCCGGCGCCGTTTGGCCCCAGTAGGCCGAACATATTGTTGCCGATCGTGAGGGAGAGATTTTTGAGGGCCTTTACCCCATTTGGGTATGTCTTCGAAAGTCCAGTGATTGTGAGCGCCAAGCGGATTCCCCTTCTCGTGTGGGACGTGTGTTTCTGGATATGGTCAACGCGATCGATGGCCGGAAGTGCAACCAGCTTATAACGAAAGCCCTGAAACGGGGCCGCATTTTCTCGAGTGCCCACGCTAATTGCCGGCGGCTTCGCGATTCGGAGTGGATTACGGCGAAGTCCGAAGAGAAGTTCCCAGCCACCAATTTCGAGAATCGGCGAGATCGCCCTCGGCGCGCCCGACTAGCTCCTTGACTTGCTCCGGGGCGGGAAGCCTCGTATCATCCGGCGAGAGAGTTATGTCAGAGACAACCCCAGCCAAGAAGCCCATTCTGCGCGAAAAGTGCAGATTAATGTCGGCGTCGGAGATCGAGCGAACGCTGGTCCGGCTTGCCCACGAGATCATTGAAAAGAACAACGGCAGCGAGAACGTCGGTCTTGTCGGGATCAAGCGCCGCGGCGTGCCGCTTGCCCAGCGACTTGCGAAGATCATCAGCGCCATCGAGAAGCACCCCGCAGACCACGGTACCCTCGACATCAGTTTCTATCGCGACGACCTCTCGACACACGATGTTCGGCCGGTGGTCAACAAGGGCGACATCGGCTTTGACGTCAACGGGCGCGACATTATTCTGATCGACGACGTGCTTTACACCGGCCGCACGATCCGCGCCGCGCTCGATGCGCTCTTCGATCACGGGCGTCCCCGGCGCGTGCAACTACTGGTGCTAGTAGACCGCGGACATCGTGAACTGCCGATCGAAGCAACTTTTGTCGGCCGTACGGTTCCAACTACCCAGCGCGAGATTGTCGAAGTGAAGTTGCAGGAAGTCGATAACGACGAACAGGTGCTCCTCGTTGAACGAACTGACTGAGTGCCGAATTGTCAGCGCCGATTGACATTGTCTTCGCGCTGTATCAAACTAAGCGGCGGTCTTCAGTGAAGGTCGCTTCTGTCTGTTAACCACGACTCCTAGTTGAAGAAGTGCATGTCGCGGGGAAGATACCGTCGGTTTGCCGAAGTGTGAATTCGAATGCCCACCAGAAAAGCTGCCGCGACCACCTTGCCGCCATCCAGGCCGCCCGAAATAGTTCCCTTCAAAGCACCGCGACCCCATGGCTCTGTTATCTCAGTACAGGACCTGTCTCTTGACGAGATTGGCGAGATCCTAGCTTTGGCGTCCCTCCTTGAGAAGGAAGACCCTCTGCTGCGAATGCAGCGGCTGCTCAAGCGCAAAGTCGCGCTGCTCTTTTACGAGTCGAGCACGCGGACGCGGACCTCCTTTGAGTTGGCAGCGAAGGCGCTCGGCGCAGACACGGCGCTGATCAGTTCGCAGTCATCGAGCATTGAGAAGGGCGAATCGCTGAAAGATACCGGCATCACGCTGAAGGCGCTGGGAGCGGAATGCATCATCCTGCGGCATCTCTCTTCTGGCGCGCCGTATCTGCTGGAGCAGGCCACTGGGCTGCCGGTGCTGAACGGTGGCGACGGTACTCATGAACATCCCTCCCAGGCGCTGCTTGATCTTCGAACGATCCTGGCCCACCTGCGCGGTGGCAAGGCAGACATCACTGAGAAAACGCTAGACGGTGTGACGATTTCAATCGTAGGCGACATCTTGCACAGTCGCGTTGCTCGCTCGAATGCGCTGCTGTTGCCGATGTTGGGTGCGCGCGTCATTCTGTGCGGGCCCCCGGCGCTGCTGCCCGAGGTTGCGGCGGAGCTGGGGCCGGGGCTCAGCATCGAACGCGACTTTGAGAAAGCCCTCGCCGTATCTCAGGTAGTCATGATGCTGCGCATTCAAGCCGAACGACTCGCCGGACTTCATCTTGATCTCGAAGACTACAAGAGCCGCTACCAGGCGAACGGAGTACGGATGGCCGCATACGCGCCAAAGGCGATGCTGATGCATCCCGGGCCGATCATTCGCGGGTTGGAGTTGACCAGCGAGGTAGCCGACGGGCCGCAATCGGTCATTGCCGAGCAGGTGAGCCACGGCGTTGCCATCCGCATGGCACTATTGGCAAGAGCGCTTCAAGGCACGAGCAGTGGCGCTGCGAAGGCGGCCTCGAGTGTGAAGCCGGTGAAGAAAGCGAGGCGCGCATGAGCGCTACTCTGGTTCGCGGCGGCCGTCTCGTCGATCCTGCCTCGGGTATCGATGCAGAGCGCGACTTGCTGCTGCGCGATGGCCGCGTTGCGGCGGTGGATGCGCCAGGAAAGCTGAAATCACTGGCCAAACAGGAAGCTGCCGAGACGATCGATGCAACAGGATTGATCGTGGCGCCGGGGCTAGTCGATATTCACGTGCACTTGCGGGAGCCCGGCCAGGGATACAAAGAGACCATCGCCACCGGCACGACCGCAGCCGCGGCTGGCGGCTTCACGAGCGTCTGCGCGATGCCCAATACCGTCCCTGTCAACGACTCGCCTGAGATCACGCGCTGGATGCTGAGTCCGGAGCGCGGCGCTTCGATCCGGGTCTTTCCTATCGCTGCGGCCACGCGAGGAAGCATGGGCGAAAAACTCACCGAATATGGTTCGCTCAAGGCGGCTGGAGCGGTCGGCGTCAGCGATGACGGCAAACCGATCCTCGGCGACGCGATTATGCATGAGGCATTGATCGCCGCAGCCCGCGTGGGTTTGCCGGTGATCCAGCATGCCGAAGACACGCGGCTGACCGGCGGCTGCTCGATGAACGCCGGACCGATGGCCTTTCGGATGGGTCTGCGCGGGATGCCGGTCGAGGCGGAGTCGGGTTTGGTCGAGCGCGACCTGCGCCTGCTGGGCAACGTGAACGGTCTCCGTGCCCACTTACATGTAGCGCACCTCTCGACCTCGGCGGCTCTCGAGGCGGTGCGAAAGGCGCGGCGCAATGGGCTTCACGTGACCTGTGAAGTTGCGCCACATCATTTTCTGCTAACAGAGGAAGCAGTCGGTCTCTACGACACCAATGCGAAGATGAATCCGCCGCTGCGCTCTCAGGCCGATCGCGAGGCGATGCTGCAGGGCATTCTCGACGGAGTGGTGGATTGTATCGCCACGGATCACGCTCCTCACGCGACGCACGAAAAAGAGCAGGAGTTTGAGCGCGCGCCGAACGGAATCACAGGACTCGAGACTGCGCTGGGTTTGTCACTGTCACTGTTTCATAAAGCGCATCGCCTGCCGATTGGGCGAGTCATCAATCTACTTAGCACGCAACCGGCGGCGGTTCTGGGCCTGAAAGGGCGCGGAACGCTGGCGGTTGGCTCGTTCGCCGATGTAGTGATCTTCGATGCCAAGAAGGAATGGACTTTTCGCGCTGCGAACTCCAAGTCGAAGTCGAAGAATACCCCCTTCGATGGTTGGAGAATGTTGGGCGAGGTTCGGTGGACGATCAGTGAGGGGCGGATCGCGTACCGGGCTGAGCAGGCGATTTAGTTACCGGCAACGCGGCCGACAGCACTGCACCCACTGTAATTCCAAGGGTTGCGCCAATTAGTAACCGTAGTAGTGGCGAATTGCTGTGAAGGCCGATAGCTTCGACGGCAACATCAAAAACGTTGAGCGCCAGAGCTATCCCGAGAAGACGGAGAGCGACCTTATGGCTTAGCCTAAGCAGACTGCCGACGGCGGCCCCAGCGTAAATCCCGAGACAGCGAATGCAAACTGCCGTGGGTGCTCCAAAGAAATAGAGTACGCGGTCGGGGCGTTGATGGCATAGCTTGCTGAAAAAGGCCCAAATGGCCGTTGCGGCAAGGGGTTCTCCGTGTCTGATGAGCGCCGGTGGAGAGAGCGCAGCCATGACCAGCGCAGCCGCAATCCATGTCGTCGCCGTCACTGTTACATATCTTTGGGAGGTGCTGGTGCGGCTGGCGTAGCAGCGAAGATGACCGTAAGGACCTGCGCCGCGGGTGGTCGTCGATGATTCGCCGGGATTCTTCGCTGCGCTCAGAATGACACCTTCCATCAAACGAGGAGGTCTGTGTAGGAGCGGCCCTTGCTAGTGCGCAGCTACGGCCTGTGGCTCGCGCAGCCATGCGTAGAGCGGGAACTGCTCGGCTAGCTCCAGAACCTGTCCCCGGATGCGGCGGAGTGTTTGCGGATTCTGGCGTTCGGCTAGCGCTTCGGCGATCCACTTGCCGACGGTCTTCATCTCGGCCTCTTTCATGCCTCGCGTCGTAAGTGCCGGGGTCCCGATGCGAATGCCACTCGGCTTGAGCGGAGGATTCGTGTCGAATGGGATGGCGTTCTTGTTGACCGTGATGCCGGCCTCGTGGAGAGCAGTCTCCGCGTCGCTGCCGAGCATTCCTTTAGCAAAGACGTCGATCAACATGACATGAGTGTCAGTGCCGCCGCTGATGACGCGGAAGCCTTCATCCGCCAGCGTCCCGGCAAGCGTCTTCGCATTCGAGACCACTTGGCGGGCGTACTCGCGGAAGTCCGGCTGCAGCGCCTCGCGGAAGGCCACGGCCTTTGCCGCGATGATATGCACCAGCGGGCCGCCCTGCTGGCCGGGGAAGACGCATTTATCAATGCCGGCGGCAAACTGCTGCTGGGAAAGAATCATGCCGGCGCGCGGTCCGCGCAGCGTCTTGTGGGTGGTCGTGGTGACGATGTGCGCGTGGGGCACAGGCGAAGGATGCGCGCCGCCGGCAACGAGTCCAGCGAAATGGGCCATGTCGATCAACAGCAGTGCGCCGACCTTGTCCGCGATCTGGCGCATGCGGGCGAAGTCGAAGATGCGAGGATAGGCGCTGCCTCCGCCAATGATCAGCTTGGGACGTTCGCGCTCGGCAATCTGCTCGAGGTTGCCGTAATCGATCACCTCGGTATCGCGCTGCACTCCATAGGAGGCTACGCGGTAGAGCTTGCCGGAGAAGTTCAGCTTATGGCCGTGCGTCAAATGGCCGCCGTGGGCAAGGTCGAGGCCGAGGATGGTGTCACCGGGATTGAGCACGGACATGTAAGCCGCGGCGTTGGCCTGCGAGCCGGAATGCGGCTGGACATTGGCGTGGTCCGCGCCAAAGAGTTCCTTGGCGCGGTCGCGTGCCAGGTTCTCGACTACGTCAGAAAACTCGCAGCCGCCGTAGTAGCGCCTGCCGGGATAACCCTCGGCATATTTGTTGGTGAAGACCGAACCGGCCGCCTCGAGGACTGCCTGGCTTACGAAGTTTTCCGAGGCGATCATCTCCAGTCCCTCATGCTGGCGGCGGATCTCCTGATCGATGGCGGCGGCGATGGCGGGGTCGGATTCGGCGAGTGGAAGCGAGAGGCGGTCGGTCATGATGGATAGTTTAGTCCGATTTGCGGATTCATTAGCGAGTCTTGCCTGTCCAAGGTTCCAAAGAGCAAGGTTCTTTCGGTGTGTTTTGTCGGGCAGGAACACGGTGAACAAGCCGGATCTCGGGCTTCCCGGTCCTGAGACGGCTTTTGCAGATTGGAAAGCCGTGAGGTGGTACGAGATGCCTTCGCCAGATTTAATAGACATGCGCAGTTCCGCTGTGCAAGACTCTTGTTTTTAACCTAATAATGTCCCGGCGGCTGTTTAGTACTTCGTAAACAGTTCTCGACTGAGACGATGGTGAAATCCCCGAGGGATTTTTGGAGCACGCGGTGAAGCTAAGCAGATTGATTGTGGTTGCCGGAACATTCTTGATGGTTCTTGCTGGGTGCGGTGGCGGAGGCGGCTCTACCCCGCCCGCTCCGCCCGCGACGCTTACCATTTCAACCACCTCGCCGCTTACCGCGGGAACCGTCGGGATCGCTTACACTCTGACCTTCGCCGCGACCGGGGGCACCGGGCCGTATACCTGGAGCGTCAATACCGGAACCTTGCCTGGAGGCCTTACTTTGAGCTCTGCCGGAGTGCTTTCCGGCACGCCGACTGCGGCCGGATCCAGCGTGTTCACAGTCAAGGCGACCGATTCCGAAGCCAGCCCGCAGACCGCGACCCTGGCCGCGACTCTGGTTATCAACCCCGTCAAACTCTCAATTTCGACCACTTCGCCGCTTACGGCAGGAACGGTCGGAACCCCTTATAGTCTGACGCTTGTCGCCACCGGCGGAACAGCACCGTATACCTGGACGGTCACGGCCGGAACCTTGCCTCCTGGTCTGAGCCTGAGTAGCGCCGGCGTCCTCTCAGGAACCCCAACAGCCGCCGGGACCAGCACATTTACTATCACAGCCACGGATTCCGGCACTCCCGCGCAAACCGCGACCCTGGCCGCGACGTTGGTCATTAACGCTGCCACGCTCGCGATCACCACTACATCGCTTCCCGCAGGCAATGTGGGCACCGCTTATTCTGCGCAACTCGCAGCCACGGGTGGAGTGGCGCCATATACCTGGAGTGTCGGCGCGACTCCATTGCCGGCCGGCATGACCCTGAGCGCGAGCGGATTGATCGGCGGCACACCCGGCAGCGCGAGCGTCACCACTCCTGCGCTGACCGTAACTGATTCCCAAAACAACAAGGCCTCGGCGAGTCTTTCGCTCACGATCAATGCGGCGAGCGGAACGGTCCCCGACAACTTCTACTCCTTCGTCTTCGCGGGCACGGCGCCGCAAGGCTCGCCAGTTGCCCAGAACGGAATCGCCATCAACGGCATCATCAAGATCTCGAGCGGCCAGGTGGTGAGTGGGTTCTACGATGAGAACTACAACAACGCCCCCCCCGTTCTCAAGGCCGCCTTCACCAGTGGCAACCTGGTGCTGGGCGCCAACGGTCTCGGCCAACTGGTGCTGGTCACTTCGACCACTACCTTCACCTTCCAACTGGCCAGTCCAGCTTCAGTTTCGAGCGGCGGACTGACTCCCATCCGGATGATCGAATACGACGACGCGACGGGTGCCGGCTCCCGCGGATCCGGTGTCATTGATCCCACGCCATCAGATCCGACGACCGGAGCAATTTCCGGCAGCTTCTCCTTCCTTCTCAGCGGAACCGATCCTAACCAGAACCAGCAGGCACTGGTCGGCTCTTTCCAGACAGACGGCGCCGGCAACATCACCGGGGGCAGCGCAGACGCCAACCAAGTCGTTCCAGTCGGGGGAGTTCCAACCCGGCAATTGGCGAGCTTTACTCCGCTGGGAGGTACCTACAGTGTCGACTCCGATGGACGAGGAACGCTGGATCTTACCCTGGGCTCGACAGTTGTCTACCACTACAGCTTCTATGAGGTCTCTCCACATGAATGGCTGATTATCTCGCTCGACCCCGCCACGTTAAACACACCTCTCGTCAGCGGCACTGTTTATCAACAGACGGGCGGCCCATTCAGCACCGCATCGCTGCCTGCGCTTTCTGTCCTCGAAATCAGCGGGGTCAGCGGCACCGGGGCCGCCGGGGTTCCGGACATTACCCTCGGCCTGGCCGCATCCGACGGGAAAGGTGACGTTACTTACACTTTCGATGAGTACGCAGGCTCCTTGACCACCGGAGGAAATTTCGCCGTAACCTATTCCGTCGACCCGACGACAGGACGAGCGGTTTCCACTGGAGCTACGGCGCAGCCGATCCTCTACATCATCAACGGCACTTCGGCCTTGCTGATTGGACCGGATAACTCTGCCAGCTCGGGCATCATCGAGGCGCAGACAGGGGCGTCCTTCAGTGTGGCGTCCTTCAACGGAGACTATCTCGGCGGCAGCCTGCCTCTTGTGCTCACCTCGGTGCTGAACGAGAGCGGCCTGGTGGTGGCGGACGGCGCTGGAAACGTTAGCTTTACCACCTACCGCAGTACTTCCACCGCGCCATTCCTGGCGTATCAGAACGATGTCGTGGTGGGCACATACACCGTGGACGCCACCGGGCGCGGGGTGATCACCGCTCCCGATAATACTACCCGTATCTTCTACGTGGTCTCACCGACCAAGATCGCCTATCTAACCAGCGACACGGGCGGGTATCTAGGCACCTTCCAGCAGTAGAGTGAGAATCGGGTGCTAGCCCGAAGAAGTAAGAGAAGCCCCCTCACCAGTGCATCGGTGAAGGGGGCTTCTCTGTCTTATGGTCGAGGTTCGGAAGCCCGTAAGCCGGCGACAAGCTATCACGTTTTGGCTTGAACGGCCGCATTGTGAGTATCTCTTTGAATCCGCGTTGAGCGGCGGAGACAAACCATAAGGCTGCAACTCGCGTCAGTTTCACCGCTGATTGCCGAGGGACTCTCGGCCTGAATCAACGTTCCGATGTGGTCATCGAAATCCCGTTATGGAAATCATCTTCATAAATCGGAGTGATTACTTCGCAGGAACCTTGTCCGAAATATGGTGGCTGGGTTCAATAGACATGGGCGCTTCCGCGTGCAAGACTCGGGAACGTCAAGAGAAAATGCCCCGGCGGCTGTTTATTACTTCTTAAATAGCCTTCGATGAAGATGGCGAGAAAGGTAATACTCGCTGGGCCCTTGGAGGATGTGGTGCGTTTACATACATTTGGTCTGGTTTGCGGTGCATTCATCCTTATGGGCTCAGTTGGCTGCGGCGTTAATGTTAACCCGATCCCGCCTCCCCCCACTCTTGCAATCTCGACGAGCTCCCCGCTCACCGCGGGAACCGTCGGGACGGCATACAGCATGAACCTCGCCGCAACCGGAGGCACACCACCCTACAGCTGGAGCATCACCGCCGGGACGCTCCCTACCGGTCTGAAGCTGAGCGGCGGCGCTATTTCCGGAACCCCCACCGCCGCGGGTAGCAGCGCATTCGCGATCAAGGTGACCGACTCCGCTCTCCCTACGCCGCAAATCGCGAGCCTTGCCGCGACGCTTGCCGTCAATCCCGTCCCTCTGACTATCAGCACTACTTCGCCTCTGAACCCGGGAACGCTGAACACCCCATATACCACGACCCTCAGCGCCACAGGCGGCACCGCACCCTACAGCTGGACCGTGACCACGGGGACGCTGCCGGCAGGACTGACCTTGAGCACAACGGGCATCCTCTCGGGAACGCCGACCGCAGCGGGAACCAGCATGTTCACCGTCCAGGCGACGGACTCGGCTTCGACTCCCCAGACCGCAACTGCGCCGCTCACTCTGGTAATAGGCGTTGGGACATTGACCGTCACGACCACCTCGCTGCCGAGTGGATACGTCGGCACCGCCTATGTGGCCCAGCTGGCGGCCAGCGGCGGAGCGCCTCCGTATACCTGGAGCGCGACTGCTGGGAGCCTGCCGGCAGGCATCATGCTGAGCGCCGCAGGCCTCTTGAGCGGAACCCCGGGAAGCGTGAGCAGCACCAGCCCCACTTTCACGGTGATGGACTCAGGTGGGCATAGCGCCTCATCGGCCCTGTCCCTGACCATCAATGCGGCGACCGGGACAGTTCCCGATAACTACTATTCTTTTGTCTTCGCCGGAACAGCACCGCAAGGCACACCTTTGGCCACGAATGGCATTGCCATCAACGGAACGATCAAGATCCAATCCGGTCAGGTAGTGAGCGGTTTCTATGACGAAAACTTCAACACGAACGCGCCGGTGTTGAAGGCCCCTCTCTCCGGCGGAAACCTGGTGTTGGGCGCGAACGGCCTTGGCCAACTGGTGCTGACTACCGCTAGCGGCACCATGACTTTCGCATTGGCGAGTCCGGCCTCGGTGTCGACCGGCGGATTGACTCCGATTCGCATGATCGAATACGACGACGCGACCGGCACGGGCTCTCGCGGTTCCGGGGTGATCGATCCCACGCCACCAAATCCGACCACCGGGGACATCTCTGGGAACTTCGCATTCCTGTTCAGCGGCACCGACATCGATCAGAATCAGCAGGCACTGGTCGGGTCCTTCCAGACAGACGGCGCCGGCAATATTGCGAATGGCAAGGCAGACGCCAACCAGGTCGTTCCAGTTAACGGGGTTCCGACGCGGGAGGTGGCGAGCTTCAGTCCGGTAGGCGGCACTTACAGCGTTGATACCGACGGCCGGGGATTGCTGACACTCACGCTCGACGGCTCTCCCTTCCATTTCAGCTTCTACGAGGTCTCTCCTCAGGAATGGCTGGTGATCTCGCTTGATCCCGCGACGCTGAACTCGCCATTGGTGAGCGGCATCGCCTATCAGCAAGCTGGCGCGCCGTTCTCTGCCGCATCCTTGCCGGCGCTTTCAGTACTCGAGGTCAGCGGCGTCGTGCCCCCTCCTAGCGCGACGACGGCGCCAGTTCCAGATATCAGCCTGGGCCTTACCACGTCTGACGGCAGCGGCAATCTCACCTATACCTTCGACGAGTACAACGGCACCCTGACCTCGGGGACCTCGAAGGTAGCCTACTCAGTCGACGCGACGACCGGTCGAACCACCGCGACCGCCGGCGCCACCACGCAGCCGATCCTCTACATCATTAACAGCACTTCAGCGTTCTATCTGGGGGTGGGCCCGTCCGGTCAGTCGGGTATCATCGAGGCACAGAGTGGCGCGCCCTTTACCACGGCCTCCTTCAGCGGAGACTACCTCGGTGGCAGCCTGCCTCTGGTGCTGACCTCGGTGTTAAACGAGAGCGGGCTGGTCACGGCCGACGGCCTCGGCAATGTCAATTTCACGACCAACCGAAGCAGCAGCACCGGACTCGTCTATCAGAACGACGTTGTTGTGGGCACTTATACGATGGGCGCCAACGGGCGCTGCGTCGTTACCGCCCCCGATGGTCTGACCCGGATCTTCTACCTGGTCTCGCCTACCCAGGCCGCCTATCTCACTAGTGACACCGGTGGCTATCTCGGGAGCTTCCAACAGTAGGTCGAAAACAACGCTCCTCTCCTAACTCCCAGAGGCGAGGGGCTCTGTTTTGTGCGCGATTCACGCTGGAGGAATCGCAGGATCAATCGGCAACTAGTTGAGCGATTCGAGCTTCGGCGTTCAGTGGTTTTACAGTTTCACGGATCTCTTTGAACGCTGAGTAGACAAATGAGCCGAGATACCATCCGTCGATGAATTTGTATGGCGTTTCGCCGGTGGTGTAGTGGCCGCAGGGCAGTACCTTCGAGACAAAGTCCAGGCCGACCCGGCGGAAGTTGTCCAGCACCTGCAGAGAAAACTCTTCGCGGAAGGTCAGGTCGTACTTCGCGTGAATGACCAGCACCTTCTTTCGAACTGAGTCTGCGCGGCTCTCACCACCGACTTGCTCTGGATGCGCGAAGTTGTCGAGATAAGAGACAGGGCTGATGCAGCGCCACAGATCAGCGAGGCCCTGCTGGCTGATCACCGGCTCCAGCGCCTGGCGGATATGGCGAGTACTCTGCCCGGTCCAGACCACGTCGCCGAAGTTCATCGAGGCATGGTTGAAGGCGTTCACTCGAAGCCGCGCGTCGTGGGCGCTTGCAATGAATGCGTAGCAGGACCCAAGGCTGGTGCCGAGCACGCCGAACTGCTCGTAGCCTTGCGATTCGAGCCAGTCGAGGCAGCAGCGAATATCGACCACCGCCTGGCGGCAGGCTGAAATCGTGCGGCCGATGTTGGCGCTTACCGCGTAGTCGGAGCGCTCCAGCTCCGCGGGCCGGCGTATGTCGTGGTACGGCTTGCTCAAACGCAGCGCGGAGATGCCGAAGCGGTTGAAAAGAGCGCAGAGAGCATTGTGGCTGAAAGCGTCCGCGTTCCACTGTGGCATCACGATGATTGCTTGCTTCGGCTTACCGGTTTGCTTTTCTGGCGCAGCCGGATACCAACGAGCGTTTACCTGATCATTCTCGGGATAAATAGTTCTCACCGGCGAGGTGAAGCGAAGGAATTGCGCCTTTGGCAGCTTTCCTGCTTGGGCGCGCTCGCGAAGGTCGGCATCCTTCTGCAGCGTCTCGGGTCGAACGTTGGTGGGAAAGAGTTGTGGGTGGCGTTCTTCTAACCTGAAATCGGAAGGCACCCGATAGCCGAAGAAGGTCTTGCCGTTCTGGATGATGTCGTCGCCGAGCCGCAGCATTGTCTGGTTTGCGGCCTGGTCGTCCTTCGGTGGTTGTTCCGTCGACCCGAAGAGTCTCGCTCGCAGATTGCGGCGGTCGATGTAGTCGTCGAGCCAGTCGAAGCCCCATTCGAGCGGGCGCACGATGCGGTTCTCATCCCGGGTGGTCAGCGCCGTTTCCCAGCGATACATCCAATTGGCGTAGGCCTTGCGGATCATATCTCTAGTTTAGTCGACCACGACCCTCGGCACGCGAGCCGCGATGTTGCACAGCACCTCGTAGGGGATGGTTCCAGCCAGGTCGGCCATCTCCCACGCAGTAATCGGATTCGCTGCCTTGCTCTCCGAGAATCACCGCTTCGTCGCCGATCTTGACGTCGCTAATGTCGGTTACGTCGAGGATTGTCTGGTCCATCGAGACTCTTCCGGCGATCGGTGCGCGCTGGCCTCGGATGAGCACGCTGCCGCGGTTCGATAGAAGACGGCTGAGGCCGTCGCCATAGCCAATTGGAAGTAGCGCCAGCCGAGTGGGACGATAGGCGCGAAAGGTCGCGTTGTAACCGACAGCCTCTCCGGCCTCGATGTTGCGGAGCGATGCGACGCGGGTCTTCCATGCGAGCACTGGCGACAGCTTTACCACTGGAAGCTCGGCTGGGAACGATGGTCTGTTCAGAGCTCGGTCGAAACCCTAGTCAGGCGTGGCGCGTAGCCGTAGAGCGACAAGCCCGGACGCAGCATGAGTCGTGCGCCGATCTGAGACGCGGCACTCAGAAGCGGCGCCAGTTGTTCGCCGCGCACGATGGTCGCCGAGTTGCCGGCGTGGATCCATTTCGGCCGCAGGCCCGCCGCCGCAACCGTCCTCAACGCCGCTTCGAAGAGCAACCGCTGCTGGTCCGTCTCTTCGCTATCCAGGACCTCGGGAGCGCTGAAATGCGTCGCAAGGCCGTCGAGACGCAGCGCCGATCCTGCATGAAATCTCATGAGGATTTCCTTAAGTGCGTCACGGTGCAGGCTCACACCCTGGCGCGACATTCCGGTGTCCAGCTCGAGATGCACTCCGACCGATTGCGGCGGCAGTCCCTGGCGCCTCGATTCAGCCTCTAGCAAATCCAGATGGAAGCTCTCCCAGACGATTGGAATCAGTCGATGTTCGATGACCGCATCGGCCTCGCCATCCCAAATGCCGGACATGACCAGGATCTTTGCGGCGGGACAGACTGAGCGGGCGCGGACCGCCTCTTCGACAGAGGTGACGCCGAGCCATTGAGCTCCGGCTCCGTGAAGCAGGCGGGCGCATTCGCTCATTCCGTGCCCGTAGGCGTTGGCTTTCACGACGGCGAGTATGGTCGGCGCGTCTTTTGCCTCAACGCCTGCGGAGGCGAGGTGACAGCGAGCCATATCGCAAAGCTCGAGGTAGTTGGCGATCAGTTTGTCGCGGGAGATTTCAACCCAGACGGGACGAGTGTGCATGAGGCGATTGCCGTGAAGCAGTTTCTATCGTAAACGGGGCGGTCGTAAGTCGCTGATGAAGCTCGCTCGAAACCACAGATCTCTCCACTCCGCTTCACTGCGGTCGGAATACCAAGTTTGGCTGCGCTCCGGTCGAGATGCCAACTCTGAGTTGAGGAATAGCCGGGAGGAACTTCGGGAACTGCCTGCTTGGGAGAACGCGACAGAAAACAAATGGAGGAGACGGCTGCAAGTCCATCTCCTCCAAGGCGCTTCTAACGATTCCGTCTCCCAATCTTCGCTGTCGGGTGGCGGTGCCTCCGTTGGTGCAAGTCGATGCCCAAAACCCGGCGGCTCAAATGCCGCCTCGGGGTGGTTACTTCTTGGGTGGCGCGATGGTGTCCTTGGCGGCCTTGGCCACGCGGAACTTGACGACCGTCTTCGCCTTGATCTTGATCTGCTCGCCGGTCTGCGGGTTGCGGCCGATGCGGGCCTTACGCTCCGCCTTGACCAGCCGTCCCAGGCCGGGGATGACGAATACGCCGTTCTTCTTGGTTTCTTTCACTGCGGTTTCAGCCAGCAGGTCGAGGAAGGCGGCAGATTGCTTGTTGGTCAACTCGAGCTTTTCCGCCATTTGCCGAACCAGTGCTGTCTTGGTGAGTGTTGTTGCCATTGGAAAAATCCTCCTGTGTCTTCCTTGCTTAGATTTCGTCGCGCCACGAACCAACCAGGGGCGGCGTTGTGATGTTCTCACGAAAGCCCAGTGTTTACGCTGCTTTCAGAGAGCCTACGCGCTTAACCATGCGATTTTGAGAAAGTTTTGTCAATGGGAAAAGCCGAGTTTCCACAGGTTTTCTTAGGTTTTTTTAGGGTTTTGTGGATTTTAGGGCCTTTTGGCCAAATTTTTCCCACTTTGGGAGCTCGAGGTTACCCGCGCTAATACAAGCCAAACAGTGGCTGGCTCTTGTCTTTTGGCGTCGAAACGAGCGGCTGATTGAGAAGTCTGACCAGCGGCGCAGCGGCGCGGAAACGGTCTGCCACCGTCTTTACGAACTTCGGGGAGAGAGCCTCTTCAACAGGCAGGCGGGCAAACACCGCCCATTGCCTGCACTTTAACAGGTCGATCGCCGGGTGCTCGGCGGGGAAGCCCTTGGGCGGTCGCGTGAGCATCTCGCCGTTGTCGAGGGTGAAGAGGCGTAGAAGCTTCTTGTCCTGCAAGAGCCGCCGCAGTTCTCCATGATGGTCGAGCAGAAAGGTACGGATCGCCATCAACTGTTCCCGCTCTGGCATGTAGACGCCGGCGGCAATGGTGACGTTCTCGGCGGAGATGTGCATATAGTAGCCACCACCGGAGGTCTTTTCGAGGCCATGCTGCGACCACCACGCGGCGACCTGCGTCTTGTAGGGTGTCTTGTCGTTAGAGAAGCGGGTGTCGCGATAAATCCGCATCATGCACTTCGCCGCCGGCCTCACGTGCTCAGGGGAGAAGTCCATCATCGCCGTGGTCACTCCCTCGACTACCTTGAGCATCGGCGCCTTCAGGGTCGACTCGAAGAGCGGCTTACGCGGATCGAACCAGTCGCGGCGGTTGTTGCGTTTGAGGCCGCGCAGGAATTTGAGGGACTCTTCGCTGAACCAGGGATGGACTTCGGGGTGGATTTCGACGGGCGCGGCCTTTGCCGCTGCTGCTTTGGTTGGGATTTTTCGCTCTGCCACGCTTTGATTGTAAAGTGATTGCGTTTGGCATCCGGGAAAATGCCCCTGATTTCCCGCAGTAGTGCTCTAATGTTTCATGATTCGGAAAATGCCTCGAACCTCGTCCATTGCGTTGCCGCTGCTTGCGTGCTTTCTCGTCCTCGGATGTAACTCGCAGGCCACGCCGAGGCCGGCCCAGTCGCCCGAGGCGGCTCCGAGTGCGAGCGCCGCCGACGTGGCCGGAGTGGCCCCGCTAATCCAGGCGATCGCCGCAAGCGGCAATCTGGCCGATTTGCACGCGCCTAACTTCACCGATTACCGGTATCTGGTGGTGAAGTTCTATCAGTCGGTGAACTACGCGCCGGTATGGGTGCGCAACGGGCAACCCACGCCCCAGGCGCTTACGGTCATTGCTGCGCTTGAAAACAGCGTCCACAAAGGGCTGAACCCTGAGGACTATGACGCTTCGCTCTGGCCGCAGCGGCTAAATGCGTTTAAGGGCTCGTCCGTAAGCGCCGATACGATCGCGAAATTCGACGCCGCACTCACCGTCGGCACGATGCGCTATATCTCCGATGTACACATTGGACGCGTCAATCCAAAGCAATTCAAGTTTGGCATCGACATTGAACAGAAGAAGTACGATTTGCCACAGTTACTGTTACAAAAGATCGTCAACGGCAATGATGTGCCCGGCGTGCTGAACGAAGTAGAGCCGGAACTTTTGTTCTACAAACGCACTGAGGCGGCTCTGCAGATTTACCTAAATCGGGCTGCCGAAGAAAAGCTCGTCCCATTGCCCGATGCTGCGGGTAAGCCTCCCGCTCCGGGAGATGCCTACGCCGCTGTTGGCCCGCTTGCAGACCGGCTGCGATTCCTCGGCGACCTGCCGCAAGGAACGGCGGTCGACACGAGTTCCGGCACCTACAACGGCGCCGTGGTGGATGCAGTCAAACATTTCCAGACCCGCCACGGAATCACGCCCGACGGCAAACTCGGCAAAGACACCATACGCCAGCTGAATACGCCGATGAGCGTGCGTGTCACGCAACTGGAAGACGCGCTTGAGCGCTGGAGATGGCTGCCGCCTAACTTCCCCGTGCTGCCGGTCGCGGTCAATATTCCCGAATTTGTGCTGCGCGTCTTTAATCCCGACCACACGATTGCGATGCGGATGCATGTCATCGCCGGCAAGGCGGTCGGGCACCAGACCCCGGTCTTCGCCCAGAACATGAGGTACATCGTCTTTCGTCCGTACTGGAATGTGCCGCCGAGCATCGCGCGTGGCGAGATTGTTCCCCATCTGCTCAAAGACCCGGGCTATTTGGGAAAGAAGGGCTTTGAGATCACTGATTCGAGCGGCAATGTTGTCGCCGCTGGATCGGCGAGTCCGGATCAGATTGCGGCCCTTCGCGCCGGCAGGCTCATGGTGCGACAGAAGCCGGCGGCGGACAATGCGCTTGGACTGATCAAGTTCATCTTCCCGAACGACAACAACGTCTACCTGCACAGCACGCCGTCGCAGACTCTCTTTTCGCAGACGCGCCGCGATTTCAGCCATGGATGCATCCGCGTGGAATATCCAGCGGAGTTGGCGTCTTTCCTGCTCCAAACTCAGCCGAACGGCCAGAAGTGGACGGTGGAGGCGGTGAAGGCGGCGATGCAATCCGGGCCGGATAATCAGCAGATCAACCTGACCACGCCGATTCCGGTGGTGATCGTGTATTTCACCGCGGTTGCCGAGGAAAACGGCGAGGTGTATTTCTTCGACGACATCTATGGGCACGACAAGTCGCTGGATGCGGTGCTGGCGAAGGGGCCACCTTATCCGGGATAGTTGTCGAAGAACAGTTGTCAGTGGTCAGTTTTCAGTCCTCAGTAAGAGATATGAGGCGCCAGGATAGCTGTCGGTACTCAGTGAGAAGGACGCAGCATCTGAGTGGAAGACTGACAACTGAGGACTTTCGCAGCTACCAGCGCCTTACACGCCCCGTATCCACATGCACAAAGTCGGATTGTGCGTAGTAGCCAACGCCGCCGCGCTGCAGGCTGAGCGCTGCGTCGCGGACTTCGGCGGTCGGCACTCCGGGGATGCGAATGTCGATGGCCTTGGCTTCCATGTGCTGGCTGTGCTCGGCGACGCCGTGGCCGTGCTCGCGAAGGTAGTTGTTGCTCCACGGGCGTGCGGTAGCCGCAGACGATGTCGATCTCATGGTCGGGATGACCCAGCTTCACGAGCAGATCGTGGAGCAGATCGAATTCCTTGACGTCGTAGTCCTTCACGTCATTGGTGCGATGGTCGCGCAGAAAGTGGTCGAGCTCCGCGACAGCGCTGGGAAGGTATTCATCGCCGATGCGATAGACCACATCGATGCGCTCGCCGGTATGCAGGTGGTAGAGGCGCAGGCGGTATTGCTTGGTCGCTGTCGATACGCTCCCGTCATTCGCCCGGACTGTCGACGAGACAGCGAGCGATGAAAGTGCAACGAGTCCGGCAATCAAAGTACGCTTGAAACGCATAATTCCGCCCTAACAACCTTTCACTTCTATTTTATGCGATTTTCACCTAAGTTTCTTCATGCGAGATGGCGGAGCTGCGTTTGCTTGGCTTACACATCCGGGCTTTAGAAATGCCAGACGAAGTACGGACGCCCCTTCCGCACCGCCAGCCACACGGCGACCAGCGCGAACTGTGCGCAGAAGATCCCCTCCATCGAGGTCCATAAAGGTGAAGCACCAGCCCGGTGCGCGAAGGCAAAGATCAGCGCCAACAATACACACATGCAGATGATCGCGGCATTGCGGCCGTAGCCCCGCGGGGTCAGGCTTACCTGTGTGAGGGGCGGCATCTTCGCGGCGACCCTGGAGGCGAAGTCCGGCGGAATCTCTAGCTGAGGCGCAGTTTCAAGAGCGAGCGTGATCCTCGCATCGAGGAGTTTCGATTCAGAATCGGTCGGGTTCATCGAGTGCTCTGCCATGCCGGTCTCCTTTCCGCTGTCTGCTGTTGTTGGATGCCTTCGCGCAGCTTCTTTCGGCCTCGATGCAGATGCGTTCGAACTGTGCCCATGGGCATTTTCAGCGCGTCCGCAATCTGCTCGTAACTTCGCTCCTCTTGATGATAGAGCACGAGCACAGTGCGCTCAACGTCGCTGAGGCGTTGCAGTTGGCTTTCGACTGATTGCTGGAACTGCTTCTGCGACAACTGCTCTTCGGCGTCGAGACCGGGATGCGCCAGCCGATCTTCCCAATCGGCATCGTCATCCTCACTAGATCCGGGGGGAGAAGAGATCGACACCAGCGGCCGCTCCACGCGGCGCCTGCGCTTCCACTCGTCTTGGGCAACGTTCACGACGATGCGGTAGAGGTAGGTGGTCAGCAGGGCTTCTCCGCGGAAGGCAGGTAGGGCGCGGTAGAGCCGAAAAAAGACCTCCTGCGCCAAGTCCTCAATATGTTCGCGAGTGCCGTTCAGCCGCAGCAGGGTGCGAAAGACCATCTCCTGATGGTCGCGGACGATCTGCTCGAAATTGAGGTCGTTCGCCAAGAAGGGTCAGACTGGCAACATTGCTGAAAGTTTCATGCGAAGGAGTGAAACTTTGCAAGTGCGGACCGGTCTAAGGTCGCCAGTACAGGAGGTTTTACTTATGGATTGGCATTGGAGTCCGTTGATGATTCCGCTGGGAGCTTTCGTGGTCGCGATCGTGGCGATTGTGGCAGGCATTATGAGCGAAGGCCACCGGCAGAGGTTGCGCGCCGAGCAGCGTATGGCTATGGTCGCGCGGGGAATGGCCGCCGGCGACATTGACAAGTTGCTCGGCGGACCGAGCGAAGACGCGAGGCCGGCCAAGGATCCTCTGCGGAGCCTGGGATATGCACGGCGGACCGCCATCGTACTGATATCGGTCGGGGTTGGGCTGGTCATCTTCGGGCTGCTGTTGACCTGGATCGTTCAGGAGCACGACGTCCTGGTGGTGGCCGCTGCGGGCCTGATTCCTCTGGTTATCGGCATTGGGTTTGTCGTCGACTATCAACTGCAGAAGCGCGAGCTATCGCGCTTCGGGTTGGAGATCGGGCAGGAGAATTAGGCTATATCGGCAGCGGTACGGCGACTAGGGCCTCATCTGCCGACGGACCGCCGCTCCGGCTCGAGGGTCAGTCGTAGTGCAGAGTTTTTGCCAGATCTACCCGCAGCGCCCTCCTCGCTGGCAACAAGGCTGCTGCTGCGATCACGGCGATCAGGGTCGCGATCGCTGCGGCGTAACTCGCAGGGTCGAGATTGCTCACCCCGAAGAGCGTTTTTCGCAAGACCTTCGATGTTCCTGCCGCAAAGCCGAGGCCGGTCAGCAATCCGAGCACGACTGGCAAGCAAAACTGTCCCAGCACGGCGGAGAACACCTGCGCCTGGCCCGCACCCAGTGCGAGGCGAATAGCAATCTCCTTCAAGCGCTGAGAGACGGTGAAGGCGACCATCCCGATTATGCCAACACCGGCCAGCACGACCGCGACCATGCCGATCATGGAGACGGCAACGGCGGCCAACTCGACGGACTTCATTTCGTCTCGGAAGGCGGCCCGTAATAGGCGAATTTCGGGAAAGACTTTAGGATCGAGGTTCTGCACGATTGCCTTGGCCGCCGGTATTAGCCCATCTGGAGCCCCCGCGGTCTTCACCATGACCACCATATCGGGCATGTCCGCGAGTTGGACCGGCTCATACTCCTCAACCGTGTCGTCCTCGTTGAGGGAGTTAATGCGGGCGTTACCCACGACGCCGACGACCGTGTCCTTGCCCCAATAGGTCTTGCCCAGGGGGCTTTCTCCAGGCCATTGTGCGCGCGCCAGAGACTGGCTCACGATCACAGCATTCTTCTCGCCCGGCAGGAAATTACGTCCCATCAGCACAGGAATTCCCATCGTGTGGAAGAACTCCGCATCCACCCAGTTGGGGTAAATATCCAGGGAACGCCCTGGAACCTCGGTCCCGATGCGCGAGATGGTGTGGCCCATTGGAGGCAACTTGACCAGCGACACCGATGTCACACCGGGCAGGCCGCGAAATCGTGTCTTCAGCTGGTTGAGATACTGTTGGGCTGCGGGCGCGGTGTAGCCGTGTCTGCCAAGCCCCGGATCGATTGACAGCACTTGTTCATAACCAAAACCGGGATAAGTGTATAGAGCGTGATGGACTGCCCGCACGAGAAGCGCCGCCACGATCAAGAGTATGCAGCTGGCCGCAACCTGCGCGCCTATTAGCACTTGCCGGGCCAACGTTCTCCGTTGCCGCTGCCGCGCGATTTGTAACGCCGGTGCGAACCCGAAAAAGATCGTCGCCAGGAGCGCCATACCGACGACAAACGATAACACGCGCCAATCCGGCATGGCGCTCAACCACTTTGGGGCATCCATCTTGCGAAGAACGATGTGGAGCGCAATAGAACCTATCGCGAGGCCTGCCAGCGAACCAAGTGAGGCCAGCACGAGGCTTTCGGTGAGCAGCTGTCGGAAAATTCGCGTCCGGCTCGCTCCGATTGAAACCCGAATCCCAATCTCATGTTCGCGGATGACGCCGCGCGCCAGCTGAAGCCCTCCCAGGTTTGCGCAGGCGACGGCGAGAATGAGCAGGGTAAGCAACGCCACCATAGCGGCGACCCGGTACATCTCCGGTTGCATGACCTGCAAGTGGCCGGCCGGATCGCTCTTGATGTATTCACCGTCCCAAATGTCTTTCGGGTGTTGGCGGCGAAGCTCGTTCGTGAGGTCCAATAGCTCTTGCTCGGCCATTTGCGCAGTTGCTCCGGGGGCGAGTCGCCCCCACATGCGCACCGTTCCGGCGGTTGTGTCTATTAGCGCTTTACTGCCTTCAATAAAATAAGGCTGCTGCCCCATCGGCAGCCAGATGTCGGGATGTTGGCCACCAAGGCTGGCAAATGCAAAAGGAGTAATGCCGATCACGGTTGCCTGCCTGGCGTTCAAGCGGATCGTACTGCCGACGACGGATGGATCGCCGCCGAAACGCCGTAGCCAAAACTCATGGCTGAGCACCACGACAGGAGATGCGCCTGGAGCGTCGTCTCGCGTGGGGTCAAATAGCCTGCCCAGGGCGGGTATGGTTCCCAGCTCGGAGAAATAGTTCGCGGTCGCGAAGGTTGCATGGGCGGGCTGGATGTCGTTCTCGATTTCCATGGGCGGAACGCCCATCACCGCCATCACCGCCGACAGCGTTTTGGCATGGTCACGATAAAAGACCACCGAGGGATAGGGCATCTCGCTTGCGGTGATCTCCGGCGAACGCCGTTCGAGCCTGACGAGCGACTCCGGATCGGGCACCGGGAGCGGCTTTAGCGCAACCATGTCAAAGAGACTGAAGGCCGAAACATTCACGCCAATCCCGATGGCAAGTACCATGACCGCCGAGAACGTGAAGCCTGGCGACCCGGCTAGCATCCTCGCCGCAAAGCGAAGGTCTTGCATCAACCGGTCGATCCAGGTCCAGCCCCACGCTTCTCGTGCCTGTTCGCGTAGCCTCAGAGCGTTGCCGAAATTCTTACGGCCTTCACGTTCCGCCATCTCACGATGGAACTCCATGTCGTTTTGCAGCTCTTCATCGAAGCGGCGTCGATTCAACAAATATCGAACGCGGCGGAAGAACTCATTCATCAAGGGCCTCGCTTATGCGGTACGTAGGATTGCCTGGATTGCTTCGGTCACACGCTCGTAATCGGAGAGCTCCGCCTTGAGCTGCTTGCGGCCTTCGGGGGTTAATCGGTAAAAGCGCACCTTGCGGTTGGTCTCCGATATGCCCCACTCGGCGGTCACCCAACCTTTGAGCAGCATTTTCTGCAATGTCGGGTAGAGCAGACCCTCCTCGACCCCCAGCACTTCGGTCGAGAGCACATGAATTCGCTGGGCAATCGCATACCCGTGAAGGGAGCCAGAGTGCAGCACCCGCAGAATCAGCATGGGCAGGGTTCCGGCGGGCATTGATGGCTTAGGCGTATCGATCATAGGCATAAATTACTTATGCCTACAGCTTCTGTCAAGCGCCGTGCATGGTCATCCGCCCGCCACTGCTCCGACGATCAGGAAAGGCTCCGATCCCGAGGCGACTTTGTCGGGCAGCGGAGCGTCGGGCGATTCGTGAGACAGGTCTTCTTCGCAGGCGAAGAAGCGCATGAAGGCGCGCCGGCGGTGGGTCCCATAATCGCGGATCGTTCCGCACAGCATTGGATACTGAGCCTCAAGCGCATCGAGGACCGAGCGCTGTGTGACTTCGCCATGGACTTCGAGCTTCACTTCGCCGCTTACTCTGGCAAGCGTCCGCAGATGGGCCGGAATTTCGACGCGCACCGTGGAAACGGTGCTCATTGCAGGGTCTGGACCTCGACGGACAGCACCGCGGGAAGGTCGTGCACGATGGGCTTCCAGCTGTCTCCTGCATCGGCTGAGGCGTAAACCTGGCCACCGGTGGTTCCGAAATAGACTCCGCAGGAATCGAGCTTGTCGACCGACATCGCGTCACGCAGCACATTGACATAGCAGTCTCTCTGCGGAAGGCCCTTAGTGAGCGGCTCCCATTCATTGCCCCCAGCGCGGCTGCGATAGACGCGGAGTTTGCCGTCGGGCACATAGTGTTCCGAGTCGCTCTTGATGGGGACGACATAGACCGTCTCCGGCTCGTGGGCGTGAACGTCGATGGCGAAGCCGAAGTCGGTGGGCAAATTGCCGCTAACCTCATGCCAGTTGTCCCCGGCGTCGTCGGAGCGCATCACGTCCCAATGCTTCTGCATAAAGAGCACGCCGGGCCGGTTGGGGTGCATGGCGATGTGATGGACGCAGTGGCCCACCTCAGCGGTCGGGTTAGGAATGTATTTCGAATACAGGCCGTGGTTAATCGGCTTCCAGCTTGCGCCCGCGTCGTCCGAGCGGAAGGCGCCGGCCGCGGAGATGGCGATGAATATCCGCTCCGGATCGCTGGGATCGAGGATGATCGTATGCAGACAGAGACCGCCTGCTCCGGGCTGCCAGTTCGGGCCGGTTCCATGTTTGCGCAAGCCCGAAAGCTCAGTCCATGACTTGCCTCCATCGGTCGAGCGAAAGAGCCCGGCGTCCTCGATGCCCGCATAAACTCCGTCGGGATCGGTAAGCGACGGCTCAAAGTGCCATACCCGCTTGAATTCCCACGGGTGCGGGGTGCCGTCATACCACTGGTGCGTGCCAGCGTCGCCGTCATAGGCGAACTGATTGTCTACGGGCGTCCAGGTCGCGCCGCCGTCGTCGGAGCGTTGGACGACTTGGCCCGACCACCCGCTCGATTGGGAGGCGTAGATACGGTTGGGGTCCACCGGCGACCCTTTGAGATGGTAGATGTCCCATCCAGCGAAGTGGGGGCCGCTGACCTCCCAGTTTTCGCGCTTCCCGTCTGAGGTCAATACGAACGCGCCTTTATGCGTTCCAACCAGCACCCTGATCTTGCTCATAACTCAACCTCAATTTCTCTTGGATTCACGCAAACAAATTGTAGTTAGCAAAGATCGGCTAGTCTTGAGGAAAACGAGGTAAGAAAATGCACGCGCAGACACCGGACTGGCGTACGGCGGTCATCGAGTACATCAGGCGCGAGGCGAAGCCGATCGACAAGTACGGCCATCAGCCGCGCCTCTACGCTCTCACGCGATTGATCGGCGAGGGGATGAGCTACGACGATGACGTTGTCTTCGCGGCGGTGTGGATGCACGACCTTGGCGTTTTTATCGGCCATCGTCCGGAAGACCCGGTTGCGCTGGTTGCCTGGGACAATGTCGCCTATGCTATCGACCGAACGCCTCCATTGCTGGGGGAGTTTGGTTTCCCGGCGGAGAGGATCCCCGCGGCGATCGAGGCGATCCGCACCCACCAGCCGCAGATGGATCCACAGACAATCGAAGGGACGATCGTACGCGACGCTGATATTTTGGAGCAGCTTGGCGCGGTGGGAATCCTGCGAGCCGTCTGCAAAGTTGGGCGCGACACTCGCTATCCGACGTTTTCATCGGCAATACCGGGTCTGCGCAAGGCACTCGAGACTCTGCCCTCCTTGCTGCGATTAGAGTCCGCCAAGAAGCTGGCCGAGCCGAGGATACGGGTGCTGGAAACGTTCCTCACGGCGGTGAATGCCGAAGCCGGAGAAAAACTGAATTAGCCGCCAAGAGTTCGGACAAAATTTGCGTCTGAGCATCGTTGACACTGTAGGTTCTTCGACTCCCTGGGGGTCGCTCAGGTAACAATTCCGAGGTTCCAGGGAGCAGGGGCATCCAAGAGCAACTGCTTCACTCTATGCGTTTTAGAGTCGAAATATACTGCGCGGGCGCGTCGATCGGTTTCATCTGCCGGTCAAGTTGAGTGAGCGCCACGCCCCCCGGCTGCAACAACATGTACTGGATTTGGTCAGGTTTATCTGGATTCAGCGCATAGACGGTGGCATTCGGGTCGACGGCGTCGCCTTTTAATACTGCCCATTCGCCCCGATCGGTGTAACTCTGATCGCCGCCGCGTGCACCAACGTAGGTCCGGGTCGTGACGTAGACGGTGTCTGTGAATTCGTTCTTGCCTTTGGCGTAAAGCCGGAGGTCGGTCTGGATGCCGGTACAGTCGGCGCATGCCGTTGTGCCCCTGTACGCGCCGATCAGAACGGCCGACCCGACAGCTCCGGAGGCAACCACCACGTCGACGGAGAAGGTTTGAGTCACCGGCGGCGCTGGCACCCTCCTTCTGCTTCGTGAAGTTCAGAGTGAGCGTCGTCTTGCCAACCGCTGCCGCGTTGAAGCGGAAGGTCTGCGTCCCGATCCCCTGCGGATCCATGGGCGGCTTGAAGTCGTTATGCATCCCCGTCAGCGGGGAAGGGTTGGGTGCACGCTGCCAGCGATAGGCGTCCTGCATCGGGGATGGCAGAGTGATGACCAGCGAGTCGCCCTCGACGAGGCAGACCGAGGTGTTGTTATCGACGGCCGTCAGAGTCACGGTTTTGGCGAAGAGCGGAGCCGCAAGTAGTAGCAATGCGACGGGCGTGATTTGTCGGACTAGGTGGTCGCGGAGGAGCCTGGTAGCCATATTATTATTGAGCCACCGATCAAGCCGCGCGGCAAGTGACGCCCGGCGCAACCTCAAGCAATCCGGCGCCTAAGACGACGATAAAGCGCGCTTTGCCGGCTTTTTTCACTGCGGCGATCTGCCGCTCGGTGACGCCGGGCAGTGCGTCGGTATTGTCCTGAGGAGGGGTGTAGGCGCTGACCACAACATCCGCTGATGATTGAGGCGATCGTTTCTACGCTGATCAAGTCGTCCTTGACAGCTTTTACGGTCGAAGGAACCCTCGATGAATCACGGGCGACTGCCGTAATATGATGCCCGCGACTGGTGCGTTCCTTCAAAATGCGTTGGTTCTGGATTCCCAGTGGCTCCGTAGGGAACGACGTTCATTTTGGTTCTCCTTTGCCCTCCCGGCTTTCCGGCACGCATTAAGTGTTACGGCAAGTATATTAGTGTTTCAACACGTATCTCGATTCAAGAAAGCAACAATTCGGGGAATTCCGTTTTCGACGAACGCTCTTTCATTTGGCAGGCCCAGACGATTTGGAAGACGCAGGCCAGAGAAGCTTGGTTCGCGCCCACAAAAGATGGAACCTCAGCTCTCACGGATCGCGAAACCGCGCATCGCGGACAAATCAATGGAGTAGAAGTGGATGTTACCTCACGCCGCCGAAGCGCTGGCGGATGCTAGGATCGCCATCCCTTCCGGAGAAACCCCCTAGAGTTAGAGCGCTGATTCGCTGGCCCAGTCGATGGCTACATATAGAATGGCCGCGTCTTCGAGATCATATGGAACGTCATGATGAAAGCCAACTCAAGGAGTGAAAGCATGCCTGATAGATTGTCCAAAGCGCAAGCTACAGAGATGAGCAGACGCGAGCTGCTCGGCAGAGGAGCGGCGCTCATGGGAGCCGCGGTCGCCGGAGCCGCACTGCCGTCACCAATCGCCGCCGCGGAAACACACCCGAATATCACCCCCCTCGATCACCAGCTCGATAGGAAGGGCGCGAAGCCCTCGGCCCTGCCTAACCTCGACCCGCCGGTAGTTCAGCTGCAGTCAGGGAAACTCCGCGGCTTCCGCGATGGCAAGACGACGGTATTTCTCGGCATCCCATACGCCGAGGCGGAGCGCTTCGAACTGCCCCAACCGGTGAAGCCCTGGGATGGCATCAAGAGCGCCCAGGCGTGGGGCGCTGTGTGCCCGATTCCGCAGATGACGGCGCCCGGCATGGACGAGTTCGTCTTCCCCCATCGCTACTGGATTGAGAACGAGCATTGTCAGGTTCTCAATGTCTGGACGCAGGATCTGTCACCCGCCACCAAAAAGCCGGTCATGGTCTGGTTGCACGGCGGCGGATTCACCAACGGCTCATGCATGGAAGGCTACGCCTACGACGGCAAAAATCTGAGCGAGTTCGGAGACGTCGTCGTGGTGAGCATCAACCATCGCCTCAACATCATCGGCACTCTCGATCTCTCCGCCTACGGCTCCGAGTATGCGCAATCGCGCTACACCGGCACGGTCGACCTGGTCGCTGCTCTGCAATGGATTCATGACAACATCGCGAACTTCGGTGGCGACCCCGGTAGCGTAACGCTCTTCGGCCAGTCGGGCGGAGGAAGCAAGGCGGCGCGCATGTTGCATACTCCGGCCGCAAAAGGACTCTTCCACAAGGTGATCTGTGAGAGCGGTGGTGGCGAAGTCCTGACCGACCAGGACGTTGCCAAAAACATCAAGACTGGGCAGGCGATTGCCGCCGCGACGCTCGCGAATCTGAATCTGACCGGCGACCAGATCGATAAGCTTAAGACCGTTCCTTACCCTGAGCTGCTGGCTGCGGGCAACGCTGCACTTAAGTCTGTAGCACAGCAAACCGGCACGCCGAGGCTCGGGTGGAATGTCTATGCAGATGATCAGTACATCACCCGCGCCTTTTGCGATTGGTCAGCCGATATTCCTGTGATGAGCGGCAGCGTCTTCAGCGAGTTCCGGGGCAACCTGGTAACCGGCGCCAATAAAAACGCATGGAGCCAGCAGGAAATCGATGCTCATCTGACCGCGACATATGGCGATAAGAAAGACGCTGTCGTCGCCGTCTTCAAGCAAGCGTTTCCGGGCAAGAAGGTACAGGATGTCCTTTACTTCGCCATGCCAAACACCAGAATGATTGCTGCCAAGCGCGAGGCAGGGAAGGCCCCGGTATACAACTACCTCTTCATTTATGAGTATCCCGTCAACGGAGGCATCACCGCGTTCCATTGTTCGGAGCTCGCCTTTGTCTTCCACAATCTCAGCGTTCCTCAGCTACGAATCGCAACTGGAGACGCGCCCGCCGGCTATGCGCTGCAGGATAAGGTCTCGAAGGCGTGGATCAACTTTGCCCGCACCGGCAATCCTTCGCAGCCAGGCCTTGAGTGGAAGCCTTTCACGGCCGCCGACCCTGAAACCATGGTCTTCGACATCGTCAGCGGATGCCGCAATGTGGGTTATGACAAGCTGGCGCCATTGCTGGGGAACCAGGCAGCGTTCCCAACTCCGCCGCCCGCTCCACCGCCGGGCAGCAAGACTCCATAGTCAGGGCGGTCGTCAGGCTTGGCTCGTGAGCATTCAGGCGCGTGCGGGCGATCATATCCGAGTAGCATAGGGGTGAAGAGGAGGTAGACATGAATAGACGAGAGATGTTGGCCACCACAGGCGCCGCGACGCTTGCGGCACTTTACGCGCCGAAACTCATGCAGGCCGAGGCTCCAGCAAGCCAGGTTGCGATCGTGCGTTGCCGCGATTACGCGCAGTATGAGAAGCAACTCTCTCTCGCCTTCGATCAGATCGGCGGCATCGAGAAGCTGGTGCGCGGCAAGACCGTTGCGCTCAAGCTGAATCTCACCGGAAATCCAAAGAACTGGCCGCTGACCTCTGAGCTTCCTTATCGCACTGACCCGCAGTCGGTGGCGGCGACAGTGCATCTCTTTGCCAGGGCCGGTGCGCGACGCGTTCGCATGATTGAAAGCTTCTTTCCCGCCGATCAGGACCTCTCGCTGTGGGCGCGCTATGGCCTCGACGTCAACGCGATTAACAACATGGGCGTGCCGGTGGCTTGGGAAAACGTGCAGAACCTGGGCAACTACAAGCAATACGTGCGAATGAAGGTGCCGTGGGGCGGCTACGCCTATCCGGCATACCACCTGAACCCGGCGTTCTACCAGTGCGATGTATACGCCTCGATGGCGAAGCTGAAGAACCATTGGATTGCGGGCGTGACCATGACAATGAAGAACAACTTCGGCAACACGCCCTGCTCACTCTATGGCGGGGACTGCGGACCCAGCGGAAACGAGCGGCCGACGCAAGAGCGCGGACCCGTGCTGCACAGCGGAACGACGCCTGCGCCCGCGGGAGTCGATGCCGAGTTGCATCCCGATTCGCCGCGCGATCCGGGCTATCGGGTTCCGCGCATTCTGGTCGATCAGAACGGTATTCGGCCAATCGATCTCGCGATCGTGGATGGCGTTGAGACAGTGCGGGGAGGCGAAGGTCCATGGCTTCAGGGCCTCGAAAAGATGACACCGGGCGTGATCATTGCCGGCCGCAACGCCGTCAACGTCGACGCTGTCGGGATGGCGGTGATGGGCTACGATCCGTATGCCGAGCGCGGCAGTTCTCCGTTCATCCGAGGCGACAACTCACTGCGCCTCGCGGAAGAAGCCGGGATCGGCACACGGAACCTGAAGCGTATCGAAGTCGTCGGAGTTTCGATCAAGGACGCTCATATCAACTTCGGCCCCGGTGCAGTCGGTAAGAAGATGAGCGAATTGAACTCGTAATCGCACCCAAAGCGGACGGGAACCGCCGGTGTTTTCGGCAACTCCAGCTCGATCTAGGCATCCCGGCTCTTTCCGAAAACCCGACTTTCCGGGAGCTTGCCGGCTAGCCAGGAAACCAGCCCGACAGTGCAGTCAAATCCACAGTGCCCGGATCGACCAAAGGCCATAGAGTCCAAGAAGGGCAATCAATATGGAGATAGCAATCGTTAGAGGCCATTGGGCCACGACGATCTGGTCTCCGCGCCGCAATTTTCTAAGGGCCCTCCATTGGGAGAAGGCCGCCAGGATCGTCGCGAGCAGGCCGATGACTACAAGGGCCACTCCCATATGGATTGCTGCCTGATGGAGTCGCTCCATCTCTGCATTCTTGGCCGCCACGCTCAGAGTCCTGAAGTACCCGATCATCCCGAAACCAAATGTGGCAAAGGTTAACGCGGTACGAATCCAGGCCAGGGCCGTGCGATCGAGAGCGAGGGCAACACGAAACTGCGCGAGACTCGTGCGCTGGGAGGCCAGCGCGGTCCTTGGATCGTCCCTGGGGATCTCGGTCATCTGTCAGTTCGTCCTCGATGTTGGCGAGCAATTGAGCGAAAGAATCTCATTTCGAAATCGACCTTAAGACTCATTGCTGAAACGCGAAGATCTTCTTCCAGTCGTCCTTCATGCTCACGACCGTCCAACCCTTCGCGTTCGCTTCATCCAGCGCCTTATCGAGCTTTCCAAAGGATGATTTTCGGTCATAGGCATATTCGCGAACATCATCTGTATGGTGGATCAGCAGCATGAAGCGTGGTCCTGCGCCTGCAGCCGTCCACTCGAGCATCTGCAGGTCTCCGTCGGAGTTGCCGAACGCCGCGATCGGTCGACGACCGATGTATTGGTTGATGCCGACAGGCTTGCCGGGGCCATCGTCGATGAAGTTCATCTCGGGGAGGCGAACCAAATCTGGTTTTCCGCCAACGACTTCGAACTTGGTTTTAATCGAGCTGCCGATCACCTGTTCGGGCGGAATGCCATAGGCTTTTTCGACCCAGGGGCGCATAAACTCGATGCCGCCACCAGAAACGATGTAGGTCTTGAACCCGTTGGTCCGCAGGTAAGCGAGCAACTCCACCATGGGCTGAAAAATGTTCTCGGTGTATGGCTTATGAAACTTGGGGTCAGTCGCGGTGGCGAGCCAATCGGTGACGATCTTTTGGAATTGCTCCACGGTCATCCCGGCGTGAGTAGCGGTGATGAGTTCGATCAGGCCGTGTTCGCCCGTGGCGGCGACGGCTTGTACGTCTCCTTCGAGAACTCCTTTGAAAGGTTGTTTTGTCTTCCACTCGGGATGCTGAGGAGCAAGCAGCTTCACGCGGTAGAGGATGAAAGCGAGTTGAACATACATGGGCTGCTCCGACCACAGGGTTCCATCATTGTCGAAGGTGGCAATTCTGTCGTCGACGGGTACGAAGTCGGGGGTTCCGGGTTTCGTGACTTTCTCGACAAACGCGATGATGGATTGTTTCGGGGCGGTGTCATTCCACGATGGGAGCGGATCACTCGGAGCCTGGGCCAGCGTTAAAGAAACGATCAGAAACGTACAGCACAGGATGACTATGAGCGAGAGCTTTCGTGAGTTGAGCATATCCAAGTCGTCTCCAGAAGAAAAAGGCCCGGGAATGAATCGTCCGGGCCTCAATCGAGTATCACTTAGTTGCCAGTTGGGAGTGTCATGGTGAAACCTTCCTTCTGCAGTTGATCGCGTAGGAACTGGAAGCGTTCATATTGCGTGAGTGTGAGGGGGCCGGCGTATCCTTCGCCCTGCATCTTCCGCGGCGGATACTTGACGTAGGTCTGCATCAATTCTTTGGTCACGGCGTTGATCGTGACCAGCGTCCAAGTATGTTCCGTGTAGTTGTTCATGAAGATGTCGTAGCGCTCCTGGGGGTCTGACCAAAGGTCGAAGACCTGGGGAACCGTGGCGACGTACTTCTCCGGTCCTTTCCAGCCGAGGTTGGAGTCCACGGCGAGACCTCCGGTGGTTTGGCCATCGTCCCCGCGAACGTTAAAGACCGCTTTGAACCGTCCAGCGCGCACAGCTCCGGGTGTCAACTCGTTTTCAGTGAAGTAAAACCACGTATCGCGTTTGGATTTGCCGGTTCCCAGCAATACCGGCGTCATGTCGATGCTGTCGAAGATAATAGGCTTTCCGTCCCGATCATTCGCTGGTAGCGGAATTCCGGCGAGGTTGGCGAAGGTTGCCATGAAATCGAGGCTACCGAGGATGTCGTAATTTTTCTGGTCCGGCTTGATGTGTCCAGGCCACCATGCGATACAAGGCACTCGAGCTCCGCCTTCGCGGTCCGTACCTTTGGTTCCGCGGAAGGGCGTGTAGCCTGCGTCTGGGTAAACGTCCTGCCAGGCGCCGTTATCGGTGGTGAAGATGATCAGGGTGTTGTCTTGAATGCCCAGCTCCCGGACCTTATCCATGATGTGGCCGACGCGAGCGTCGAGTTCCACGATCGAGTCTGCGAATTTCGACTTTGCCATCGACTTCCCGATGTAGTCCGGATCGGGCATATTCGGTTGATGTGTCTTCATAAAATTGACGCTCATCAGGAAGGGCTTGCCGGATTTGCCGACCTGGTCGAGATAATCCAGGGACGCCTTCTCGACATATCGGTCGAAGAACGGAATGCCAACCCATCCTTTTTCAGGCGTGTTGACGTATTGTCCGTTGATCTTGAAATCCTCGTGCGGTTTCTCACCGGCGTTGCCGGACAAAGCGCCCTTTGTAATCTTTCCGAACATTTCGCGGAGCGCCGGATCCATATCCGGAAACCAGGTGGGGTCGGCGTAAGTGTAGGCGTTGAGGTGGTAGAGACCGGCGTACTTCATGATGTCGAACCCCTGCGCGTTGGGGAGGGCGTAGTCGTCCTCGCCAAGGTGCCATTTGCCGGTGAAGAAGGTCTGATAGCCGGCTGTCTTGAGAACCGAGCCGATTGTCCACTCCGCGTGGGGCAGTCCGCCGCCCTGGCCCTGAAAAGCTACGGTTGTCATGCCGCTGCGGTTGGGTATGCGGCCGGTCATGACGGCTGCGCGGCCCGGAGTGCAGCTGGGCTGACCATAGAAGGAGTAGAAGGTGATACCCTCGGCAGCCATGCGGTCGAGGTTGGGCGTGGGCTGTCCGCGCCCAACGCCGCCCATGTAGGCTCCGAGATCGCCCCAGCCGACGTCGTCGCCGAGGATGAGTATGATGTTTGGCTTGCTGCCTGCTCCATTCGCTGAAGCTTGGCCCGCCGCCTGAATCGCCGAAAGATAAAAGCCGCCTATCACCAGCAACATGATGGCCGAAGAAGACAGCCGCAACAACTTGCGATACGCCATTAGGTTCTCCTTGAGAGATGAGGGGTGCGATTGTTTTGCCAACAAACTAAAGGCTTTAACCGTGTCGCTACAGTGTGGAGCGTCGGCAGACTATAGTCAACGATCCGGGGCCGGAAGATGAAGTGCACTAAAACGGGGTTTTCGGAAACTCCGGGTCTCCTGCCGTCCCACAGAGGGTAAGTTTGCCCCATCGCTGAAATCCAAATTCAAATTGATATTGTGGGTGTCCGCTATTGCTTAATCACCGTTCCATCTCGCTTACGGATCTCGCCCCAACCGCCATTCAGGTGGTTTGCACTGTCAGTAAATGGAAACTTCGCCGCCAGCTTCTCGTCGATTTCGATTCCCCAGCCCGGCCGCTCGTTTACCCAGAAATAGCCATCCTTCATCTTGGGACAGCCCTCGAAGATTTCCTGCGTCTCGGCATTGAAGGGCGTGTACTCCTGAATGCCAAAGTTATAGCTCACGATATCGAGTGTTATGTTCGCCATGTGGCCTACGGGCGAAACATCTCCTGGCCCATGCCACGCCGTCTTCACGCCATACTGCTCAGCCAGGATCGCGATCTTTCGCGCGGGTGAAAATCCGCCCGCCTGCGAAACATGTACGCGGATGTAGTCGATCAGCCGCTGCTCGATCAAGGGTTGCCACTCATGAGGATTGTTGAAGAGCTCTCCCATGGCGATCGGAGTAGCGCATTGCGACCGTATCTGGCGGAAGTAGTCGTTGTCTTCCGGCGAAAGCGGGTCCTCGAGAAAGAACATCCGGAACTTCTCCGCTTCTTTGCAGAACTGCACCGCTTCGTTCGGAGTGAGGCGCTCGTGCATGTCGTGCAGCAGCTCGACTTCTTCGCCGAGCTCTGTCCGGCAGACCTCCAGCAACTTCAAGGCACGACGCATCTGGTAGGCCGGTTCGAATAAAGGCTTGTCATGGAGCGCCTTTAATGGCGCAGCGTTACCGTGCGCCGAGCCATAGCCTGCCATGCCCGGCAGCCCAACCTGTACCCTCACGTTGCGGAAGCCCTCAGCCATCAGCTTCTTGGCGGAAGCGACCACGTCTGCATACTCAGGCCCATCGGCGTGGGCGTAGCAATCTACCGCCTCTCGGCATTTGCCTCCCGCCAGTTGATACACCGGCATTCCCGCCTGACGGCCTTTGATGTCCCACAATGCTTGGTCGATTCCGCTCAATGCATTGTTAAGTACCGGTCCATTTTTCCAATACGAGCTGTCATAACAGCTCTGCCAGATGTCCTCAATCCGGTCCGTTGTTTTGCCGAGCAGGAATGGTTTCAGATACCGTTCCACTGCCGGCTTCACCAGGTCAGCTCGCTGAGTGAATGTCGCGCAGCCATAACCGTAGAGGCCGTCCTGATCAGTCGTAATCTTCACCACCGTTAGCCTGACACCAGCCGGGGCGCACTCGATGACGCTGATGTCTTTGATACGAGGCGCTGCCATGCCCCGCGTGGCTTGGCCCAATTGCTCGTGTGCTCGAACGGCAGGCGCCGCAAGGCCTAGCAGGCCGAGGCCGCCAATCGACTGCAATAGATCTCGGCGATACATCGACATAGACTCACTCCCCATATGTACCGTGAATGCATGAGAAGAATACCCGAAAAGCGATTGACGAAGGCCCCATTTACCCTGGGGCTATCGTCGTAACCGCTGTTCTATGCGCGGGGAGATATTTCGCAATTGCCGCGATGTGGACGGCGAACATGAGGAGGATCAACGCGATGCTGGTCGCGAACTCTTCGAAACCCCTGATCTTGTCTTCGACTCGGTCACTGAGTAATCCCCTTGCTGTGAAGTTGGCCCCTCAAGAAGTCGTCAAAGTTTGCAGGTACGCTTGCGATTCCTTACAGACGAGTGCATTGGCGATTGATCACGCGTTGAGAACTCCGTAACGAGGGAATTGGCCGCAGGCGCTTGTCCAACATCCATATAAGTGGAAGTCAAGCGAAAGGCACGAGGTTTCCGGGCGCGCTTGGGAGAGCGCGCATTCGATCTGATCAGGATGCCTGCTAGCGCAAATTTGTGCCTCTCGGCGGGGGGTCTGCATATGCAGAACCAGACATCCATTTGCTGCCTCGGACTTCGAAGAGCCGCCGCAGATGATTGAGTTTGTGTTCTCTGGCAGTCCCGAAAACAACTCATAGTGGGCCTCCGGAGTTTTTACCCCTTCGCCGAGTCGGCAACCGGCGGGACCTGGAAGCCTGCCCATCGATGATCGTGATATCTTTGCCTTTTTCTTAGGAAAGATTTTTAGGCTGCTGCTGCGCGACGACGGCAGAACTGCTCGGCAGGCACGAAGTCCTGATTCCTGCGCTCCACCGTGTGCATGTAGCAAACCATCTTCCTGGCAACCGCCATCGTGGCCCGATTGGGATTCCTTCCCTCCGGTTCTCTGGCATGAATCACGGCGAGTTCATGGCACTCCGTCTGCCTGACCAGCAGATTCCGATAGCGGAGCGTTCGGCGCCGGCCCCGGATCTCCGTCGAATCCATATGGCACTCGGGCCGAAAGTCGCATCCCAGGCAGTCGGCGATCTTGCTGGATCGATCTTGTCGTTCTTCTTCCTGGCCGCCGCAATCGCCCTTAGAATCAGTGGATGCGCGACCCTTACCTTCTCCGCATGAGGAAAACATGTGGTCGTAAATCCACCCGGCAAAGATCGTCGCTTCCATGGTGATGATGCGAGGCTGCGGAATCGTCCGGATCCAGCTGTCCAGTTCTCGGCGCGTCGATCCTACCTTGCCTCTCTGGTGTACACGGCCAGCTGCATCTTTCACGCAATGGCTGATCGTCCTCTTGTGAACATCCAGTCCAACGAAGTACATAGTCTATGAGGAGCCCTCGAGGTCGTTCTCTGACTCAGCTTGGCACTGAGTTCAGCTGCTTGCAACACCTCGTGCTCCTCCCGCGACTTAACATTCAAACAATCCGTTCGCAACCGGTTAAGCTGCGATTTTGCCGGTTCGCGACTGTAGATGAGAGACGAGGGCTGCAAAAGGTACGCGCCATAGCGATCCCGGATCTTTCATTCTTCGATGCGAAGCGCTACGGGACCTTCGGATATCTGCAATTCCATCATTCGCAGCGCAGCGCGGTCATTGGGTCGACGGCGAGAGCTCTGCGCGCGGGAACCACGCAGGCGAGTACAGCCACGAGAATGAGCAGGCCGGACGCGGCCAAAACCATGATTGGATCGCGCGTTCCACTCTCGATCCAGCGGGCAATGAGGCTATTCAGGCCGAAGCTGAGTGCAAGACCGGCGGCGATGCCAAGGCCAACACTGGTTCCGGCTGAGAGCGCTACGATGCTCAGCACGTCGCGGCGCCGTGCTCCGAGGGCGACGCGAACTCCGAGTTCACTGGTGCGCTGGAGGACGGTGTAGGAGACGACGCTGTACAGACCCACCGCGGCGAGACTCAGCGCCAGTATGGAGAACGCTCCGAAGAGCATAGAGATGAGGCGGCCCCTCGCGTATTCCGGCTCACGCTGGATCCAGCCTTCGAGGTCGCGGACATCGCTGAAGATCCGTTGGTCAGGATCAACGGAGGCGATTTGCTGGCGGATGCTGTGCAACATAGCGAGAGGCTCATCTTGCGTGCGAACAAGGACCTGGATAAACGGCAACGTCATCAGGGTGTAGGGAGCGTAGACCGCGGGCGCCGCGGGCTTGTCGAGCCCGTCATCCAGCGAATCGGCCACGACTCCGATGATCGGCAGCCATCCGTCGCTTCCGGTAGCGGCCAACCGGACGGGAGGAGTGTTTGCGAGTTGCGAGACACGGACCGAGTGCCCCAGCGCATCTTCGCCGGAAAGATAGTGACGGACGAATGCCTGATTCACAAGGGCCAGTGTGGCGCCACGCGCGATCTCACTCTGGTCCCATAGGCGTCCTCGGAGCAGCGGAATCTGCAGCGTTGTGAAATATTCAGGGCTGACGAGTTCCATGTGCGCGTCTTGTGACTGGGAGGCGACCTTTCCCAGAACTTCGACAGGAGTGGCAAAACCGCTATCCGGCGGAGTGGCGTTGGTAGATATGCCTGCCCCGACGACGCCGGGCATTGCTGCGACTCTCTCACGAAGCTGCTCGAAGAAGCGAGTGCGGTCGGCCCATGTTGTGTACGCGTTATCGCGCAGCGGAATGATGACTGACATCACGTGCTTCGGCTCATACCCCAGGGGCACGCGGTTCATACGCATAAATGCCTGAATGGCAGCAGCTGCCGCTGTCATGAGCAACAGGGTGAGCGCGATTTGTCCCGCAATCAGGGCGGAGTGCAGGCGTCTGCCTTTCACCCTGCCCGTAAGCCGCCGCGTTCCGGCCTGCATCACCTGGCTGATCTCCGGCCGCGTCGATTGCAGCGCAGGAAAGAGACCGAAGACGATTCCGCTCAGCAATGCCAGGCCTACGCTGAAAAGCAGGACTCCGAGATTGATGTGGAAGTCGGCTTCATAGGGGTAGGAGTGATCGGGCAGGCGCGGAATGATGAACCCAATGGCCCAGTAGGCAACGAAGATGCCCAGCGCCGCTCCGGTCCCCGATAAGAGCAGCGACTCGGTGAGCAGCTGGCGTACGATGCGGAAGCCGCTCGCTCCCACGGCCGAGCGGATGGCGAACTCGTGCTGTCGCGCCGCGCCCCGCGCAAGGAGCAGAATCGAGACATTGCCGCAACCAATGGCGAGCAGCAGCGCGACCGCCCCAAAGAGCAGGACCATTGTCTTCTTCAAATCGCGAGTGTATGTCTCCGCCAGACCGCGCACGCTGATCTTGAATTGCTTGGGAAAGACATTCGGGGTTTGGCGGTCGAACTCCTGGTAGAGGGGCCGGAATTCGCCCTCTGCGGCGGCCATGCTGACGCCGGACTTCAACTTGATGTGGATTTCGTACCGATGCGTCTGGTCGGATTCCAGCTTCAGGGGCAGGTAGACGTCGCCATCCATCCACGTGAAACGCGGCGGCATCACGCCGAGAATACTGTAGCTCTTGTGGGTGAGCTGGATGGTCTTTCCGACCACGCCACGATCTCCCTGATAATGACGTTGCCAGAACTTGTAACTGAGCACTGCCACGGGCTGAGGATCCTGTCCGTCGGGCGCGTCGGCAGGGACGATGTAGCGGCCCAAAAGTGGGGTTAGCCCGAGGAACTGGAAGGCAGATCCGGTCATCATGATCGCGTTGACGTCATCGGGCAGTTCAGTGCCCGTGACCGTTGGCTCGTGAAGTCGAAAGCAGGTATGTCCTCAGCGGCATGGGTCTGCCGAAGCTGGCGAATCTGTGGCCGGTCAGCCCCCAGGTTCTATCGTGGCCGGCGGGTCGGTAATCCAAACGTCGCAGATCCGGTCGATTCCCGCAGACGGCGAACGATGGAGCAAAGCGTCGTAGAGGATGCTGTAGACGGCAACGGTGG
>CAVUKL010000042.1:0-16647 GCA_963742015.1 uncultured Acidobacteriaceae bacterium | reverse complement strand
CGTAGTTCAGGTTCGGCCCGAGCCAGCGCTCGACCTCGGCGACGCTCATTCCCTTGCGTTCGTGGTAGTCGGCAACCTGATCGCGATCGATCTTGCCGAGCGAGAAATAGCGCGACTCCGGATGGGCGAAGTAAAGTCCGCTGACGCTTGATCCGGGCCACATGGCAAACGATTCTGTGATCTGCATGCCGGTGTTGGCCTGCACGTCGAGCAAGCGCCAGAGCGTGCCTTTTTCGGTGTGATCGGGCAGGCCGGGTAACCCGGCGCGGGCCGGATGCCGCGATATTTTTCCTGGATCAGCTCCGTCGGTGCTCAAGTTTTCCTCGCGGCCATAGCCCCACTCGTCGCGCACGCGCTTGTGCAGGCATTCGGCAAAGGCCTCGGCCAGACGGTCGGCGATGGCCTCGGCCATGATGGCGTTGTAGTCGTCGTTCTCGGCGCGGAAGCGGTCGCAGAGCTCCTTCAGGCCGATGCCGCTGGTGACGGCGAATGCGCCGATGTGATCGGGCAGACCCGTCTCCTTGGGCGCGATGAAGTCGGAGAGCGAACGGCATGGCTCGCTGCCTTCCCGGTTCGCCTGCTGGCGGAGGAAGTGGAAGCGCTCGAGCACCGTGCTGCGCGTGTGCGTCGGTGTAGAGCTCGACATCGTCGCCCACAGCGTTCGCGGGGAAGAAGCCGTAGACGCCGCGCGCCGTGATCAGCTTCTTCTCGATGATGCGATCCAGCAGCGCATTGGCTTCGGTGAAGATCTGGCGCGCCTGCGCGCCGTGCTCCGCGTGATCGAAAATGCGCGGGTAGACGCCTTTCAATCCCCAGGTATGGAAGAACGGCGTCCAGTCGATGAATTCGCGCAGTGTCGCCAGAGGAAAGTCGTCCAGCACGCGCACGCCGGTAAATTCAGGTACGGGCAGGTCTTCGGCGCGCCACTCGATCGGTGTGCGCCGCTGCGCGCCGTCTCAAGCGAGACGACCGGCTGGCGCGGCGCGGCGTGGGCTTTGCGCAGCGCCTCGTATTCGGCGCGATGCTTGGCGACGAACTCCGCCTTGCCGTCGTCGCTCAGCAGGCTGGTCGTCACCGGCACGGCGCGGCTGGCGTCCAGCACATGCACGACCGGCTCGCTGTAGTGCGGCGCAATCTTGACCGCCGTGTGCGCGCGGCTCGTGGTCGCGCCGCCGATGAGCAGCGGCAGCTTGAAGCCCTGGCGCTCCATCTCGCGCGCCACATGCACCATCTCGTCGAGCGAGGGCGTGATCAGGCCGCTGAGGCCGATCAGGTCGGCCTTCTCAGCCTTGGCGCGTTCGAGAATCTTCTCGCAGGGAACCATCACGCCCATATCGATGACCTCGTAGTTGTTGCAGGCGAGCACGACCCCGACGATGTTCTTGCCGATGTCGTGGACGTCGCCCTTGACGGTCGCGAGCACGATCTTTCCCTGCGCCTTGACCACTTCGCCGGCTGCAGCCAACGCCGCCTTCTCGGCTTCCATGAAAGGCGTGAGATGGGCGACGGCCTTCTTCATTACCCGGGCCGACTTGACCACCTGCGGCAGGAACATCTTGCCCGCGCCGAAGAGATCGCCGACCACGCTCATGCCCGCCATCAGCGGGCCTTCGATCACCAGCAGCGGCCGGCCAAGCTTGACGCGCGCCTCCTCGGTGTCGATCTCGATATAGGCGTCGATACCCTTTACCAGCGCATGAGAAAGCCGTTCTTCGACGGTGCCGTTGCGCCACTCCTCGGCTTTCTTTTCGCTCACGGCTGAGCCAGCACCGGCGGCCTTCAACGCTTCGCCGAATTCCACGAGCCGCTCGGTCGCGTCGGGGCGGCGATTCAGCAGCACATCCTCGACCAGTATCTTCAGTTCCGGCTCGATCTCTTCGTAGACCTCGAGCATCCCGGCGTTGACGATGCCCATGTCCATGCCCGCCGCGATCGCGTGATAGAGAAACGCGGAGTGCATCGCCTCGCGGACCTTGTTGTTTCCGCGAAAGCTGAACGAGATGTTTGAGACGCCGCCGCTCACCTTCGCGTGCGGCAGGTTGGCCTTGATCCAGCGCGTGGCGTTGATGAAGTCGACCGCGTAGTTGTTATGCTCCTCCATGCCCGTGGCGACGGTGAGGATATTCGGGTCGAAGATGATGTCCTCGGCCGGAAAACCAACCTGATCGACGAGTATCCGGTAGGCGCGTTCGCAAATGCGAATCTTGTCTTCATAGGTCGCGGCCTGGCCCTGTTCGTCAAAGGCCATGACCACGGCCGCCGCGCCGTATTTGAGCACAGTGGCGGCGTTGCGGCGGAACTTCTCTTCGCCTTCTTTCAGCGAGATAGAATTCACGATGCCTTTGCCCTGCAAGCACTTCAGGCCGGCCTCGATGACCTCCCACTTCGAGGAGTCGACCATGAAGGGCACTTTGGCCACTTCCGGCTCGCTGCCCAGCAACTGCAGGAAGCGGCTCATCGCGGCGACGCCGTCGATCATGCCCTCATCCATGCAGATGTCGAGGACGTTCGCCCCGTTCTCAACCTGCTGGCGGGCCACGCTGACCGCTTCTTCGTATTTGCCTTCCTTGATCAGCTTGGCGAACTTAGGCGAACCGGCGACATTGGTCCGCTCGCCGATCATGATGAAGACGCCCGCCTGCTGGGTGAACGGCTGAGAGCCGGAAAGACGGAGTGGCCTGGTCCGTATCGTTCGGGCGTTGCTCAAGCGACGACCTCAGTTTCATCGACATAGGAGTCATCGGGGGCATTCGCCTCTAGTCTTCGCGGAGGCTGGCCTTCGAGCGCTTTGGCAATGGCCGCGATGTGCTCCGGAGTGTTCCCGCAGCAGCCGCCGGCGATATTGATCAGCCCGGCTCGGGCAAAGTCGCAGAGATATCGGGCCATATCTTGCGGACCGAGATCGAAGCCAGTCTCCGAGAGAGGATTCGGCAGGCCGGCATTTGGATAACAGGAGATCGCCGCATCCGCCTTCTCTGAAAGTTCTTCGAGAAACGGATACATGAGATCGGGACCAAGCGAGCAGTTGAGTCCGATCGACAGCGGCTTTGCATGATGCACGGCGTTCCAAAACGCCTCGACGGTCTGAGCAGAGATCATCGTCTCGCCACCACGTCCGACGGCGGCAGAGATCATCACCGGTAACTCTTTGCGGCTCGCGGCGAGGCCATCTTCCTCAAAGACCTCGCGAATCGCCACCAGCGCCGCTTTAGCATTCAGCGAGTCGAAGATCGTCTCGACCAACAGCACGTCGACGCCTCCAGCGATGAGGGCGCGGACTTCCTGGGCATAGGCGGTCTTCACCTGGTCGAAGGTGACGACGCGGAATCCCGGATCGTCGGCGTCGGGCGAGTTCGAGAGCGACACGGTGAGCGGCCCGATTGCTCCAGCCACAAAGCGCTGCCGTCCGGTCTCGTTGGCCACGCGATCAGCCCACTCGCGGCACTGCCGCGCCGATTGCTCGTTGATCTCCCAGGCCAGGCCGCCGAGGAACGAATCTTCAATGATCTTCTGGTAGAACTCAGGATCTTTGCGGCCGCCGTGTTCCCGCGGATCCTCCACGAAGAACTCGCTCTGCGTAATGCTAGTCGCGCCGAAGGTGTTGGTCTCGATGATGTCGGCACCCGCCTCAAGAAAGCGGCGATGAATGTCGCCGATCATCTTCGGCTGGGTGAGTGAGAAGAGGTCGCCATTGTTCAGCAAGTCCTTGGTCGAGTCTTTGAAACGGTCGCCGCGGATGTCCGCTTCTTTCATCCCATAAGTGCGAATCGTCGTGCCCATCGCCCCATCGATGATGGCGATTCTGTTCTCGAGAACTCTTTCCAGAGGATGTTGGTTGACCTTTATCATGTTTACTCGATTCCTTAGCACACCCAGGCGATGCGGGAAATCTGCTGGAAATGCCTTTGCGAACCCCGGACGATGGACGGTTACATGTTCGTTGCCGGGGTTTTGTCAGCGCCGCAACGCAACCTACCCAACGCACCCTACGCAACGCACCCTACTCATTGATTATATCGGTGAGGTCAATCCAGGCAGTCCAAGACACGAACGCTGACAGGAACGCTGTTGTGCTCTCCCCGCACCGGGCCCAAACGCTACAGGTAGGTGTTCGATTCCAGCTTCCAGCCTGTGTCTTTTCGAATCAGCACAAAGCATTCACCGTGGATGTGGCAAACAAAATCCAGACCGGCGAGCTTCTCAAAGATAGTTTGAGTTGTACCGGGCCGGTCAGCGTCTGGACACTCGAAGATCAGCACCTTCACCCGCCGCATCCAGGATTCAACTTCAGTTGCTGTGAATACCTGATATTCAGCGCCCTCGATGTCCAACTTAAGAATATCGATTTCGTTGAGGCCGAACGATTCCATGATCGACGGAATCGACACTGCGTCCACATCGCCAGGCTGCGGATCGCCTTTAACTTCTTCCGCACTGAATCCCTCAGCCGATGCCCCAGGGATGATATGTAATCGGCACTTGTGAGACCATAAGCCACTGTTCAGCAATGCGATCTTATCGTCGGAATCCGTATTGCGCGAGAGGATCGCAAAATTTCCCGAGTCCGGCTCGATCGCCACGATCATGGCCTTTGGATGAAAGTGCCGGAAGCGCAGCGTCTCGATACCAATGTTCGCTCCGGCATCGACAATCACGCGAACCGGACTGCCGGAGAAATCTCGAATGCGGTAATTAGACGTGAAGAAGTGAGACATCACGCCTTTGTCGGTACTGCCGCGGAAGACGACTTCGCGACCAAGTCGGCGAACCGGCAGGGAAATGCCGCCTGGGACCGGCTTCGCGCGGCAATAGACGAAGAGTCTTACTGCGCTCACCAGCCCGAAATTTTCGCAAGCCACTGAGAAGCGCTGCAAGTAGGCAAATGCGCGAGCAAAATAAGTGGCGACTTTCATTGCCCCTCAGTGGCAGTGTCCAGCACAAACGCGGATCGGCAATTCAAAACTAGAGAAAGATCGCTAGCGTCCGACGATCTCGACCATCGCCGAATCCGAACCCTCCCAGGCTGCCGCGCCTGAATGCGCCAGTTTGCCGGCAGAATCGTCCCAATGCAACTGCGTTATTTTGCCGCTGCCTTTCTCGTAGGCATAGGTATTTCCGTCGTCATCGAATAGCGTGAAGTCGACGTCGGCGCCGGGATAAATCCGTACCTTGGCGATCCTCTGCGTCTCGCTGGTGCTCTCGATCGGCGAACCCAGCGGGATTACCGAGCCGGCGCGCACAAAGAGCGGCAGCTTATCGATCGGCGCATCGACGGTGATCGTCTGTCCGCCCTTGAAGCGCTCATTCGTCCAGTAGTTGTACCAGTCCGCGCCGGCTGGGAGATACACCTTGCGGCTGGTCACACCCTGGTCAGTCACGGGAGCCACGAGAAACGCGGGCCCAAACATATATTCGTCGCCAAGGTCGCTGACATTCGGGTCGCCGGGGAAATCCATAAACAGCGCCCGCATCGAGGGCGCTCCCGTCTGGTAGTTGTGATAGCTGAGCGAATAGATATAAGGCATGAGCTGATAGCGCAGCTTCAAATACTGCTCGAGAATCGGTTCAGCCTGCTTCCCATACGACCAGACCTCGTTGAAGTTACGGCTGCCGTGCGTGCGGAAGATCGGCAGAAACGTCGCCCACTCAAACCACCGCGTATACAACTCGGGATAATCGTCATAGCCGCCAACGTTGTCGCGTGCGTCAGATGGATCAAGCAGCGGAGGGCGCGCCGGATGATGTACCGCTGGAAGATACTGCCAGCCGCCAGTATCGTTGCTCCAGTTCGTAATGCCGGAAGCAGTGAGGTCCAGCCCGGTAGGAATCTGCCGCTTCAGCGTGTCCCATGTCGGATAGATATCCGACGACCACACAATCACCCCATTGCGCTGAATTCCCAGATACGCATCGCGAGAGAGAATCAGCGCCCGGTTCGGAGTGTCACGGCGAAAGCCGTCATAGAGCGCCGCGGTATGAAAGAGCGGATAGGGATTGTAGAACATCGTCCCCGGGCCGATATGGAAGTAGCTGCCCTGCGGAGGCAGGTCGGGCTCGGTCTCATCGGCCCAGATCGAATTGAATCCCTTGCTCAGAATGTTGTCGCGAATCGTATCCCAATACCACTTCGCCGCCGCTGGGTTCGTCGTGTCGATGTCCGAGCCCGCGCGGTCATAGGGCAAGCCATTGGTCGGCGTGCCATCGGCCAGATGCTCAAACCAGCCATTCTTCAAAATCAGATCGTAGTAGCGCGAGTCCGGCACAAACCGCGGCCAAACACTGATCATCGTCTGAATACCCTCGGCATGAAGCGTCTTGTTCATCGCCACCGGGTCGGGCCACTTCACCGGGTCCATGTCCATCTGGCCCATTTTGGTGTAATAGAACCAGTCGATCACGATCGTGTCCAAGGGCAGATGCCGGTCGCGATAACCTTTGGCGACAGCCAATACCTCGTCCTGCGTCGCATATTTCTGCTTGCACTGGATATATCCGTAAGCCGACTTCGGCAGCAGGGGAGTCGCGCCTGTGAGCTGGCGATACCCCGCATAAATCTCATCCGTCGTCTTGCCTGCAATCACGAAGAACGAGACGCGGTTGCCAACCTCGGAGATCCACCGCGTCTGCTCATTGAACCCCGGGTCAATCGTCGTCCGCGAGGGATTGTCCCAGATCAGCCCATAGCCCTTGTTGGTCACAAGGAAAGGCACGCAAGAGCTCGGGCCACCGGCGGCGACATAATTCTGCCAGCAATCGATCGTGTGTTCGCGATGATCGAGATAGCCCTCCTGGTTCTCGCCCAGCCCGTAATAGTGCTCGTCGTCCGGTGAAGCAAAGGTCGCGCCTACCTGGAAGAACTCCGGGTCCGTCGGCCGCCGCTGGTTCAGGATCTCGGCGTTGCCGTCCTTGTAATTCGGCACCGACTGTTGCCATCCTTCCATCTGCAGCAGCTTCACACCTTCGGGGGTGGTGAAGCTGATGTTCGCTCCCGGCGTCGAGCCGCTGAAGAACTTTCCAATATCGACCTGCGACGGAACCGGCTTCCAGGGTTTATGCACTCCGCCGGGACGGCCGCCGATCGTGACCACCATCCGCGGCGACGAATAGACATCGGAGGTGTCGGTTTCGGTGCGGCTCCAGCCGTCGGCAGAAGGCGTTCCGACGAATCCATATCCCGGGCCGGCAGTGGCATTCTCCTTCTGCAGGCTCAACGTCACGCGAAGAATGTTCGGCGCATAAGGCTCGAGCACAATCGTGCTGTTGCCGCGTTCCAGGACCACGCTCTGCTGCCCTTGCGCCAAGAAACCAGCGGTAAACACCTCTGCGAACAACAGCGCCAAACAAACCCGTATTCTCATCACTGTCCTGCCTTCTCAATCTCGCGGGCTGGCTAAGGACTCGCGCCGCAAGCGAATGTTTGCCCGGCTCAGCCCTTAGCCTGCGAGGGCGGTCCGCACTACGGATTGTACTCAACTCTCAAACCCACGGAGATTCCCAACAAAACCGATATAGCTGCCGTACGCATGAAGCCTCAACAGGCCTCCCTGCAAACCATCCCTCCGCTACCATCAAGGAATGCAGCAGGCTGTCCCATCCCGCACCGCCCTCCGCGTCGCCCTGCGTCGCGCCGCGCACCAGCTCTACGACAAGCCGCTCGTCTTCCAAGATCCCATCGCTGTGCCAATTCTCGGCAACGCCTATGGCGAGGAACTTCGCCGCACACCGCGCGAACGGCCATTCTCGATCGCCATGCGGGCGCATCTTGTCGCCCGCAGCCGCTACGCCGAAGACAACCTCGCCCGCTCCGTAGCGAGCGGAGTCAAACAATACGTCCTGCTCGGGGCCGGACTCGACACCTTCGCCTATCGCAATCCCTGGCCCGAGCTTCATGTCTTCGAGGTCGACCACCCTGCGACACAGCAGTGGAAGCGCGAACTCCTGCGGGCCAGCAAGATTCCGATTCCACAGAACCTCACCTACGCGCCAGTAGACTTTGAGCGCGAATCGCTCCCCGAGCAGCTCCAGCAAGTCGGCTTTGATTCCACCCAGCCAGCCTACTTCGCCTGGCTCGGAGTCGTTCCTTACCTCACCCTTCCTGCCTTCCGCGCAACCGTCGCCTTCATCGCGGCGCAACCTGCAGGCAGTGGAATCACGTTCGATTACGGCCAGCCACGCTCCGCGCTGCCGTTTCTCGAACAGCTCGCGCACGATTCGCTTGCTTCCCGCGTCCAGCTTGCCGGCGAACCCTTCCAGCTCTTCTTCACTCCGCAGGAGATCGCCACTGAGTTCTCCGCCTTCCATGGCATCGAAGACATCGGTGGCGCCGAGATCAACGCACGCTATTACAACAACCGCAAAGACGAACTAAGAATCCGAGGCAGCGCCGGGCGCTTCTTCAGTGCGTGGCTGTAGCTGCGCTCATGCCTTCTTCTCTTCGCGCGCCTTGGTCATCGCGTCGATATTCCGCCGCATCGTCTCCAGCCGCGAACGCCCGCCTGCAGAACCGCTGACTACCCGCTCGATGTTCCGCATCCATTCGGGAAGGTTCATCTTCTCGCGAAAGCCTGCCAAATACGGCGCAATCTTCGCCCACTGGAAGTACATCTCCTGGCAGACGTCATAGAGCAGAGCCTCGTTCAGCGCGCCATGCAGCACAAACGCCGCAACCATGTCCCAATAGCCGTAAACCTGCAGAATGTACGCGCTCTCCTGCGTGCCCGCGTTCACGAGGGCAACGAGCTCGTCTGCTGACGCCGGAAGAAACGGGCCGCCGATGTAGCTTCGCGCCTGCCGCATTACCGGCTCCCGCCGCAACTCATAGAGCCGCAGCACCAATTCCGCCTGCCGAATCGCAATCTCCGCCGATTCCACTCGCCCCTCCTGTGTTTCCTGCACGGCTGCCATCATCGCAAGCCTGACGATGAATCACAAGAGCGACCCTCGATAGTCGACCACAAATCGGATGGAGACAATCGCGGCACGTTATCATCAGCCGATGAGCGAGCCGCCCAGCCTGCAATATCCAATCGGAAGATTTGTACTTCCCCAAACGCTTTCGCCGAACGAGCGCGCCATCGCCATCGATACCCTCGCCGCTCTGCCCCATCAAATCTCAGCCGCGCTGGATGGGCTTACCGACTCCCAAATCGGCACGCCCTACCGGCCCGGAGGCTGGACCATCCGCCAGCTCATTCATCACATCGCCGACAGCGATCTGACGGCCTATACCTGGATGCGCCTCGCGCTCACAGAAGACTGGCCCGCGGTTTTCGCCTACGATCCGGGAAGGATAGCCGATCTTCCTGACTCGACCCTCCCTCCGGACATCTCGTTGAAGCTGCTCGAAGCCCTGCACCAACGTTGGGTGAGTATGCTTAGGATTGTGTCCGATTCGGCGTGGTCCACGCGCGGCTACATCCACCCCGAGAGTGGTCGCTGCACTCTCGAACAGACCTTGGCGATGTACGCCTGGCACTCGCGCCATCACCTCGCGCACATCCTGAACTGCCGCCAACGCCACGGCAGGTAATCCGGAGGCATGGATTCGGATTTCCTCCCGGCTTTCTCAGGAACGTTGCTCATGCTCATTCGCGGGATTATCTTGAGCCAATGTTCTCCATTCGACTCGCGACACTAGACGATGCCGCAGGAATCGCGCATGTGCACGTCGAGAGTTGGCGGACTACTTACGCGGGCATCATGTCTGGCGAATACCTCGCCACCTTGAAAGAAGCCGACCGCGCGACCGCGTGGCGGGAACAGCTCTCCAATAACCTCGAGGTCTCCGTCGCCGACCTCGACGGTGAAGTCATCGGCTTCATCACCGGCGGCCCAATCCGTGAGCCGATTCAGTCTTACGATGCCGAGCTTTACGCCGTCTACCTCCTGCGGCAAGCTCAGGGGCAGGGTATCGGAAAAGCTCTTCTCGATGAACTTGCAACATCGTTGCTCAATAAAGGCTTCCGCAGCATGGCCGTGTGGGTGCTTGAGCAGAATCCGGCGAGGCACTTCTACATTCACACGGGCGCTGAACTTCTGGCTTCCAAGGACATCGAAATCGGAGGCGCAACGCTCGCCGAGGTTGCCTACGGATGGCCCGACTTAGAATCGCTCCAGAGGGGAGCCTAATATGCCGGACAAGGTCGATCTCTACGACAGCGCTTACGCCAACTACGCGACGGAGGTCTACCGTCAGGTGCGCATGGAGACCTATGGCGAGGACTTCGGCCAGACCAGCTGGGTCACGACAGAAGAGTCCAGCGAAATCCCCAAAACGCTTGGCCTGACCGGCGATTCGTACGTCCTCGAAATCGGCTGCGGTTCCGGCGGCTATGCGCTCTACCTCGCGGAAAAGGCAGGCTGCCGCATCGTTGGACTCGACATCAACGAGCCCGGAGTTCACAACGCTAACCAGCTCGCTCGCGCCCGAGGCCTGTCCTCACAAGTGCGCTTCGAGCAGTGCGACGCTTCGAAAGGTCTTCCTTTCGAGGACCGCACCTTCGAAGCCGTCTTCTCCAATGACGTCTTGTGCCATCTTCCCGGGCGTCCAGAAGTTCTAAGCGAGATATTTCGCGTCCTCAAGCCCGGCGGACGAATGCTCTTCAGCGATGCACTTGTCATCGGTGGATTGATCTCGCATCAGGAAATCGCGACCCGCAGTTCCATCGGGTTCTACGTCTACAGCCCACCTGGCGAAAATGAGCGGATCATGGAGCAAGCCGACTTTCGCGGGATCAAGGCGACGGACACTACTGAAAGCGCCGCGCGCATCGCTAAACGCTGGCATGACGCCCGGGATAAACGAACACAGGACCTAATCGCCGCGGAAGGCGATCCCAACTTCGAAGGGCTGCAGCGTTTCCTCTCCTGCGTGCATACCTTGTGTGGCGAAAGACGGCTGCGCAGATATCTTTATTCAGCGACGCGGGTTATTTAGACCGCTCCATTTCCCGACGGGGGAGCACTAATCACTCTTCCCATGTCTCGGAGTCGTTGTCCGCCGCGCTGCTGCAATCCGCGCCTCAATCCCGTTCAAGAGATGCTCCAATCCGGCCGCGAATCCATGTGCCGCCGCATCCGGATCATGCGGCGCCCTCGCATCTTTCACCACCCGCGCAAACATCGGATACTTGCCCGTCCGCAGGATCGCCTGGGTATGCTCCGCTCGGCTTCGCATCCACTGCTCGCGATTCAGCCCCGAACGCCGGCTTGCCTCGACTTCCGCATCCTCTCCCGCCGCGTAGCCGCGGACAAACGTAAAGAGCGTGTTCGAGATGACCAGCATCTCGTCGATATCCAGCCCAAGATTATCGATCACGCTAAGCGTCAGCTCCAGGCAGCGAAGCGTATTTGGCCCAAGCGCCGACCGAGACGTGGAAATGCCAATCGTCCACGGATGCCGCAACGACATCGCCCTCATGTGGTAGGCGATCTTTCGCAAATCAACCCGCCAATTTCCCGAGGGCCTGGGCAGCCGCTCAACCTCCAGCACCGCCTCCGACATCAGGTCGAGCAGTTCGTCCTTCTTCGTAATGTAGCGATAGAGCGAAGTGGCTCCGCTGCCCAGTTCGCTGGCAATCCGGCGCATCGATACCGCCCCGATTCCTTCCGCGTCGGCAATCTTGACGGCCGCAGCGGCGATCTGGGTGCGGCTATAAGCTGGTTGAGGCCCCCGCGATGGACGAATGTCATTTGCTTTTGACAAGTCGGCTGAGGGTCTCGCGCCTTGGCTCTTCTTTCTCATCGTCCAAAAAAAACCTATTGCGAACAGTGTACTCAATTTGCTATTGTAGCGTTACTGCGAACACTGTTCTCAGTAAGGAGCGCTTTATGGATTATGACGTGGTGATCGCCGGTGCGGGCCCAGTTGGCTCGCTTCTCGCCTGCGAACTAAGGTTGGCTGGAGTCTCAGTCCTCGTCCTCGAGAAAATGCCCGACCCGAACTCTCCTCTCAAGGGAGGGCCCACCGGAGGCAGAGGACTCAACATACCCTCCATCGAGGCCTTCTATCGGCGCGGCCTGCTCCCCGCGCTCAGCAAAGCAGCGCTATGGTGGGTCAGCCCGTCGGATGTCCGGCAATTGGGCAGCGAAGCTTCAGCGGCTTTTCGACAGCAGGGCCGCAGCAACGATGCTCCCGCAGTCAACGCACCAGCTGCCGCGCCCGTGAAAGCGCCTCCCGACGTTCGTCGGCCACTTCGGCGGAATCATGCTCGATGCAAACGTGGTCAACTATGCCGACCCCGAATTCGCCGGACACGGCCCCGCCGCCGCCGGAGGCATGATCACCATGCAAGCCATCGAGGCCCTACTCGCCGATCGCGCCGCAGAATTAGGCGTCGAGATCAAGCGCGGAGCCCCACTCACCAATTTCACAGCCGATGCCGATGGCGTCACCATCCAGACCGACGGCGAAACCTTCCGCGCGGGTTGGCTCGTAGGCTGCGACGGAGGCCGCAGCACCGTGCGCAAACTCGCTGGCTTCGATTTCCCTGGCACTGATCCAGAGATCACCGGCTACAACGCAATGGTCTCGATCGCTGATCCGGAGAAACTCTCGCCGGGCTGGAACCGAACCGCCAAAGGCACCTACGTCAACGGCCCTGTGCCCGGACGAATCCTCACCGTCGAGTTCGACGGCCCGCCTGCCGATCGCGAAGCCCCCATCACGGTCGAAACCCTCCAGCAAAGCCTCAGAAATGTCTCCGAAACCGACGTGACCATCACCGCGATCCACTCCGCCACCCGTTGGACCGACAACGCCCGTCAGGCGAGCAACTACAGGGAGGGAAGAGTTCTGCTCGCCGGCGACGCCGCGCACGTCCATTCGCCCTTCGGAGGCCAGGGGCTCAATCTCGGCATCGGCGACGCCGTCAATCTCGGATGGAAACTCGCCGCGACCATCAAAGGATGGGCGCCCGAATCGCTGCTCGACACTTACACCACCGAGCGCCATCCCATCGGCGCCTGGGCGCTCGAATGGACCCGCGCCCAGGTCGCTCTCATGCGCCCACGAACGCCACGAGATGGCGCTGACCGCAGTCGTCCGCGACCTGATCGCCACTCGCGACGGAGCAACTTACTTCTCCAAGAAGATATCCGGGGTTTGGCAGCGTTACGACATACATGGCGATCATCCGCTGATCGGCAAGAGCGCTCCCGACTTCGAATTCGCAGATGGCAGCAGGCTCGGCGAATACTGCCACGACGGCCGCGCCTTGCTCTTCGACTTCGCCGATTATCAGCAACTCCGCGATCTCGGCACAAAATGGAGAGACCGGCTCAGAACCGTCACCGTTTCCCTGAAAGAAACTGATGGCCCAACCGCTCTTTTCGTGCGCCCTGACGGCTGCGTCGCCTGGGCATCGAATGAAGACCCCAACCTCAATGACGCCGCCACTGCTCTGTCAGAGTGGCTGGGGCAAGCCAGTTAGCGAGAGAAGAGAGGTCCCCATTTAAGCTTTAACAACGCCGCCAGCGCTCTCCTCCTTTTCGGCTGCCCAATCGACGCGCAACTCCTCGGGGCGGTCGATCAGTGCATCGCCTCGGGCTCCGCCGATAAACGTCCAGGCCCACGCGACAAACGCTTCAATCTTCGCCTGGAATGAAGTAAGCAACACCGCATGAACCCCCAGCCACGCTAGAAAGCCGATCGCGCCCTGGAGTTCGATGCGGCCCTCCCCCACCTCAGCCACCGCTGCATTCCGCCCGATCATCGCCATGATGCCTTTATCCAGGTAGCGGAACGCCTCTCGCGGCTTTCCCGCAACGTCCAGCAGAATGTTCTTGGCACACCAGTGTCCAGATTGTTGCGCCACCGAGGCAAGCTGCGGCAAAGGCTGACCGTCTTTGCCCAGAATATTGGCAAAATCGCCAAGCGCGTAAACCCCGGTAAGACCAGGCACGCTAAGGTCGGGCGCGACATCGATGCGTCCACCGTGGCCAGTCGCAATCCCCACCTTGCCGGACAAATCCGCAGCCTTCAAACCACCCGCCCAGATCACCGTGTGGGTCAAAATTTTAGCGCCGTCCGAGAGCACGACATACCCATCCCCGACTTCCTTGACCCGCGTTTTCAGGTGAAGCTGGACCCTGCGCTTTTCTAACATCTTGGCCGCATAGGCCTGGTTCTTGGGCGAAAACGCCTTCAGCACCGCGTCGCCTCCGTCCACCAGAAAGATGTGCGCGATCCGCCCTCCCTCGCCAAGATGCTTGTAACCGCGCTTTCCCGGTTCCGTCTTCAGCGCTGTCAGCAGCATGTCCCCAAACGCGCCGGCCATCTCCGCGCCGGTCGGCCCGCCGCCCACGATCACAAAATTCAGGGCGCCCTTGTCGACCAGCGAAGGATCACGGTCCGCCGATTCGAGCATCGCCAGGATCCGCGAGCGTAGCTGCTGCGCATCACGCAGGGAATAGAGCGGATAGCTATATTCCTCCGCCCCCGGCGTGCCAAAAAAATTTGCCTGCGCACCGGCGGCCAGCACCAGATAGTCGCCCTGATATCGCTGGCCATGTGAGGTTTCCACCGTGTGCGTGTGGGGATCGATCGAGGTCACCTCGGTCATCTTCACGTCGACGTTGGCGTGGTTGTGCAGAATGCCGCGCAGATTAAAAGCGATGTTGCCCGAAGCAAGGATTGCCGTCGCCACCTGGTAAAGCAGCGGCTGAAACTGCTGATAGTTGTTCTTGTCGAGCAGCGTCACTCTTACATTTGGCTTCGAGCCTAGTTTGCGGGCACAGGCCAGTCCCGCGAATCCACCGCCGACAACCACGACGTGCTTCGCGTTGTTCAGATCTTGCCCTGGAGAGCTGGTCATCGTTGCGGAACCTCACAAGTCAATAAAGATAACAGTAACGCGGTCAGTCGCGTCACTGGCAGTATTACAAGCTAAGACGCAGGCTGCGTGAATATGGGTCCGCTCTCACGCCTTTTATTGCGGAGATGGCGGGTGGTAGCGGAGTTTAAGGATCAACTGGGCTGGCGACCGCGCACCCGCCGTAGACTTGGATGCATGGGAAACAAGGACAAAGGAAAACGCGAATCCAAGAAACCAGCCAAGAAACAGCCGAAAGCCGCACCCGGCCGTAAGCGCGAGGACTTCAGCCAAACCATCGCACACATCGTCCGGGAAACGACGGAGAAGGGCTAGCCGCTGTTTATTTTGGGGTTTGCCAGTCTTAGCGTGATGCCAATAGTGTTAACAGGCCCTGAACGATGCCGCCCGGCTGCGTCGAGGCGTATCGCAAATATCTCGAACTCGAACCCAACGGCCAGGTTGCCCCCGACGCCAAAGGTGTACTCGCGGCTGCGGGCCCCGAGAAGCCCAAGTAAGACCGGCAACGCCCCGACCACTAGAATGACAACGGGTGTTTAGCGAAGACGAACTCGGCCGGCTCTGCGTGGTGCTCGTCCGCGCTCGCGATCCCAACAACATCGGCGCCGTCGCCCGCGCCATGTATGACTTTGGCTTTCGCGACCTTCGTCTGGTTAATGAATATGTCGTCCCGCTCGATTGGGCACGGTCTGCTATCGACGCCTCATCCGTTCTTGAGAGCGCTCGCGAATTCCCAAACGTCGCCGAAGCCGTCGCTGATTGCACTCTGGTGGTTGGCACCACGGCAGTCGGCCTGCGCCGGAAAGAACATCCCTTCACACATTCGCCGAAGCCGGGCCGATGCTGCGCGCCGAGATGGCGTCCACCGACCCTCAGGCCAGAGTCGCTCTGCTATTCGGCTCCGAAAAAACCGGCCTCAGCAACGAGGAGCTCAGTCACTGCCACTGGCTGCTCACCATTCCTATGCACCGGACCGAGGGAATGCGTCATGCCTCCATGAACCTCGGCCAGGCCGCCGCGGTCTGTCTCTACGAACTCGTCCGCAACCCCGAAGCGGAACCGCTGCAGGAGCAAGTTCAGCGCGCCACCGCAGAAGACCTGGAGCGGCTCACTCAGCTAACCATCGAGGTTATGGATGCCAGCGGCTACGCCCAACGCCACCCCGCCAACTTTGACGAAACCCTAGTGCGCCGCCTCGTCCTCCACATGGGCCTCGACCGCCCCCATGCCCTCGCCTGGACCGGAATCCTGCGCCAGGTTCTCTGGAAGCTACGGAAGCCGAAACGTAGCGATGAGAATTGAGTTCCCCGAAAAGATGTCAAGTCCCCAAGTTCTCAATTCGGGTCTGACTCGCTGAATCCAAGCCGAATATAAAGTTAACAACATACGTTGACGGAATAGCAAAGAAGAAAGACGACGCATCAGTGTAATACCCCTTAGTAACCTGCTAGATATAGTAGTCTATAATGCAGGTGTGGGCAGGTGTGATGGGGGGGGGGAGGTAGTAGCCAATGGCGTGTGCCCATGAGGTGAGACGCGAGACATCTAGGCCAAAGGTTTATACATACGTTTGGGAATATCCGGGGGTAAGTCCTCCCCTTTCTCAACACTTAAGCGGCCAAAGGTGACACACTGTAAAACGCAGAATGATGATTTTGTCATTTTGGTCTCGTAGGAATACGATTTGCTTTTCCTTAGCTCCAAGAACACGGAGAAGCGCAGGAACTCCACATGAATGCAGTACGATCAACTCATGCGCCTCTTACTGGTGGAGGATGATATAGAGATTCGAGGCTTCTTGAGACGCTCTCTGACC
>CAVUKL010000041.1:0-32244 GCA_963742015.1 uncultured Acidobacteriaceae bacterium | reverse complement strand
TTAGCCACGCCGAATACATCAAGGCCCACCACCCGGATGAAAAGAGCGGCGGACAATACTACTTCCTCGAAGTCGCCGCCCGCGTCGGCGGCGCATTCATCGCCGAGCTTGTCGAACACTCTACCGGCCTCAATCTCTGGGCGGAGTGGGCGCGCATCGAAGTCTCCTCGCTCCGTGGCCTTCCCTACGTCCTGCCCGAGCGAAAATATTCCTATGCTGGCAGTGTGCTCTGCCTCGCTCGCACCGAATACCCGGACACTTCCGCCTTCGACGCGCCCGAGATCGTCTACCGCATGAACAAGAAACACCACGCCGGACTGCTCGTCCAGTCACCCGATCCCCGACGCGTCGCCTCACTCCTCGACGAATACAGTCACCGCTTTGCCGAGATGTATCTCGCCACCGCTCCCGTCCCCAATAAGCCGACCCACTGAACGCAATCGAGGAGTCGTCATGTCCGAACCGGCCTTTCAATCCCCGCATCGCCGCTACAATCCGCTTCGCAAGCAATGGGTCCTCGTCTCGCCGCATCGCACCCAGCGCCCCTGGCAGGGAGAAGTCAATACCGCCTCAGGATTTTCCGACCTCCATTACGACCCAACCTGCTACCTCTGCCCCGGCAACGAACGCGCCGGCGGCGCGAAGACCCCGGTCTACGAGCATGTCTACGTCTTCGACAACGACTACGCCGCGCTGCTCCCCGACTCGCCCGCTCCAGCGACGGAAGGATGGCCCTCCCTGCTCAAGGCGGAGCGCGAAAGAGGCGTCTGCCGCGTCCTGTGCTTCCACCCCGACCACAGCCTCACCCTCGCACGCATGAACCCGCATGATATCCGCCTCGTCGTGGACGCCTGGACGACCCAGTACGCCTACCTGGGACGCAAGCATGAGATCAACCACGTCCAGATCTTCGAGAACCGCGGCGCGATGATGGGTGCCAGCAACCCCCACCCCCACGGCCAGATCTGGGCCACCGAACACGTCCCCGACGAGCCCGCCGTCGAAACCGCCGCGCAACTCGAACACCACCAGCAACACGGGACCTGCCTGCTCTGCGACTACCTGAAAGTCGAGCAGGACGCCGCCACCGGCTCGACTTCCCGCGTCGTCTGCGAAAACGAAGGCTTCCTCACCGTGGTCCCCTGGTGGGCTGTCTGGCCCTTCGAAACGCTGGTGCTGGCCAAGTCCCACCTGCGCTCGCTGACCGACTTCAGCGACGAGCAGAAGACGCAGCTCGCCGACATCCTCAAGCAAACAACCACCCGCTATGACAATCTCTTCTCCACCAGCTTCCCCTACACTATGGGCTTCCACCAAAGCCCCACCGACGGCCATCCGCACAACGAATGGCACTTCCACGCGCACTTCTACCCGCCACTGCTTAGATCGGCGACAGTGCGGAAGTTTATGGTCGGCTTCGAGCTGTTGGGAATGCCCCAGCGAGACATCACCCCCGAAAGCGCGGCGGAGCGGCTCCGCGCACTCGCGGCAGAACATTTCACCTCGAAAGCTTAGACCCCAAGAGATATCCGTCATCCTGAGCAGAGTTGGGCGCACAGTTTGCGCCCAACGGAGTCGAAGGATCTGCGGTTTCAGCGATCTATAAGATAGAGAAGACTCGCCGTGAAACCCCGCAGCCATAACCTTCGCAGCCCCACAACAATTCTCTTTGCCGCCGCCCTGCTCTTCGTCGGCACGGACCGGGTTCTCGCGCAGCGGATACCACCAAAGACCGCAGCGTCTGTCCAGACTGCCGCCTCCCCATGGGAACTCCAAAACTCCACCACCAAAGCCGGCCTCCGCGGCATCCATGCCGTCGGCAACGGAGTCGCCTGGGCCAGCGGAATCAATGGCACCATCCTCCGCACCGAAGACGGGGGATACATGTGGCAATCATGCGCCATGCCGTCCGGAGCCGAGAAGCTCGACTTCCGCGGCATCTGGGCCTGGGACGCGAACACGGCAATTGCGATGTCCTCCGGGCCAGGCGACCTTTCGCGACTCTACAAGACGACCGACGGATGCTCCAGTTGGAAGCTCCTTTACACCAACGCAGATAAGGACGGCTTTTGGGATGCAATCGGATTTCTAAGCAGAGATTTAGGCTATCTGCTCGGCGACCCCGTAAATGGAAGCTTCACCGTGCTTCGCATCGATGCGTTTGGCGCTGGCTACCACTACACCAGCGTGGCCGGCCCTAAAGCGGACTCGAAGAAGCTTGGAGCCTTCGCCGCCAGCAACTCTTCCATAGCTCTAAACTTTGGTAATTCGCCCGGACTTGTGAGAACGTGGATCGGCGCAGGCGGGCAGGGTGGAGCTATTGTCTTCAGCGGGTACTTGGTCGCGCCGTTCTGCACTTGTGGCCAGCCGATTCTTGATCCCGTTCAAGTCCCCCTCGCGAGCGGAAACGAATCCTCCGGCGTCTTTTCTCTAGCATTTCGAGACCAGAACCGCGGCATCGCCGTCGGCGGAGATTACAAGAAACCCAATGAATCCAACGGAACTGCCGCCTACACTGCCGACGGAGGGCGCACCTGGACAGCCGCCGCCAAACCACCCCACGGCTACCGCTCCGCCGTCGTCTGGGACGCGGCCGACAAGGCCTGGATCGCCGTCGGCACCAACGGATCGGATGTCTCCTACGACGACGGCAAGACCTGGCAATACCTCGATTCCGGAAACTGGAACGCGCTCAGCCTCCCCTGGGTCGTCGGCCCCGAAGGCCGCATCGCCAAGCTGGTATCGTTGAAAACAGCGAGTATTTCCCAAAAATAGACAATCCGGGTGCCCCATCTCCCGCTTTTGGGACATGGGATTCCGATGAAGTAACCAAATGGCAGAATTCGTAATCAAACTCGCCGATGAGCGCGGCCACATCCAGGAGCAGACCCAGACCGCCTCCTCGGCTGAAGAACTCCGCTCGCGCTTCACCACCGCAGGCTACTACGTCTACTCGGTCAAGCCCCGCGGATTCACCGGCAAGCGCAAAAAAGCCAAGCTCGAGCAGTTCATCATCTTCAACGAACAGTTCCTCACCCTCGTCCGCGCCGGCCTGCCCATCCTCGGCTCGCTCGAGATGCTTGCCAAGCAGCAGAAAAACCCCAACTTCGCCGCCCAGCTGCAAAACGTCTCCCAACGGGTGCGCACCGGCGAATCGATCTCCGCCGCCTTTGAGGCCCAGGGTGGATTCCCTGTCATCTACACCACCACTCTGCTCGCCGGCGAGCGCTCCGGCAACCTCGAAGAGGTGCTCAGCCGCTTTTTGTCGTTCCAGCGCATCTCGCTCAGCTTCCGCAAAAAGCTCCAGGCCTCGCTCGTCTATCCGGCGCTGCTGATGGGCATGGTCGGCCTGCTCTTCATCTTCCTCATCACCTTCGTCGTGCCCCAGTTCGCCAAACTCTACGACTCAATCGGCACTAAGCTGCCCGCAATCACCCTTGGAATGCTCGCCATCGGCACTGGAGCGCAACATTACGCCATCTACGTGATCCCGGCCGTTGGCGCTATCGTCTATGGCATCTTCCGATGGAGTGCCACCGAGGGCGGCTCCGCGCGCATCGACGCTATCCGCGTCCGCATGCCGGTCTTCGGCACCATCTGGCTCAAATACCAGGTCGCCCTCTTTGCAAGAACGCTCTCGACCTTACTCACCGGCGGTTTGCCGCTGGTTCCGTCGCTTGAAACCGCCGCCCGCTCCATTTCGAGCAAAAGCATCGCCAAGGCCGTCTTTACATCGGTAGGGAGGGTGCGCGAAGGCAAAGGCCTCGCCACCAGCCTGAAACAGACCGGAATCTTCCCCGAACTGTCTACGGAAATGATTGAAGTCGGCGAATCGACCGGCGCGCTGCCCCAGATGTTGAATTCGGTAGCAGAGTTTTTTGAAGAAGATGTCCAAACCGCTCTGACCGCGGCGCTGGCCCTGATCGAGCCCGCGATCCTGATCGTCATGGGCATTGTGGTCGTAACTATCCTGATTGCTCTTTACCTGCCGATCTTCTCCTTAGGGCAGGCTGGAGCTATGCAAGGACACTAGACCGATGCAGGGGCACTAGAGCCGAGGTTGACTTTATATATGGCAGCAGACATCGCAGTTCTTCCACTTCCGACCGAGTTTGACGAGAACGCCAATGCGCAGTCGCTGGCACGGCGCTACCGCTGCGAATTCATCGACCTCAAGCACTACAAGATCCAGCACGACGTCGTCCGCGCCGTCCCCGTCGACCTGATGTTCCGGTACAACTTCGTGCCGCTTGAGCAGATGGACGACCGCTTGGTTATCGCAGTAGCCGACCCCAGCCGGCTCATGGTCCTCGACGAGATCGCCGGACTCCTCGGCCAGCGCATCATCACCAAGGTCGCCACCCTCACCCAGATCACCGACCTGCTCAAGAAGACCGAGCAATCGCAGCGCGTCCTCGATGAAGCGACCGAAGGGCTGACCTTCGACGTGATCCCCTCCGACGACAACCCCGACGAAAATATCTCGATCGAGAAGCTGACCTCCGAAGAGGACATCAGCCCGATCATCCGCCTCGTCGACACCACGATCTTCACCGCTCTCGAGCGCCGCGCCTCCGATATTCACATCGAGACCTACGACGACAGCCTGCACGTGAAATACCGCATCGACGGCGTGCTGCAGGCGGCCATGGCGCCCATCGCCCGCGAACATCACCAGACCATCCTCTCGCGCATCAAGGTCATGAGCGAGCTCGACATCGCCGAGCGCCGCGTTCCCCAGGACGGCCGTTTCCGCGTCCGCTACAAGGGCCGTCTCATCGACTTCCGCGTCTCCATCATGCCCACCGTGCATGGCGAAAACGCCGTGCTCCGCGTCCTCGACAAGGAATCGATGAGCGAGAAGTTCTCCAAGCTCACCCTCGACGTCGTGGGTTTCGCAGACGAAGACCTCTACCGCTTCCGCCGCTATATTCGCGAGCCTTACGGCATGGTGCTCGTCACCGGACCAACCGGATCCGGCAAAACGACGACCCTCTACGCCGCGCTCAATGAGATCAAGTCCGACGAAGACAAGATCATCACCATCGAAGACCCCGTCGAGTACCAGATTCGCGGCATCACCCAGATTCCGGTCAACGAGAAAAAAGGCCTGACTTTCGCCAGAGGCCTGCGCTCCATCCTGCGCCACGACCCCGACAAGATCCTCGTCGGCGAAATCCGTGACCAGGAGACAGCGCAGATCGCCATCAACTCGGCGCTGACCGGACACCTCGTCTTCACCACCGTTCACGCTAACAACGTCGTCGACGTTCTCGGTCGCTTCCTCAATATGGGCGTCGAGGTCTACAACTTCGTCTCTGCATTGAACTGCATCCTCGCCCAGCGGCTCGTCCGCCTCACCTGCGACTTCTGTGCGCGCCCCGTCAAGCACGACGAGGAGACGCTGATCCAGAGCGGCCTCGACGTAGACGAGTGGCGCAATTTTGAATTCCGGGAAGGCACCGGCTGCATCGAGTGCGGAGGCACCGGCTTCCGCGGCCGTACCGCGATCCACGAGCTGCTCGACCTCACCGACCCCATCCGCGAGATCATCCTCGAAAAGAAGCCCGCGTCCGAGGTTCGCCGCCTGGCCAAGGCCGAGGGCATGAGCTTCCTGCGCGAATCGGCGATCGACCGCGTCAAGCGCGGCCTCACCTCGTTGCGCGAGATCAACAAGGTCACCTTCATCGAGGCGAACCGCTAATGCCAAAGCGCCTCCGCATCTTCCCGCAGCACTCTGCTGTCACGTTGCGACCCCGCCTCGCCTGCGAGATCACGCTCGAGGGCGTCGTCGCGGCGCGGCAAGAGAGTTCGCTCGAAACCGCAGCAGTCACCGCCTTCGCTCCGCTCCTGCCCGGCTCTGTCGTGCCCGCGCTCAACGCCCCCAACTTCCCTCAGCCCGCACGCATCGTCGCCGCGCTCCGCCAGGCGCTCGATCAGGTCGTCGAACGCGACCGCAAGCTCACGCTCGTCATACCCGATGCCGCCGTCCGCGTCTTGTTGCTCGATTTCGACTCGCTCCCCGAGAAGCTCGCCGAAGCTCTCCCCATCATCCGCTTTCGCCTGCGCAAGCTGCTGCCCTTTGAGGTCGATGATGCCGCGATCAGCTACCAGGTCATGACCCGCGATTCCGCCCAGGTGCGAGCGCTCGTAGCCGTTACTCCTCACGCCGTGCTCACAGAATATGAAGCCGTCGTCCGCGAAGCCGGCTATGAGCCGGGCGCGGTGCTGCCCAGCACCCTCTGCGCAATCGCCGCGATCCCCGATGACACCGACGCGCTGGTCGTCAACCAGAACGCAGTCTGCATCACCACCGCGATCACAAAACAGAACGAGGTACTGCTGCACCGCACCCTCGATCTCGCCAAGGCTTCGCCCGAAGCGGCATCCGAACACAGCGGCCTCGGCCACGCCGACAACGACATCCCCGACATCCAGCAGGCAGTTTCAGTCGCCATCGCCTATTTCGAGGATTCGCTCCGCACGCCGCTCGAATCGCTCTTCTATGTCGGCCCCGGCGGCGCCGTCGCCTTCGGCGCGACCCTGAGCCAATCCGACTGGGGCTCACCCCAAATCAGAATTCGCGACCTCGTCGAGCCTCCCTGTGCCGGGAGTCGCCAGCCCGGTGCCCTTAGGCCTCCTCGCCGGAGTCACCGGGGCGCTGGCCAATTAGACTGAAGATTGCCGTAGATATCCATGCGCATCACCCTTAAATCGCCTGAACACAGCCTACCCAATCCCCCAGAAGAGCCTTCATCGAAGCCATCTGGACAAACGAGTTATCCAGAACGGCGTTGACTATGTCCTCTTTACAGTACGGAGGGGGGAAGCCTCCTGCGCAATTGTGATCGCTGCGTAAAGACTCTTCTGTGCCTCGGCGAGCTCAGTAAACGCTTGTTCATGATCCCCGGTTTGAAAAAGGGCCTCCGATTTGGTGACCCGCGCCGAGCCCAACCCCCGTAGCGCGTCGCATATTTCATCATGATCTTGCTTTTCCGAATAGGAAAGACCACGCTCATGGCTGCGCACCTCTTCATCAGCTGCGAGCAATGCACGTTGAAGCTGGCCAAGCCTCAGCAGAGTGTCAGCGTACCCTCCCAGACGGGGATCGTCAGTCGTCCTTTTCTTAATGTCCGCAAGAGTGTCTTTGTTAGCCTTGTAAGTAGGGAGGGAAGTTAGATTTACCCGTTCGGCCTCCTCCACGACATTTGCCGTTAACCCCAGTACGCTCAGTGACTCAATTTTTGTGTTCTCGCGCACAAAGTCCAAGGCCGACCAGCCGGGAGGCGGTAGCAACCCCACGGGCGGGTCAGCTGAAGTGGTGTGATCGCCGTTCCCGACATTCCCCGTTTCCGCAGGATTTCCCAGTGTTTCGACGAGAGAGCGCCCAGCATTAATATCGACAACTTCTCACTCTTCGTGCCATCACCGGCTGTGAACGACAAGATGTGCTGACCCGCTTGCAGCGCGAAGGTAAGGGCCTGTCCAGACCGGACTTTTGTGGGCGCCTTTCCATCAACCGAGACCGTGCCGGCTGTCTCGCACTTGACCACCAAGGTGCCGGTGGTCACCGGCTTGGTTGTAGCGGAATCATTAACTGACTGTGCGTAAGCCGATCCGAAGACAGAGAGGATGAGCGCCGCGATGCAAATTCCGGGGTGAAATCATAAGAGTACCCGCCAAGGCGAAGACTGCCTGCCACCGTTGCCTCATCAGGCCTGGAAGTTAAAGTATGTCCGCGGCGTCAACGCCATTCTCAGCGTTCAAGTCTCGCCCGAAACGGGGTCGCCGTCAACATGCAAGAAATCGTCTTGCCCTGCCGGGCGACCTGAAGATACCGGAGACTTTGGTCGGGAGAGGAACCAGGAGGAAAACGGACATACCGCCAGCTCCCAATTAACAGACTCGATCCTGTCCACGGTAGACTCTACATACCTATGCCCCTCGACGACTACAAGGTCGTGCTCTACCGCAATCAGCCTGCAGGCTGGGTGGCCGAGATTCCCTCGATTCCCGGCTGCTATGCCCTCACGCCCACAGAGGCGGAAGCGTTGTTGGAACTCGAGCAAGTCTTACGAATGCTCGAAGCGGAGTCACGCTCCTTCTGAGCAAAACCACCACTTCCTGCGTCACTAGTAAGATTGAATCAGCTCTAAATGCGCATCACCCTCAATCTCGCCTCCAAGCCCTTCATCGAACTCCGGCCCCTCTACGCCCGGCTGCGCTGGATAATGGCGATCCTGCTTCTGGTGGCGATTCCGCTCTGGTTCCTCCTCAGGGTAGAGCAACGCAAAGCCGCGCTGGCCAACGCAAGACTCCAGGCCGTTGAGGACAGCATTCAGCGCCTCCAGAATCAGCAGCGCAGCTACCAGGCGATGATGCGCCAGCCGCAGAACGCCGCAGTCCTCACCCAGGCCGCGTTTCTCAACCGGCTCTTCGCTGAGAAGGCTTTCTCCTGGACGGCGGTCATGATGGACCTCGAAACCGTGCTGCCCGCCGGCGTGCAGGTCATGAACATCGACCCGGAGATCGACAAATCCGGCGCCGTCACCATCCGTCTGCGAATCAATGGCCAGCGCGACCGCGCCGTCGATCTGGTGCGAAACCTCGAGCACTCGCGCCGCTTCCTCCAGCCCAGGCTGGCCAGTGAGGCGCTGGAGACGACCACTACCGGAAACCAGGCGAACTTCCAGACCGCCAACGGGCCGGCCAACGTGAATTTCGACGTGCTGGCGGAATACAACCCGCTCACAGAACGCGAAGCCCCGAAGAAGACTGCCAAGGACGCGTCCCCGGATGCCGAGTCCCCCGCCCCCAAGCCGGAAACGAAGGCCAAAACACCGGGATCGGCTGCTCGCCACAAGCAAGCCCCGCAACTTGCGCCGAATGCACCTGCACGGCCACGGACGGCTCCAAAGGGGGCGCAATGAAACTCAGCGACCCCATCAAGCTGCCCACTGGCGTCCTCAACCAGCTCAACCTGCATATCGCCGGAGTGGCGCTGCTCGCCATCTTTAATATCGTGCTGTTGGTCCAGCTCGGTCTCGCCCTGCGCGATCTTGGCTCCAGCCGCCAGGACCAGCTCCAGCAGGCCCAGCTGCAGCTCACTCAGCTGCGCGTTCAGACCGCCCGGCTCAATGGGCTTCCCGAGAAGGTCGAGCAGTCGCGCAAAGACGCCGACAAGTTTTACGGCCAGCGGATTCCCGCCAACTACTCCTCAATCCTCGCTGAACTCGGCACCCTGGCCCAGAAGAATAACATCCGCCTCACCCGCGCCGGCTACACCCAGACCGCAGCCATTGAAGGGCTCGCCGAACTGCGCATCGACGCCAATCTTGCTGGCGAATACTCCGGCATCATGCGCTTCATTAACGGCATCGAACGCGACAAGACCTTCTTCGTCATCGGTGCCGTCACGCTCACTGGCCAACAGGGAGGACTCGTCAATCTCCGGCTTCGCCTGGACACCTACCTCCACGCCGCCGATGCCAGTCAACTTCCCCCATCTTCGGAACCCGGCGGCGAGCCGAGCGGCGACCAGCCCGCACCCAAGCCCGAAGGCGCGACCGATCAGTCATCTTTGAGGCCGTCTCCGATCGGCCCAACTCAACCTGTCGCGGAGGGACGCTGATGGCCCTCAAACTAGGCGCGGAAGATAAGAAGAAGGTTTACATCGCCAGTGGCCTAGGAGTTGTCGTTCTCGGTCTGGCCATCTACACCTTCAAAGACAGCTTCAGCAGCACGCCAGTGCCTCCACCACCAGCGGCTGTCGCGCAGTCTCCAGCCCGCCCTGCGCCCTCCTCAACCAGGTCATCCGCACCGCGTGAAGCCACAAAGCTGGCCAGCACTGTCGTTAATCTCGACCCCACTCTGCATCCGGAATTGATGGCGCAGGCCGAGTCTCTCGAATACACTGGCAACGGCCGCAACATCTTTTCGCTGACCTCCGTGCCCGTCGATATTCCCAAACCGATCAAGACGCCGCGGAACGTGGAGCAGGCAAGCATCCCGACCGGACCACCGCCGCCCGCTCCGCCTCCGCCGATTGATCTGAAGTTTTTTGGCTACTCCTCTCGGCAGAGCGGAGTGCGCAGAGCCTTCCTGCTTAAGGGTGACGACGTCTTCATCGCCTCGGAAGGCGAAGTAGTCGACCATCGCTATAAGGTCGTAAAGATCGCGCCCACGTCGGTGCAGGTGGAAGACATTCCCTACGCCAACACCCAGAGCCTGCCGCTGATGGCGAATTAGCTGATTGGAGCACACAGATGCCGACCAGGCAAAGAGCGACCGGTTACCGCGCACTAGCCTCTGAAGAGGGCTTCGTGCTCATCGGCGTGCTCTTTTTGGTCGTAGTCATACTGATCATGCTAGCGATGGCCGCGCCCAAGATCGCCACTTCGATCAAACGCGACAAGGAACTGGAGCTCTATCACCGCGGAATGCAGTACACCCGCGCCATCAAGCTCTACTACAAGAAATTCCAACATTATCCGACCTCCCTCGATCAGCTCGAAAACACCAATAACATTCGCTTCCTGCGCAAGAAGTACAACGACCCCTTCACTGGCAAGCCTGACTGGCGTCTCATCCACTATGGAGATGCACTGAAAGCCCAGCCGACCGGATTTTTCGGCCAGCCGCTCGGCGTAGCCGGCGCCGGAAACACCACTGGAACCAACGGGCAATCCGCCTTCGGCTCCAACACCCCCAGCGGTGGCTCCAGCTTCGGTGGCACCGGCGGTTCGAGTTTCGGCAACAGCAACTCGAGTTTTGGCAACAGCAGCAGTGGCTCAAGCTTCGGGAACAGCTTTGGCAGTGGCAGTGGCTCCAGCTTAGGCAACAGCGGAACCGGAATGAGCAGCAATGGCCAGACCGGTCAGCCCACCGATCCCAGTTCGGGCTCCGGAACTGGCGGCACCGGAACAGCGGGCCAGTCCGGCTCAGGCTTCGGCAGCACCAGCACCGGAGGCCCCGCTGGCCTCGGCAACAGCACTCTGACCTCCAGCAATGGCTCGCCGATCGGCAGCGCCGGTCCGATCATTGGGGTAGCCAGCATCGTCACTAAAGAATCGATCCGCGAATACCAGAAGCAAAAGCACTACAACGAGTGGGAGTTCGTCTACAACCCCCTGACCGACCTCGGCGGCCTGGGCGGCAATACCGGCATGGGCATCGCAGGACAAAACGGCGCGACCAACCCCTTTGGCAGCAATTGTGGCAGCTCCGGCTCCAGCTTCGGCAGCAGTTCCAGCTTCGGCAATAGCTCCGGCTTCGGGAGCAGTTCCGGATCTAGCTTCGGAAGCAGCTCGGGATCGAGCTTCGGCAGTAGCTCCGGCTCAGGCTTTGGAAGTAGTTCCAGCTCCGGCTGCGGCAATTCTTCAAGCAGCGCTACCGGCAATAATTCGAACTCGAATAACAACTCCGGATCAAATAGCAACACGGGCACTAACGGCAACTCCGGAAACGGCAATCCAACGAACCCGAATCCGACCCCGCCGGTACAGATGGATCCGCCCAGCCAGCTATGATGGCTCTATGCACCTGCCACGACTCTTTGAATTCAATGAGATTGCGACATTAGCCAGTGGCCTGGTTGTCGTCGCATCTTATGGCTGGATGAAGTTGAAGGTGCCTAGCTATCGGCTCGCTCATCTCAATTCACCGGCGCCGATCCTGGGCCTGGTAAATGCCTATCAGCAATCGCCGCGCCCCGAAGCCGAGAAGGTCTGGGTCTCTCGCGTCTTCCGTGCGGCCTTAGCGGTGTTTCTCTTTTGCGCAGTGATCAGCTTCGCCGCAGGCTTCGTCGCTGCGGTGCGGGGACCGTCAAGACTTATCCAGTTCTAGCGACTGCACGCAGGATGGTTGCCATCAGCTCGCCGAAAAAAGAATAGGGATGGCAGCGAAGGGATTCTCGTTGCCATCCCTGTTTGGTTCTCTCAGGCCCTTCTATACCACTTTCTCCGGATCAATGCGGCTGTTTCGGTGCATTTTGGTGCTGCGGTGGCGGCGCCTGGCGCTGTTGTACCTGTCTTTGCTCGTTGGCATGTTTCGTCTCGAGCTGCTGGGTCTGTTGAGCGTGGCGTTCCTCCATCTGCTCTTTCTGCTGATCGCTGTAGTTTTTCTGGACCGCTTCCTGGTGCTCCTTCTCCTGTTGCTGCTGCAGTTGCTGGTGTTCCTGCGCCTGCTTTGCGGCGAGTTGGTCTTGTTGCTGCTGATATTTCTTGTCGGTATCGGCGTTGCCGGTGGTTGGCGCCGTGTACTTGTGCGCCTGCAGGTCGGTCGCATCCTTCGGGGGAGCCGATGCCGGGGCCTTGTATTCGCCGCCAGCTTCACGGGTTGGCACCACGCCAGTCTTGAAATCGCCCGGCCGTGAGGTCGCCGCAATTGGCGGCACACCGTGATTGGCGGTCGCGCGCAGCTCCGGATTACTGCGGGCCGCCTGAAGGTGCTGCGTCTGTGCAGCCACCGGAGGAATATGGTGCTGGTTGGCGTACGACTGTTCTTGCGCGGTGGGTCTGGCAGTGATGCCGCCTTCACCGCCGTTATAGCTGACGTGGTTCACCGTGACATTGTTGACGATAGTCGTGTTGTAGGTGTTGTGGATGATCGTGGTGTTCACGCGATTCGCAAAGGTGTTGTAGGCGAAGTGACCGCCTTCCCACCGACCGCCTTCATAGCCGACTCCGCCGTAGCCAAAGCCGTAGTTGATTCCGCCGTAGAAACCCACGTGCGGGCCCCAATATCCCTCATGCCAGAAGAACGCACTGCCGCCCCAGCCCCAATACCCTGGAGTCCACAGAAAGCCGACCTGCGGCGCCAGCACCCAGGTTCCAGGCACCCAGTAGTAGCCATAGAGGGGATCATAAGCCCAGTAGCCAGGCGTCCAAAGGTAACCATCCGCGGGGCAAATCGGCTGCTCATAGACGGGCAGCGGTGGAGGACCGAAGTTCACGGAAATGCCAATGCCTATTTGAGCGAATGCACTGTGGGAAAAAATCAGCAAGATCAGCGAAAACAGCAACGACTGGACAGCGAACCTGGTGCGCATCATTCCTTCTTTCTGCCTGCTCATCCTGTTTCATTGCCCGGCAGCGGTAAAAATCTCGAGGGCCAGATCTGAGCGGCGGTACTAGCGGACAGCCACTGGATTCTACCCACTTCTGAGAAAAAGTTTCTAGCGTTGAATAAATGGCGCCAGATGTCTAATGCTCTGAACGCAAAAAAAAGCCCCGGAAGTTGCCGGGGCTTTTTCTCCAATCTTCTGAAAATTCAACTAGACGCTAAACGAAGATCCGCACCCGCAGGTGCTCTTGGTGTTCGGATTTTCAAACTTGAAGCCCGCCGCCTCGAGCGTCTCAACATAGTCGACCACGCAGCCGTTCAGGTACATCAGCGAGGTCGCGTCCACAAAGACCTTGAGCGCGCCGAAGGTGAAAATTTTGTCCATCATGCCGGCTTGGTTCTCGAACGACATCGAATACTGGAAGCCGGAGCAACCACCGCCGACCACACCAATGCGCAGTCCAGCGGGGAGCGGGTCTTGGGTCGCCATGATCTCGCGAACCTTGGCAACTGCCGCATCGCTAAGCGTAATCGGCGGAACAGTCTTGAAGGTGTCCCCCGCCGGGGGCGCAATCGTAGAAGGCTGGACGGTCGTGGTTGCCATGGTGGTATCTCCTGAAATTCCTCTCACTCAAGTGTAAACCCAGCAGCCAGCACTCACAACGCTTTCCATCGAAGGGGGTGGTTTACCACTTGAAGTGCAAAATTGGTCGCTAAAAGTTCGATGCGCGAGGCCTGCGTCAGGACTCGGAACAGACCAAGAATTCGTCTATCGAACCTGCACTTTCCCGGAAATACGATCAAACTGCTCCTGCGTCAGGACGTTCTTGGACACCAGGTCGCTCGGCGTCGAATATGGCCGTCCATCAACGATCCTGTGCGCCCTGCTCGGCGAAACCCCCGGCAGCGTCTCCAACTGCGCCGTGCTGGCGGTGTTGAGGTCGATGGTTGACGCAGGAGCGTTGCTGTTCAGACCCTGTTTCACTCCCGCCGCAACCGCATTGATCTTGTCCTCGGCGTTGGCCGCTGCGGCGCGGGCCTGGGTCGCCGCCTGTTGCGCGTCCTGCTTGACCTGCTGTGTTGTCTCTGCGGCCTTCTGTTGCACCTGTTGATCGGTCGGATGACTGTTGCACCCGGCGGCTGCCAGCATCGCCAAAGAGATTGCTACGGCCTGTAGCGCGTTCGCCCCGCCTTTTCTCGACTCGCTCATGCTTGCCTCTTCAGTCCGCTGCCTGCGGTCAGCCTATTTCGCGGAAACTCCCTCGACTGCACCATGGGCCACGATATCGACATCCACAGCTTTCCCGACGCGCAAAAGGAAGTTGCTCGGGTCTTTCATTCCCCAAGCCACATAAGGGACGCTGAAGTGGGTCGTCGCGGTTGCCTGATCTCCCTCAATCTTGACTTGAATATCGAGTTTCAATGGGTGGTCCGCGCCGTGGATATTAAATGTGCCCTCGGCGGAGACGACCTGCGTCGCTCCCGCCTTGACGTCTCCAGTAATCTTCGTCGGATGATAGAAGGCCTCTGGGTATTTATTTGATTCCAGAACGTCTGTCTGCATTTTGGAATCGCGGCTCGGATTTCCGCTCTCGCCGGTGGCCAGGTCCACCAGCAGTTCGCCTGCGGCAACTCCAGTTGCGGGATCGAAAGTGACCTGTCCCCCCTTGAGACGGAAGGTGCCGTGGGTGTCGTGGGTGTTTCCGGTCAGCTTCCAGTGAATCTCGGTCGTAGCCGAATCAAAATGGACCGTAATCTTTCGGCGCCTGCGCGTGCGCCATCGGCGCAGCAAGAAATCCCGAAAGCAGGATCAAAGCGAACAGACGTTGTTTCGGAATCGACAGCGGTCTCAAGCGAGAGCTCCTCGTTCAGGCGATGTAGCGGTACTCGTCGACTGGCTCAGTTTCCTCGGATGCTGGAACGCTCACACCCGGTGTCAGTAACCGAAAGGCAAGCTGAGGTCCTTGAGTCGCGGCGAGATGCGCCAGCGACTCTTCGCCGACATGCACCGCCAACAATCTCGCGAAGAGATCGGGACTGCCGGAGAGCATGCGCAATACGCGATCACGCCACCATGGCTGGCGGTCCATCGAGATCATGATTGACGCCATCATCTGGGGCAGTCGAAGAATTGCGCTGTGTCCGTTCTGGTAGTCCAGGAGCGCATCCCGGCTGAGCGAATCGGCCAGGAGGATTGCCTCACGGAATGCCGATGCGAGTCCGGCGCCGGTAATTGCGTCGGCGGACCCCGATGCATCGCCCACCAAAGCAACGTTGCCGGAGGTCACTCGATGCAGCTTACGGGTCGTAGTCGCCGCGCCGCGATCGCGACCGACAATAGCTCGTCCTCGGAGCATGCCGCGCAGGTAGGGCAGACCAGAAAGAATGGCATCGAATTGAAGCCCGCGCCGGTTCGTAATAGCCGCCACACAGACCTCATCGTCCGCGACCGGCGTAACATAAGCCTCCCCCATGTCACCCCAGTGCACCTCGACCATGTCGCTCCACGGGGCCACGCGGTAATGTCGCCGGAAACCGATGCGCTGGCTTCGCAGCGAACCGCGCTCCAACCCCGCCCAACGCCGCACCCGGGACCCCTCACCGTCAGCGCCCACTAGATAGCGATACGAGAAGCTCTTGTCTCCAACAACCGCTTGATTGGCGCTCGTCCTCACGTGGCCGAGATCAACGCGGCTACCCCACAGCAAGCGGACGCCAATCGAAGCCGCGTATTCCGTCAATTGCCGATGCAATTCGACGCGCCGAACTCCGAAGCCTTCTCCCACCGAGAACTCAGCCGTTGCGAGGTCTTCGCGGTTGGGTATCCGATTGGCAAAATGAATCCCGGAGAATCGATAGCCACCACTGAGCTGGACGCCCAGCCGAAGGAGGTCCCGTTGGGAATCAGGCATCAGTCCTTCGCCGCATGCCTTGTCGATTGGTGGGATCAGGGAGTCGGCAACTACCACGTCCAGGCCGCGCTGCCGCAGAGCAGTGCCGGCCGCCAAACCTGCGGGGCCGCCTCCGACAACAAGGACGTCACAAGTCTGGTGCCTTCGGGCAAAAAAATGCGAATTCCGCGCAACGGGCGATATCACTCTAAGTGGTCACCAAACCTTAGTATTGCAGGTTTGACTCCGCTCGCCACGGCGAGGAGAGCATCGGCCGGGCCGTTTACGCCCTTCATGAACGAAACTTCACGCGCGAGCAAGACTCACCACTCCAGCAGCGACATCTCCGCGCAAAAACCCGGCCCCATGGCCGCCAGAATACTTTTGGTTCCCGGAGCCGGACGGCGGTTCTTCATCACCTCATCCAGCACCACCAGCACCGAGCCGGACGAAAGATTGCCAACCCGCTTCAGCGCCTGCCAGGAAACATCGAGCTCGCCGTTCTTAAGCCCAAGAGCCTCAGCGGTCGCTTCCAGCACTTTGGGGCCGCCGGTGTGCATGATCCAGGAGCCAATATCGGCGCGCGTCAATCCCCGCGTAGCTAGAAAATCGTCGACATTCTTGCCTAGGTTATTGAGAACGACATTCGGAACTTCCGGCGAAAGAATGACCTGAAAACCCTTCTCAGATATCTTCCAGCCCATCACGTCTTGTGTGTCGGGATAAAAGACCTGGGTGCTGGCGACGAGATTAGGACCGGACAACTTCACATTGGCGCCAGCGATCAACACAGCCACGGCGCCATCGCCAAAGAGGCCGGACGCAATCAGCGCGGCCGGATTAGTGTCGCCGCGTTGCCAGGTCAGCGAGCACAGCTCCACCGAGAGCAACACCGCGACCTGGTCCGGGAAGGCGCGAACATAGTCTGCGGCCCGTGCCAGACCTGCGGCGCCGGCCACGCAACCCAGTCCGAAGATCGGATTGCGTTTCAGCTTCGGGTTGAGCTTCATCTTGTTGACGAGCCGAGCGTCGATCGATGGGCTCGAGACTCCGGTCACGGAAACAAAGAAGAGTGCGCCAACCTGGTCGCGGCCCACGCCGGCCGTCTTCAGAACGCAGTCGATGGCCCTCTCGCCGAGCTGCTCGGCGACCTCGATCCAGACGTCGTTCATCTTGCCCCAGGTGTCCAGATTCTGGTACTCGATCAATGGGCGGCAGTAATAGCGCCCGTCGACGCCGGTCCTGAAATGCAGCCGTTCTAGGATGTGGGCGCACTCCTCGCCCTTGTCCCAATAATTTCGCAAAGCATCGACCACTTCCCGCTGGGTGTAGTAATACTGCGGGAAGGCGGTGGCTGTATTGGCAATCCGCATAGTAAGGTTTCTCGGTTCTCCCTGGCTCCGGTCTTGAATTAGAGCAGCAGGTCAAACGCCTTCGCTCCCACAGCCATGTACATATAGTGTCTTCTGGAGTATTCCACGCCATACCCTATATTGGGAATCATCTTCCGAAGGCAGGCGCGAGTTTTGTGGCAGGATGGGTAACAAATACGTCACTCTTCGATGTAGGCAGCGGTTAGCGTTAAGTTATGGTCAGCCAACCCACGACTCGATCCCCAGACCACGCAGTAGTCCCGAACCCAGCTATGACCCCGGTTCCGCTCGATTGGCTCGAACGACACCTTCAAGTCATCGCTGCACGAACCGCGAACCCCCGAGCCGGCATATTCGGGCCTGCATCGATCAGTTGGAAAGTTCATCGCGAATCGGCCCTCTTTCTCGCTGCGGGTCGAGCGGCGCTGCTCCAACTCGCGCACCCCTGGGTGGCGACCGCAATCAGTCACCACTCCAGCGTCCTCAATGACCCCGTGGCGCGTTTTCATAATACGTTTCGCGTCGTCTTCACGATGTTTTTCGGCACCCTGGACCAAGCTATGGCTTCCTCCCGTTACCTGTACCAACTCCATACCGGGATTCAGGGTGAACTTCCCGAGACTGTCGCCTCATATTCCCGAGGATCCCGTTATCAAGCCAATGAGGTCAACGCTCTCCTTTGGGTCTACGCCACCTTAATCGATAGTGCCGTTGTGGCCTATGAATCCATTCTTCCGCCACTCACAACCGTGGAGCGAGAAGAATACTACGCTGAAACCAAGACCTTTGCCGCGCTCTTCGGCATACCCAGCGAAGTACTGCCTGCCGACTGGGCCGCCTTCATGCTCTACAACCGCACCATGCACGCATCTGATGCTCTCGGCGTGAACGCCCTCTCGCGCGAACTTGCCCACAGAGTCCTGTGCGGCGCCGGTTCCAGGTTGCGTGTACCCCGCTGGTATCGTGCGCTCACCGCCCATTGGATGCCCGACCGGTTGCGCGACGACTTTGGACTCGACTACGCCGCATCCGACCGGGCGGCGGCAGACAGCGCTCTTCGATGGCTGCAACGCATCTATCGAAATCTGCCAAGCCCGCTGCGTTTCGTGGGCCCGTATCAAGAGGCGCAATCCCGGCTGCGGGGGCGAAAGCCCGGCCTCCTCGTCCAGGCCAATAATCGCTTTTGGATGGGCCAGCCGCACACCATGTTTGCGGAGAAGAAGTCCTGATCGCACCAGCGGCGCTGCTATTCTGCTGAAAGCCATTCGCTTCTTGATCTCAAGAGTTCCCCTGGAGGCCGCAACACAATGAGATTTTTCTGGATCGCACTGGGCGGGGCGCTCGGATCGATGGCCCGCTACACAGTGGGCGTCTGGGTCTTTAGCCGTATGGGCACACGATTTCCATACGGTACTTTCGTCATCAACATTACCGGCTGTTTCATCATTGGGCTGGTGCTGACCATCCTCGACACGCACGCCGACCTGCCCAGCGCCTGGCGGCTGGCGGTGCCGATTGGCTTTGTCGGCGCCTACACCACCTTCTCAACCTTTGAATTCGAGACCTATCGAGCCGCCCAGGACAAGCCAGCCATTGCTCTGCTTTATGTCTTATCGAGCGTAGCCCTGGGATATGTGGCAGTCTTTCTCGGCATCCAGACGAGCAAGCTTTTTCTCTAGACGCCGCCCGCTTCCTTTTTTCGCGCCTGGAAGCGAGCTAGCACTCTATCGTCGACCTTGAGCTGCAGAATGTTTTCCGAAATCTGATAGCTCGTGACCAGCTTCAATGCATCGACGAACTCAGCCTCGCGATCCGTAAAGGCCCCCCGGCAAGCCATAAGTGTCTGTGTCACGGAATGGAACTGGAGTGAGGCGCCGCTCAAATCATAGGAGCCGAAGAAGCGGTTGCACCCGTCGGAACCGCTGAGTTTGTCCCCCTCCTGCTGCAGGTAGATGTATACCTGACCCTCGTTGCCCGGGACATTGACGGCGCTGCCGTTAAGCTCGATGAGGTTCCATTGCGTCTCGACCACGCCCGGCTGCGATGGTCCTGTTGCTGCATCCTGGCGACTCTCACCCGGTGTCGATGCCGCCTGGCAGAGCGCGGAAAATCCGCGTCCGGCGCTGCCGAAGATGACAGCCACGCAACATACCCCCGTCAGTAGAAGCCTTCGCGAAAAAATGCTCGCCCCCAAACCAATACGATGTCCCAAAATGATATCTCAGCGCGGCACTCCGGGCGACGAGGTGCCTCGTTCGTCGGACCACAACCTCTCGGGCGTTCCTTCCCAATTTGGGCGTGATCCGATGTCCTTTCAATAAAAAGACGATTTACTGTTACAAATCGGCGGCGAAGCCGGCGCCATCTGCGTAAAATCACTCCAACACAATCTCTGAAGTTTGGACGACCGGGCTGGTTCCCGTCTTGCGATCGCCTTCGGCGCATCGCGCTCACCCCTTTGCGTGTCGCGACCGGGGAGAGCGCGGTTACCTGCGCCCGCGTCGCGGGCCGCGCTGCCCGGGCGCCTGATCGGCAGGCCTATGCAGACTCTCGGCTGTGGTAGTGTCGCGATCCTCGGAGTTCCGATCGACAACGTCACGATGCAGCAAGTGCTCGCAGCGATCGAATCCAGCATTGACGAGGGCGGCTTTCATCAAATCGCCACTGCGAATGTAGACTTCCTCATCAATTCCATCCACGACGTTGAATTGAAGGAGATACTTGGCGCCTGCTTTCTCGTGCTGCCCGATGGCATGCCCTTGGTCTGGGCGTCGCGGCTTATGGGCGCTTCGCTTCAAGAGCGAGTCAGCGGTGCCGATCTTGTGCCAAGACTGGTCGAGCTGGCCGCGATCCGCGACTACAGCATTTTTCTGTTAGGGTCGTCCGAAACCTCCTCGCACGGCGCAAGTCGATGGATCAGTCAACACTATCCGAAGGTCCGGGTCGTGGGACGCTATTGCCCGGCATTCGCTGAACTCGAGGAGATGGATCACGAAGACATCCTGCTCCAGATCGAGGCCGCGCAGCCGGATATTCTGCTCGTCGCCTTCGGAAGCCCCAAACAGGAAAAGTGGCTGGCGATGCACCGCCATCGGCTGCGCGTTCCGGTCTGCATCGGAGTCGGAGGCTCACTCGACTTGCTCGCCGGACGCTTGCCGCGAGCTCCGCTATGGATGCGCGAGCGCGGACTGGAATGGTTTTACCGCGCCTGCCACGAGCCCGCGCGCCTCGGCTGGCGCTATGCCAGGGACGCCTCAGGCCTGGCGCGCTATCTCACAGCCCAGCTTGCCGCGACCGCCGCCCAAAATAAGCGGGTTTCACTCAATTCCCTGACTGAGGAAACCATCGGCGCGGCGACCGTTCTGCGTGTCGGCGGTCGCCTAACCGGCGCACCGGTCGGCGACTTTGAGCGCGAGGCTCGTATGGCAGTCGGCGCGGGCCACCACCTCGTCCTCGATCTGGCGAGCACGACCTATCTCGGCGCGGACGCCCTCGGTGCATTGATCCATCTCGGCAGCGTCGCGCGACGGCATAACCGGGAGCTGTGGCTCACTGGCCTGCGCCCATTCCTGTGCAGATTGATTCAGGCGACGCAGTTAGAGGCCAGCTTTCGAATCGCGCCCAAAGTCGCCGATGCCCTGCGTCGTATGGCGCCCGCGCAGATGCAGATGTGTATTGAAGCAGGATCGAACTGGGCAGTCTGTCGCATCGGGAGCCGATTCATCCCCCTCGACCGAGAAACAGCGGAGGGAGTCTGCCGTCAGATTCTTGAGTTGATCGATCACCACGCCTTCGACGCTGAACGCACGCGATCCGAGCAGGCCGTGCACAGCAATCTCACCTGAAGTCGCCGCGGCAGCCTCAAACCGTGGTCTGGTAGGTGCGATACGGCCGATCGCCGATCGCACTGAAGGGAGCGAATTTCGTCGACCCCGAGCCGCTCTCGACCAGCCACTGTGAGCCCTCCACACGCTTCGCGGCAAGCAACTGCTTCGCACTCCACGCAACCTCGCTGTCGCCCAGCGCAAAAAGCACCAAGGGGCCGTTCATGAGCGCCACGGTATCAGCATGCCGCGGACCAATCGCCTCAAGGCGTGGACCCATAGGCAGAGTGAGCGCAATCTCGTCACCGTTATGCCATTTGCGTTCCACGCGCAGAAAGCTGCCTGTAGCGATCGCACCCGGGAGTTGCTTCCCGTTCACGAAGACTGAGGCAGCCTCCACCCACGCGGGAATCCGTAGCGATAGCCCAAATTTTGAGGAGTGTGGCATGGCCAGCTTCAATCGAATTGTTTCGTCCAACGGATACTCAGTCGTCTGCGTCAGCGAAACGCTCTTGCCATCGACCGTCCATCGCAGTGAGGACGGAAGATACAGGTTCACAAAAACATCGCGGCCATCGCGGAAATAGCTGCTGATGCGATAGTCCGCCGCAATTTGCGGGAGCGTTCCCGAGCAACACGGCCAGATGTGGTTCGAGTAGACGCGTCGACCATTGCGGTTATAGTCCGAGTAGTAAAAGGCCCGGCCATCGGGCTCGAGCGGCTCGGCGCCGAGCACGGTGTTGTACAACACCCGCTCCATACTGTCGCCATAGCGCGAATCGCGAGTTACGCGCAACAGATACCGCGTCAGCTTGAAGTGGGCATACGCCCCACAGGGAGTCTCAAAGCTCTGGTGCGTCTTGGTGAGGCTTTCAAAAAGAGCATCGCTATCGGGTGCGCGAAGTTCTTCATCGGGCCCCCAGCCTCCCGTGGCATAACTCTGCGCCAGCAACATCGAATATGCATTCTTTACCGCCAGCAGATGCTTTTCGCTGCCGATCGCGAGATAGGCCTGCATCCCCGAGCTCAGCGAATTCACCGTGCTATAGGCGTGACGGCCGGCAAGCACGTTCTCGTTTCGCGCAAGCGGGTCGAAGAAGGTCTGGTCCATCAGATATTTGGTCGCCATGTCGCGGTACTCGTCACCCGCGCCGCGTTCCCAGGCGAGAAACAGGTTCTCAGGCATCGTGTAGGACTCGTCCCAGCCAAAGCTCGAGTCCTTGCCAGGACGCCACAGCACGTCTCGTTCGATGGCCTTGCCCGGCAGATGCGGGGTAGCGATGTCCGTGACCTTTCACGAGCGTCGCAAAGGCCTCCGGATCGCCGGCAAACTTCTGCGCATCGATCAGCCCGCAAACCAGTTTGTCGTAGGAATATGCCGGAAACCGCGTCTTCTCGAAATAATCTCCAGAGATCGATTCGGCGAGCAACTGATTGAGCCGCAAGACCTTGTCTCGGGCTTCTTTCGATCCAGTAATCGCATACCCTCGCGACAGCGCCGAAACCCATTGGCCAAAACTATGCCCCGGCGCAAATCCCGCGTCGTCCTTGCCGAGCTGGTAATCGGGGTCATATCGATACCAGCCGCCGATGTCTCGACCAGGAGCAGGCCTGCCCGCCATCAGCCGGAATGGCTTGAGCAGGGCATCATCGTCCAATCCCATCAGGATCGCGTGTGTCTCCTCAAGCTGGTCTTCCGGCAACCCTGGAGCCAAACCAACATCGTCATATCCAAACTCGGCCAGCGGAGCTGAGGCCGGAACCACCTCGAGCGCGCGAAGCCAATGCGGAGCAGCTGACGCGCCAGCCAGGAGTGCGCCCCCCTGGACAAACCCTCTGCGCGAAATGTTGTGCCAACCCGCCACCCGGCAAGATTACACCCGCAACCTCAAGCAGTTCTTCCTGCCAGGAGGCCTGCTCGCCGAAAACAATATTCGCGCAGGGTTGACACGGATCTCGCCTGCCACTATGCGGCTGTCATCTCTCGGGAGTATTATTCACCCGGCGACGAAAAGCCGATTCGGGTTGGCTCCTCTTCGCTGCCGGCAACACCTTGCTCAAGTTAGCTCCCGGCGGTGACGATCTGGCAATCAGCCCCGCGACCGCATCAAGTCGCCCCTGAGACTCTTTCTTGGCTCAGGCGAGGAGGCGATTATGCCGCTCCGTCCATCCGCACGCTGTTCGTTCCGCTTTGCTGTCGTGTTGCCTTTTCTGCTCATCCCCGCCGCGCGGTGCCAATCGACAGCCTCGCCGATCCAGGTGAGCGAAGTTCACCAGCCCGCGCCCGTACCCCAGATTCAGCTCTCCCCCGAAATGCAGGGCGACCTGCTGGCCGTCCGCCAGCATTATCTCGACGCAATCGCCGCCTATAAAGAAGCTCCGCAGAATTCTGCAGTCGTCGCCAACAAGATCGGCGTCGCCTATCACCACATGTTCGACCTGACCGACGCCAAGCTCTACTATGAACGCGCCATCAAGCTCGACCCCACTTACGCTCAGGCGATCAATAACCTCGGAGCCATTTACCACGCGGAGAAAAACTATAAGCAGGCCGAGCGCCTTTATCGCAGAGCGATCAAACTGGACCCCAAGGCGCCGCTCTTCTACTCAAACCTCGGGACCGCTTATTTCTTTCAGGGAAATACAAAGAAGGGCGCCGTGGCTTACAACCAGGCTTTCGCTCTCGACCCGGATGTCTTTGAACACGCCGGCGCGTCGAAGATCGAAGAACTGAGTTCGTCCAAAGACCTCGCGGCGGTGAATTATGAATTGGCCAAGACCTACGCCAAAGCCGGCATGAACGATCGCGCGCTAAACTATCTTCGCAAAGCGCTGGGCGAAGGCTTCAACGACCGCAAGAAGCTAATGAATGACCCCGAACTGGCCTCGCTCCGCGAAACCCCGGAGTTCCTGCAGTTGTTATCGATCCGACGCCAATAGGTTTGGGCACAGGAAGGTTCGATCAAAGGAAAAGACCAGCAACGATCTCCGGAAGCTGGTCTTTCTTTTAGTCTTTGCGTCTAGCAATCGCAAAGACAATCTTCCCGCCCACAATAAGAACAGCACTTGCAAGGCGCGAAGCGCAGGTCGCCCTCTGCGCAGGAGCCGCCCGCGATCGAGGGAATCACCAGCACCTCATCCCCGTCCTTGAATGAATACTTCTCGTTGCCAAGAAAGCGGATGTCTTCGTCATTCACATAAAAGTTGATGAACCTGCGCACCTGGCCGTCGCTGTCACGCAGATGCTGTTTGAGCGCCGGAAAGCTAACCTCGATCTCTTCGATGAGCTGCGGCAGGTTCGCCGCCTTCGACTCAATCTCCTTGGCGCCATTAGTGTGTTTCTGAAACGCATTCGGCAAAAGAACTTTAACGGACATGCTTATCTCCCACTGACACTTCTACTGCTAGATCATCCACCGCCACGCCATGCAACTCATGCTGGGCCACAAACTCTTCAAAGTCTGCCATCCGCGGACGAATCGCCTTCTCGATGTCGTACTTGCCCGCCAGCGCATCGGTAGTCTTCAACCCGTTGCCGGTGATGCAGGAAACTGTCAATTCATCCGGACAGATTCGCCCATGAGCATAGAGTCTCGCTGTCACGGCGGTCGTCACGCCGCCGGCAGTCTCGGTAAAGATGCCCTCAGTCTCCGCCAGCTCCTGGATCGCCGAAACAATCTCGACATCGGAGACATCTTCAGCCCATCCGCCGCTCTGCTGGATCGCCCGCGCCGCATACGGCCCGTCGGCGGGGTTGCCAATCGCCAGTGAGCGCGCAATCGTATTCGGACGCTGGGGCTCTATCTGATCGGTTCCAGCTTTCACCGCCTTGGCAATCGGAGAACATCCCGTCGCCTGCGCGCCAAAGAAGCGCACCTGCTTCTCCGCGACCAGCCCCAACTCGATCAGTTCGTTGAAGGCCTTGCGAATCTTCGTAATCAACGAACCCCCAGCCATCGGAACAACGACGTTGTCCGGCAGCTTCCATCCCAGTTGCTCGGCAATCTCGTAGCCTACGGTCTTCGAACCCTCGGCATAGTACGGCCGCAGATTCACGTTGACGAATCCCCACTTGTACCGCTCGGCGATCTGCGAACTCAGCCGGTTCACATTGTCATAGTTGCCCTCGACCCGCACCAGCGTAGCACCATAGACCTGGGTGTTCAGGATCTTCGCCGGTTCCAGATCAGCAGGCACCAGAATGTAGGTTTTGAACCCCATCCGCGCCGCCTGCGCCGCAACCGCATTCGCCAGGTTGCCCGTCGAGGAGCAGCCCACCGTATCGAAGCCAAAGATTTTCGCATTCGCCAGCGCCACCGAGACCACCCGGTCCTTGAAGCTCAAGGTCGGCAGGCAGACAGCGTCATTCTTGATGAAGAGATTCTTTGCTCCAATACGCTGCGCCAACCGCGGCGCTTCCAGCAGCGGAGTCCATCCCGCCGGCGTCGGAGCCACATAATCCTGCGGCACTGGAAGCAGTGACTGATAGCGCCACATGCTCGACGGCCCGCTCGCGATCGCCTCGCGCGTGAAGGTACGCCTCGCGGCGTCCATGTCATAGACGACTTCCAGCGGCGAGAAACACTCATCGCAGCTCGACAGCGGCTCGTTCGCGAACCGCTTCCCGCAATCCCGACATCGCAACTCGTAAGCAACAGCCATGTCACCCTCAATATGCGAGAGAGACCAAGTCCACGGGCATTACGTGACGAACTCTGTACTTCAAAACACTTGCTGGAAATAGCGAGATGCGATCCGACCTTAAAATCTTTAAGTCTTAAAAATCAGACTTAAGGTCAGGCACCCCGAATCTCATGTTCCCCACTACTGGGAGAGAGTTGACACCGCTTCCTGAATTGCTCAGACCGGTTGTCGTGGCGTCACAGGGCCCGTCCCTCAGCCACTCTTCATGAAATTCAGGCCCGCTCACAAGGAGCAAACTTGAATGCTCAAACATTAGCACGGCCCCGCGCCGAAACTTCAAGCCCGCAATAATGAATGCCCTAACAATCGTCACCCGACGGACCCGAACTCATTGAGTACCGCTTGGCCTAGCCCAATTCGCCGGCGCCCGCTATCCAGTTCTTAAGGCCTGGATCGGATCAAGTCGCGAGGCCCGCCACGCCGGCATAAGACAGGCAACCCCCGCCACCACCAGCAGCGTCCCGCTCACCAGCGGCAAAAACGGCTGGATCGAGCGGCTGCGTGTCGTAGAGCATCGAGCGAATGAGGCGCACCGACGCGGCGCTTGCCCCAAGCCCGAGAACCAGCCCAAGGAGCGCGGGCCCCAGTCCATCGAGCAGCATGAGCTGCAATACGCCAGCCCCTCTGTGCGCCAAGCGCGATCCGAATGCCAATTTCGCTTGTGCGCTGGGTCACCAAATACGCCAGCACCCCGTAAAGCCCGGCGGCGGCGAGCAGCAACGCGATCACCGCAAAGGCCAGCACCAGAATGGAGTCGAATTGCGAGTCAATCGTCGATTTGCCGATCGTCTCCCGCAACGTCATTACGTTCCCGACCGGCAGGTCAGGGTCCATCTCGCCAATAATCTTCTGCACCGGCACGGCAAGCGTCTCCACGTCGCGCTCCGAGCGGATAACGATCGTCGCTACGCTATAGCCGTTGCCGTAAAGAGGCCGAGTAAAACGTGGGGCGCACCGGCTGCGAGACGCTCCATCGCGTATCGCCGACTACGCCAACCACCTCATAGACCTGGTTCTCAGAGCTATTGTTCAAATGTTTGCCAATCGGGTCTTCGCCGGGGAACAAGAGTGCAGCTGCGGACTGACTGATCACCACGACATGCGCGCGATCGAGGCGCTCGTCCAGAGTGAAGATACGGCCCCGCACCAGCGGAATCTGGATTGCGGAAAAATACCCCGGATCGGCGCCGCGCGTCATCAGATCGAACCCCTCGCCCTCAGGCAGCGGCGGATGTTCGACCACACTCACATGACGGTCTTCGCCCCAGCCTTGCCCCGGCGCAGCGCTCACCAACCCCGCTGCCTTCACGCCTGGTAGCGGGCGAACCCGCTCGATCAATCCGCTCAAAGAAAGCGACGAGCTGGGTGGGGTCTTTGTAGCGCGCATCCGGCAAGCCGAAATGCATGGTCAACACATTATCAACGGGGACACCGAGATCCGTGTTGCGCAGCCGGTCATAGCTCTTCAACAGCAGGCCAGCCCCGACCAGCAAAACCACGGTGAGGCCCACTTCGAGAACCAGCAGGACTTTGCGCAGACCGGCGCGGGCGCGTCCGCCGCTGTGCGCCCGCGACGACTCCTGCAGCGAAGCGAGAATGTCCTTCCCATTGCCGCTTGCCGCCGAGATCATCGCCGAAAAGAGTGCGCAAAACAGGATTGTGCCCAGCGTCGCTGCAATCACGACTCCATCGATGTGAATGGCCTCGACCCGGTTCATATCGTGCCGCGTGCGCACCAGCCACGCGAGAGCACTCCACGCCAGCAGCAATCCCAGCGCGCCGCCGGCCGCCGACAGCAGAAAGCTCTCCATCAAGCGCTCGCTCAGCAGCCGCAGCCGTCCGCCACCTAATGCTGTTCGGATCGCCAGTTCCTTGCTCCGCGCCGCAGTGCGCGCCACAAGCAGGCTCGCCACATTGAGGCAGGCGATCAGCAGCACGCAGCCGGTAGCGGCGAGCAGCGCGTAGAGCGAAGTCTTGTAGCCCTCGACCGCGTCATCGAGCATCGAGCGGCCACTGACCGCGTTGTTGACCCCGGGCGCAGGATGGGCCGCCCTGATCTGCGCTTGCACCGTACTCAACTGGCTGAGCAAGCCGGCAAGCGTCGCGCCCGGCAGCAGCCGCGCGATCACGAGGAACTCATGGTCCTTAAAGGTCTGCATCTGCCATGGTGGAGCTTCATGGCTAACTGGAGTCCAAACCTGCACATTGTTGCCGCCAAACGAACTCGAGAAGACAAACGAAGGCGGCATGACACCGATGACCGTGTAAGGATTGGCGTCGAGCCAGATTTTCTTGCCTATGACCGCTGGGTCGCCGTTATATCGTCGCTTCCAGAAAGCCGAAGAGAGAATCACGGTAGCCTGTGCTCCAGGCCGGTCGTCCTCCGCCGTAAAGCCCCGTCCGATGGAGGGTGCGATGCCTAATGTTGGAAAGAAATCCGATGAGCACCAGGCCGCCTCTATCTGCTCGGGAAGCCTTCCTGCCTCCGACGAAACGTTGTATCCCTGCCACGGCGAAACGATCGCCAATTGAGCGAGACTCGCGGCCGACTTCTTCCACTCGGCGAAGCTGCCCGCATCGACCGGCATATAAGCAGGTGCCGGCATCGCATCGCTACCTTTATGGTCCTTGGTGTTGCGCTCATAAATCGTATACAGCCGCTCCGGATCACGAAACGGCAGCGGATTGAGCAGCACACTGCGCACCACGGTGAACAGCGCAATGTTCGCGCCGATGCCGAGCGCCATCACCAGTACCGCAACCACCGCGAATCCCGGTGATTTTGTCAAAGTCCGCGCGGCATATTTGAAATCGCGCCAGAGATTATCGATCAGGCTGAAGGTATTGCTCTGCCACATGCCTTCGCGCACTTGCTGAGGATTCCCAAACTTTAAATAGGCCTGACGCCTCGCGTCAGTAGCAGACATCCCTCGCGCGAGGTTCTCATCAATCTCCGCTGCAAGGTAGAGATCGATCTCCTGCGCCACCTCGGCATCGGCCCGTTTCCGACGAAAGTACCTGCGCCAGCTCATTGCTCACCTTCCACGAAGGTTTTCTCGCCCATCACCAATCCAATCGCGCGGGCCATCTGCCGCCAGCGGTTGGTCTCACGGACTAGCTGCTTTTTTCCCGCAGCGGTCAGCCGGTAGAACTTGGCTTTGCGATTGTTTTCGCTCGCGCCCCAATAGGATGACACCCAGCGACGGTCCTCCAACCTGTGAAGCGCCGGATATAACGATCCCTGCTCTACTTCGAGTACATCTTCAGATGTCCGCTCGATCACTTTGGCGATTGTGTGCCCGTGCGCATCGCCCGTGACCAGCGTTCGCAACACCATCATGTCGAGAGTGCCTTTCAGCATCTCCGCGTTCGGCTCATTGCTCTTTCCCAATGGCGGCCTCTCCAGTCGAAGTTCTATGGGAATCGAGCCTACACCACTAGAACTTCTATGTAAAGCCCTCCAATTCTCACCATCAGCGGTGAAATGCTGTTTTAGGGTTTTTTGCCGGGGTACGGCTGTGTTAAGGCTTGGCAGGCGTAATATTTGTCACCGGCAGGTCCCAGTGCGCCAGCAGAATCTCAAACCGTCGCTGCTCTTCCTTCTTATAAGTCGCCTGATCGGGATAAAGCTCTTTGATGAAGGCCTCTTCGTCGGGATTCGAAGTCGTCGCCAGCGTCGAGTTCTTGAAAACGATCGTGACCCGGTAGTCCCACCGCTGATCTTCCGTCATGTGGTTGGCAGGCGTCTCGATCTTGACCGAGATCATTCGCCCCGAGGCAACGATCTTCTTCAGCAGCGGGTAGTGGTTCTTGAGAAACAGGTCGAGAAACTCCTGCTGATGTCCCCACTGGACCTTGTAGTAATACTCGACAGCGTAGGGAGCATCGGCCCCACCCTGGGGTGGCGCGCCCTGAGCAAACAGCGGAGCTGCCGCGGCAGCAAGCAACAGAACGAGTAGAAGACGCTTCATGAAGTTGGTTCCTCCGGCGGAATCTAAAGCATACTGCGATTCCGCGCAGAGCCTGCAACTTAGGGCGCAATATAGTCGAACAGACTCCCTTTCTCCAGCGTCGCGATCACGTCGTAGAGCGCGGTCTGCTGGGTCTCCGCCGCACTGAGTTGAGTGGAGACCTGGCCATAGTCGGCCTGCAGCAGAGTTGTTTGCGCGGAGAGCAGCTCCGCCGACTCGTTCTGGGTGTAGGAGGCCGCATTTTGCAGCGCGGTAATACTGCCGTCGAGCGTCACGCGCTGTTCACTGACGTTGCCCAGCGCCGTGGTCAAACTCTCTGTATCGGCGACCGCTGTCGCCGACGGCACCCCGGTCTGGAAGTCGGCGATCAGGTTGTTCAGCGTCTGGAAGACATCGGTACCCGCCACGCCAGTCGAAAATATCTGGTCGCCGGGGAAATTCAATTGAATCGATTGCCCATTCGGCGTTTGCAGCGAGGTGGTGTTCGCATCGCCGTTATAGGTCACGGTTGCGGCTGCCCCCGGAACCGCGGGAGCATTCAGCGTAAACGGCGCGGTCGCGCCCTCGCTGCCGGCAAAGAGATACGTCCCAAGATAGCTGGTGTTGGCCAGGGACAAGACCTCATTGCGGATACTCACCAACTGGTCCGAGATGCCGGTCACGTTCGAAGCGCTCAGGGTGCCGTTGTTGGCCTCGGTCGCCAGCGTAATCGCCGAGTTCAGCTGGCTGACGACCGAGGAGAGCGCCGAATCTCCCACTTGCAATCGGCTCGCAGTAGTCGCGGCCGTCTGGGTGAAGGTATCGTCCTGGGCAATCTGCGCGGTCAACACGACATTGTCGGCCGCCGCGCCCGGATCGTCCGAGAGCGAGGTGACTCGCGACCCGCTCGAAAGCTCCTCCGACAACGTTTGCTCCGTAGTCGAGACGCTGTCGAGCGAGCCAACCAGATTGGGAACATACAAGGGATCGACACGCATAGCTCTTGCTCCTGATGGTGAAGACACAAAGTTTCGCGGAAGTCTTCGACTGGCCAACGCGACGGTTACGTCACAGTCGTCTCGTCGCCCAGGTTGATCGCTGAGGCAAAGATCTCGTCGAGGACCGTGAAGACCTTCGACGACGCCTCATAAGAGCGCTCCAGAAGCGATAGCGTCGAGGCTTCATCATCGGTGTTCACCGCCGAGAGCGAGTCTCGCTGGGTCTGGGTCTGTGTAAGCGAGGCCTGCTGCGCGGTATTCAGCGAAGAAGTCTGCGCCACCAGGCTACCCAGCGTCCCGACGAAGGCGGCCAGATAGTTGGTTGGCGACACCGCGTGAGGAGACGTTATAGGGATTGCCCGCCTGGTTCAGCGTAATCAGTGGATTGTTCTGCACGTTGGCCATCAACACCGCATTCGAACCATCGGAGGGCCCGGCCCCGGCAGCCGACGCCGCGACGAGCGACGGATCCGTGATCGCCACGGTAATGCCGCCCGCCACCGAACCAGGAACCCCTCCGCTGGCCGGGACGTTGAAGAGTGGAATCCCGGCGGAAGATGCCCCTCTGACCGTCGAGCCGGACTCCTGGATCGAATTCAACTGCGTCGCCAAACCACCCGCCAGTGCGTCAAGTGCGCTCTCGACCTGCGGAATGTCCTGATCGCGGCTGGTCAGATATCCGCCCAGCTGGCCTCCGGCCGAGGCGAGCGCAGTCGTAATGTCGTTACCCAGAGAATCAAAGTAGTGCGTCACTCCGCCCGAGGGCCCGCTGGTCAACGCATAGGCCTTGCCCTCTGAGACCAGCAACGCGCCGCTAGTAGTAGTGATGGTCAGCCCGTTATTCTCTGTCGTGATCTGGTTGATGCCGACCAGTTGCGAGAGCTGGTTCAGTTCGTATTGCCGCTGGTCTTCGAGCGTCCCGGCATCGGTGTTCGGATCGAGGGTCTGAATCTGCTGATTCAGCCCCGCAATCGAGCTAGTGAGCGCATTCACTTGGGTCACGACGCTCTTACTCTCGGCGTCTAGCGAGGCCTGCTGCTGCTGCAACGCGTCGACCGCGCCGGAGAAGCTGTCCGCCAGACTGGTCGCGGCGCTTAATACCCCCTCGCGCAGCGAAGTGTCGCTGGGATTCCCTTCGAGCGAGGTAACGGCGGTGAAAAACCCGCTCAGCGACGAGCTGATGCCCCCGTTCGCGGTGGTAGTGCTCGTAGAGGTAGCCGAGGAGAAGACTCCCTCTAGGTTCTGCAGCGCGGTCAGCCGGGTCGCGCTCGCCGCTTCCGCCTGCGTCTGCTGATCGACGCTCTGCTCGAGCACCCGGTCACGCTGCGATTGGATCTCGGTGACGCTCGCGCCCGTCCCGTAGGTTAGACCATTGAGGCTTACCGGAACATTCTCATCGAAGACCGCCACTTCGCGGGTGTAGCCGGGAGTGTTCACGTTGG
>CAVUKL010000040.1:0-98778 GCA_963742015.1 uncultured Acidobacteriaceae bacterium | reverse complement strand
TGGCCATGTCGCCGAATTGACGTCCTGATCGACGATGATCGTATGCGACTGACACGTGGCTCCATTTCCATCGTTCCAGTATATGAGGATGATGTTGTTTGTTATCCACCGATCGTTACCGTTAGGATGAATGATGAGTTGGCTTTGTCCACCTGTAAAATCAGCCACAGTTGCATTTGGATCAAGCACGCTCAGACCGTATGGGCCGTATGTTCCGGGATCTGAAAGGTGTTGCCCCGGAGCAACGTTGTCGTTCTCGGCGATGACCTTACCATTTGCTCCTCTGACAATAATCTGGGTAACGGTATCGTAATCCCTATCGTCGCCGCTGGGCAGGACGAAGGTCACGGTTGCCTTATAGATTTGTGCCACAATGGCTTTCCTTTCTCGTTTGTTTGTCTGGTGACCGTTTTTTTTGGCCAGAAAACTTGGATCAAAACACTACCATAACAAGACCGTCTATCGCAATGTCTATTTCGCGAATAGGGTAAGTTTCGGGACAGAAATCCCCCACCTGTAAAAGAGGGCCTGGCATCGTCCCATTTAGTTGCCCCAATATACGAAGCGGCTCCTCAAGTCGGAAATTGAAGTTCAGTACCAGCCGATTGGCTGCTCGTTCAGGTTGATGTGGACTTGCTTGCTTTCCAGGTACTCGTCGACTCCGTGGAGGCCTAGTTCGCGGCCGAAGCCGGATTGTTTGTAGCCTCCCCAGGGGGCTTCGACGTAGGTGGGCTGCATGTGGTTGACCCAGATGATTCCGGCGCGGACGGCTTTGACTACGCGCAGCGCCTTGTAGATATCGCGGGACCAGACGGCGGCGGCTAGGCCGAAGGGGGTGTCGTTGGCGATGCGGAGGGCGTCCTTTTCGTTTTCGAATGGGATGACGGTGGCGACGGGGCCGAAGATCTCTTCGCGGGCGATGCGGGCGGAGTTGTCGACGTCGTAGAAGATGGTGGGCTCGACGTAGTAGCCGTGGTCTAGGCCTTTGGGGCGGTCTGCCGCCGATGGCGGTCTTGGCTTCGGACTTACCTAACTCCTGATAACTTCTGCACGCGGTCGAACTGTTCCTTACTTACTAAGCGGGCCCATCTTGGTATCGCGGTCGAGTGGGGGGCCGAGGACGATCTTCTTGGCCTTCTCGGTCATGGCCTCGACGAATTTGGAATAGATGGAGCGCTCGACGAGGACGCGGCTGCCGGCGGAGCAGACTTCGCCCTGGTTGATGAAGACGCCGAAGAGCGCGCCGTCGATGGCGGCCTCGAAGTCGGCGTCGGCGAAGAAGATGTTGGGGGACTTGCCGCCTAACTCCAGCGTGACGCGCTTGAGGGTGTCGGCGGCGGTGCGCATGATGATTTTGCCGACGGCGGCCGAGCCGGTGAAGGCGATCTTGTCGACGCCGGGATGGGTGACGAGGCGCGCGCCGGAGGTTTCGCCGTAGCCGGTGACGATGTTGACGACTCCGGGAGGGACGCCGCATTCGGTGAGCCATCCGGCGAGCTTGAGCGCGGTGAGCGGGGTTTGCTCGGCGGGCTTGAGGACGCAGCAGCAGCCGGCGGCGAGCGCGGGGGCGAGCTTCCAGGCGGCCATGAGCAGGGGGAAGTTCCAGGGGATGATCTGGCCGGCGACTCCGACGGGCTCTTTGAGGGTGAGCGAGAGGGCGTTGTCGGGGACGGGGTTGACGGTGCCGGAGATCTTGGTGGCGAGGCCGCCGTAGTATTCGAAGCAGGTGGCGGCGTCGGCGATGTCGAACTCGGCCTCGACGATGGGCTTGCCGGAGTTGCGGGACTCGAGCTCGGCGAGCATGGGCGCTTCGGCGCGGATTTTTTCGGCGATGCGGAAGAGGATGCGTCCGCGCTCCTGGGCGGTGGTCTGCGGCCAGCCGCCTTCGTCGAAGGCGTAGCGGGCGGCTTCGATGGCGTTGTCTACGTCGGCGACGGAGGCGTCGGGGATCTCGGCGATGACTTCTTCGGTGGAGGGATCGTAGACGGGGATCCAGTTGGCGGAGGTGTTTTCGATGAATTCGCCGTTGATGAAGATTTCTTCGCGGAGGGTGGCGGTGTGGGTGCTGGACATGGGGATCAACTCCTGTGGGTCGAGATCATTCTAGTTCGGCGTTGGGATTGGCAAAAGCCCAGGCCTAAAGGCCTCTTGTTCTCAAGGCTTGTTCAGTGGGCTAAAGCCCACTGCTTCTACCGGATTGCTTCGCAATCAATAAACTTCAGGGCGTATCATCCCAATCCCACGTCAAGCCAACGGATGGCTTGAATGGGGCACCTACGTCGGTGCTAGGGCTGCGGATCGCGGCGAAAATATCTCGACTAGGTCGTTGATGCACCGATCAGGCGCAGTCATCCTCCGCAACAATGGTCCAGACTTGTCATAGAATAGCAGTCCCTTTCCGCGTGCTCAGATTCACGGTGCGACCATCCGCTGGCCAACTGCAGATCCTTCGACTAGGGGCTGCGCCCTCCGCTCAGGATGACAAGATTTGGGTGACGAATCGGAGATTCGATCGCACTTACGAGGCGTCGGCGGCGGTGACTTCGAGCAAGACCGCCTGGTGGGCGTTTCGTAGCGAGCGGCGGTAGAAGAAATAGGCGCTGCCGAAAACGATCGCGCATCCGAGGATGAGCTTGAGCTCGTAAATCCAAATCGAGTTTACCTGCCGCGATGGGATGAAGGCGACGCAGATGCCGACTCCGGTGGCGGTGAGGCCGGCGATAGCAGTTGGCGATCAGATAGGGCTTGGAGGCTTTGAGTTCGCTCTCGGGCGTGGCGCGTGTGTTTGAGCAGCGCGAGGAACATGTAGCAGGAGGGCACGAGCTGCATGATGACGGCGAGATCAAGCAGGGTTAGATAGCCTTCCTCGACCCGTGCGCCAACGAAGCTGAAGCCGATGAGCAGGGAGGAGAGTGCGGCGAAGAGGATCAGGCTGATGTATGGGGTGTCGTATTTTGGATGGAGCTTCCCGATGACGGGCGGCAGATAGCGGTCGATGCCGGCGACGAAGGGGATGCGCGCGGTTCCGCTGAACCAGGCGGAGGCGGTGCCGAGAATGGAGATGCATTCGAGGAAGGCGATGGGCACGACGACGGCCATGAGTCCGCTGCGCGAGGCCATGAGGTTGATGCCCTGGAGGATTCCGGAGAGGATGCCGATGTCCTGTTGGGGCATGGCGACGAGCATGGCGAGGGTGGTGCCGAGATAGATCGCGCCGGCGGCGAGGCCTCCCCAGAAGATGGCGAAGGGGAGATTGCGCTTGGGGTCCTGAATTTCGTCGCCCATGATCGAGGCGAGGTCGAGGCCGATGAGCGAGTAACAGATGGTGCCGAAGGCGCCGATGAGCCGCCAGTCGGTGACGGGCTGGCGGAGTTGCGAGATGTGGAAGGCGCTGCCGTGATGGGTGGCGGTGACGTAGGCGAGGTAGCAGATCATTGCGCCGCCGGCGATGGTTCCCGCTCCGCCGAGGTTGTTGATCCACTTGCCGAGCGACAGGCCGCGGATATTCAGCAGCATGAGGAAGACGATGATGCCGATGGAGACGCTTCCGGTGAAGACGTGGCTGTGTTCGAGGCGCTGGATGCTGGGGCCGCCGACGTAGAGGCCGACTCCGATGCAGGAGAGGATGACGGTGGGCAGATAGAAGACGTTGGAGAGCCAGTAGCACCAGCCGGCGAGGAAGCCGTGTTTTTCGCCGAAGCTGCGCTTGGCCCAGAGGTAGATGCCGCCTTCGCCGGGCCATTTCTGGGAGAGTTCGGTGACGGCCGCGCCTTGGGGCCAGAAGAAGCAGCTTAGGGCGATGATCCAGAGCCAGATGGTGATGGGGCCGGAGGCCGAGATCGGCGGCACCATGTTGAGGTTCGCGACTGCGACGACGAACAGCAGCACCAGGTCTTTGCGGCCGAGGACGCGTTTGAGACCGGACTTGTGTCCGAATGCGATGGTTTTGCCCACTTGCCTCCGCTGGCCTTGGGAACTTTGGAGTCTTGATGCTTGCTGATTTTCAAATATTAACCCGCGGTGGCTGGCAACGCAGGGCTTCTTTCTTAGACGTAGGTTGGTGGTTGAAATTTCCGCTGAGACTTAAGGTCGTTGAACGCGCGGCAAAGTCAATTCCCTTCAGATTTCAGTATCATCAGGCCAATCACGGCAGGAATGCTCGCTATCAATATCCGCACGCCGATGATAAGCACAAAAAGCCGATCAGATCTTTGATAGCGAGTGATTTCCTGACCGATAAGGCGATCGCGCTCAGCGCGGCTACCATAATCATCCAGCTCCCGCCTGCTCTCTTAAGCCAGATGGCGCAGATCGCTGCAGGCAACAAGGTAAGAGTGTACAAGCCTCCGGCAATCTTTAAGAACAACGGCTGCGATTGCTGGAACGAGAATAAATACATCGGGGCGACCGCGATAAAGACCAGCATTCCATATACAACGCCTATAGTCAGTGCAGCTCGCCTATTTATAGCCAACAGACAACTCCGTCATTGTGAAATATTTGCCCCATCGAATGAGCCTAGACCTATCCCGCACTACAGCCCAATCGCCCGACCATTTCCCTCAGCGGCTAAAGCCGGTTTGGCCCGTTTGCTCTTATGGCACGGGTGAAGCCGTGCCCCTACAAGAGCGAGAGTTGGCCGCTGCTTTTCCTAGCTGACGGTTTGGAGTTTGGATTCGGACTGCATTTGTTCGATTGATGGCGCAAGTTTTTCGAAGGCGGTGAGGTGTTTGTCGACGTCGGCGAGGGAGTGGACCATGGAGATTGTCCACTGCTCGTCCCACCAGAAGGGCTGGGCCATTACGCCCTGGTTGATCATGCCGAACCAGTAGAGCTTCCAGAGGTCGATGTCGACTTTTTGCCATTCGCGGAAGTTGCGGATCTTCTTTGGGTAGAAGAGGAGTGCGCCGTTGGCTCCGGCGCTTTCGACGTAGGCCTCGATCGAGGTAGTCTTGAGGATCTGGTTGTAGCCGTCGACGAGCGCGTCGCTGATCATGCCGACGTGGGCGTAGCCCTCGGGGGTGAGGACTTCGTGGAAGGTGGCGAGGCCGGCGGCCATTACCAGCGGGTTCGTCGCGTAGGTTCCGGCGTGGAAGACCTTGTGCTGGGCGATCATGTCCATCACTTCTTTGCTGGCGGCGAAAGCGGCTAGCGGGAAGCCTCCGCCGATGGATTTGGCGAGGGTGATGAGGTCGGCCTTGATGTTGAAGTATTCGCAAGCGCCGCCGCGTCCGAGCTTGGCCCCGGTCTTGACTTCGTCGAAGATTAGCAGCGCGCCCTCGCGGGTGCAGATCTCGCGCAGGCCTTCGAGATAGCCCTCGACGGGCATGCAGACGCCGATGTTCATCATGATCGGCTCGACGATGATGCAGGCGATCTGGTTGGGATTTTCGGCGAAGAGGCGCTCGACCTGGGCGAGGTCGTTGAACTGCGCGACGAGCGTGTGTTTCACGGTGTCCATGGGAATGCCGGAGGCAGCGGGGACCTGGGTGGGACGGTCGTCGGGGCCGCGCAGTTCGGGCTTGGGCTTCATGCTGACGAGCACCGAGTCATGCACGCCGTGATAGCCGCCTTCCATTTTGATGATCTTGTCGCGGCCGGTGAATCCGCGGGCGAGGCGGATGGCGTGCATCGTGACCTCGGTGCCGCTGGAGCCGAAGCGCACCTGGTCCATGGGGAAGCGCTGGCAGATTTCGTCGGCGAGGTCGAACTCGAGGGTGTGCGGCATGCCGTACATGGTTCCGGTTTCGAGCCGTTCCTGGACTGCTTTGACGACGGCGGGATGGCAATGGCCGGCCATGAGCGCGCCGAAGCAGAGGTTGAAATCGATGTATTCGTTGCCGTCGAGATCGTGAATGTGGGTGCCCTTCGCGTCCTTGATGTAGAGCGGCCAGGGCTCGTAGCTGCGGAAGTTGCTGGCTACGCCGAGCGGCATGCGGGGCTGGGCTTTTTTCAGAGCTTCGCGCGAGGAGGGGGTGCGGGATTCATAAGTGGCGAGTTCTTTTTCCAAGAGGGAGTGCATAGGCTTCTATCCTTTTGTTCGAATGCGGTTGCAGGGATGCGTCCGGTTCGTTATAGCCGGGGCATTGCAAATGCGGAACTAGAAGGAGAAGCACCAACGACACTCGCTGCGGGCGTAGCGAGTGAACCAGCGCTGGCGGCAGAAGATGCCGGCGACGCCTTGGGGCACGGGTTCGCTGCGCCAGCTGCGCGCGGTCACGATGAAAGAGCGGCAGAGAAGATCGTTCCCCGAACGGGGTTGGTGATGATGGTCGAGGCTACTACAACCGTCGCTGTAACCATCGCTGTTGCTAGCGAGATTCACGGCTGCACCTCCACATCCTATGTGGCAAACGCCAAGATTTCGAAGTTACTTGTTTCCGATGAGGCTATATGGCTTACTTCACAGAGAGCGCTTCAGCCGTATAGTGATACTGATAAACTAGCTGTTTTTCGGCCCAAAGTCAAAGGAAATGCGTTTGCCAGGCAAGCTGCACGGGCTCGCTCAACGCTAACATCAACACTCCTTCAAACATGCAAAGAGGCGCAGCTTTCTATATTCTGACTCCAGACTAAGCACGAAATCTAACGTGCAGAGATAGCTTCGGAAGGTTGATTGTTGAAGCAGATTCCACGGGAATTGAATCGCCGCGACTTTGTGCGCCTGGGCTCGATGGCGGCGTTGAGTCTGCCGTTGAGCCACTATGCGTTGGCGAAGCCCACTCACTCCTGCATTGTCGTGGGAGCGGGGCTGGCCGGGCTCGCGGCGGCTTACCGGTTGAATCAAGCGGGTTGGAAGGTCACCGTCGTTGAGGCCCGTGACCGTCCTGGCGGACGCGCCTGGTCGTATCGATTTCCAGAAGCTCCGGAGCTGGTCTGTGAGATGGGTGGCGAGTGGATCGGCAAGGACCAGCACCACATTCTGGATTTATGCAAAGAGTTGAATGTCCAGCTGGAGCCTCATGCTTTTCGCCTGTGGCTGTTGATTGCCGGGCAGGTGAAGAAGCCGGGCGATTGGCAGTTCTCTGAGACGGCGCGCGCGGCGTTTAAGAAGTTTGCCGAGGAATACAAGCATTACGGCCCCGAAGACTACAAGCGGCTCGACAACTACGACTGGTATGCGTGGCTGCGGAAGATCGGCTTTACTCCGGAAGACTTGCGGATTCGCGAGATCATCGACAGCACCGATATTGGGGAGTCGATGCGCGATGCTTCGGCGCTGGTTGAGGGCAGCTCCTATGCGGGAGCGGACTACATGAATCCCGACGATACCGACGAGATGGATTTCCACGTTCTCGGCGGGAACACCAAACTTGTCGAGGCAATCGTCGCGAAGCTGCCTGCTGGCGCGGTGCACCTGAATTCTCCGGTGGTGAGCATTGCGCAAAAGGCCGGCATGGTGACCGTTTCGACGGCCCAGGACAAGTTCACCGCTGATACATGCATCTTTGCTGCTCCTTCGTCGGTGATTCCGTCGATTCAATTTGATCCGCCGCTTCCCGCGGCCAAGGCGCGCGCAGCTGAAGAACTCGAGTACTGCCGCATCATCAAGACGCAGATCCTCTGTCGTGAACGCTTTTGGCCGGCAGAGAATTTTGCGCTGATGAGCGATGAAACGTCGCATGAGTACTTCCATACCACGCAGGGGCAGGCTGGGTCCGATGGGCATTCTGTGTTCGTATGCGGTGGGAGACAGGGCCGATGTGCTTGCGTCGCAGACCGATGCCCGGCGGCAGCAGATCGTGACCGAGGACTTGGTTTACGTTTCGCCGCTCGCGGAGAAAGCGGTGATGACCACCCATGCGAAGGCCTGGCAGTGGGACCCGTGGGTGCATGGCGCGTATGCGATCTATCATCCGGGGCAGTGGTTCACGATCAGGCCCCTGCTGCATCAGCCGCATGGCAAGGTGCTCTTCGCGGGCGAACATCTCTCTGAGGACTCGCAGGGATTCATGGATGGCGCGATCGGCACCGGCGATGATGCCGCCAAGGCCCTGCTTTCATAACTCATCGAGGAAGTAATGACCTATAGCGACAAAGAGCTTGGCATGGGGCGCAATATTACGCGCCGCGATTTCATGAATGGTGTGGCGATGAGTATTGGCGCTGCTGCGATGCCTCATGGGCTGCACGCGCAGATGAGTGGCACGTCGGGCGAGGCGCAGAATGCTGCGGGGTATTATCCGCCGGAGAAGACGGGGATGCGCGGCCTGTATGAGGGCTCGTATACCGTGGCCCATGCGGTGCGGGACGGCAACTTCTGGGACCACGCGGGCGCGGCTGAGTCGACAGGCGAGAGCTATGATCTGGTCGTCGTTGGTTGCGGCATTAGCGGGCTGGCATCGGCGCGATTCTATCGGCAGGCGGCGGGGCCGAGTGCGCGGGTCCTGATCCTCGATCCGCTTGACGATTTTGGTGGCCATGCCAAGCGGAATGAGTTCAATGTCAGTGGCACGAAGATGCTTGGCTTTGGCGGCACTTATGCGATTGAGAGTCCTGAGCCTTATTCGCCAGTGGCGAAAGGAGTGGTCGATGCGCTGGGTATCGATGTCGAGAGCTTTTCGCGCGTCTCCGACAAGAAGCTGTTTCCCTCGCTTGGACTTGAGCCGAAGATCTTCTTCGATAAGGAGACCTTTGGCGCCGACAAGCTGGTGGTGAATCCGGCGCCGATCTATGGCGGCAAGGCTTCGGCGACCAGCGCTGCGGACATCTGGAAGCGCTTTTCGAGCGACGCGCCGCTAAATGAGAAGGCCAAGGCCGATCTTCACGGCCTTTTTGAATCGGAGAGAGATTTGATGCCGGGCCTTTCTTCCGATGAGAAGAAAGCCAGGCTGGCGCGGATGAGCTATGCCAGCTTTCTCACCGATCTTTGGAAGGTGGACCCGCAGGTCGTTGCTGTGCTGCAGGCATATCCGCAGCCGCTGTATGGATTGGGAATCGATGCTGTCTCGGCGCAGGATGCGTGGGGTCTGGGGTTGCCGGGTTTCGATGGGCTGAAGCTCGCCCCGGGGGCTGGCCCGGGGATGGGGCGGGATGCGATTCCGAATGAAGAGGCGGAGAAGTATTTCTTCCACTTTCCGGATGGCAACGCCTCAATCGCGCGGTTGCTGGTGCGGAGTCAGATCCCGGATGCTATCCCCGGCAGCAGCGCGCAAGACATTGTTACGGCGCAGGTGAAGTATGACCGGCTCGATAGGGCGGGCAACCCGGTGCGAATCCGATTAAGCAGCACTGTGGTGAAAGTGAAGCATCTGGGCGACCCCGCGACGGCAACGGAGGTCGAGATCACTTATTCGCAGCAAGGGAAGCTTGCGACCGTGCGCGCTGGGCACTGCATTCTGGCCTGCTGGCACACGATGATTCCTTACATCAACTCAGAACTACCCGCCGCGCAGGCTGCGGCGTTGCAATCGGCGGAGAAGGTGCCGATCGTTTATACAAACGTTGCGTTGCGGCAATGGCAGCCGTTTGTGAAGCTGAAGGCGGGTTCGACTTATGCGCCGGGGAGCTATTTCACCAATGTCAGCCTCGACCAGCGAGTGAACATCGGCGAGTACCATGCGACGACGAAGCCCGATCAGCCGATCGTGCTGACGATGCATCGCTTTCCCTGCCAGCCTGGGTTACCGAGTCGCTTGCAGCATCGGGCTGGACGCGCGCAGCTTTATGTGACGCCGTTCGATGAGTTCGAGCGGAACATTCGGCTGCAGCTTGCGCGGAGCCTTGGCGATGGTGGGTTCGACCCGGCTAATGACATCGCTGCTATCACCGTCAATCGCTGGCCGCATGGCTACGCGTATCAATACAACTCGTTGTGGGACCCGTTCTGGCTTGACGGAGGGCCTCAGCCCTGCGTGGCGGCGCGCCAACCCTTTGGGCGAATTGCGATCGCTAATGCCGACGCGGATGCTTATGCCTACACCGACTGCGCGATCGATCAGGCGTATCGAGCCGTTTCGGAACTGAAGGTGGCACCGGAAGGCCTAGCTTTTTCCGCCGGACTTCAGGCGGAACGATGGTATCCTCCCGGACAACACGATCCTGAATAAGCGAATAGAGGGGCATCGTCCGGTTCGTCGCAAGAAAGGCGCGCATGTCGGTCATCGAGCCATCCGTTCCTGACGTTCTTGTCATTTCCGAGAATCATCGGATAGGTAAATCCGCGGTGCGCAAAGCGAGCTGGCGGCTGATTCCGCTGATCGCGCTGGGCTACGGCACTGCGTTTATGGACCGCATCAACATCAGCTTTGCGTCGCTGCAGATGAATCGGGACCTGCACTTCAGCGCGACGGTCTACGGTTTTGGCGCGGGGCTTTTCTTTGTGAGCTATGCGGCTTGTGAGGTGCCTTCGAATCTGCTGCTGGTTCGCTTTGGGGCGCGGCGCTGGCTTTCGCGCATCATGCTGACGTGGGGATTGCTGGCCATCGGGATGATGTTTGTGAAGACGGCTCCGCAGTTTTATGTCATGCGCTTTCTGCTGGGCATGGCGGAGGCTGGTTTCTTTCCTGGGGTCGTCTTCTATCTCATGCAGTGGTTTCCGCCGGAGATGCGCGCGCGCGCCATCAGCCGCTTTTATATTTCTTTGCCGCTGAGCTCAGTGGTTATGGGCAGCATCGCCGGGGCGCTGCTGAACCTGCAGGGGAGGCTTGGGCTGGCGGGCTGGCAGTGGCTTTTTCTGGTTGAGGGCTTGCCGGCGATCGTACTCAGCGTTGTTTTCTTTCTTCATTTGCCGGACACTCCTGCCGATGCTAAATGGCTTGAGCCGAGCGAGCGAGAGTGGCTGCTGGACGAGAATTCATGTCGACACTGCATCCGGCGGACACACTCACGATGTGATCCGTGCGTTGCTTGATCCGCGCGTGTTGCAGATCGGCCTGGTCTTTCTCTGCATGCTTGGGCTTAGTTATGCCTATCAGTTCTCGGCGCCCGCCATTCTGCAGAAGGTGACGGGGCTCAGCACTACGAATGTTGGCTTTCTTATAGCGGGCATGGGCCTGCTGGGTGCGCTCGCCATGATTCTCAATGCCATGCACTCCGATAACACGAGGGAGCGGCACTGGCATGTCATTGTTCCGTTTCTCATGATTGCGGCAGGGTACGCGGTGGGGGGTCTGACGATGCGTCCGTGGCTGGCGGTGCCTGCCCTGGCGGTTACAGTGATCACCTACAGCTCGCTGCAGGGGCCGCTGCTGGCGATCCCTCCGACATTCCTCAAAGGCAAGACTATGGCCGCCGGCATCGCGGCGATGAATACGCTGGGCATGCTTGGCGGCTTCATTGGGCCTTATTGGATGGGGATCGCGAAGGACCTGACGGGAGACTACCAGCATGGCTTGCTGACGCTCACGATACCGTCGCTGATCGCGGCTGGGATCATTCTGCTGATGTGGAGGAACTCGCGAAAGCGATCGCATGCGACCTGAGCCGCAGTGATGCGCGGCTCCAATCTTTCCCAGTTACTATTCTCTGGATGCTTCGTGATCTCGGCGTTTTGATAGTTGCGGTGGTCGCTGGAACGTCCGCCGGCCTGGCGCAGAAGCCGACGTGCGGCAGCGATGCGGCGAGCACGATATCCACTGATCGCCCTCAGATCACGAGTTCGAGCATTGTCGTTCCTTGCGGAAGCCTGCAGTTTGAGAACGGTTTTCAGGAGACGAGCGCTGGAGGCCAAGAGACCTACGATCTTCCCGAGACGTCGATTCGATTTGGCATTGCCCGCAAGACCGAGCTTCGCTATATGGTTCCGGATTATTACTGGAATCTCGCGACGGGGGCTGGTGAGGCGACCGGCCTCGGCGATATGAGCCTTGGTTTCAAGCAACAGCTGGGACCGACGAAGGGGAAGTTTGATGTGTCGCTCATTCCTTCAGTCAGTTTTCCGACGGGAGCAAACGCGATATCGAGCCATGGGTACGATCCGATGGTGCAGTTGCCCTGGTCGCGCGGGTTATCGAAGAACTGGACGGTTGCGGGGATGTTTTCTGTGGCGTGGCCGACTCAAGCTGCCTTAAACGGGGGCACGAAGCGAAACGTTACCGGGCAGGGCAGTGTTTATTTCGACCGGCAGCTGACCTCGCCGTGGGATGCGTGGGTGGAATACTCCGGCTCATTTCCTCAGCGGGGAGGGCCGCAGAACATCATCGATTTCGGCACGTCGTACAAGATTTCGCCACATCAGCAGCTGGATTTTCACGCTGGCTTTGGGCTTTCATCTGCGGCGCCCGACCACTTCATCGGCTTTGGATACTCGGTCCGCTTCCAGGTCATCCGACCCAAATAATTGGTTACGGTAGGTCAGAATCGCCGGGTTTCCGTCAAATCTATTCCTGTGGTAAAACCACATAAGTGCGCTACTGATGTGGCGATCGCACAGGAGTAACGAAATGGCCCCGAAGCTCGACCTATTGCAAGGCACCCTGGACCTGATGGTCCTGCAAACACTGGCCGCCATGGGCGCGCTTCACGGTTACGGCATCGCCCGGCGCATTGAACAGATCAGTGGGGACGAGGTGCTGCTCAACCAAGGCACTATCTACGCGTCTCTGGTTCGGTTGCAGCAGCGCGGATGGATCGCCGCCAAGTGGGGCACTTCGGAAAACAACCGCAAGGCGAAGTTCTACTCGATCACCAAGAGCGGCCGCAAGCAGTTGACCGAGGACGCGGCCTATTGGAACCGGCTCTCGGGGGTGATGGGACGCGTGCTGGCAATGTCGATGGAGGGGGAAAAGTAATGGGAGCCATTCGGGAAGCGGTCGGTCGCATTCTGTCTTTCTTTGGCAAGCAAACGCGCGACGCCGACCTCGAAGTTGAGGTCGCCAACCATTTGGAGCTCGCCATCGAGGAAAATCTGCGCCGCGGGATGTCTCCGCAGGAGGCCAGGCGTCAGGCGATGCTGCGATTTGGCGGAGTGCAGCAGGCGAAGGAGGATCACCGCGAGACGCGTGGGCTGCCGTGGCTCGATGTCCTGCTGCAGGACCTGCGCTTTACCTTTCGCACGCTTGGCCGCGATCGCGCCTTCACGATTGTTGCGGTGCTGATTCTTAGTCTTGGCATCGGGGCGAATATTGTGGTCTTCAGCGTGGTGAACACGATTTTGCTGCGGCCGCTGCCGTTTCCGAATCCTCAGGAGTTGGTGCGGATCACGGCCGCACATCCGACCTGCGGCGAGTCTTGCAGGACTTATTCCGCCGACGCCAGCAAGGAATACCGGGAGCGGAACAAGTCCTTTCAAGATGTGACTGGGTATTTCGCCTTTACCGGCCCGGACAACTTCAAGCTCATGGGGAACGGTGTGCCGGTGCCCGTAACCGGTCTGTTGGTGATGGATAACTTCTTCCAGACATTGGGCGTGGCGCCGGCGATGGGAAGGCTGTTTCGCGCCGAGGAATCGTTGCACAACGCATCGCCAGTGGTGTTGGTGACGTATCCGTTCTGGAAGCGGCAGCTTGGCGGAGATCCCTCCATCGTTGGGAAAGCGATCAACATTGGCGACAATGGCAAGCCGGTGACGGTTGTCGGGGTGTTGCCGGAGAGCTTTGACTTCGGCGCAGTCTTTGCTCCGGGCTCTAAAGTGGACGTTTTTGTGCCTTACATCATGGCTGACTATGAGGACGACGGCAACGATCTGGCGCTGATGGGGCGGCTCAGGCCGGGCGTGACGATAGGCCAGGCCCAGGCGGAGGCAGACAGTCTATTTCCCAAGCTCGATATCGATTTGAAGCATCCCGAGTACAACAAGTACGGCGGCTACACGGCGAGTCTGTTTGGCATGAAGGAATATGTCAGCGGCAGCCTGCGGAGGTCGCTGATCGCGCTGTGGTGCGCGGTTGGGCTCATCATGCTGATCGTCTGCGTGAACCTTTCGAACCTGCTTCTGGCGCGGGCTGCCGCGCGCGGCAAGGAGTTTGCCATGCGTAGCGCGCTTGGCGCCGGGCGCGGGAGGCTGGTTCGCCAACTGCTGACTGAGAGCCTGGTTCTGTCGGGCGTTGGTGCGGTGCTGGGCCTGGGTATCGCCTTTGCCGTCATCACGTGGCTGGCTCACCAGGGATCGATCGCCCTGCCGCTGCTGAGCAGCGTCCGCGTGGACGGCGCGGCGCTTGGCTGGACGGTGCTCATCGCAGTCGCCGCTGCGGTTTTCTTCGGCACTGTGCCCGCGTTACGAATCTCGCGCGGCAACTTGCAGGAGGTGCTCAAGGATTCGGGGCATGGGACCAGCGCGGGACGGAAGCATGACCGGATGCGCTCGGTTCTGGTGATCTCGGAGGTCGCGCTGGCTTGCGTCCTGCTGGTGGGCGCTGGTTTGTTGCTGAGAAGTTTCCTGCGAGTGCTTGATGTTGATCTGGGCTTTCAACCGAGCCAGGCGGCAGCGATCAGTGTCGATTACGACGGAAATGCTGACGGCGCAAAAAGAAATGCGATCTGGCAGGAAGTGGTGCGGCGCGTGGAAGCGATTCCTGGCGTCGAGACGGCGGGAATCAGCGACAACCTGCCGCTCAGCCGGAACCGCAGTTGGGGTATCTCGGTTAAGGGCAAGGATTATCCCAAAGATTATCTTCAGGGCACCTTCGTCTACATCGTTTCGCCGGGGTATTTGAAGGCGATCGGCATGCGGCTGGTTGCGGGGCGTGACATTGCCTGGAGTGATGGTCCGAAGGATCAACTGGTCGTCGTCATCAACCAAACCGTAGCCAACAAACTTTGGCCCGGAGAAGACCCGGTCGGGCGCATGGCGCAAGTAGGTAAGGACGAAGTCCGCGTCATCGGCGTGGTGGCCGACGTTCATGAGAGCAGTGCGGAGAGCGCCGCTGGCTGGCAGATGTATCTGCCCGCGAGCCAGCAAGGGCCGGAGGGCGCGAATCTTGTCATCCGCAGCAAGCTGCCGCCGGAGACGCTCGCGCCGGCTGTGATGGCCACGCTGCGATCGATCAATCCTGCCCAGCCGGCGACGGAGTTCAAGCCGATTCAGGGGCTGGTCGATCATGCAGTTTCGCCTCGGCGATTCTTTGTGCTGCTGGTGGGCGTCTTTGCTGGGCTGGGGTTGCTGCTGGCTTCGCTTGGAATCTATGGGGTGATCTCCTACTCAGTGACCCAGCGGACCCAGGAGATTGGCATTCGCATGGCGCTCGGCGCGACGCGGGGACGTGTGCAGTTGGGAGTGATTGCCAAGACGATCGGGATGGCGGCCATTGGCATTGCCGTTGGTACTCTGGCCTCGGTTGGCGTCGCCAGCCTGATCGCGTCTTTGCTCTTCGGGACTGCTCCCACGGATCCGCCGACCTTCGCGGCCATTGTGCTGCTCTTGATCGTGGTGGCATTGCTGGCCGGGTATATCCCGGCGCGGCGGGCGTCACGAATTAATCCGATGTTGGCTTTGCGGAATAACTAGCCCTCACCACCGAGAACACAGAGCCCACAGAGAAATTCGTGGGCTTTGTGCCCTCCGTGCGCTCTGTAGTCAAAACATGGACAGGGCCGCCTTTGGTCGGAGAGAATACGGGCAGTGTCTTCAGCAAGTGGAGAGCCCCAATTGAGCCTACCCGGGCGCGTGTCACGGCGCGCAAAGATCAGTGCCCTCGGCACCTATGTTCCCCCAAAAGTTCTGACGAATTTCGATCTCGAGAAGATCATCGATACCTCCGACCAGTGGATTGTGGATCGGGTGGGGATTCGCGAGCGGCACATTGCCGAAGCCAACGTCGCGACCAGCGATCTGGCAGTCGAGGCGGCGACTCGGTGCCTGGCAGAGCGCGGCATCTCGGCGAGTGAAGTCGAATTGATCATCGTCGCTACGGTGACGCCGGACATGCTCTTTCCCGCCACCGCATGCCTGGTGCAAGACAAGCTGCACGCACGCGGGGCCTGGGGATTTGACCTGTCGGCGGCCTGTTCGGGATTTGTCTATGCCTTGCAGGTTGGAGCGAAATTCGTCGAGTCTGGCGCTCACTCCAAAGTGCTGGTCGTTGGCGCGGACAAGATGTCGTCAATCCTGGACTACAGCGATCGCACCACTTGCATTCTTTTTGGCGATGGGGCGGGGGCGGTATTGATCGAGCCGGCTGCCGAGAGTGAAACGGGATTGATCGACTATCTGCATGAGATCGACGGATCGGGCGGCCACTCTCTCTACATGCCCGGTGGCGGCAGTTTGCATCCGACCTCGCCCGAGACGATTGCGAGCAAAATGCATTACGTCCATCAGGACGGCCAGGCGGTCTATAAATACGCGGTGCGCAAGATGATGGAGACCTGCGAGAACCTGTTGGCGCGCAATAACGTCAAGGTTGCCGATCTGAAGCGCTTCATTCCTCACCAGGCGAACAAGCGGATCATTGAGGCCTGCGCGGATCGACTGGGGCTCACAGATGACCAGGTGGTAATCAACATCGACCGCTATGGGAACACTACCGCGGCGACGATTCCACTGGCGATGGACACCGCTCGAACGGAAGATCGATTGAATAAGGGTGACCTGATACTTATCGCTTCGGTCGGGGCCGGATTCACGGTTGGGGCTTCGCTGCTGCGCTGGGAGATTTAGGAAAAATTTTGCACGGCAGTCTCAACTGGCCGGGACTGCGTCTCTCGGCGCTTCAAGCGCGGCCCGCCGTTGACGACGATACTGCCAGATGCCGACGACGATGCCGCCGATGAGCAGGACGGCAAAGGTCCACGCGATCACGCTGGACCATCCAGCCAGAGTATTGCTCCACCACCGGACTACTCTGCGTCCGTAAACTACGCCGGCCCAGGCGACCAGCCCATAGCGAGCAACGCGCGCGAGACAGAACGAAACGAGGAAGCGGCGCCATGAGACTCCGAGAGCGCCGGCAGCGAGAAGGAAAGGCGTAAGCGGAATTGGCGGCGGCAGCAGCGGAGGAACCATGACCGACAGCACGGAATGTTCGTTGGTCCAGCGCTCAATCAGGGCTCGATAACGAGCAGGCACGGAGTGTTTCAGTACGGCCTCTCCACCTTTCTTACCGGCACTCCAGGTGAGGTAGCCGCCGATACCGCTCCCAACGATGGCGCAGGCAGCCAGCAGGAATGGGTTTCCGTGGCGCGAAACCAGCAAGAGCAACAGCAGATCGGTGCTGCCGGGAATCGCCAGGGGAATCGGAGAGGAGTCGATGGCCGCAACAGTGAAGAGTCCCAGGCCGCCCAGCTGTGTGAGCCAGTGTGGCAGCAGCGAATGATGGGTATGGCTCGCCGCATGTTTGGCAGCGGCAGGCGCCGCGGATTTCGCCGGTGTGTTTGTCGCCATCACAGCTATTGGACACTATCCGCGAGGGCCAAGTCGCTGTTTAATACGGCCAGTGAGTTTTATAACAGGCGCAACTCCGGAACAGGCTGCAAAATCGAACACTCGGCGGCGTACCGGTAGAAGGTCTTCAGTCCTTCCATGCAGCTTTCGTCGAGGATGTAGTGGATATTCTCGGTGAGGTAGGTGCGGATGATTGTTCTGGGCACGGCAATGCGTTCCGACCATTCCTCGACCAGATCTTCAGTATGGGCGAAGCCATGGTTGCGCGAGGCCACAAAATCCGCGATAAGGGCCTCGCGGGGGAAGGACAACTCCTTCGCCGCTGCGCCGCGGATCGCCCAGAAGGCTGAGACCCATGGGACCCCGGTGCGCTCCATCCACTCATGGCCGAGATCGTAGTAAAGCAGAGTTTCGCCCGTGCGGTCGAGGCGTGCCTGGCTGTCTTCAAGGGCGAGTAATGCGGGATCGCCGATGAGCAGGGCGGCATCGGCCGCGGTGAGCATCGCGTCGAGTTCGGGAGCGAATGGAATGAACTTTGCCTCCGGATTCCAATACTTGCGAAATAGGATCTCGGTATACGTCGCGGAGGTGAGCGATGAGGTATCGAGGGCAATCGTATTGGCCGCTTCGGGGCCGTCTTCGCGGGTGACGAGGATGATGGAGCGGATGCGCGCCTTTGAAGCGATTGCACATCCGGGAAGAATGAGCATCGTTGGATCGATTGCGAAGGCGGCGGCGGGTACCAGGCCGATGTCGGCGACTCCGGTGAAGAGATCCTCGGCGCAACGGGAGGGCGTGGAGTAATGGATATCGTAGCGCTCGGCGAGCCGGGATTTCTCGGGCTCGTGTTCGAAGTCCCACATCAGTGGAGCGGGATTCAGGAAGTCGATGGCGGCAAGCTTCAGTCGTCGGGAAGGCAAGATGTTCACTTACCAGTGTACGTGGTGGCTCCGAGCGCCGAATAGGTGCGGTGAGTGTGAATGATGGCTTACGCCTTACGTCAGCTCCAACTCCCATTCCTGTCCAATGAGATCGTGGCCGAAGCTATGGTGAGGTTCTTCCTTCACCAGGCGGAAGCCCGCACGTTCGTAGATGCGATGCGCGGCGGTCAGAATGCTCTGAGTCCAAAGGACGACTCTTTGATAACCGGCCGCATGGGCGAAGCGGACGCATTCCTTGACCAGTGCGTCGCCCAGGCCCTTGCCTCTCGCGCATGGCTCGACAAAGAGGAGGCGAAGCCTGGCAGTATGCGGCTGCGAGGGATGCTTCACCAAAAAAATGTGCCCGACGTTTTGGCCATCGACTTCGGCGATCCAGCAGCGTTCGCGCCTGGGATCGAAGTTAGTAAGGAAGTCGTCCGCGATCCTCGCCACCAGAGCTTCGAACGACTCGTCCCATCCGTACTGCTCTGCATAGCCGAGGCCTTCGCGGTGAACAATCCACCCCATATCTCCGACGCGGTGGGGTCGAAGGATGAACGGCGACTTATTTTGGCCGGTCGCTCCGAGAATGCCTTCGATACTCTGCATGCAGCCGATGAGCTCCGTCCGGGCGGTTGGCGGAAGAGTTTGAAGAATGCCGCAGGCCTGTTCCTGCGAAAGCGTGTCGAGCTTTTTGAAGGCCGCCTTGCCTTGTGCGGTCAACTTCAGGTCGGCGTAGCGGCCATCGGTCTGGGAAGCCTTGCGGCGTAACAGACCGTCACGTTCGAACTTTCCCAGCATGCGGCTTAAATATGCGGGATCTATCCCCAGCTCTTCGGCGATCTCGCCGGCTTTGGGCGAAGTGTGAGTCGCCAACTCGTAGAGGACGCGCGCCTCGGCCAGACTATATTCGCTGTTCAGCAGTCCTTCGTTCAGGGTGCCGATGTACCGTGTGTACATCCGGTTGAAGCGCCGAAAACTCGCTGCATCGTTTGAGAGCCCAGACGCGATGGGATCGTGCGGCGGCATTATCGACAATGATCAACCAATATAGATGATTTTGTCAAGTAATTTGCCAATTAAAAATCCTTTCTCAAGCCGCTACTTTGAAGGATCGACGAGCGCTCCGTAGACCGTGGCGTGGCTGCGGTAGAGCAGGCTGTGATTGTCGGGACTGGTCATTCGCTGGATCATCGCAACGAAGACAATATCGTTGGTTGGATCGACCCAAAACCAGGTGCCGGCCGCGCCGTCCCAGAAGAAAGTTCCTTTGCCGTCGGGCAGGGCAGCGTCGGCCGGATCGTAGACCACGGCGCAGTTGAAGCCGTAGCCAAAGCCAGGTCGCATGATGTGCTGGCCGATGCCGAACTCGCCGGTGAGGAGGTTTTGCGGGAGGTGATTGGAGGTCATCAGCTTGACCGTGGCGGGTGAGAGGATGCGCTTGCCATCGAATTCGCCGCCGTTGCCGAGCATTTGCGCAAAGTGATAGTAGTCTTCGGGGGTCGAGACGAGGCCGCCTCCGCCGGAGGGCATCGTGGGCTGAGTTGTGTAGTCGGTGGGTGGTCCGCCAGCGGTTTGGACGGGGACGAAGTTGCCTTGCGGGTCGTCACGGTAGTTTGTTGCGAAACGCGAGCGTTTTTCCTGCGGAACGAAGAAGCCGGCGTCTTTCATGTCCAGCGGAAGGAAGATATGGTCCCGCATGAAGTCCGGCAGCGTCTGGCCGGAGAGCTTTTCGACGATGTATCCCTCGATATCCATGGAGACGCTGTAAGTCCAGCCCTTGCCGGGCTGGTAATTGAGCGGAATGGTGGCGAGCTTGTCGATCATCTCCTGCAGGTTGGCCGATTGCATGACTTTCTGGTCGTGATACATGGCGTCGACCACGGTATGGCCATTGCCGTAGGAGAAGCCGGCGGAGTGCGACATGAGTTCGCGCATCGTTGGAGGATGGTCGGGATCGACAAGAACTGGCTTGCCCTCGGCATCGACTCCCTTGAAGACCTTGAGGTGTGCGAATTGAGGAATGTATTTTGAGATCGGGTCTGAGGGCAGCCACTTGCCTTCTTCATAAAGGATCATCATGGCGACGCCGGTGACCGGCTTAGTCATGGAGTAGTCACGGAAGATGACGTCCTTCGTCATTGCCGCGCTGGTGGCGATGTCGCGTTGGCCGTAGGTGCGGTAGTCGACGATCTTGCCGTGGCGGGCGAGTATGGTGACGGCGCCGGCCAGTTGCTTCTGGTCGATCTCGCCCTGAATAAGGGCATGCAGATTTTCGAGGCGTTCGCTTGAGAATCCGACTGTCTCGGGCTTGACTTGGGTCATATCTGATGAGTGATGCGCGGGTGTCTGGGCCAAACAAGGGAGTGCAGCTACCGCGATAATGAGAATTACTATCGTGATGCCGGGAGCATGTGCGATTCGAGTGTTTTTCATGCGAGTACAGACTATATCGAAACCGGAGGCAAGCGGCGGGCTTCATTCGATATTGGGCGCGGTGGCTTTTTCGGGCATCAGGCAGAGGAAAGAAACCTTATAATTGCGCGGTCATGAACAAACCCCGTTTCTTGTTTACTTCTGTATTGCTGGCCGCCGCAATACCCGCCTCTGCTCAACTTCCCGGTTGGATGCCGGACCCAACCCGGCAGCAGACGTACACACTGCACCGCTCATCCAGCGCTGAATCAACTGGCGGCAATGCGGACGCGCGCACCATTTCACCCGGCCAGACGATGACCGTGCTCGATGTCGATGGTCCGGGAATGGTCTCGCACATCTGGTTCACGATTGACGATAACGAGCCGTATGCGTTGAAGCGCATCGTCTTGCGCATGTACTGGGACGGCGAGAGCACGCCCAGCGTGGAGACGCCGATCGGCGACTTCTTCGGCCTTGGCAATGGCCTGTATTACCGCTGGGAGTCGCTGATGCTGTCGGCTGGGGGCGACCGGGCGCTGAACAGCTACTTCCCCATGCCCTACGCGCATCATGCGCGCATCACGGTCACCAATGAGGGCAAGAACTCGGTTAACCATCTCTACTGGAACATCGATTACCGGGTCGATGCCCAGCCGCTGGCCAAGGACACGCTGTATTTCCATGCCCAATACCGCCAGGCGCAGCCCAACCATGGATGGACGGGGAGCTGGTATGAGAACGGCGATCCGATGGTGAACTACAAGCGCAACCTCGACGGCAAAGACAACTATGTTTGGCTCGAGGCGCAGGGTCATGGTCAGTTCATTGGCGTGACGATGTCAGTGCTGCAAAATCAGGATGGCTGGTTTGGCGAGGGCGACGATATGTTCCAGATCGATGGCGATGCGATCAGCATTCTCGGCACCGGCAGCGAGGACTACTTCCTCGGCGCGTGGGGTTATATGGGTCCGCAGGACTTTCTGCTGCATGGTGCACCAGTTGTGGGTAAGGAGATCGCCGGTGAACGGTCGAGCATGTACCGCTTCCATTTCGACTCGCCGATCCCGTTCACGAAGTCGATCAGGGCGAGCATCGAGCACGGTCACGCTAATCATCGCTCGGATAATTATTACTCCGTGGCCTATTGGTACCAGGCCGAGCCGCACGCGGCGTTTCCGCCGCTGCCGGATGTGGATGAGCGGATTCCGACGCTGGAGTTTGTGGGTGGGCCGGGGAATGCTAAGGGGCCTTATGACCCGAATAGCTTGCATCCGCGCTAACAAATAGTTACTCGGAACGGAGGGCGGCGACTGGATCGAGATTGGCTGCGCTCCGTGCGGGCAGCCAGCTTGCCAGTGCGGCGATCACGGCGAGCAGCGCAACGGCGAATCCGAGGGTGGCAGGATCGTAGGCTTAAGGCCGAAGAGCATGGCGCTGGCCGATCGTCCCGCGAGCAGGGTGAGGGGCAGTCCAACGATTGTCCCGGCGAGCAGCATCAGCGCGGTATCGCGCATGACGAGCGCGATCACCTGCCAGCGGTGGCGCCCGAGGGCAATGCGGATGCCGATCTCATTGCGTCGCTGGGCGATGAGGTAGGCGAGCACGCCGTAGAGGCCGACGACGACAAGATAGCGGCGAGCAGTCCGAAGAAGCCGGAGAGCATGGCCATCATGCGGTCGCCGACCAGGCTGTCCTGAATATTCTGCTGGAAGTCGACGAACTGCATCACCATCTCGGGATGCTCGGCTTCCATCTTGTGCCGGATGGCGGTTATTGCAGTCGGGCCGTCATTGGTCGCGATCATCATGGCCATTCCCGGGCCCTGTGCGGTGACCGGGAACTGATCGATGGGAACGAAGGCCATTGGCGGCGTGTCGCCGCGGAGGTCGTTGTATTTGGTGTCGGCGATGGTGCCGACGATCTCATAGGTGCGCTCGGGGTATTGCGGCTCAGGCCGGACGTGTACCAGCTGTCCGATGGGCGGCTTGCCGCCGAGATACTTGCGGATGAAGGTCTGGTTCACGATCACGACGAAGGGCGCGTCAGTGGTGTCTGCCGCGGTGAAGCTGCGTCCGCTGATCAGCGGAATGCCCATGGTGGCGAAATAGCTGGGGCTGGCGTAGGTGAATTTGCTCGAACCCTCGGTCGAGTCGACGCGAACGCCATGGCTCCAACTGCCGCCGTTGAGCGGAGTGTTGGTTGTTGCGGCGGCGTTCTGAACGCCGGGAACGCTGCGCACATCCTCGACCAGCTGCCGTTTGTATGCGGCTTCGTTTTCGGGCTTGATCTTCCCTGCCGGATAGCCGAAATAGCCGATCAGGATGCCGCTTTCCTTCATGCCGGGGTCGACGGTCATGAGGTTGCGATAGCTGCGGACGAAGAGCAGAGCGGCGACGAGCAGCACCATGGAGATCGCGATCTGCGAGACCACCATGAGGCGCTGCATGGTGAAGCGCTCGCGGCTGCCGGTGGTTCCGCGCTCGCCGGATCTTGAGCGAGCTGATCGGATCGACGCGGGTGGCGCGCATTGCGGGAAGCGTTCCAAAGACGATGCAGGTGAGCCCCGCGACCGCGGCGGCGAAGAGCAGCACGCGCCAGTCGGTGACGATGGAAAGCTGAATCGAATACTGGCTGGTATTGAGCGATGGAACCAGAAGGCGGCTGAGTGGCTGCGCCAGGGCGATGCCGAGCGCCGCTCCGCTGAGCGCGAGCAGGCCGCTCTCGATAAGCAGTTGCGTGGCGATGCGGCGGCGCGATGCTCCGAGGGCCATGCGGATGGCCATCTCGCGCTGGCGGGCGCTGGTGCGGGCGAGCATCAGATTGGCGAGGTTGGCGCAGGCGATGAGCAGCACCAGTCCGGTGATGGCGAGCAGGAGCTGAAGTGAGGTGTTGTAGTTGTCGCGCAGTGCGCTCACGCCGGCGCCCGCAGGGTAGGCGGCCAGCCGGAAGGACATGTAGCTATTGATAACGTCTGAGCTGTAGCCGGGAGGAGCGGTGTCTTTGAAGAGGCCGGGGCTGAGGGCATCGAAGTAGGCCGAGGCGCGCTCGATGGTCCAGCCGGGCTTGAGTCGTCCCATGACGTTGAAGAGGAACATCTCGGGACGAACCTTGGGCGGCGTGCAGGTGGGATAGGCCAGATCGAAGCGGTCTCCGACGACCAGTCCGGCGAAAGACGGCGGCGTGACGCCCAACACCTGCACTGAGCGGCCTTCGGCCTGGATGGTCGTATTTGCGGTAATGGGCTCGCCGCCCATCTGCGATTTCCAATATGGATAGCTGACGACGACCTTCGACAACTCGCATGAGGATTCGTCCTGTGGCTCGATCAGGCGACCCTGCAATGGCGCGACGCCGAGCACGTTAAAGAATTCTCCGCTGACCTCGAGGCCGTGAGCATGCCTGGCTTCACTTACTTTGCTTCCGACCAGCACGTCTGCCTCGCGCCAGGCGAAGACGCCGGAGAATGGATCGTGATGGCGTCGAACCTCCTGCCACATGGGGATGGTGAAGTTGGCATACGGGCCGTCGGTGATGCCGAATCCCCCGTTCCCGCCGGCGATGCGCAACTCTGCCAGTTCCTGCGGATTCTGGATGGGCAGGCTGCGCAGGCGCACGCGCGTCGACTAATTGGAAGACGGCGGTGTTCGCGCCGATACCGAGCGCCAGGGTGAGGATCGCCATCGCCGTGAAGGCGCGGCTCTTGGTGAAGCCGCGCACCGCGTAGCGCGCGTCGCGAAAGAAGCTGTCGAGGCCGGCGGCGGTGTCCTCTGCATCGACGCGCTCGCGCATCACGGTGGGGTTGCCGAAGCGCAGGCGGGCTTCGCGTGCCGCTTCTGTGGGGCTCATCCCCTTGGCGAGGTTGTCGTCGATGCGCATCTGCAGATGCTCGCGAAACTCGTCTTCGATCTCGCTGTTAAGCTTCGAACGCCTACCAAGTGCGGAGATACGGCGAAAGAATCCCATAGATTACCTCACGCGTAGCGCAGAATCGCCTGAACGCCCTTCACGACCTGGTCCCAATTCTTTTCTCTTGCCGCGAGCTGTTTTTTGCCGGCGGCGGTGAGGGTGTAGAACTTGGCCTTGCGGCTGCTCTCGGTCACCGCCCATTCAGAACGGACCCATCCGCTCTGCTCCATGCGGTGCAGTGCGGGATAGAGAGATCCCTCTTCCACATTGAGCAGTTCGTCGGAGACGCGTTCGATGTGCAGGACGATGCCGTAGCCGTGCATCGACCCGAGTTGTGAGAGGGTCTTGAGAATCAGAAGGTCGAGTGCCCCCTGGAGGTCGTTCTTTGCCATTTATCTGAACCCCTAGATGTCGATGGTAATTAGACTCTAGATGCGCTTACCCTAGTTGTCAAGGGGTGGGCGCCGCTGCCATCCCCATTGAGCCCATCCGCGCTTGACACCATTCCGATATATCGCTACTCTCGCGACAATTACTCCACTCAGGTTTTTGTAGTTCGCGGCGCGGGCGATCTGCGTCTCGGAGCGGTATCTATGGATGTTTCCGCCAATGCGACGGATAGCGCGGTTGCGCCGCCTCAACCGGAGCCGGATGACACGCAGCTGGCGTGGCTTGCGCTCTCGCTCGCACCCGGCCTCGGGCCGAGGCGCATTCTGCAAGCGGTTGAAAACGTTGGGTCGGTGACTCGCATTCTGGAGCTTTCGCTGACCGATCTGGAGGCGCTGCGATTTCCCGCGACGGCGGTGCAATATATCTCCGGAGGGCAGGCGCTTCGCGATGCCGAGGAGGAATGGAAGCGCGTTCGGGCGGAGAATGCTTCGCTGCTGACTTATTCGGATGAGGCATATCCGGTGCGGCTGAAAGAGATCTTCGACCCGCCACCTCTCCTTTGGGTTCGCGGCGACGTCAAACTTCTGACGCAGCCGGCAATCGCGGTGGTGGGCACGCGGCATCCCACTCCTTATGGAACGGGGATGGCGGAGATGCTTTCGCGGGACCTGGCGCTCCGCGGGCTGATTATTTTGAGCGGCATGGCGCGTGGCGTGGATACGGCGGCGCATAGGGGAGCGATTGCGGCGAAGACCCCGACGATTGCCATTTGGGGCACGGGGATCGACGTGATCTATCCGAAAGAAAACAAGTCGCTGGCTGAGCAAATCATGGCTGGCGGCGGAGCGATCGTTTCGGAATACAAACTGGGGACGTTTCCCGCGCCGCAGAATTTCCCGCGCCGCAACCGTTTGTTAAGCGGAATCAGCGTCGGGGTGCTGGTGGTCGAGGCCGGCGAGCACAGCGGGACGCGGGTGACGGCGCGCTGCGCGATCGAGCAGAACCGGGACGTTTACGCGGTTCCGGGCAACGTCACCAGCAAGAACGCATGGGGACCTAACACATTGATAAAGCAGGGAGCTAAGCTGGTCGCGACATGGGAGGACATCTGGGAAGAACTGCCCACCCAAGTCCGTCTGCAGCTTGAGGCTCGGCTCGGCGCGGGGTTCGCGGTTGAATCGAAATCGGAGGCTGCCGCATCCTTGTTTGAGCCGGTGCCTTTGCCCCGGGCCGAGGCGCTGGTCTTCAGCGTTCTGCGCCACGACGAGGCGCTGCTGCTCGATGAGATCATGGAAAAGCTCGAAGCAGAGCTGAGTTCTTCCGAGATTTTTACCGCGTTGTTCGAATTGGAACTGAGCGGGCGAGTCAAGCAACTTCCGGGAAGAAATTACGTCAAGAGCTTCTGAAATCATTTTCAGGACAGGCGCCGTAGGCGACGATGGTGAATGACGCTTCTTCTTGGCAAAGAAAGCCTGATGAACCTGTTGGCGTACATGACGTTAGTCCTGGAAATGCTTTGAGCCAGTTGCGTTTTCGTCTGGAACGGGGCAGTCTGAAGCCGTACTACGAAGGTACCCGCGGCCGGATTCGAGGCGGCAAGGATAGAAGGAATCGGCCGGGCGTGATAGTTTCCAGATGACATACATATAGTTTTTACGAATGGTGCGGACAGTCCTGCCGTCTTGTCTTTCAGCAGAAGTAGGCGGCGGTTTGAAAGTGCAAAGAAGGAATCATGGGTAAATCGTTAGTGATTGTCGAGTCGCCGGCCAAGGCGAAGACAATCAACAAATATCTCGGCAAGGAATTCGACGTTGAGGCGTCGATCGGTCACATCAAAGATCTGCCCAAGAAGACCATGGGCGTGGATATTGAAGGCGGCACCTTCGAGCCCGAGTTGATCGTCAGCGAAGACAAGCTGAAGCTGGTCGCGATGCTGAAGAAGCTCGCGGCTAAAGCAGACAAGGTCTATCTGGCTCCCGACCCCGACCGCGAAGGCGAAGCAATCGCCTATCACCTCGAGCAGGAGCTCCAGGATGTGGCGAAGGCTGGCGCGATCCAGCGGGTCACTTTCAACGAGATTACGCCGAAGGCAGTTAAGGCTGCCTTTGAACATGGTCGCCCTGTCGACCGCAATCTGGTCGATGCACAGCAGACGCGGCGCGTCCTCGATCGCCTGGTCGGCTATGAGATATCTCCGCTACTGTGGGACAAGGTGCGCCGCGGACTCTCCGCGGGTCGCGTGCAGACGGTCGCTGTTCGATTGATTGTGGAGCGCGAGCGAGAGATCAAGGCTTTCAATCCGGTCGAATACTGGACGATTGACGCGTCGCTTCATCCCGCGCCGCAGGGGCTGGATTTCACCGCCCGCTTTATCGGCATCGATGGCAAAAAGTCAGAGGTGACGACCGTCGGCGCTCCCGCGCTGCCTGACGGAGTCACGGCGAAGGCAGTTGTCGCTCAACTCGAAAAAGCAAAGTGGAATGTCCGCTCGGTCGAGAAGAAGGAGCGGCGCAAGTCTCCCGCAGCGCCTTTCACGACGAGCAAGCTGCAACAGGACGCCTCGCGTCAGCTGGGTTTCAATGTGAAGCGCACGATGGGTGTAGCGCAGCGGCTTTATGAGGGCCTGGAGATCGGCTCCAAAGGCACGGTAGGCCTCATCACCTACATGCGTACCGATTCAACCCGAGTATCCCCGGAGGCGCTGAACGACGTTCGCGCCTATGTCGAGAAGAAGATTGGCAAGAATTATCTGCCTGCGCAGCCTAACGCTTACAAATCGAAGAAAGATGCGCAGGACGCCCACGAAGCGATTCGCCCGACCGACGTCACCCTGCATCCGGATGAGATCCATGGCTTTCTTTCCGAGGAGCAGTACAAACTCTATCGCCTGATCTGGCAACGTTTTGTTGCCTCGCAGATGGTGCAGGCGGTCTACGACCAGACGACCGTGGACATCGAGGCGAAGGCCGATCGCAGCTACGACTTCCGGGTTAGCGGCTCGGTGCTGAAGTTTGACGGCTTTCTCAAGGTCTACGAAGAGGCCAAGGACAAGAAGGACGACGAGGACGAGTCGCTTGAAAACAAGCTGCCTGAACTGAACGAGGGCCAGGCGCTGGTGTTGAACTCGGCCAAGGCCGATGAGCACTATACGGAGCCGCCGCCGCGGTACAACGAAGCCTCGCTGGTCAAAGAGCTCGAGGAGGACGGCATTGGCCGTCCATCGACCTATGCGTCGATCATCAACACGATTCAGGACCGCGAATATGTCGTTAAGTTACCGCCTACCGGGCGCTCGGGAAGGTTCTACCCGACGGAGATTGGTATGGTGGTCACCGATCTATTGGTCAAGAGCTTTCCCTATATTTTTGATACGCAGTACACGGCCAAGCTCGAAGAAGAGCTCGATAGCGTAGAGGACGGGACCGAAAAGGGGCGCGACCTACTGACCGGCTTTTACGGTCATCTAAGCAAGGAGCTCGAACACGCTGGCGAGAAGATGGAAGACGTCAAGCGAATGGAGAAACCGACCGACGAGGTCTGCGATCTTTGCGGCTCGCCGCTGGTGCTCAAGTGGGGCAAGTTCGGTTCGTTCTATGCCTGCAGCGCCTACGACAAGAAGAAAGAGGGCAGCTGCACCTTTACCAAGGAGAACTTCGCCGCCAAGCCCGACCTGAATACGCCCGAGGCGCAGGACGCCGGGGAAAAAGAGGAGTACTGCGAGGCCTGCGGACGGGTGATGGTGCTCAAGCGCGGACGCTTTGGCATGTTCATGGCCTGCCCGGGGTATAACGAAGATCCGCCGTGCAAGACGACGCGGAAGCTCGATCAGAAGGTCCAGCAAAAGCCCCCTGTCCCGCTCGAAGAGGAGTGCCCGAAGTGCGGCAAGCAACTGGTGCTGCGCAATGGGCAATACGGGGAATTTGTGAGCTGCTCGGGTTACCCCAAGTGCAAGTACATCAAGCAGAACTTCATCGGCGTAAAGTGCCCGCAGTGCGGCGATGGCGAGCTGATCGAGAAGAAGGCCCGGCGCGGGAACCTTTTCTACGGGTGCTCGAACTACCCAAAATGCGACTTTACCTCGAACAACAAGCCGGTCGACCAGAAATGCCCGGAGTGCGGCAGCGCCTATTTGCTGGAAAAGACGCTAAAGTCCGGCGTCTACCTGGTTTGCCCGAACAATAAGAAGACGACGGCGGAGGAAGAGGCGCCGAAGAAACGCGCCAAGAAAGCCGCAGAGTCGGCCGCGTCCGTCGCCTGCAGCTTCATCAAGCGGATTGCCGATCCGCCGCGGCCGGTCCCAGTTCCGCCCATGCCGACGGCAGCGACGCACGCACCGTTGGTGGAGCAACCGGTCGGCTAACGCGGCGAATTCACAGGCAAACCTTATTGTGACGCAGCTAACACTTCGTCAAGAAAAATTTCCCAAATTGTTATCCGAGGTTGATAATTGTCCTTGCCAGATGGTCGTGGCCTTTCCAGGCCTAATGGGGGATGTTGGATGAAGCGTCTTTTGGTATTAGCGACGATGATTATTGGCGCGTCCGCGTTTGCGGCGGACCAGAGCACTAAGCCGATCGATGGTTGGATCAGTGACTCACAGTGCGGCGCGATGCATGTGGGCGGCGGCGCGGCATGCGTAAAGAAGTGCATTGGCGGCGGTGCCAAACCGGTCTTTGTTGACGATGCGAAAAAGCAGGTCTGGACAATCGATAATCCTGACGCGGTCGCAGGCCACTACGGCCACCATGTCGCGATGCAGGGAACGGTGAATGCGGCTGATAAGTCCGTCCACATCTCGTCGGTGTCAATGCTGAAAGACCAGGGCAAAGCCGACGATATGGGCGGAATGTCGCACTGATTCCGCATTCGTCTCGTTTGTACGAAGATCGAGGGCGCGCCTTTGCGCCCTTTCTTCGTTATCAGTGAAGCTTTCCGCCGGATTGTGAATCGATAGATTCAGGCTCTGCGACGTCTGGCTTCGCCATGCGTCTTACAACTCTTAGAGGGAAATAGAGTAATTGAAAGTAGCTATTGTCACTGAGTCGTTCCTGCCGAAGATCGACGGCATCGTTACGATGCTCGCCAATACAGTTGAGTGTCTGAGGCGGAACGGCGACGAGGTCATGATTTTCGCCCCGAGCGGGGGCCCGTCGGAGTTGTTTGGCGCAGAGGTTGTGGCGATGCCATCGATGGCTTGCCCACTATACCCGGAATTGCGGCTGGCGTTGCCGCGGACCTCGATGCGTCAAAGGCTCGATCACTTCCAGCCGGACGTCTTGCATGCCTTCGAACCGGTGCTGTTGGGTGTCGGCGGCATTTATTACAGCGCGGAACTGCGCATTCCGCTGGTGGTCTCGTACCACACGAACCTGCCCGCTTACCTTCGCTATTACAAACTGGGATTCATTGAGAAATTGACCTGGGCCCTGATGCGCGTCAGGCATCGGCGCGCCAACCTGAATCTGTGCACGTCGACCGCCATGATGGACGATCTGGAGCAGCATGGAATCGACCACCTTGCCCTTTGGGAGCGCGCGGTCGATGCGGGCCGCTTTAGCGCCGGCATGGCGAACGCAGAAGATGCGATCGCGAGTTAGCGGCGGCAATCCCGAATCGCCTCTCTTTTTGTATGTTGGCAGACTCTCGGCAGAGAAAGACATCCCCCGGCTCAAAGAGCTCTTCTCAGCGGTCCCCGGTGCGCGACTGGCGATCGTGGGCGATGGCCCATTGCGCTCCGATCTGGAGCGCCAATTTGAAGGCACTGCGACCGTCTTTACCGGATATATGCAGGGCGCCGAGCTAGCCAGCGTTTATGCCTCGGCAGACATGTTTGTGCTGCCATCAAGCACCGAAACGCTCGGTCTGGTGTTGCTGGAAGCGATGGCCTCCGGTTGTCCGGTGGTCGCCTGTCGCGCCGGCGGCGTGCCGGATGCGGTCGAGGATGGAGTGACTGGCTTTCTCTTCGATCCGGACCAGGACGGCAGCTTTTCCGCGACGGTCAAGCATGCCTGGAACAGCGGTCGTCAACTTGAGAGGATTCGCCAGAATGCTCGCGAGGATGTTGAGCGCCACAGCTGGGCGCGGGCGACGAGCGAATTGCGGCAATTGTACTGCCAGGTCATTCATGACAAGACGAAGTACGGCCGCAGAGTGCGAGACAAGGCGGAGATCCCGCTGCCGCGACGCGTGGCCGCCGAGATTGCCCGAGGCACCTTGCGGACTTTGCTTCCATAAAAGCAGGCAAAATCGGTTTTTCCGCGGCGTTGCAATCTGCTAGTGTGAGTAGGAATTCTTTTGATGAGAGACGAGCGCGTATGGCGAAGGCAGTCTGGAACGGCAAGGTGATCGCGCAAAGCGACACCTTTGAAACCGTGGAAGGCAACGTGTATTTTCCCGAAAGTGCACTGGTGCGAGAATATTTCCGCCCCAGCTCAACCACCTCTTCCTGCCCATGGAAGGGGCAGGCGCGATACTATTCGCTGGTGATCGACGGCCAGGAGAACCCCGACGCTGCCTGGTATTATCCCGATCCGAAGCCCGCCGCCCGCAACATAAAGAACCACGTTGCGTTCTGGCGCGGGGTTGAAATCGAAAAGTAATCCACGAAACTCAGTGAACGAGACCCAGGTGCGAGTTCGCCTGGGCGTTGCCGTCAGGCCTCCTGGCCCGGTTCCGGCTGCTAAACTTGAATAGTCTATGTTCGATACTCTTTCTGAAAAGTTACAACGTGCCTTCAAGAATCTCCGCGGCCAGGGCACGATCACCGAGGAAAATATTGGCGAGGCGTTGCGCGAGATCCGGGTCGCGCTGCTTGAGGCCGACGTCAACCTCGGTGTAGTCAAAGACCTTATCGAGCACATCCGCGAGAAGGCGCTTGGCCAGGAAGTCGTGACCGCTCTCTCGCCCACCGAACAGGTGGTGAAGATTGTCAATGACGAACTGATCGCGATTCTGGGGAAAGACACCGCTCGCTTCAACTTCGCCTCGCGGCCGCCGACTGTGATCCTCATGGCAGGTTTGCAAGGTTCGGGCAAGACGACGACCTCCGGTAAGCTCGCCGCGTGGCTCAAGAAGGGCGGGCATCGCCCCATGCTGGTCTCGGTTGACGTTTATCGTCCGGCTGCGCGCGAGCAGTTAAAGATTGTCGCCAACTCGATCAAGGCGAACCTTTACGAGGGTGATCTAAAGGGCGAGACGCCCGGGCCGGATCTGGTCGAGCGTTTGGCCAAGGAAGCTCGCCGTGATGCGGTCAACTCTGGTTGCGACACGCTCATTGTCGACACCGCCGGCCGGCTCGCGCTCGATGACGATCTGATGAAAGAGATGGAGCGGCTCAAGAAGCTGCTCGCTCCGCAGGAGATTCTGTTCGTCGCGGATGCCATGACCGGGCAGGACGCGGTGAACTCCGCTGATGCCTTCCATAAGCGCCTGGCGCTTACCGGAGTGGTGCTCACGAAGATGGATGGCGACGCCCGCGGTGGTGCCGCTTTATCGATTCGCCATGTGACCGGGCAGCCGATCAAGTTCATCGGTACTGGCGAAAAGCCGGACGCCTTTGAGGCCTTTCATCCCGACCGCATTGTCAGCCGCATTCTCGGCATGGGTGACATTGCCTCGCTGCTGGAGCGGGCGGAAGAAAAACTCGACAAGAAAAAGTCTGAAGAGTTCGCCAAGAAGGCGCTTTCCGGCGATGGCTTTTCGCTTGAAGATTTTCGCGACCAGTTGCGGCAGATCAAGAAGCTAGGATCTCTACAGAGCATCATGAAGATGCTGCCTTCGGTGGGGCCGTTTCAGGGCATTCAGCAGATGGCCGACCAGGTCGACGAAGGGCAGTTTACGCGCGTCGAGGCGATCATCAACTCGATGACCAAGAAGGAACGCGATAACCACGAGATCATCTCCGGCAGCCGCCGCAAGCGGATCGCTCGAGGGTCGGGAACGTCGGTGCAGGAAGTGAACCAACTGCTCAAGCAGTATGTGCAGATGCGGAAGATGTTCAAGACGGTCGGCGCCGGAGGCGGGAAGATGCAGCGGAGTCTGATGGGGCAGCTGGCCTCGCGACAGAGGTTTGGGCGGTAGCTCTTTGCCCGGCTACGGACGCTGGAACGTCCCTAGCTTTTTCGCCGCGACCCGCAACCCGAGCAGATATTCCTTCAAATGTTCGCCGACGATATGCAGCGGCTGGCGGGTCTTCTCCAAGCCGCCGATCATAACTGCTCCTTCGAGAGCGGAGATCATCACGACGGCGACTGAATCCGGATTGATGGTCTTGCGTAGTTCGCCATTTTCCTGCCCGCTGCGGACCAGGTCCGCGATTCGCGAGCGCCAGCTTGAAAGAGCGGCGCGGGCCTTGTTTCTCAGCACGAGGTTTCCGTCGTCGCAATCGACCGCAGTGTTAAGCAGCGGGCAACCTCCGGTTACCGTCCGCGGCGATTCGCCGACGAAGTTTCGGACAAAAAGAAGGAGTTTTTCGAGGGAGTCGCTCTGCTCGGCGATGCCGCGCTCCCGCGGCGCGCTTACTGCTTCCCACGCATAGTCGAAGGCGGCCTCGGCGAGGGCCTGCTTGCTCTCGAAGTGGCGATAGATGCCGCCTTTTTCTAAGCCTGTCGCCTCCATAAGATCCGAGATCGATGCACCGGCAAAACCCTGTCGGTTGAAAACCTGAGCGGCTTTTTGGATGATTCGCTGCCGGGTCTGGTCTCCTTTGCTCGATCTCTCAGCCGACGCTGCTGTCTTCACTTTTCTTCCTCGGCATCATTATAAAGCGACCGATCGGTCTCTTTCTACATCTTTAGCTGAGGTCAACCTCAGTGGCTACGCTAACCACAACTGCTCCGATAGGTCTTGCTCCCGCGCCGGCCGTCGCCCAGGCGAGGCAGGTGAATCCGTGGGCCGTGGCGCTGACGGTCACGCTGGCGACCTTTATGGAGCTGCTCGATACCTCCATAGCCAACGTGTCCCTTCCGCACATCGCCGGGGGACTTGGGCGCAGCTTTGACGAGACGACCTGGGTGCTGACATCGTATCTGGTTGCGAATGCGGTCGTGCTGCCGATGAGCGCGTGGCTGAGCCGGGTCTTCGGGCGCAAGCGCTATTACATGATCAGTGTTGCGCTCTTCACCGCGACTTCTTTTCTGTGTGGCATCGCCCCGAGTCTGAATTTTCTGGTGATCTTTCGCGTTCTGCAGGGGATTGGCGGAGGCGGCCTGGCTCCCGTCGAACAGGCGATTCTGGTGGACACTTTCCCAGCTACGAAGCGAGCGGCTGCGTTTGCACTTTATAGCGTTGCGATTGTGACGGCTCCTGCGATTGGGCCTCCGCTGGGCGGTTGGATTACGGACAGCTTTTCGTGGCGATGGGTCTTTTTCATCAATGTACCGATTGGGCTGATCTCGCTTTTCTTTACCAGCAGGCTGGTAAGCGATCCGCCTGCTTTCAAGGCCGAGGTCGCGGAGGCCAAGCGGCTGGGCAAGCTGAAGATCGACTACATTGGCATTTCGTTGATCGCGCTGGGTTTCGCGTTCCTGGAGGTGGTGCTCGATCGTGGCCAGATCGATGACTGGCTGGGCAGCCGATTCATCACCGCGATGCTGATCGCGGCGGTCGCCTGCCTCGCGTTCGCGATCTGGTGGGAGTTGCGGGCGCCCGATCCGGTTGTCGAGCTTGGACTGCTTCGGGAGCGCAACTTCGCGATCTCCAACGTCTTCTACTTTCTCTTCGGATTTGTGCTTTTCGGCAGCACGACGATGATCCCGGAGATCCTGCAGAGCCTCTATGGCTATACGGCGACGGATGCGGGGTTAGTCCTGGGACCGGGCGCGGCGGTCATTACAGTTCTTGCGCCTATGGTTGCGGTGTTGACGCAAAAGGGAGTGGTGAAGCCGCGCTGGCTCATCGCTTTTAGCTTCGCTGTTGTTTCGGCCTCGATGTTTTACTATGGGTCGTTCAATCCGCAGACGGACTATCTCCACTACGCGCTGGCTCGCGCTTTGCAGGGTTTTGGCTACGCTTTCTTGTTTGTTCCGGTGAGCGTGCTGGCTTATTCTTACCTGCCTCCGGGCAAGAACAACAAAGGCTCGAGCCTGACAAACCTGGCGCGTAACTGGGGCGGCAGCTTCGGAGTGGCGTTCATTACCACGATGCATGAGCGGCGCATGGATGTGCATAGCGATCGCCTTTCGCGTACGGCGGATCTTGCGTCTCCGCTTTTTCATCCGCGCATCGACTCGCTGACCAGAACCTTTGAACATCTGGGGTTTTCTCATGCCGACGCCGCGCAACATGCGCAAGGTATGCTCTACAACCAGCTCAACGACCAGGCGAGCCTTCTTGGGTTTATGGACTGCTTTCACTACATGGCGATTATTGCGCTGATCGGAATTCCCTTGGCGCTTATGACTAGGAGTTTCAGGCCGGGCGGCGAGGCTTCAGGTGGACATTAATATCCGTTAGCGACGAGATAATCGAGGGTGATCTCGAACTCCTGCTTCTTTTCCCGCTCCAGCCGCTCTTCGGCGAACTTCATCAAGACGTCGGCTTCGAGGTTTATGGGCTGGCCAGCTCTTAGCGAATGAAGATTAGTCGCTGCGTAGGTGTGGGGGATGATGGCCACGCTGACAATGTCGCCTTCGGGCGTATCCGGCTCAAATCGCGCGATGGTGAGGCTGATGCCCTCGATGGCGATGGAGCCTTTTTCCACCACATAGCGGCTGATCAAAGGGGGGACGGCAATGCGGAGCCACCAGTCGGCTACCAGAGGATCTGCGTCAGGATCGACAGGCGTTAGCGAGAGCAGGGTTCCGGTGCCGTCGACATGGCCTTGCACGACGTGGCCTCCCAGAGGCGTTCCCGCAGGGGTAGGTAGTTCGAGATTGACTTTAGAGCCTGACACGAGTGTCGTGAGCGAAGTGCGCGCGACGGTTTCGGCGGCGAGGTCGGCGTGGAAGACCGGCGGCGCGATATCGAGTGCTGTAAGACAAACGCCGCTGACCGCGACACTGTCGCCGGTGTGCAGCTTCGTTGCGATCTCGGGGGATTCAATTGTGATGCGCTGCGAACCCTCGCGCTTTTCGACTGAGACGATGGAGCCGACACTCTCGATCAGGCCAGTGAACATGAATTCAGAGTAAACAGGAACTAGGGACTAGGGAATAGGAACTAGAGAATGGGAGTGTGTTCAGACGCGCCAAGGGTCGTTCAGCAGGCCTTCGAAGGCGAAGTCTTCTCCGAAACGGTGGAGGGCGAATTCGTTGATAGCCGGTTTCTCAATCGGCGCGGCGGCCATAACCGGGTGGGCTTCCGGACCGAGGAAGTATGGCGCATAGAAGAGGTAGAGGCGATCGACGAGGCCCGCATCGAGGAAGCTGGAGTTAAGCCGCGAGCCAGCCTCGATCATCACGCTGCTGATCTGCATTTTACCGAGTTCTTTCAGGACGGCCAGGAGCGATGGATAGCTGGTGCCGGGATCCGATTCGACCTCTTTGATAGAAAGTCCAGCTGCCGACAGAGCCAGCCTCCGACCTTCGGGGACGTTCGAGCAGAAGACCAGGACATCGCGATCGGCCGAATGCAACAACTTTGACTCGAGGGGGAGGCGCAGTTGTGTGTCCAGCACAACCCTTAACAAGGGCCGCGTCCGGCGCCGTCCGCTGCGATCAGTGAGCAGAGGGTCGTCGGCGATCACGGTACCGACGCCGGTAAGCACCGCGTCGACCGAGTGGCGCAGATGATGGACCTGCTGGAGCGAATCGGGTCCGGTGATCCAAGAGATCTCGCTGGCTTTGCGAGCGGAAGGCGGCGGAGCGATGCGGCCGTCCAGCGTCATTGCGGCTTTGAGGGTGACGTGAGGAATGCCCGTTCGAATATATTTTGCGAAGGCATCGTTGAGCCGCCGGGCTTGCTTCTGCAACACGCCGACTGTCACTTCAATTTTCTCCCGGCGAAGCTTGTCGATGCCGTGTCCATGCACCGCCGGATTAGCGTCGGCGGTGGCAACAACTACCCGGCCAACGCCGGCGGCGATAAGAGCGTCGGCACAGGGCCCGGTGCGTCCGAAATGCGAACACGGTTCCAGCGTGACATATGCGGTCGCGCCACGTGCGAGTTCGCCGGCCTCTCGCAAGGCGACTACTTCTGCGTGGTCGCGCTGATCATACTGATGAAAGCCGGCGCCTACCTGCTTGCCTTCGCGCACAATCACGCAGCCAACGGTTGGGTTTGGCGAAGCTAGTCCAACACCTTGCCGCGCCAGGCCAAGCGCCTGGGTCATCCAGCGCTCGTCGACGAGCGACTGCTCGACGCTAGCCACCGAGTAGGGACTCCACGAACGCGTCGCTATCGAAGGGAAGCAGATCGTCGATTTTCTCGCCGACGCCGACGTAACGGACGGGGAGATTCAGCTCGCGAGCGATGGCGATGGCGATGCCGCCCTTCGCCGTGCCATCGAGCTTGGTGAGCACGATGCCGGTGACCCCGGCGGACTCGGTGAAGAGCCGCGCCTGCTGCAAGCCGTTCTGGCCGGTCGTTGCGTCCATGACGAGAAGGACCTCGTGTGGGGCTGAAGGAATGATACGCTGCGCGGTGCGCCGCATCTTGTCGAGCTCGGCCATCAGGCTGTTTTTGGTGTGGAGGCGGCCGGCGGTGTCGACGATCAGGACGTCGGTAGATCGCGCCTTCGCCGCCTGCAGGGCGTCGTAGAGGACCGCCGACGGATCTCCGCCCTGTTTGGTCTTGATCATTTCGACTCCGCTGCGCTCGCCCCAGACCTCGAGCTGCTCGATTGCCGCGGCGCGGAAGGTGTCGGCGGCGCAGAGCAGGACGGTTTTCGCGTCGCGGCGGAAGTAGGCGGCAAGCTTGCCGGTGGTCGTGGTCTTGCCGGTGCCGTTGACGCCGACCAGCATGATGACCAGCGGGGGATTCACCTTGGCGACCGCGCGCTGCTGCTCATCCAGAATGTGCTTCAACTGGTCTTTTAGGAGTTGTTTCAGTTCGGCGCCATCTCGGATGCCGGTCCGGCGTGCCCGTTCGCTCAGAGCGGAGATGATTTCATTGGTCGTCGAGACACCAATGTCGGACGAGAGTAACACCATTTCGAGGTCTTCAAGCGCTGCCTCGTCGACTTCGCGGGTGAGCGCGATGACGCCTTCGATCTTCTCGCCGAGGCTGTCACGGGTCTTGGTGACCGCCTGCTTCATGCGGTCGAAGATGGATTTCTTTTCGGGTTCGTTCAGGCTGCCAAAGAGGGTTTGAATCATTGAGGGACTGCGGTCCTTTGCGGCGAAGGCTGCCGATTCTCCGAGTTTACCAATCGGCAATTGAGGGTCGCTTTGAATGCACGGAAATTAGCATCAAATGGTGCTAAAATTGATGATTGAAAGGATGTCTGAGATGCGAACGACGATGAACCTAGACGACGAATTGGTGGCCAGGGCGCAGGAGCTTACTGGCATCAAGGAACGAAACACTCTGGTTCGCATGGGGCTAGAAGCCTTGATACAGCGTGAAGCAGGACGGCGCCTGGCGAGACTGGGTGGCACGGATCCTGACATAGAAGATATCCCGAGGCGGCGAGAGTCAGCCGCTTGATTCTTGCGGATAGTTCTATCTGGATTGATCATTTACGTTCGTCTAATAGAAGGCTCGATGAGCTGGTGGAGCGATGGGAGATCTTTTGCCATCCCTGCGTCGTCGGAGAATTGGCGTGCGGAAATATGTCCGACCGACAGGAGCTACTTCAGTTCCTCCAGGAATTGCCGCAGGCCACGGTTGCAAGTCATGCTGAGGTTCTTCATTTCATCGAACGCCATAATTTGATGGGGCGCGGAGTCGGGTATCTTGACATGGAGCTGTTGGCTTCGACCGCAATGCAGTCTGGGTTGCTTTGGACGAGAGATCGTCGGCTTAAAGAAGCTGCTGAGAGCCTCGGCCTGAGTTATTCGCCATTTTCGGGATAGACTGGCCTTCAGAGCCGCCAGCCAAATGCCCGAACACCAAGAATATGAGCCCGAGGTAATGCCCGACCCGCTGGCGACCGAGCCGGAGTTTGTCACTTCGATCGACAGCTCTGTGCCTCCGCCGGAAATTCCCAAAGGGCGGCGCGCGGCTGCTGCTTTCATCTTTTTCACCGTGGCGCTGGACATGCTGGCTATGGGTATGATCGCGCCCGTCTTGCCTCGGCTCATCCTGAACTTTCTGCATGGCAATGCCGTGGACGGCGCGCAGATGCTGGGCGTCTTTGGGACGATCTTTGCGGGCATGCAATTCTTTTTCTCTCCAGTGCTCGGTTCCTTGTCCGATCGATTTGGCCGCCGCCCGGTGGTGCTGCTTTCAAATTTTGGACTTGGGCTCGATTACATGCTGATGGCCTGGGCTCCGGTGCTGAGTTGGCTGTTTGTGGGGAGGGTGATCTCCGGGCTGACGGCTTCGAGTATTCCCACGGCGATGGCGTATATGACCGATGTGACGCCCCGGGAGAAGCGCGCCGCGGCCTTTGGCATGTTGAACGCGGCCTTTGGCATTGGATTTGTGCTGGGGCCGGCGCTCGGTGGGATTCTGGGCAATGTGAATCCGCGGTTGCCATTCTGGGTCGCCGGTGGGCTGAGCCTGATCAATGGCATGTATGGTCTGTTCGTGTTGCCGGAGTCGCTCATCAAGGAACACCGCAGTCCCTTCTCATGGAAGCGCGCAAATCCGGTCGGGTCGCTCTCGCTGATGAGCCGCAATCGTGTGCTGCTGGGAATTGCCGGGTTGCTGCTGCTTGGCTATATTGCGCAACAATCCCTGATGAACGTTTATGTGATTTATGCAGACTACCGCTATCACTGGAGTGACCGCACAGTTGGATTGTCGCTGGCGACCATTGGGATTTTCTCTGGGGTTTATGGCGCGTTACTGGTTAAGCGGGTCGTGGCGTGGCTGGGGGAGCGGCGTGCGATGGTCTTCGGGTTCATCGGAGGGGCGACGGGCTATGCGATGTTCGGCCTTTCGACGACTGGAGTGCTCTTCTGGATGGCGATTCCTGTCCTAAACATAATGTCATTTACGTGGCCGTCGGCGCAGAGCCTGATGTCGCATGAGATTGGTCCCTCGGAGCAGGGACAGTTGCAGGGCGCGGTGAACAGTCTGCGTGGCATTGCCGGACTCCTTGGGCCAGGTTTGTTCACTTACATCTTCAGCATGTCGATCGGGGCGCACGCTCCAGTTCATCTGCCTGGCATGCCGTTTTTTGTTGCTTCTGGAATGCTGATCGCGGGGTTGGGATTGATGGTGGTGATCCGGCAGACGGGGACGAAGTCTCAGCCTGCTTAAGGCGGCGCAATAGGAGATTTGTTAAGGAATCACACAGCGGAAACTCTATTCGTCTCTGCGTGGCCGTGCCATCAATTCGCGCATCGCATCAACGGGCGTTTTCTGCGCAGACAGAATTGCCGCCATTTGTTCGGTGATGGGTATCTCGATTCCGTGCTTCTTTGCCAGGCCACACGCGGCGAAGGTGGTGCGGACGCCCTCGGCGACTTTACCGTGGAGGCCTTCGAGGATTTCGTCCAGTTGCCGCCCTTTGCCGAGTTCGATTCCCACGAGGCGATTGCGCGAGAGCGATCCGGTACAGGTCAGCACCAGATCGCCGAGGCCGGAGAGGCCGGCGAGGGTTTCACGGCGGCTTCCGCAGGCGATAGCGAGGCGCGTGATTTCGGCGATGCCTCGGGTGATCAACGCTGCCGCGGTGTTGTGGCCCAGCCCAAGGCCGGTGACGACGCCAGAGGCGATGGCGATGACGTTCTTGAGCGCTCCTCCGAGCTCGACTCCGACAACATCGTCGTTGGTGTAGAGGCGGAGCGTCGCACCGCTAAACTCGCGCTGAATCCTCGCCGCGAGAGCGTTGTCGGTGGAGGCAATGGTGAGCGCGGTGGGGGAGCCGGCGGCGACTTCCTGGGCGAACGAGGGGCCGCTCAGCACGCCGACGGGGAGATCCAGATTTTGCTGCGCTACCGTCTCGTGAATCACCTCGCTCATGCGAAGCAGCGTATGGTCTTCAATGCCTTTGGTCGCGCTGACGATGATCTGGTCTGCGCGGAGCAAGGGCGCGAAATACTCGTAGGTCGCGCGAAGATGTTCGGAGGGCACTACGCTGAGGACGATCTCCGCTTTGGAGACCGCTGCTTCAGCGTCGGCGGTGATTTCAATTGCCTTCGGAAGTGAGAAGCCGGGGAGATACGCCGTGTTCTCGCGGCCCTCGCGCATCGTGGCGGCCACTTCCGGTGAACGCGACCAGAGTGTGAGCGTCATGTCCACCCCGACTGGAGAGATTGATGGCAAGGGCGGTGCCCCAGGCTCCCGCGCCAAGGATGGCGATCCGGCTCACGACTTGGCCCTGCCGAAGCGGTATTCGGTGCCCTGCAGAAGCCGCGAGATGTTTTGGTGGTGTTTGACGATCACGAGCAGCGGAACGAAGACGGTGACCGCCGTTAGCAGCGGGGTCAACTGCCCCCGTGCGAGCAGCAAGGCTGCGGTGGGAAAAACGATCGCCGAAACGATCGAGGCGAGTGAGACGTATCTCCAGATCAGGAAGACAACCAGGAATATGCCAAGGCCGATGAGCGCGGCGACGGGCGAGAGCGCAAGGAAGACGCCAAAGGCGGTGGCGACTCCTTTGCCGCCTTTGAATCGCAGCCAGACGGGATGCATGTGTCCGAGGATGGCGAAGACGGCGGCGATGGCCTGGGCATCTTGCAGGCTTAGCGTCGAGCTTCCCAGCCAAGCAAGAATCCACCTAGCTGCGACGACTGCGACGTAGCCCTTGACCGCGTCGAGCAGGAAGGTGAGCGCGCCGAGTCCCTTCGCGCCGGAGCGGACGACGTTCGTTGCCCCGATATTGCCGCTGCCTTTGGTGCGGATGTCTTCATGGCGGAAGAAGAAGACCAGCAGAAACCCGAAGGGAATCGAGCCGAGCAGGTATGCGGCGATCGCGACGATCAGGCCATGCAGATAGGGCATTGCGCTCTTGAGTTTAGCAGCCGGGAGGGGCTATTTCGCCCAAGCCAGCCCGTCTGCCGTCTTGCCCGCGTCGATGAGCGTTTTTACCGTCCAGTTCGAGAGGTCGATGACCGCGACCTGATTTTTCACGTTGCAGGAGACATAGGCGACACGACCATCGGGGCGCATCAGGACTTCCTGCGGCGCGCTGGGCACATCGATGGTCTTCACTACCTTGAGTGTGGTCAGGTCTACGACCGCGACCTGGTTGGCCTGAGGCATAGTGACGAGCAGCCAGCGGCCGTCCAAGGTCGAACCGGTTCCGTATCCGGGCGCAGCGAGCGGCACCCAGGTCTTCACCGCGTTCGTTGCCGTATCGATGACTGCGAGCTGCGGCTTGGTCTGGTCGGAGGTGAAGACCATGCGGTCATCCTTTGAAATCGAGATGCGCTGAGTGAAGGGCGAGATCGGGATCACGGTGATGGTCTTCCGCGCCTTCATATCGAGCACGGAAACGGTGCCTGGCTTGACGTTGGCGGTATAGCCTCGCTGGCCATCGTGGGAGATAGCCAGCATGTGCGAGTACTCCTCGCCGGTCGGAATGGAGCCGACGATCTTGAGCGTCTTCGGATCGATGATGGTGATGCTCTTATCGATTTCGGTGGTCACGTAGAGCAGCTTGCTGACGGGATCGTAGATGGGGCAGTGGGGGCGAACTCCATGGCCGAAATCAACCGTGCCAATCACCTTTTGAGAAGCGAGGTCGATGACGGACATCGAGGTTCCATCGGTTCCTGGTTTGGCGACTCCGGAGTTGCCGTAGATCGGTACATAGGCGATACGGCCGTCAGGCGAAGCGGCGACCTCATGGCCGGTCACTCCCCCGACTGGTACGGCGGCAATCTGCTTGTCGGTCGCCGGATCGATGATGCTCAGACTGCGGTCGCCCTGATTGGCGACCAGCAGATAGGGGCCGTGGGTTGATTTGGATGACGGAACATCCGCCGCGCCGAGCGTCAGGCAGGCAAGCGTCAAGGTAAGGGGGACGATTGAATGGCGGATGGAGGTTGGTTTCAGAGCGGAAAAAGTTGGTTTCCACATAGCGAGTTGAGGCTATCACGGGGCGGGCGCGCGAGGGAGGGATGGATCATTCTTCCCCCCAGTTTGGCCCTTTCCGCGATCCTGACGGCTTGATTTCGCGAGGCTCCCAGTAACTTCTTTTCTGGCGGGTGTGCCGCGTGGTATCCTCCATGGCAGCGGGAGCTTCCCATGAACAATTCAGGGCAATCGGTATTGCTAGGCGACACCTCCCTGGTCTGGACGCGCTGGTTCGCGCGCTCGATTGCGCCCCGCAAGCATTTCCGGGTTCTCCCCACCCGGACCCGTCCCAGCCTTTTTGGCGGCGATTAACCCACTCCCGCGCCGAAGGCGCTTACCAGCTTCCTTTCCGCCTGATCGCGCCCATCGAAGGACGATCTCGGCGACGAGTTGCAGCCTTACTCATCGGCACTTGCGAGGAGAAAGATTATGCAGAGTGGCACCCAGGTTCTTGAATTTCCATCCGTGAAACACACCCGGCACCAGGAATATGGGCCGAAGATTCTCGGTCCGCTTCCGGGCCCGAAGGCGCGTGCGGTGATCGAGGCCGACGATCGGCTCATCTCGCCGAGCTATACCCGTTCCTATCCGATGGTTGCGAAACGTGGCCGCGGATGTCGCGTCGAAGACGTCGACGGCAATGAATTTCTCGACTTCGCGGCCGGCATTGCGGTGACTTCGACGGGGCATTGCCATCCGGAGGTGGTTGCGGCAATTCAGAAGCAGGCTGCGGAGTTGATCCATATATCTGGAACGGATTTCTACTATGAGAGCCTGGTGACCTTTGCCGAGCGGCTCTCGGCGGTAGCTCCTATGCCCGGACCCCATCGCTTTTACTACGGCAACTCCGGTGCGGAAGCGGTTGAGTGCGCGCTCAAGATTGCGCGATACCACACCAAGCGCCAGCATGTGATCGCTTTTTTCGGGGCGTTTCACGGCCGGACGATGGGCGCACTTTCGCTCACCGGCTCGAAGCCGCAGCAGAAGCGCCGCTTCTCGCCGATGGTTCCGGGTGTGACTCACGTGCGCTATCCGTACACCTATCGTGGCTGCAGCGGCGGGCCGCAGGAGGAGGAAGCGTTCGCGCTGGGCTGCGCTCGCTACATCGAAGAGAAGCTTTTCCATACCACGATCCCTCCGGAAGAGGTTGCGGCAATCTTTATCGAGCCGATCCAGGGTGAGGGCGGCTATGTGGTTGCTCCGACGATCTTCATGCAGGAGCTGCGGCGGATCTGCGACAAGTACGGCATCCTGTTGGTTGCCGATGAGGTTCAGTCGGGCTCTGGGCGCACCGGCAAGTGGTGGGCAATCGAGCACACTGGGGTCGAGCCCGACATCGTCTGCATGGCCAAGGGCATTGCTTCGGGAATGCCGCTTGGCGTCTGCATGACGCGCGCTGAAATCATGGACTGGGTACCAGGCTCGCATGCTTCGACCTTTGGCGGTAACCCGGTCTCGATCGCCGCTGCGCTGGCGACAATGGACATCCTGGAGCGGGAAGCGATTCCCAACGCGGCCGCAATTGGTGAGGAGATTCTAGCCCGGTTGCGCGATTGGCCGGTAAAGCATCCCATTGTTGGAGACGTTCGCGGACGCGGCCTGATGATCGGCATCGAAATCGTGAAGGATCAGGCTTCGCGCGAGGTCGCTGGGCACTGGCGCGACCGGATTGTGGAACTAGCTTTCGAGCGCGGCCTGCTGATCCTGGGTTGCGGCGAGACGTCTATCCGGCTGGCGCCTCCGCTGATCGTCAATACTCACGAAGCGGAGATCGCGCTGGATATTCTCGAGGAGTGCATTTCGCTCGTCGAACATGAGGAACTGCGGGGATTGAGAAGCACCTAATTCCGGCAGCTGGCGAGGAAAATCAAGTGCCGAATTTTTCTTGGAACCGCGCAAAAGGGTTCGGCGTACTAAACCCCAAGCGGAGAACTATTTCGCGGGAGGCCTTGCGTATGCCGAATCTGCTTTCGATATGGTCGGGTTCGCGCGGCCGTCTTGGCATGCTGATGGCTCTCCTTTGTCTCGGGGCCACACTCACGGCCCATGCGGAGGGCCGCGACGTTGTCGAGTTCGGCAACGACATTGTGGTGCATGAGGGCGAAGAGGCGCACGATACCGTCTGCTTTCTGTGTTCGATCGAGGTCGATGGCACCGTGCATGGAGACATGGTGGCATTCCTGGGCAACATCCATGTGCGCGGCCACGCCGAGCGCGACGCCGTCGCATTCCTGGGCAATATAACCCTTGGCGAGAATGCAAGCATCGATCGCGACGTTGTCGTTTTTGCCGGCAGTCTGCATAATGCTCCGGGGTCCTCGATCGGCAATGACCGTGTTGTCTTTCCCGTATTTCTTTTCTTCTTTCCGCTTCTGATCTTCGCCGGGATCTTGGTTCTGATCGTCTGGGCGATCCGGGCCCTGGTCTATCGAGACCGGCCGGTGTATCCCATGCCGCCACCGCGTTTCTAGAGCGGCTAATTCCGCTGGGAGCTGCGTCGCAGTCATGTACGGATGTGGTTCGACTCCCCGGAAATCTCGTTGAATACATCTTCATTTCGCGCCGCGTCTGTATCCTAAGCCCGGATGCGTCGTGTCCTTTTGTTCGTCAATCCGATCTTTGAGCAGCGGTGGGTCCATCGCGATGCCATCGCTCGCATTGCCGTATTGCTCGGCTCCGGGGGCCGTTCGGTTGAGGTGGTTGAGACGCTTTCCGCTCAGTCCGCAGGCGAGCAGGCACGCCAGGGCATTGAGGAAGGCTTTGACACCATCCTCGTTTGCGGCGGCGACGGTACTGTCTTCAATGTGATCCAGGGAGTTGCCGGGACAGAGATTCCCGTGGGGATTCTTCCCTTTGGCACCGGCAATGTGCTGGCGCAGAATCTGAATCTGCCACGCAACCCGGTCGAAGCGGCCCGCCGCCTTATCTCCGCCCATTCCCGTCGCATTCCGCTGGGGCGCATCACCATGAATGTGACCGATGTGCCGTCCACGTCGGCCGCCCACGGCCGCCGCACGCGGACGAAGAGCTGGTACTTCACCATGGCTGCCGGGATGGGGCTGCATGCCTCCTTGATGAATATTGCCGACGGCTGGGGCAAGCGTGGAATTGGAAGAGCGTCTTACTTCCTGGCTGGGACTAGTCTGCTGCTGCGCCATCGCATCCAGCCATTTGAAGTGGAAGTGACTCCGGTTTCGGGAGGAAGATTCCGCCGGCGTGTCTGTGAGGCGATCGCCGTTCGCGTGGGTGAGTTGAATCGATGGCGCCCCGGGGGACGACTGGAAGACCCGATCCTGCGTCTTGCACTGGTTGACGCGACGGGACGGTGGGGTTTGGCGCAGGCCAGTCTTCGCGCCTTGGCGAGAACCGAATCGCAGAACGGCAATGGCTCCGCCTCGCGCGCCTCTGTGCATTATGTGGATGCCCTCCGCATGGTCTGCCGGCCGGTGCCGGATTACGAGTATCACGCTAGCGTGCTGGCCGAGGCCGACGGTGAAGTTCTCGGGGCTTCTCATGCAGTCATTGAGATGGCGAAAGAATCCTTTTATCTTTTGTGGCCCTGAGTATCTTGGCGCTGCTGTCTTAGGCGCGAACAAGGGCGTTCGGTTTACTCCTTCGTCGCGCTTCGAATGAGTTCGCCTGTCAGACCCGTCCAGGCTTACTCTACAAGCATGGAAAGCTCCTTGCTTTGGCGGACACTGGGGCATTTTCGGCGGGCCTTAGTGAGATCAGCGGCGCATGACGTTTTCACGACCGCCAAGGCTGCGGCCTATTCCGGCATCCTGAGCCTCTTTCCCGCATTGCTGGTGTTGAATACGCTTCTCGCGCTGAGGCCGGAGACCGGTACGGTAACAGACGAGTTGCGTGCGATTCTTGCCCAGGTGCTGCCCTGGGACACGATGGAGTTTGTGCAGAACTACTTTCTGAGCAGCCGCGCCCATTCTGTGGGCGTTATCTGGTCGGCGTCGTCGGTGGCTTTCTTTGCCGCAATGGGCGTGTTGTTGTCGCTGATGGAGGGATTTCGCCGGGCGTATCGTGTCCCGAGGCACGTCTGGGGCTTCTGGCGTTCGCGCGCGATTGCTATCGCGCTCATCCCGATCTGTCTGGCGCCGATGTTTTGCGCGACCGCGCTTATCGTCTTTGGCCATCAAATCGAGCTTTGGATGATCGATAACTCCGACCACGAGCTACGCTTCATTGTGCTCCTTTTCTGGAGAATGCTGCGGTGGGCAATATCCATCGTCACCGTCGTCGCAGTCATTGCTGTGATCTACCATTTTGGAACCCCTCGGACTCATAGCTGGAAGTGTGCGCTGCCCGGGGCGGCGATGGCGACTGTGACCTGGTTCGGTGCCACCTTGCTCTATGGCTGGTATGTCACCCGGTTCGCCATCTATATGGTGGTCTACGGATCGTTGGCGGCGGCCATAGCGACCCTGGTCTGGCTGTATATCACTTCCCTTAGCATGCTGATTGGGGCGGAGTTCAACGCCCAGATCTTTCCGAAGGACGACCTCGCGAAATCGAAGCGCCGACGTTCGTCGGGCGACCTGGTTTCTTCTGCCTTTCATTAGTTCAGATATAAGTTGGAGAGTAAACTAATTTAGTGCGCACGGGCGAGACTCCAATGTGCGTTTTTGGGGGAGTGAATGAGTTCTTTGGTGAGTTCGGCTGCGACAGGACTCGAGCAACGGCGCCGGGCAAAGATTGTCGCTACGCTTGGTCCAGCGTCGAATAACGAGCAGGCCTTTCGTCAGTTGGTGCGTGCGGGCTTGGATGTGGCCAGACTGAACTTCTCCCATGGCATCCATGCGGAGAAGCTGAAACTGATTGAGATGGTGCGCGAAGTCGCTCGCCAGGAAGAAAAATCCATTTGCATCATGGGCGACCTGCAGGGGCCGAAAATCCGGACCGGAAAGCTCGAGAACGGCATCCCGGTTCAACTTGAGGCGGGGCAGACGCTCATGATCACACCCCGCGACGTAGCGGGAACTGCGACGCTGGTCAGCACTACATTTAAGACCCTTGCTGAGAATCTGGAGCCGGGCTCGCGCATTCTCTTTGCCGACGGACTGATCGAGTTGAGCGTTCTTAAGGTACTTGGCGAAGACGTCGAATGTACGGTGATCAACGGGGGTCTGCTCGGCGAGAAGAAAGGCATCAACCTGCCTGGAATCCCCGTCCGCGTTCCATCGTTGACCGAGAAGGACGAGATAGACCTGGAATTTGCCGTTCGCAGTGGCGTGGATGCGATTGCTGTGTCGTTTGTCCGCACCGCCGACGATGTCCGCCATGTAAAGGAACGCATCGCGGCTCTGGGCGCCGATACCTGGGTGATTGCCAAGCTCGAAAAGCCTCAGGCCATAGAGAATCTTGAAAGCATTTTGGAGATCGCCGACGGCGTGATGGTGGCGCGTGGCGATCTCGGCGTCGAGATGCCTCCGGAGAAGGTCCCGGCGATCCAGAAGCATGTGATCCGCCGTGCCGCGGAATATCGTAAGCCCGTTATTACCGCGACCCAGATGCTGGAGTCGATGATCGAAAATCCTCGCCCCACAAGGGCCGAGGCCAGTGACGTCGCCAACGCGATCTACGACGGGACCGACGCGGTGATGCTCTCGGCCGAGACGGCGGCGGGTAACTACCCCGTTGAAGCGGTCAAGATGATGTCCAAGATCGTGCTTGAGACTGAGACTCAGATGCGAGAGTCTTCGATTGACACGCCTGTGCTCGCCCAACATGGTCATGCGCGGCTCTCGATCGCCGAAACCATTTGCGAGTCGATGGCCCATGCCGCCGAGGACCTCGACATTAGCGCAATCGCTGTCTTCACCGAGACCGGGGCGACCGCGCGTCAGCTCTCTAAGTACCGTCCGCGGCCGCAAATCTATGCGCTCTCCAGCGTCGAAGTTGTAATCAACCGCATGACCCTGCTGTGGGGGGTGGTTCCCGTCCTTTGCTCCAAGAACTACACCACCGAGCAAATGGTGGGTGAGGCCGAACGGATGCTTGAGGACAGGGGATTTGTGCATCCGCGCCAGATCATTGGCATCGTAGCCGGAACCCGCACCAAGAGCGGTTCGACCAACTTCCTGCGGCTACATGTGCTGGGCGACAGCATCACCGAGCCAACTCCGGTGCGCGAAGCTGAGATGGCAGTCCATTAAGCTGCGGAATCCTGAACCCGGTTTCTAAGAATGTCATGCCCACCGCCTGGACTTGGCGGTCTGGCATATCCCCGTTAATATTTGCGGCTGCACGAGGAGTATGAGTGTCCGTTTTCGACGATTACCGCGAAGAACTTGAGAAGCACGAGTTCATGATGGGCACGGCCCGCGGACGGCTCGCGGTCTCGCTCGACCGGCTGACCGATGCCTTGATCCTCATCGGTCAGCACGGAGTCTATTGCACCTCGAGCCGCAATCCAGCTGTGCCGGCGCTTGATCTGCAGGTCGTGCTCAGCGAGCTCAAAGGCGCGAAGGAGCTGGTGCAGTCGGTGATGGAAGAGCTTGCTTTGGCCAATGCAAAATAGGAGCGCGCGTACCTACTGCGCCGTCACGGGCACGTAGACATCGGTATTCTCCCAGATCAGGTGCAGCTGGGTACTCTTGCCCGCGGTGTTTTCGAACTTGATGGCGAAGTGCTCGATCGGGGCGGAAGGTGTCGGCCCCTTCATCATGTCGGTGCGTCCAAGGTCCTGGTCCTGGTTGTAGACGGTACCCCATTGCCCGGTTTGCTTGTTGACGATCAGTTTCCAGGTGGTTTCGGAGGGCAGGGAATAGATGGTGTATGTGCCCGCCGGAACGGTTAGGTCGCCGATCTTGAGGTTGACGGCGGTCTTGAGAGTGGTTGCGGGGTTCGCGCCTGTCCGCCAGACTTTGCCGTAGGGAACCAGGTCACCCATGATCTTGCGTCCGCGCATCGATGGGCTGTTGTAGTCGATGGTGACGGCCTTGCCGTTGAGGGTTACGCTGGCCTTCGCCGGTGGGCTGGGCAGCTTCTTGCCATTGTCGTTGGCGGCAGACGGCTCCTGGGCATGAGCCGAAATAGCCAGATTAGAAAAGAGCAGTCCGGCCGCTAGCGTGCCGAGAAGGGAACCAACAAATCTACGACGCAACATGGATTGAATCCTCAGGGAAAGAAATGTGCGGAAGGCCGTCTCGGGCCACCCTCAGAAGGCTACACCATTCTCGCAAGCCTTTCTCTCGATTGGGCTGCACAGCCGTAGTATCCTTGAAATAGAGCGCACCCGTAGCTCAGATGGATAGAGCGAACGCCTCCGAAGCGTTAGGTCGCAAGTTCGAATCTTGCCGGGTGCACCATTCTCCTCGATTCCCAGACAATTAAATGTGGCAGGAGACTGCGCCGCGCTTCTCCAGATATTTCTGGTGGTATTCCTCGGCCTTCCAGAAGGTCTGAGCGGGGACGACCTGGGTGACGATCGGCTTTCTGAACTTCTGCTCCGCCGTCAGCTTCTCGATCACCTTTTTCGCAGTGGCTTCCTGTTCCGGGGAGTGGAAGAAGATTGCGCTGCGGTATTGCGTTCCCCAGTCGGGGCCCTGGCGGTTGAGTTGGGTTGGGTCGTGGAGCTCGAAGAAGGCCTCAACTAACCGCTCGTAACCCACTTTTGCCGGGTCGAAGGTCAGCTCGACGACCTCGGCGTGGCCGGTTCGGTCGGTGCAGACGTCCTTGTAGGTGGGGCGTTCCTTCTGGCCGCCTTCGTAGCCGACAGCGGTCTCGATGACGCCGGGGATTCGTCCGAATTCGACTTCGACTCCCCAGAAACATCCCGCCCCAAATGTTGCTTTTTCCATGATTTCTCCCTCTTTTCACTTGTTAGATGACGGAGGCTGAAGTTGGTTACCGTTCCTAATCCAGGCTCGACTTCATCTTGCCGCCCTTTTTCGTGGTTTAGTGCCAGCCTTGAACCCGCTCTTGAACGGCTTGCGCCGAGGTGGAGCGACCGATACTGGCGGAGCCGAAATTCGCGAGCTGGGACGAATCCCTCGCGCCGCTCTCTGCAGAGCCAGGACTTCGTCGGGATTTAGTTCCCGCACTTCACCCGGCTCGACATCGAGCACCAGCGGGCCGTATCCGACGCGGCGGATTTTCTCGACGAAGTGGCCGACCTCTTCAAACATCTTGCGGATTTCGCGGTTGCGGCCTTCGGTGAGAGTGACTTCGTACCAGGGATTTTCGGCGTCGCGAACGCGGCGGATTCCGGCCGGCTGGGTCAGGACGCGGCCGAGCTTCTCTTCCTTGGTGCGGCCTTTGTCGATCATGATGCCGGCGCGGAGCTGGTTGAGCGCCTCGTCGGTGGGCTTGCCGCTGATCTTGACCAGGTAGACCTTGGGCACCTTGTTGGCGGCGCGGGTGAGCAGGTGGGCGAGCTCGCCGTCGTTGGTCATCAGCAGCAGGCCTTCGCTCTGGTAGTCGAGGCGGCCGACGGGGAAGACGCGCGGCTGGCCGGGAAAGAACTTCATCACCGTCGGGCGGCCCTCAGGGTCGCTGGCGGAGGTGATGTACCCTTTCGGCTTGTTGAGCACGGCGTAGCGGAGGCGATTGGTGCCCTGGCCGGGCTTGGCGAGCAACTTGCCGTCCACACGGATGTGATCGAGAGCGGCATCGGCCTTCGCGCCGAGCTCGACGACGGTCTGGCCATTGACCTGGACGCGTCCCTCGGTGATCAGCTCTTCGGCCTTGCGGCGGGAGGTCACTCCGGCCGCGGCGATGATCTTTTGCAGGCGCTCTTCGCGGCGGACTGGCGCAAATTTCACCGCCTCGGCTGGCGGTGCTTCGGGCTCTTCCCGTGGCGCTTCAGGTTCGGCGCGAAGCTCGGGTTCGGCCTCGGCGTCGGCTTCAACGAGGGCCGACTTCTTCGATGCTCGCTTCTTAGCTGTGGGTGGCATGGTCCTCCTCGGCGTGGAGGGCCGGAACATTTGACGGGTCTTCGGCCGGGGAATCGGTGGCTCCCACCCTTGCCGACGATGGAGTTGTCGTCAAGGATGAAGCAGCCTCATCTGTGGCTACGGGTTCGCGCTCATCGACGTAGTCCCCTCCAGACGCCTCGCTCGCTGCGCCATTTTCGAAGGGTAGATTGGCTGCATCGGGTTGGATCTCGGCGCTCTCATCTTCGCCCATCTCGATGTCGCTTGCGAGCTTCTCGAACTCCTCAATACTGGGCAGCTCGTTTAGGTCCTTTAGTCCGAAGCGGAGCAGGAATTCGCGCGTAGTCTTGTAGAGAATCGGGCGGCCGATGACCTGTTTGCGTCCGGCAGTGGTGATGAGCTTGCGGCTGACAAGGCTGCCGAGCACGCCGCTCGAGTCGACGCCGCGAATTTCAGCGACCTCGGGCGCGGTGACCGGCTGCTTGTAGGCGATGACTGCCAGCGTCTCCAGCGCCTGAAGAGAGAGCTTCATCGGCGGCTTCAGACTCTTGACGAAAGCGCGGACGGCGTCGTGATATTCCGGCTTGGTGGCGATGCGATAGCCGCCAGCTACTTCGCGAATCTCCATGCCGCGATCGCTGCCGGAATATTCCTCGATCAGCTCGTCGACGATCGTCTTGATCTGTTCGCGGACCTGCCGTTCCCGCTGCCGCGCGAGACGTTTCGTCTCGGCCTCTGCCGCCGTAGGATCGGCGACCGCTTCGCGCTGTTTGCGTTCTTCCTGGGCCGAGAGTAGTACCATCTCGGCAATATGGTCGGGGTCGCCACCTGAAAAGCTTTCGGCCTGGAGGAAGCCTTCCTCGATCAGCGATACGACGGGGGGATCGTCTTCCTGCTCCGGCTCGGCCGGAGGTAGGTCTTGTGCAAAGACTCCGGCAAGTTGTGCCAGCGTGACCGGCTCTTCGGCCGCGTAGATCACGGCTTCTATCTTCGATTTAATGCTCATGCGGCTTTCAGACTCATCTTCTCAACATTCGTGCCCGGCTTTGCCGCGCGGTGGGCGCCAAAGGAAAGCGGCGCTCCGGTGACTATGTTTCATAGTACCGGAGCGCCGAATTTGACGCGTTGATTCCAAGCCCTGAAGGCTCAGTGCGAGACGAACTGATTCAGCGTCCAGAACAACGCTGCGGAGAGCAGCGCCGCCGCGGGAAGCGTGCAGACCCAGGCAAGGGCGATGTTGCGGATCGTCGACCATTGCAGGCCGCTTCCGTTGGCGACCATCGTTCCCGCCACGCCCGAAGAGAGGACGTGGGTGGTGCTTACCGGCAGGTGCAACTGGTCGGCGGCGATGATGGTGATTGCGGCGACGATCTCAGCGGAGGCACCCTGAGCATAAGTCAGGTGGTCTTTGCCGATCTTTTCGCCGACGGTGACGACGATCCGCTTCCAGCCGACCATCGTGCCCATGCCGAGTGCGAGCGCCACGGCGACCTTTACCCAACCGGGGATGAACTTGGTCGCGGTGTCGATGTGTTTCTTGTAGTTGGCCAGTTGCGCCGTTTCGGTCGAGTTGAACGCCGGTTTGCCGGTCTTGGTGAAGAGGCGGAGAGCCTCGCCCTCGACATACATGTCGTTGCGAACGTTTTGTTGCTGGTTTGCCGGGATACCGGCCAGCGACTTGGCATCGGTGACGGCGGTGGATATCTCCAGCGCCAGATCGTGTGCGGCGGTCAGGGTGACCGGAGTGATCTGTTTCGTCCGAATGTAATCGGTCAGGTCTTTGCGTGGATCGGTTGAGACGGCGCCGGGAGTGGCCTGGCTGGCCAAAGCGTTGGCCGCCTGTTCCGAAACTGCGGCGAAGTCTTGTACCTGACCCGGCCCGACCGCGTGATTCAACGCGTACACCGTGGGCACCGTTCCAATCAGGATGAGCATGATAAGCCCCATGCCCTTTTGGCCGTCGTTCGAGCCATGGCCGAAGCTGACGGCGCCGCAGGTGAACCAAAGAAGCGCGCGAATCCAGATCGGCGGAGGGGCGTCGCCTTCCGGCGCCTTATACAGTTCAGGAACCTTCACCACCGCCCTGAGCAAAAGCAGCAGGAGCATCGCCAGGACAAAGCCAAAAATCGGAGAGAAAAGCAGCGCTTTAAAGACCCCAGACGCCTGTCCCCAGTCGACGCCGCTGGTGCCAGAGCCTTTGGGGCTCATCAACTGGTTGGCGAGGCCGACGCCGATGATCGAGCCGATCAGCGTGTGGGAGCTGGAGGCCGGCAGGCCGAGCCACCAGGTGCCGAGGTTCCAGAGAATTGCCGCAATCAAGAGAGCGAAGACCATGGCGAAGCCGGCTCCGTGGCCGACCTGCAGGATCAACTCCACTGGGAGCAGAGAGATGATGGTGAAAGCCACCGCGCCGGAGGAGGTCAATACTCCGATCAGGTTCAACATACCGGAATAGACCACGGCGATATGCGGCTCCATCGAGTGGGTGTAGATCACCGTGGCGACAGCGTTGGCGGTGTCGTGGAAGCCGTTCACAAACTCGAAGCCGAGGGCCGTTAGCAGGGCGACGCCGAGCAAGACGTATGGCCAGATGGTTTCGAAGTGTCCGCCTCCTGACAGGTCCGACGCAAGATTGAAGCCCGCATAAGCGAAGCCGCCGATCAGCACGATTCCAAAGATGATCATCCCTATCGCGCCGGGGGATTTGTTGAGCTTTGCGTGGACGGCGCTGGGGGTTGCAACCGCGACGCTTTGTGTTTCAGACATGGAATTGCTCCGAGAGAGTTTCTTAAGGGACGCTAGCAGCATCGATCGCGAAACACGATAAAAAACGCCCAGAACCAATGTGAAAATTCCGTGAATTCGACAATAGAGGTAGCGCTTTGAGGGACTGAAACTAAAGAGCTTTTGGGGATTGCCCATAAGAAGTGACCCAATGCGTACTACGCGCATTGGGTGGCGCCCTTGAGGCGTCATCTATATATTCCAAGCCCCCGAGGATGTTATTTTTCATCAAGCTGCAGGGCGACGGAAGCAAAGACCTTCGGCCGATTTGGGGACGGGCAACCGGCGCATGGGGAGCTCTGGAATCCATCACACGGAACTCATCGCGCTGGCGCTGTTACTGGCCATCGCGATGCTGACCACGCTTGCCCGGCGCTTCCAGACACCCTACCCGATTGTGCTGGTGATTGGCGGCCTGGCGCTCTCACTCTTGCCGCGCCTGCCTCATATCTCGCTCAGCCCTCAGCTTGTCTTCGTAGTCTTTCTTCCCCCGCTGGTCTTTTCCGGCGCCTTCAATACTTCCTGGAGGGATTTTCGGTCGAACCTGCTGAGCATCTCCATGCTGGCTTTTGGCCTCGTCGGCTTCACTGTTCTAGGGGTCGCGATTCTCGCGCAATGGTTGCTGCCTGGCTTCGACTGGCGGATGGGCTGCGCTCTGGGCGCGGTCGTGTCGACGACCGACACGATCGCCGCGATCGCCATCGCCAAGCGCCTCGGACTGCCGCGCCGCATCAGCGACCTGATCGAGGGCGAAAGCCTGATTAACGACGCCAGTGGCCTGCTCGCCCTGCAGTTTGCCGTGGCGCTGGTGGTGTCCGGCGACCGCCCGACCCTGACCAAAGGTTTAGCGGAGTTCATCGGTCTCGTTGCTGGAGGCATTGTCGTCGGCTTGGTCACGGGCTCGATCATTTATCTGTTGCAACGCAGGATCGACGATCCTCCGGTCGAGATCACCGTAATCCTGACCGCGCCTTATCTCGCTTATCTTGGCGCGGAGACGTTTCACAGCTCCGGCGTGCTCGCTACCGTTGTTTGCGGGCTGTATCTTGGCCGCAAACGCTCCGAGATACTCTCCACCTTTGCGCGCCTTGATACCTCGGCGGTGTGGAACACCCTCGACTTCGTGTTGAATGGCGTGCTCTTCATCCTGATCGGCTTGCAGCTTCCTTATATTCTTGAGGGAATCCACGGCTTGAGCCGGCTGGAGATGTTTCGCGTCGCCGCGATCTTCAGCGCCATCATTATTGGCCTGCGTCTCGTCTGGATGTACCCCGGGGCGTGGATTTCGTATTGGATTCGTTCTCGATTTGCCGGGAGCAAAGAGAAGCCTCCGCGCTCCAAAGAGGTTTTTTTGCTCGGTTGGACGGGGATGCGAGGAGTGCTGGCACTGGCTGCGGCCATTTCGCTGCCCGAGTATCTGAATAACGGCCAGCCTTTCCCGCAACGCAACCTGATGTTATTTCTCACCTTCTCGGTCATCCTGACTACCCTCGTCATTCAGGGTCTCTCGCTGCCGGCGATCATTCGTAAGCTGGGAATCGGCGGGAATCCCTGCGAGGACGCGGAGCTGGTCCGTGCCCGGCGCGCCATGTTTGAGGCTGCGCTCCACTGTCTGGACGCGATGGAAGATCATAAGAAGCCCGGCGATGACTGGATCGTGGAAGACCTCGCGCACCACTACCAACAGCGGTTAGGTCTATTGAGCGAAGACCCATCCGAGGCGCAAAGCGCCGTTCGCAGCGACTATCGGCAATACCGAACCATTTCGCGGTACCTGCGCTCGGTCGAGCGTGCCGCGCTCATCGAGCTCTGGACGCAAAACGAGATCAACGATGAGGTGCTGCGCGAATTGGAAAGGGAGCTGGATCTTGAAGATGCGCGCGCTGTTTCGATTGGGCATTGAGCGAAAGCCGCCGTTTGGCGAGCTTTGTTAGCTGGACCAGCGTGTCGCCACGGACCTTCGGGGGAACATGGTGGACAAAGGAAGCGTTCACCGCGCAGAATGCCAGTGCGAAGAAGGCGTCTCGAGAAGGCAATGAGTTGGTGGTGTAGCTCTTCGGCTCCAGGCAGTCGCTCGGGAACCGGTGGCCGCGAAGACGCCATGGCAAGGACGGTGAAGTATGCAGACCGTAACAGATAGCAGATTGACCACTCCGAATTCGGCCCGAGACTCTGCCGAGCAGGTAATCTCAGCCAAGGGAAGAAGTGCACCGTTGGGGGCGACCGTAGAGAGAGGCGGCGTCAATTTCAGCCTGTATTCACGGAGTTCGACACGGGTTGAATTGCTGCTGTTCGATAGCGAAGACGGGCCGCCATCTCGGGTTATTGAGTTCGATCCGGTGGACAACCGGCTCTACCATTACTGGCATATATTTGTACCCGGACTTCAGCCAGGACAGCTTTATGGCTATCGCGTCTATGGGCCATTCGAACCCACTCAGGGGCTTCGCTTCGATGCGTCTAAAGTGCTGGTGGACCCCTACGGGCGCGGGGTCGTCGTTCCAGGCGGATACAGCCGCGGAGAGGCTGCACGCAACGGCGTCGACAATGCCGTCACCTCAATGAAGAGCGTGGTCGTCGATCCCCGCGCTTATGACTGGGAAGGCGACGCGCCCTTGCACCACCCGTCTTCGCAAACCGTAATCTACGAAATGCATGTGCGAGGATTTACCCGTCACCCGAACTCCGGCCTGCCCGAGAATAGGCGGGGCACCTTCGCGGGACTTGTGGAGAAAATACCGTATTTGCAGGATCTGGGTATCACGGCTGTCGAGCTACTGCCGGTTTTTCAGTTCGATGCGCAGGACTGCCCGGGAGGACGAGCCAACTATTGGGGATACGCGCCGGTGTCTTTCTTTGCGCCTCATCGCGCGTACAGCTCGCGCCAGGATCGACTCGGGCCAATGGATGAATTTCGGGACATGGTGAAAGCGCTCCATCGCGCCGGGATAGAAGTGATTTTGGACGTAGTGTACAACCACACCGCCGAGGGCAACGAACAGGGGCCGACTGTGTGCTTTCGCGGACTGGATAACGACGCCTATTACATTCTCGAAGGCGGCGGGTCGTTCTACGCCAATTACACAGGAACGGGGAACACGCTTAACGGCAATCACCCGATTGTGCGGCGCATGATCGTCGATAGTCTGCGCTACTGGGTGGAAGAGATGCACGTCGATGGGTTCCGCTTCGACCTGGCCTCCATACTTTCTCGCGGCGAATCGGGGCAGTGCCTGGCCAATCCCCCGGTCCTGTGGGACATCGAAACGGACCCGGCGCTCGCTGGAACCAAGTTCATCGCCGAGGCCTGGGACGCGGCGGGACTGTATCAGGTCGGCAGCTTCATAGGCGACAGCTGGAAGGAATGGAACGGAAGATTCAGAGACGATGTTCGCAGCTTCTTCCGGTCCGAGTCGGGTACTGTCACGCGATTTGCGGATCGCGTTCTCGGCAGCCCGGAGATATACGGACACAAGAAGAGGGAAGCCGAGCAGAGCGTGAACTTTGTCACCTGCCACGACGGCTTCACCCTAAATGATTTGGTTTCGTACCAGCATAAACACAACGACGCGAACGGAGAGGGCAATCGCGATGGCGGCGATGACAATCGAAGCTGGAATTGCGGTGTCGAAGGTCCGACCGAAGATCCGGCGATAGAAAAGCTGCGCAATAAGCAGATCAAGAATTTCCTGACCGTGACCCTTCTATCGCTGGGCGTGCCTATGGTCCTTATGGGAGACGAGGTGCGGCACACCCAGGGAGGCAACAACAATGCCTATTGCCAGGACAATGAAATCAGCTGGTTCGATTGGAGCCGGTTGGAAAAACATGCCGAGATTCACCGATTCCTGAAACTGCTCATCGCGCGGCGGCTGCAAAGAGACGTACAGGCGGAGCGCGAGCGCAAGAGTCTGGAACAGCTCATCTTTGAGTCCAAAAAGACGTGGCATGGTGTGAAGGTTGGGCAACCCGATTGGAGCCAGTGGTCGCACAGTCTTGCATTGGAGGCGGAGATCACGAACCAGAAACTGGCGGTTTACTTCGCCTTTAACAGCTACTGGGAGTCTCTGGAGTTCGAACTGCCCTCCATCGACAACCAGGGCGGCAGCCCCTGGTGCCGATGGATTGACACCGGTCTCGATTCGCCCGCGGATATCGTGGAGTGGTACGTCGCGGAGCCCGTGCCCGGTGGCACGTATACGCTGGCGCCTCGTTCAGTCGTGGTGCTTTTTGCCAGCCTGCCAGAGTAAAGAATGGCGCGGGCTTGCCGAAGCCGATTCACTTTCTTCGAGACGCTTAACTGACTTGCCCCTAGCCGCGGCCGTTACCAGGAAATTCGTACCAGGGCGAGCCCCGGCCGCGGCAAGTCGAGCGGCAACTCGAATGGGTCGTGATCAAGAGCCCTCCAGGTTGGTGAGCTGTCGAGTTGCAACTGTCCGGCTGATTCGAGCTTGCGATATTGCTCCGCTGTTGGTTGCTGTGGGCTGCCCATCTTTTGCCAAACGTCGAAGCTGTTGCTGTGAGTGGTGTCCACGCGAAAGGTCTCGACGAGGACGCGTCCGGCGCTCAGCGGCAAGCCCGTGATGGTGAGGCGTACCGCGGCCGACGGACCGGGCATATCGTCGTCGTGGTAGTTGAAGAGAAGGATGTCCACTTCGCGTTCTTTCCTGGTAGCCATTGCGTCGACGTCGGGTTGGGCGCGGACTCCGGCGGCTTCGATCTGCGAAGCCGAGATGGCCTCCTGGTTTTTGACGGGAAGCCTGATCGCGCCGAGCAGTCCCAGCATCCGGAAGGCGTTGAGGACGGGCTTATCGATTCCGTTGGTTGCGAGTTCGCGCAGCCCTTCAAAATAAGGCTGATCATCGAACTGGAAGGCCCATGTCACGGTTCCGGCGAGGTTGACGCCATCCTGTTCCGCGAGCTCGACGGTGCTTTTGTAGGCCAGCGCCGTGTAGGCGGCGTAGAGAGGGCCGTTGCGATAGCCGTTTTGGGGATTGTCTTTGGCAGTGCAAGCGGCGCAGCCCTCGGGATCCCATTCGCCCATGATGATTGGCGTCTTGCGCCACTCCGGGAAGCTGGCGACGATCTTGAAGCCGCGGTCGACGGCGGAGAGTTGATTACTCATCCCCATTTGAACGTGGTCGCCGACCCACTTTGGCGAACCCTTGGGATGGAAGCTGATGAAAGCGAGCGGAGCTCCGGTCTTGCCGGTGGCGGCGTTGGTTCCGTGGGCGCAGTGATCGAGGAATCCGCGCAGGAAATTGGCGGCCTTGTCGTTGCCGGGGCCGGTGGAGTCTGGACCGCCTATCTGCGCATAGGGTACGGCGCGGAGCACGCCGGCTGCGGAGAAGTCGTAGAGCTTGAAATATTCCTCCGCCGTGCCGTGCCAATAAGGGATGTCGGGTTCGTTCCAAACCTCCCAGAGCCAGGTCTTGACCGCGGCATCGCCGTAGCGCTGGCGTAAATGCTGGGCGAAGCGAAAGACCAGCTCGCCCCATTTTTCATAACTCTTCGGAGGGTAGCTCCATCCGGTGAAGACGCTACCTTTCGGAAAGCTATGCCGGTAGGGAGCAGGCCCGGTGGTCATGGCCTCGGGCATGAATCCGATCTCGACCAGTGGCCTGACTCCGGCATCGCGGTAAGCGTCGAAGATCTGATCGACGATCGTCCAGTTGTAAACCGGATTGCCGTTGGCGTCCTCGGTATACGCGTTGGTCGATCCCCACTTGAGTGAGCCTTTGCCGTCGCCGCTGGTGAGCAGGTTGTGGGTGCGGATATAGACCGGAACCGGACTTAGCGCGGCGAGTTCGCCAAGCAGCTTTCGGCCGTTGGCGCTGTAGGTGAAGTTGGGCTCGTCGTAGCCGAAGTAGCTCCAGGCCCGGGGCAGGGTTCCATTCGGTGCCCCCGCGTCGATTGTTAATTCAACAGGGGTCGGAGTTTGCTGAGCGCGCGCCGTAGGGAGCAGCGCCGCCCAGCCTATGGCCAGACAACCCATCAGGAAACGTTTTCGCATGAGGCGGATTATAGGGCAAAGCGTCAGCCCCTTAGATCGGGCGCACCGTTTTGCCGGACAGGACTATTGCAGCCGGTTCCACTTTCTTCGCCAGACCGCTCCTGCGATCAGAAAGAGCAGCGCAACGACGATGGCTCCGAGCGCGTGGGTTCGATGGTCGAGATGCAGGGCGAGCGCGGCATCGAACAGCCATACGGCCGACCCGATGTACCAGAGCCAGTAGTTTCGCAATTGGGAGAAAGCAGGCCTCAACCAGGGAGCCTCGAATCGTTCTCAGTGAGATTTATTGTAGACTCGGCTTGCGCTCGCGCAGCGTTGCCTTGTGAGGAAAACAAAATGATTATTCGCGAAGATGAAGTGGTGGAGCTTGTTACGCCCTACGGCCCCATGCGCACGCTGGTTCTGCGCCCGGTCGCGCCGGGCAAGTATCCCGGAGTGGTCTTTTACTCGGAGATTTTTCAGATTACCGGGCCGATCCACCGCACCGCCGCCATGCTGGCCGGGCACGGATACATCGTCGCGATCCCGGAGATTTACCACGAATTTGAGCCTCCAGGGACGGTTTTTGCCTATGACCAGGCAGGCTCTGACCGCGGCAACGTGCTGAAGACGACGAAAGAACTTGCCAGCTATGACGCCGACGCACGCGCGGTGCTCGATCATCTGAAATCCCGGCCTGACTGCACCGGGCAACTTGGCGCGATGGGTATCTGCATCGGAGGGCATCTGGCCTTTCGCGCAGCCATGAATCCCGACGTTCGTGCCGCGGCCTGCTTCTACGCGACCGACATCCACAAAGGCAGTCTCGCAAAAGGAATGCATGACGACACCCTCGAACGCACGAAGGACATCAAAGGCGAATTGCTCATGATCTACGGCCGTCAGGACCCGCATGTGCCGCTCGAAGGCCGGATGAAGGTGCTGGCTCGACTCAACGAGGTCGAAGCGCGTTTTACCTGGCATGAAGTCAACGGAGCACATGCGTTCCTGCGCGACGAGGGCGCGCGGTATGATCCGGAGCTGGCTTACCAGTGCTACGGGCTGGTCTTCGATCTCTTTCACCGGAAGCTAGGCTTCGGCGATATGCCGGCGGAGGTCGTCGGCGCGGGAGAGACGCGGCACTGAGCAGGAGATGCCCGCGTCTCTTGAAAACTGCTAAGCAACACGTTAGATTCGATTTCGCCTTTTCATTCATTTGCAGGAGACGTCGCTGCGCATCCCGGTGTGCCGGCCCACGCGCCGGGTTATCGAGCGTCGGGTCGAAAGGAGTCTCGCTCATAATGTTCTCTTTTCTTGATCGCGAACACTCAATCGCAGAGCCGGGCTTCAGTCGCTGGCTTGTGCCGCCTGCCGCCCTTGCCATCCATCTGGCGATCGGGCAGGTATATGCGTTCAGCGTGTTTAAGAATCCACTCCTGGCACTGAAGGCAGCCGACGGTTCTCTCTGGAGTGCGAAGGAAATCGGCTACATATTTTCGATAGCCATTGCGGTTCTGGGGCTTTCAGCGGCGTTGTTCGGCAAGTGGCTGGAGAAGGCCGGCCCGCGCAAGGCTATGTTCGTGTCAGCGACCTGCTTTGGGCTGGGCTTCCTAGTAGCTGCTTGCGGCGTGGAGGCGCACTCGTTGGCGCTGATCTATTTTGGATACGGCGTGATTGGCGGGGTTGGACTGGGACTTGGCTATATTTCGCCGGTTTCGACGCTGATCCGGTGGTTTCCGGATCGCCCCGGTCTGGCCACAGGTCTGGCCATCATGGGCTTTGGCGGCGGCGCGATGATTGGCTCGCCCCTTGGCGCCAAGCTGATGCTCTTCTACAAGACAAGCGGTCACCAGCCTATCGCCGCCGCCTGGGCGACGATGGGGATTCTGTATTTCATCTTCATGATGTTCGGGGTCTTCACCATTCGCATACCGGAGAAGGGTTGGAAACCGGCAGGGTGGGTTCCGAAGGCGACGAACTCGGCGCTGATCTCGACGCAGATTGTTGACGTCAACACGGCCTTCGGCACGGTGCAATTCTGGTTGCTTTGGATTGTGCTTTGCTTGAACGTAACTGCGGGCATCGGAATTCTCGAGCAGGCTTCGCCCATGATTCAGGACCTGTTCAAAGGGCAGGTTTCGCCGGTGGCGGCGGCTGGCTTCGTAGGTTTGCTTAGCTTGTTCAATATGGGCGGGCGGGTCTTCTGGGCCTCAACCTCGGACTTCATTGGTCGCAAATCGACATACACGATTTTCTTCCTCGCGGGTGCGGTGCTCTACTGGCTGCTGCCGACGACCGGCAGCGGCCACCTCAATTCCGTACCCCTCTTCGTCCTGATCGCGGGCCTGTTGCTCAGCATGTATGGCGGCGGCTTCGCAACGATTCCTGCCTATTTGAAGGACCTGTTTGGCAGCTATCACGTGAGCGCGATTCATGGGCGACTGCTCACCGCGTGGGCGACCGCCGGCATCGTTGGCCCGCTGATCGTGAACGGCATCCTGGACCACTACGTTTCCAGGCATATTCCCAAGGAGCAGGCCTATCCGGTGATCCTGCATATTATGGCGGGTTTGCTGGTGGCGGGCTTTGTGGCAAATCTGCTTGTGCGGCCCGTGGCGGAGAAATACTGGATCAGGGCGGCTCCGGCGGTGACGGTTTAAGGGATCGGGAATGGAGAGCAATCATGGCCACAGATAGAAAAAAAACGTCGCCAGCTTTGATCTTCGCGGCTTGGCTTGTCGTTTCAATTCCCGCGGCGTGGGGCGTCTATAACACCCTATTGAATGCGATGAAGCTGTTTCATTAGCGAGGTCGGCGGCGAAGGGAACGCATGGCGATGCGTCCGAGCGAAGCAAGGGCAAATGCCGCGGACGTTTGGTTGCGATGGTTTCGTCTGCGATGATCTCAGCATGACAACTGTTGCGCGGATATTTTGCGGATTTCTCGCGTTGTCTCTTCTTTCCTGCACAGCGCTCGCCGCCATTCGCGACGATTCAGCAGGCGATGCCGGTCTGCCTCGGCTCGTCGAACAAAATGGCCGATACGCCTTGATGGTGGATGGCGCGCCGTTTCTCATGCTCGCGGCCCAGGTGAATAATTCCAGCGCGTGGCCGGCGTTGATGCCCAAGGTCTGGCCTACGATGGAGCTCCTCCATGTAAACACCGTTGAGGCGCCAGTTTATTGGGAGCGCCTGGAGCCTAAATCAGGCGAGTTCAACTTCGCGCAGGTGGATATGCTGCTTAGCGAGGCTCGCGAACATCACGTGCGCCTGGTGCTGCTCTGGTTTGGGACGTGGAAGAACGGCAGCGGGCACTACACTCCGGATTGGATCAAGGTCGATAACGCGAAGTATCCGCGAGTAGTCAATCAGCAAGGGCGAAATATGGATTCGCTCTCGCCGCATTTCGCGTCGACGCTCAACGCCGACAAGGCCGCGTTCGCCGCGCTGATGCGGCATTTGAAGGCGGCCGATCCTCAACACACGGTCTTGATGGTGCAGGTTGAAAACGAATCGGGCACGTGGGGCGATGTGCGCGATTTCTCTCCCACCGCGCAGAAGCTATTTGCCGGCCAGGTACCCACAAAGTTGGTCTCAGCGATGAAAAAGCAACCTGGAACCTGGGCAGAGGTCTTTGGCGACAATGCCGACGAGTTCTTTCATGCATGGTCGATTGCAACGTACATTGACCAAGTGGCTGCGGCGGGGAAGGCTGAATATCCCCTGCCGATGTATGTAAACGCGGCCTTGCGCGATCCCTTGCAGCCGGGGACGAAGGTCACCTGGGAGAGCGGTGGACCGACTGACGATGTGCTAACCATCTGGAAGGTGGGCGCGCCGCATATCGATGCAATCGGCCCGGATATCTATCTGCCGGAGTATGAGAAATATACCAAGGTGCTTGATCTTTACGCCCGCCCCGACAACGCGATGATGGTGCCGGAGACGGGCAACGGTAGTGTGTATGCGCGCTACTTCTTCGCCGCGCTCGGGCATGGGGCGATTGTCTGGGCGCCCTTTGGCATGGACCGGACTGGGTATAGCAACGATCCCACGGGCGGGACGAGGATGAGCGACGAGGCTTTGCAGCCCTTCGCCCTGAACTACGAGCTGGTCGGCCCGATGCAGCGCGTGGTTGCGAAGTTGAACTTCGAGGGCAAGCTGCAGGCGGTATCCGAAGACCCTGCCGTGCATACGCAGCGGCTGAACTTCGGCGATTGGACGGGCGTTGTTTCCTATGGTTTGCCGCAGTTCGGCAATTGGGTGGCACCGAAAGGGAATGATCCTGCCGATGGAGGTGCCATGATCGCGCAGTTGGGGCCGGATGAGTTCCTGGTGACGGGTGTTCACGCTCGGGTTGATTTTGAGCCCGCGGACAAGAGCAAGCAAAGGCAGTTCATTCAGGTGCAGGAGGGGAGCTACTCCGAAGATGGGAGCTGGAATTTTGAACGGCTTTGGAACGGGGATCAGACGGATTATGGGCTGAATTTTACTTCCGGGGTTCAGGTGCTGCGGGTTAGAGTGGCCACCTATTAGTGGGTCCGAAACAAACGAAAGGCCGCGAGCTTTCGCGGCCTTTGCTTATATTCGTAACTGACTCAATTACATTTCCCGAACGCCATCCACAAACGCCTTCAGCTTGCGCGAACGCGACGGGTGACGCAGCTTCCGCAGCGCCTTCGCTTCGATCTGGCGAATCCGCTCGCGAGTGACCTGGAAGCTTTGTCCGACCTCTTCCAGGGTGTGTTCGGAGCCGTCTTCGAGGCCGAAGCGCATCTTGATGACGCGCTCTTCTCTTGGGGTCAGAGTCCGAAGCACCTGCGAGGTGTACTCCTTCAGGTTGACGCTGATGACGGCGTCGGAAGGCGAGACGGCCTGGCGGTCTTCAATGAAATCGCCAAGGTGCGAATCTTCTTCCTCGCCAATCGGCGTTTCGAGCGAGATGGGCTCCTGGGCGATCTTGAGAACCTTGCGGACCTTCGCGACCGGGATGTCCATTCTGCGGGCGATCTCTTCCGAGGTAGGCTCGCGGCCAAGCTCCTGCACCAGCTGACGCGAGGTGCGAATGAGCTTGTTGATGGTCTCGATCATATGCACCGGGATACGGATCGTGCGGGCTTGGTCCGCGATGGCGCGGGTGATGGCCTGCCGAATCCACCAGGTGGCATAGGTCGAGAACTTGTAGCCGCGGCGGTACTCGAACTTGTCGACCGCCTTCATCAGGCCGATGTTGCCCTCCTGAATGAGGTCGAGGAACTGAAGTCCGCGGTTGGTGTACTTCTTCGCGATCGAAACGACGAGACGAAGGTTGGCCTCGATCAGCTCGCGCTTGGCCTGCTCCGCGTCCATGTCGCCCTGGATCATCTCGCGCTGCGTGCGCTTCAGCTCGGCGATTGTCAGCCCGGCATCATGCTCCAGCTTTTCGAGATCGATCTTGCAGTTTTTCTGTTGGCGGCGATATTCCTTGCGCAGCTCCTCGCTCTTCGAGGCATCGTGCTTGGTGTCGAGCGACTTGATCTGGCGCTCGAGCGTCCGCATTGCGTCGACGGTCTTGTTGACTTTGTCGAGCAGCCGCTTGCGCTCGGCGTTGGTGTATTTCAGCTCGCGGACGATCCGGGAAACGTAGACCTTCTCGCGGGCGATCGCCCAGCGAGTCTTGCGCTGATCGCGGGCCTTGGCCTTGGGATCGCGTCCGGTGGGGTTGTCGAGTTTTTCGGTGAGCAGCGCGGTCTTCTTCTGGTGCTTCACCATCGTGTCGATTCGGCCGACGGTCTGGCGCACCCGCGCCTGCAGGATCTCTTCGGTGATCTCTTCTTCGTCGAAGATCACGACTTCTTTTACATTGCGCACGCCGCGCTTGAGATCGTCGCTGAGAGCGATGACCTCGCGAATCACGATCGGCGAGCGCGAGATCGCCTTCAACACGCGCATCTGGCCGCGCTCGATGCGCTTGGCGATTTCAACCTCGCCCTCGCGGGTGAGCAGCGGCACTGTTCCCATCTCGCGCAGGTACATGCGGACTGGGTCGTTCGTCTTCTCCAGTGTTCCCGGCGTAAGGTCTAGCTCAACGTCTTCACCTTCTTCGGCATCGGGGTCGAATTTCTCGGCGCCGAACTTCGGGCCGTCTTCGCTGATGTCGATACCCTGGGTACCGATGGTGGTGATGAGATCGTCGAGATCATCGGGGGAATGCAGGTCGCCGGGAATGAGATCGTTGACCTCGTTATAGGTCAAATATCCCTTTTCCTTACCTGTATCGATGAGCTTCTGGATGTCGTCTTCAAATCTGTCTTCTATGGCCAAGCGTGTTCAATCTCCCGCGTCGATTTTGTGGGTCTGTCCCTGTGATTGGGTAGGACGAGGTGCGATTGAGGCCGCTTCGGCGTATCCCGGGGCGCGCAAAGGCGCGGGGGAAATTGGGCGCACGTCTACCAAATATACCTAAGAATAGCACGTCGCTGGACAACGCAACCCCTAAAATCGCTCAGATGCGCGATGGAATGCGCCATTCTTGTGGCAGGACCCGACAGTAATTAGATGTATTTTGTGGAAAATTGTTTCATTTGGGGTTAAATACCCCGAAAACGGACAGCGATCGGCTTGGCGCCGTACTCCGCAGTTTCGTGTGTCTTATTAAATTCATAGAAGCTCTGGCCTTTTTTGCCCCCAAACATACGCACATACCAGTTTGAATTGATGCGCGCTCCCGGATTCGGAATCGTGCCAGGGTTGCCCGCAAAGTTCTCCAGGGTGATGTAATCACTTCCGCTACGGGCGATCACTCCACCAAAGTGCCCCGCTCCAACGGTGCCGGTCGATCCTGCCTTGAAAATGCCGATACCCTCGCCAGCCTTCGGCTTCGCATATTGATTGAAGCCATATTTTTTCGCTTTTGTGTTCCTGTAGTCGTCGTCGAGATTTTCCCAACCCGTCTGCGCGGCGTTGCCAAGGGCGTGTCCCGTGAAATGAGTCCGTATCGCTTTATAGGCAGCGCTGCTATCCCCATTGAGGGCCAGGGTCCGCGACCCGTTCAGGCTCTTCGCGAAGACCCCGTGGATGCTGGTAGCAGTTGCGACATTATTCCGCTGGGTTCCGAGAATGTTCCCCATGTTTAGGTCGCAGTCTTCGTAGCTTTCGTTGTTTGGAGTGTCGGCGAAGGCAATCGTAACCTCTAAAAGCGTTCGTTTAATGAAATTGCCCCCGGGCTTGCCGGAGATGCTGTTTCCGGTTGCCGTCAGCGTCACTCCAGAATTGAGCGCGTTAAGCGCCTGCTGCGACGCCTGGAGGACTTCGTTTGTCAAGTAAAGCTGCTGGTACAGATTGGATCCATTTGGCGTCGAGTTCGCAGTGTCGCGGACTGCCATCTTGCCGTCGTCGGAGACGCGGAGGTCGATGTTCAAGCCGTAATTGTGTGCATTCTGCTGATTCGTCGAGACGATCTTGTAGCGCTGCACCGAGTCGCTGCTCCCTGGCACTGGCGCGAAGCGGACTCCGGTTTGCCGCGGTTGGCGCTGCAGGGGGGCTGGTGCGCTAGAGACTACTGGCGCGGTGCGGCTCATTGCCGGTAGAGATGCAAAAGCCACCCCTCGAGTGGCAGCCGGAGGCGGGGCCGACGGCTGCTTCAAAATCGGAACAGGCGCAAAGCGCACTCCCGCAGGGTGAGGCTGCCGCTGTAGGACGGCTTGGGAGGCGGGCGACCTGGTTTGGTTGATCCGGGTCGAGGGCGTGGGGAGGTTTGGCATGTGCCTTATCGGGAGAAGGGTACCACACGCGCTCGGGCGAGAAGGAGCCCAGACTCCGACAAGTAAACGGCTTTCAGCGTCCAGCGTGAAGTTGGTAAACAAGAAATCCCATCACCGATAGGGCGCCCACGAAAACGGCGAGAATCAGCCCTCCCAGAACCATGGACACCAGCTTCCGCTGCTCCGGCGGGGGCTGGGTGATGCCAAAAGTGCTGATGAAGGCCTGGGCCAGAAACTCCAGAAGAGGCATTTATCTTCCCAACTCCCGCAACTGCCGGTCGAGCCGCATCTTTTCCGCAGTAAGTGCGGCGACTTCCGCCCAGTCGCCTTTGCGCTCGGCGTCCAGGCTGAGGCTGCGAAGCTCCCGCTGACGCCGGCTCAGGTGATGATGATGCAGCGGATGGATGGCGGCCTCGACCTCTTCCGGAGTTACCGGCTCCGATTCGGAGAAGAGGAGTTGGGCGACGAGCTGACGGTCGCGTCCTTCGGGGACGGCTTCGACGGGGTCGGAGGTTCCGCGGTTGCGCAGGATTTCAAGCAGCGGCGTCACGCTAAGTGATTCAAAAATATTGGGTTGGTCGTCGAGCGCCCGGACTACGGCGGTATGTGCTGGGTCATTTGCCGGTGCGGCCATGGCGCGCACCAACACTCGCTCGCATTCCGTCAGGCCGAGGCTGTTTGTAGATACCGTGTCGCGGCGCTTGGCTGCCGCTTCCTTGAGTTCCTGGCGAAGCACCGCTGAATCGATGGCCAGTTTCTGTGCGGCGTTGGCAGCGAACTCGTCGCGGGCCAGCCGGTTGGGCAAGCGGCGAATGTGTGGGAGAAGAAAGTTCAGCGCCTTGACCTTTGCCTCGGGGCTTCGTGGCGGAAAGAGCTGGCGGGCGCGCTCGATGAGGTAGTCGGGCAGAGCCTGCGCGGTCCGGGCGGCGGCGTGATAGGCGGCGGCCCCTCGTTCGCGGATGTAGCGGTCGGGGTCGAGGCCGTCTTCGAGGGTGATCACTTTAACGGTGAAACCTTCTTCGGTGAGCAGCGCGATAGACTTCTCGGCGGCATTCGCTCCGGCCGTATCCGGGTCGAAGTTCACCACCACCTGAGTGCAATAGCGCTTCAGCAGGTTGACCTGATGCTCGGTGAAGGCGGTGCCGCTGGTCGCGAGCACGTTTTGTACCCCGGTCATGAAAACGGAAATGCAATCCATCTGCCCCTCCACCAGCAGGGCGAAGTTGTGCTGACGGATCGCGGCGCGGGCCTTGTCGAGGTTGAAAAGCACCTGGCCCTTCGAGTAGAGGGCTGTCTCCGGCGAATTGAGGTATTTCGGGCCGGGCTTTTCACCCGCCGTCGCGGCCGAATCGAGGGCGCGGGCGGTGAAGGCGATCACTTTTCCGGATTCGTTCGCGATCGGGAAGGTGATCCGCTTGCGAAAACGTGAATAGAGTGCGCCCGGGCTGCCGTCTTCCTGCTCTTTCCAGGAAAAAAGCCCGGAAGCGCGCAGCACCTCGGCATCGACAGCGGGAGCGAGCCGGTCGCGCAGTGCGGTATACGAATCCGGTGCGAAGCCGATGCGGAATTTGGCGATGGCCTCGGCGGTGACTCCCCGGCCGGTGAGGTATTCGCGGGCACCAGCTCCTTCGGGCGAACGAAGCTGATCTTGAAACCACGTCGTGGCTGCTTCGTGCAGATCGAGCAGCTTGCCCCGCTGGCGGCTTTCCTGCGCTTCTTCGGGTGAATTGAAGTCGCGCTTGGGGAGCGCGATCCCGCATTTTTGCGCCACTGCGCGGACCGCTTCGGGGAAACTGAGGTTTTCGATCTTCTGCACGAAGCTGAAGACATCACCTGACTGTCCGCAACCGAAGCAGTGATAAAACTGGCGCGTCGCGTGGACGGAAAACGAGGGGGATTTTTCGCTGTGGAAAGGGCAGAGCCCCGAGTAGTTCTGAGCGCCCGATTTCTTCAGCCGCACGTAGTCGCCGACGATCTTGACGATGTCGGCCTGCTGCTTGACGGTCTGGGCGAAATCGCTGGCCATGTGTGGAGCTTTGCCAAGTGTAAATCTTTGCTGCCGGTGGAAAGTCGGGCTAGTTGGATGCGGTGACGGGTAAGAGCTCACCGCGGAGGAAACACGGAGTTCACAGAGTCTTCAATCCGTGTGCTCCGTGTTCCCCTCTGGTCCGAAAGAGAGTGGGTTCGTTCTGTGACTCGACAAAAGGGAACTCGGATTCCCGGCTAAGAGGCAAGAACGCTCATGGTAGGTGCTCGAGAACTCAGCATATGGATTAGTTCCGACTTGAGACGAGACTATATGGGATCGGAAGAGCCATCTAATGCCCGGCTTCACTGTTTCCGCCATCGTTACTCTTGCACAATGAGGCAGGTCGATTAAGTTAACTATCCTAGATTTAAGCAGCTTCGTCACTCATTTATCTCACCTCGTCACAACTTTGGATGTAAACACGGCTGAAGATACGAAATTCAATATCGTCGGCTGCTCTAGGCCATCCCTTAGAAGCGACCGTCTTTAGTGACTCTCGTCGATTCATGAATTCAATCCGGCATCCGATGAAGCGAAAGCCGGACTAGCGCCTTTGATGGAAGCGCATCGGACTTAAACCGATTTGGCCACTTACATATCGAACACTGAGACCAACGACGAGATCAATTCTGCCTTTCTCGCTTCGGGCGGGACCGCCCTACTTCCGGCGCCAAAAGGCCGATTTAGATCCCGTCTTGTCGGTATCGGCTGCTTCAATTATGCTGATCCCTCTCCATGCCCCACGGATTCGACACCTACCGAGTGTTTATCTCCGCCCCTGGCGATCTGGAGCACGATCGCGAGGCTTGTTATGATGCCATTGCCGAGGTGAACGAAGCCACTGCCATGCCGGCAAAACTTTTGCTGGTCTCCATAGGTCTGCGGGAAAACGACCAGATTGCCGGCTATCGGAGTATCGTTTCGGACAATGTTCGCTGGAGCACGTACTTCATTCAGATCTTCCAGGACGACTGGGGGCCGCGCGATCTGTTCCGCAAGCTGTTTCTGCTTGCCGCTGAATGTAAGAATGATGCCGCCATGCCGATGCGCGACGTCGTTATCTGCCTCAAGGATGCTCCTCACGAGACCGCCGCTGAGATTCTGGCCTTTCGCCGGGAGCTGGAAGAGCGCGGGGACCTGCGCGTCCTCCGCTATACCGGCGTGGAGGAGCTGAGAGCGCAGCTCGTCGCGGTCTGCGAAGGCTGGGCGCGTAGGTTGATCGAATCCGGGATCGAGCCCGAATCGACGACCGAGTCAACTACAGCTTCTACTCCCGGCTCGACCGCGGCCACCGGCGCGTAGCCATCCTTCGCACCGTCACAGCAACGGCACTGGCCGCCATTCCAGGTAGTAATGCGTCTGGTCCTCGCGCACGACGGAGAAGCCCAGGCGCCGATGGAAGCGCAGAGAGCCGGGATTGAACCGGAATATCGAGCAGCGAAGCGGCCGCCCGGCCTTCGCCGCCTCCTGCTGCACCCGCTGAATCAGCACCGTTCCAATTCCCTTGCTCTGCAGCGTGGGATGGATGGCGATATCAACTAGCTGCAAATCGCCGTCGCCAGGCGCGACCCACAGCCGGCCGGCCGGCTTGCCGTCGAGCAACACCACGTGGCAACAGGAGTTCGGGTACATTTGCGTGTACGCCGACATCTGAGTCCGAAACTGCATCCGGATGATTTGTTCTCTTTGCGCCGCGGAGATCTGCGCGAGCTCAAACTCCGGCCCGCGGACCGCCGCGTAAAGGTCGTACAGAAATATCTCGTCCTGTGGCAGCGCGGGGCGAACGGCAAGAGTGGACATGGTTCGAGAGTGCGGCGGACCGGCCTCCGAACCGGTCTCGGTCTGGCAAAGTCTGCTAACTGCGCGGCGGGAAAACACCCTGCAGAGCGATACAGAAGTTGAGCGTAAGATACGGCATCAGGTTGTTGTGCGGCTGATTGCCTCCCACCGACGCGACCATATTCGTGGCCATGGTCTGATTCTGCGCGGCGCCGCTGGTGTAGGCATTCGCCGGGGAGCCTCCGGTCTTTACAAGGATAGCGTTGCCCGGCTGACCGCTCTGCCCCGCAACTCTGGCCCCATCGATGCAATTGATAGCATGAGCGTGAGGGGGCATCTCGGTAGTTAGCAGAGTGATGGTATTCGAGCCGCCCGTTTCGCCGAGATCATGCAGCGACAGACCGGGGCCCTGGCCGGGCTCCATCGCAGCGCTTCCCTGGAGGTTGGGAAGGGCAAAGTTGCTTTTCCCGTCTCCGCCATAGGTGGTCCCGAGCAGCGAGAAAAGCGCCGTGTTTTGGGAGATCGGCAGAAGCTGGCCGTTGCAAAAAGCCCACCCAATGGGCGCGAAGTTGAACGGGAATATCCTTATTTCTGCGACAAACGGATTGGCCATGCTGAGTCCTCCTTGTAGGCTAGTTCTGGCTGGGGAATATTCCCTGTAGGGCGATGCAGAAATTCAGCGTGAGGAAGGGCTGCATATTCTGGTGCGGCTGGCTTCCCCCAACGGTCGCCAGCACACCCGAGTACATGGCTACGAGATTGCTCCCGGAGTTGTTGTATTCTGCCGCTCCTCCGAGCAGATTGGAGGTCGGATTGGGTGCATTCGCGGCGACGTTGGTGGCTCCCCAGGCATGGCTGTGCGCCGGGGTTTCGGGGATCGACAAAGTATGATTCTGCTCGCCCCCCATCGATCCAAGAGTTTGTCCGTTGCCCATATGGATAGGGGTGCGGGTCTGGAGATTCGGCAGGGCAAAGTTCACCCGTCCGTCGCCGCCGTAGGTGGTTCCGAGCAGCGAGAAGATCGCCTGGTTCTGATTGATGGGTAGGAGTTGCCCGTTGCAGAACGCCCAGCCTTTGGGCGCAAAGCCGAAACTAAATATCTTGATCTCAGATAGAAATGGCGTAGCCACGTTTGTCTTTCTCCTTGTCGCTTGGCTAACTCTGACTCGGGAATATCCCGAAGAGGGAGAGAATGAAATTCACGCACAGGTAGGGTTGGAAATTACTGTGCGGCTGGCTTCCACCGACGGATGAAATTGCGGCGGCCATAGTGTTGGTCCCGGGTTTGTTCTGATCGTAGATGTCTGGCCCCGCAGCCAGGTAATTGCCTCCCGGCAGCGAAGCGGTATTCGCATTCGTTGTGGCCGAGACCGTATGGGTATGGGTCGGAATTTGATTTGTCGTCAGGGTCACAGTTTCAGCACCGCCATTCTGAGACAGCACGAACCCCGACCCCATATGAATCGGAAGCCGACCCCTCAGGTCCGGCAGCCCGAAGGTGCTCTGGCCGTCGCCGCCGTAGGTGGTGCCGATGAGGTTGAACAGGGTTTCGTATTCGGAGATGGGGAGTAACTGGCCTTCGCATAACATCCAGCCGGCCGGCGCGAAGTTGCCCCCAAACATGCGTATCTCACCGACATAGGGCTCAGACATGGCTAATTTCCTCCCAAATCCGGGTTTCCGTGTCTTCGGTCGCAGCTCTTACGAACTGGCGTTTCGGCCACACGGCGCGACGACGTGTAACGCTACTACGCAGATCTGCTCGTTCGCAAGCAGAAAATCGGCAGATCCGGGGCCGCTGAACGATTAGCGACTTACTGAGATCCACGATTCCAATGGGGTAACCGCGGTATGAGGGCCGTTTGTGCCAAAGCTACTTTGAGCAACGCCCTTCTGTCCGCATGGACGGAAATAGATTGACACGTGTAATATCGGCGCGAATAATCCATCTCGCCCCGAAACTAGAGACTGCAGCCTCACATTATTTTGCTTCACTGTTGGAACGGACGCGCAGCGATAAGTTGGATCCGGGTTGCTCCTTCGTTGGGGGGAGGCTCACGTCTCCGGACCCGCCACTATCCACTTTTCAGCTGCAAGATGCCGTTGGCACCACAACATGAGGTTTGTTCGCCATGTTTTCTTCTTCTTTTCCCATTCTTCCCATCCAGTTCTCCCGCCTCAGTTTCAGCCCGTTTGTTCTTGCCGTGAGCATCTTGCTGCTGCTGCCTCTGGGTGAATGTTCGTCGGCGCAAATAACCGTTGGCGGATCGAATCCCATCAGCATTACCGGCTCCAACGACGGCGTAGGAGTTTCGGCAAGTTCCACGGTTCCCGTGAGCGCTTCTGACCTCCCCAGCGGGGACACGGTGACGGCCATATCCGTGACGTTCAACAGCCTCAACACCTCCCAGCTGAACGCGCAGGCTATTGCGCTTAAAGCTCCCAATGGAACGACTCTGGATCTGCTTTCGGGCGTCTGCAACTCGGGCAGCGCTACTTTCACCCTGGCCGATACCGGCGCGACCGGCGCAGAAAACAACGATGGCATGATGCCCGGCATTGGCTTCGGCAACAATTGCCCCAGCGCACTCTCGGGCACCTACCTGCCGACCGACTATTTTGCGGGCGAGGACGTTTTCAATAACGGGGGAGGGGGCCCAGCAAGCTACGATTCCGCCGGAATCGGCAACAGTGAATGCGCTGCCATCGGCTCAGGGCTCGACTGCGGCACCTACAACTTCAGCAGCGCTTTCGGCCTTCCCGCCGCCGGCAACACATTGCAAGGAACCTGGACGCTGTATATTGCAACCCAGGTATCGGGATTCAACCCTACGGGATCGCTTGGATCGTGGACGATCACCTTCACCACGGAATCTGCTACCGCGACCACGACGTCGCTGAGCACAAGCAATAATGGCGAGACTACGAATGTCTTTACCAACGGCAATGTCGGCGGCCAGACCACCGCCGGCACTCCGGTAGTGCTCACGGCCACTGTCTCACCAAATCCGGCCGGGGGCACCGTCACCTTCTATGACAGCACCTTCACCAATCCAGGACAAGGCACGATTCTCGCCTCGGCCGTCCCCGTCAACGGTTCGGGCCAGGCCCAGGCAACCGTGACTTTTCCTGCCTCGGAGGAGGGCAGCCGCAGTATTTCGGCGGTATTCAATGGGACCTCCGGGTTCGCATCGAGCACTACGCCGCCCGGTGGGGAAGTGACTGAACTGACGGTCAACCAGCCTTACAATCCGTCCAGCACGACTTTCTGCAATGGTCCGATCAGCATCAATAACAACAATGGATTGGTCGGCGGCACCGGAGGGTTTCCCTATCCATCACAGCTGGTTCTGGGGAGCAGCTTTTCGCAATTGCAAGGCACCATCGAGAACGTCACTCTGACTCTCAACGGGCTAGCGACTGAGCAGCCGAATTTCCTGGGCTTCCTGCTACAGGCGCCGAACGGCAAGGCATTTGAAGCCATGAGCTGGGCCGACGGGAGCGGGAGCACAATCTCGAGCCCGCTCAGCCTGTTGCTTTCGGATGACGGTTCGGGAGAACTCCAGACCAGCGCCGACAACCGGGAAAGCTGTACCTCAGGTTCCCCCTGCAAGCCGGCCGACGATTACTCCCAGATAGGCCCTTTGTTCAGCGACACCTTCCCCGTTCCCGCTCCTGGCCCATCGCTGATCGGGAAACCCTATCCAACCGGTTCAGCAACGTTCACCTCGGCATTCGGCGGAGGCTCCGCGAATGGCACCTGGCTGTTGTACGCGAACAACTGGCTGGAGGCGAACCCGCCTTATGGACAACTTGGTTCCTGGTGCTTGAACTTCACGATGCAAAGCAACGCGCATCCCACCAATACCTCGGTCGGCGGATCGCCGAATCCGGCTTCTTTCACGCCGCCATCCACGACCGCCAGTGTTACCATCACGGCCAATGTTTCCGTCAGCGACACCTCAGGTCTCACAGTGGATGGGGGTACGGTTACCTTCGTCGACGGCGCGACGACTCTGGGAACTGCCTCGGTTTCAAACGGGCAGGCGACGCTGACCACACCGTTGGCGGAAGGCACGCATCAGATCGTAGCCAGCTACAGCGGGACCGATACCGGGACCGAGTTCGGCATCAGCACTGGGACCTTCGACCAGCGCGTCGACACCGCCACTACAAATCCAACCTCGGCCTCAGTACAAGCAGGGCCGTATACGTTCTGCAATCCCGGCGGAATCACCGCACCCGGGCTGGGCAACGACTCGGGTCCTGCCTCGCCGTATCCGTCGAATATCTATGTGACGAACCTGCCGGGCACCGTGAATTCAGTTACGGTCACACTGAACGGGTTCACCACTCGAGACCAGGGCGATCTACTCTCACTGCTGGTGGGCCCGGGCGGCAACAACTTTGACTTCTTCTCCCTGACGGGCAGCAACGTCTCCACCGCTCCATCACCCTTCAACCTCACTTTCTCCGACTTAGCGGCAAGCAGTATCGCGGAAGGCAGTAGTGGGAATCTCTCTTCTTCCGGCACGTTTAAGCCAACGAGCTACAACACGGACATCACATTCCCGCAATGCCCGCCAAACGCACCCCTCTGCGGCATCGAAGCCGTGGGACCGCCTCTGGCTTCGAATCCGTTCACACCGACGAACAAAGCCGCCACTGCCGGGACCGCCATTCTGGGCAACGCCGATGCAGGCGGGAGTTTTTGGCGGCACCACTTCCAGCACATATAACGGAAACGGGACCTGGAGTCTGTACCTGGACGACGGCGGCCCTACCGGGGGCGGTGAGACAACCAACGTCAATGGCGGCTGGTGCGTCAGCCTCACTCAGAATCTGCCAACCGCGTCGGCGACCGCGTCGCACAGCGGCACTTTCACGCAGGGCCAGCAAGGGGCGCCGTTCACGGTCAGCATTTTCAACAACGGACCCGCCGCTACCGGCGACCCGACGGGCGGCGCCAATCCGTTAACCGTCACCGACACGCTGAACTCTGCCTTCGCCTACGCGGGCTTCACGGGCACAGGCTGGAGCTGCTCAGCGACCGGACAGACGGTGGCCTGCAAGAACGACTCCTCCGTTGCGCAGGGGAGCGGTTACACACCGCTGACGATCGACGTGAACGTAAGCCCCACCGCGAGCACCACGACGAGTATCCCTAACAGCATCTCGGTGAGCGGCGGCGGAGTCAAGGACGCAACTTCCAATACCGACAATGTGACCATTTTGCCGGCTGCGGTGCTGGCGGTTCAGAAGAGCCATACCGGAACCTTCACGCAGGGCCAGACCGCCCAATGGAACATCGCCGTCTCCAACTCGGCAACCAGCGGCTTGACCTATGGCACGATCATGATGTCGGACACGCTGCCCACCGGCTACACGCTCGCCTCGTATACTTCAACCGGGAGCGCGTGGAGTTGCAGCGGCACCAATGTGGTCACATGCACCACGACAGCGGGAATTTCCGGCGGGGCTGATTCGATCATCATCCTCACCGTGAACGTGCCGGCCACCTCACCGTTCTCGGTAACCAACACTGCGGCCGCGTGGGGCGGTGGCGATCTCACCCACACGAGTTTGGCGACAGCGGCAACTTCAACTGACACGGCTACGGTGGCGCAGGCGCCGCAGATCAGCATCGTCACTCCCAACTACGGAGCCCCGGCATCGCCGATCACCATCACCGGAACCAACTTCGGCGCGACCCAGGGTAGCAGCGCCGTCACCGTCGGCGGGGCCCCCTCCTATGTCGCTTCGTGGTCCAACACCGCTGTTTCGATCCTCGTCCCCTCCAGAGCGACCACAGGCAACATCGTGGTCACCGTCGGCGGAGTCTCCAGCAACGGCGAACCTTTCACCTTCTATCCCTACCCCGCCATCACCGGGGTCTCGCCCCTCAGCGGTCCGGTCGGCACCCCCGTGACCATCACCGGAACCGCACTGCTAGATGGTGGTGGCAAAGCTACCGTCACCTTTAACGGCACTCCAGCCACCATTCTCAGCGATACCAGCACCACCATCACCGTTGACGTCCCCACCGGCGCGACCACCGGGCCTGTCGACGTACGCGTCAACGGTATTCCGCTCAGCGCCGGAACCTTCACCGTCATCAGTTCGCAGCTCAGCATCAGTAGCATCACTCCCAACTACGGAGCGCCGGCAGCCCTGATTCAGATTGCCGGAAACGGCTTCGGCGCGACTCAGGGCGGCAGCGTCGTCACCGTCGGCGGTGCGCCCTCCTATGTCGCCTCGTGGTCCAACACCGCAATCTCAATCCTCGTCCCCAGCCGGGCCACCACAGGAAATATCGTAGTCACCATCGGCGGAGTCTCCAGCAACGGCGAACCCTTCACCTTCTATCCCTACCCCGCAATCACCGAGATCTCGCCCCTCAGCGGTGCGGTCGGAACGCCCGTGACCATCACCGGCACCTCACTGCTCGACGGCGGCAACAAAGCCACCGTCACCTTCAACGGAACGCCGGCCACAGTTCTCAGCGACACCAGCACCACCATCATGGTCGACGTCCCCACCGGCGCCACCACCGGGCCCGTCGGCGTCCGCGTCAACGGTATTCCGCTCAGCGCCGGAACCTTCACCGTCACTAGTCCGCAGATCAGCAGCATCAGCCCGAACTACGGCGCTCCGGCAGCGTTGATTCAGATTGCCGGAAACGGCTTTGGCGCGACCCAGGGCAATAGCTTTGTCACCGTCGGCGGTGCGCCTTCCCATATCGTCTCGTGGTCAAATACTGCGATTGCAATTCAGGTACCGAGCCGGGCCACCACTGGAAATATCGTGGTCACCGTCGGCGGAGCCTCCAGCAACGGCGAACCCTTCACCTTCTATCCCTACCCTGCCATCACCGGGATCTCGCCCCTCAGCGGTCCGGTCGGCACGCCTGTGACGATCACCGGAACCGCGCTGCTCGACGGTGGCAACAAACCCACCGTTACCTTCAACGGCACTCCAGCCGCGATTATCAGCGACACCACCACGACCATCATGGTCGACGTCCCCACCGGCGCGACCACAGGGCCCGTCGACCTCCGCGTCAACGGCATCCCGCTCAGCGCTGGAACTTTCACCGTCACCAGTCCGCAGATCAGCAGCATCAGCCCGAACTACGGCGCTCCGGCAGCGTTGATTCAGATTGCCGGAAACGGCTTTGGCGCGACCCAGGGCAATAGCTTTGTCACCGTCGGCGGTGCGCCTTCCCATATCGTCTCGTGGTCAAATACTGCGATTGCAATTCAGGTACCGAGCCGGGCCACCACTGGAAATATCGTGGTCACCGTCGGCGGAGCCTCCAGCAACGGCGAACCCTTCACCTTCTATCCTTACCCCGCCATCACCGGGGTCTCGCCCCTCAGCGGTCCGGTCGGAACACCGGTGACCATCACCGGAACCGCACTGCTTGACGGCGCCAACAAGGCCACCGTCACCTTCAACGGCACTTCAGCCGCGATTATCGGCGACACCAGCACGACCATCATGGTCGACGTCCCCACAGGCGCGACCACTGGGCCCGTCGACGTCCGCGTCAACGGTATCCCAATCAACGATGCTGGAAGCTTCACCGTCTCACCCTCGATCTCGATTGTTCCCGCATCGGTGAACGTAGCGGCCGGAGGATCTATCCAGTTCGCGGCGAGCGGGGGCGCGGGGCTGGTCTGGGACGTTAACGGAATTGCGGGGGGAGATGCAATGGTGGGAGTAATCTCGGCGAGCGGCCTGTACACGGCGCCCCAATCTGCCAGCACCGTCACGATCTCTGCGGTAGATCCGTCGAATCGGGTAGGACCGGGGAAGGCCAGTGTCTCGATCCTGGCTCCGCATCATTTTATCGTTCGAACCACATCGGGTCTAGCGCAGTTTTATGATCGCTCCAGCGGCAATGTATTTACCCCGCGTGGGAACAATTATGTCCGTCTGGCAACGTTGACTGATCCGGATGGCAGTGCCGATTACACACACTCCACCTTCAGTGTCGGACTTTACGATTCCGCTCGCGCCGAAGCTGCGCTAACGATGATGCAGGCCAGCGGATACAACGTAGTCCGGGTATTCTTGTGGGGGTGCTGCGATGGCACGATTGGGGACCCGGCCGGAGGGCTGGCGTCTGCATATATTCATAACGTGGTGGACTTTCTGCAGCGCGCCAAGACCCATGCCATCGGAGTAATCTTCACCAGTCAGTGGCTGCCTGTCTATGGCGGCTACACCGATTCACTAGGGGCCTGCCAGCCGCAATTTGACGATATCAACCTTATGAATCTCTCGTCCTGTGGCGTGAACGCCACCAAGAAGTTCTTTCATGATTATGTGCAGGCCCTAGTCAACGCCGGCGCGCCGCTGGACGCGATCTTCGCTTACGACCTCTGGAACGAATACTATTACAACGCCACAGCCGCACCGCTGAATACCACCAGCGGGACAGTCACGACAGCCAACGGCCAAACCTACGATATGAGTAGTACGGCGTCGCAACAGCAGATGATGGATGATGGGCTGGCGTACTTTGCCGACCAGAATCGCAGCGCGATTCTAGGAATTGATCCCACCGCGCTGGTCACCATGAGCTTCTTTACTCCCCAGGGACCCAATCCCACCCGGATCGGAGATTTCCGTATCATCGAGGTCTATCCGGCAGTAGCAAATTCCAAACTGGACTATGTGGACCTTCATGCTTATCCGATCGCTTCGAACCTAACGATGGATCAGTTTGCAGAGAACTTCGGGTTCGTCGGATATCAGCAGCAGAAGCCGATCTTGATGGGAGAGTTCGGAGCGTTCACCGCCGACTATGCTTCGGTCGGGGCCGCAGCCACAGGACTGCAGGGGTGGCAGACCCAGTCCTGTGCATATAACTTCCAAGGTTGGTTGCTATGGACGTGGGACACCGACGAACAGACGGAGTTGTGGAACGCGCTTTCCCAAGGCGGAGCCATCAATCAAAGCCTTTCTCCCGCGGAAAGGCTAAACCCGTGCTCCTCGTGATGCGAAAGCTAACGGGCTCTCTTACACGACCTTCTCGTTCAGCCATGCCGCACTTGTGAATAGACTCAGCACTCCCGGGTCACTTGTACCCTCACAAACACAGGCGCGGTCGCGGGGTGCGGAGGTTACGCTAGTGTGCCTCGGACTGCCAGCCAGTAGAGGAGAACCGCCCAACCGTCTGCTGGGTCGGCAAAAGGTAATGCTGCAACGGGGCGCTTCGCAGGCGGTAACTATTGAAGTGGATCAAAACGATTCCTCCCACCCGATGTCCTACTGGGATACAAACTCGGAAAGCTGGTTGGTTGCACCGGGCGATTACATTGTCTACCTAGGAAACTCGTCGGCCGCGGCGAGTCTGACTACCGTGGGGACGTTCACCGTCGCACCCTGAGAATCGTCTCCAACTATCTGATCTCACCAGCAATAGCGGGTCGTGCCCCCTCTTCCTTGATTAGAGTGGTCTCCAGTCACATTTCACGCAAATATGGCACTAATTTCAAACGATTTGGTTGAAAGGGTTACGCATTCCGGATTGCTGAATGCAGGACAGGACTACGCTAAACTCTTGCTGGATTATCACCGAAGATTGCGATCTGGGCTCCGCTCATCCACCCGTTCCGACTGGCGGGCCATGAGCGGGATGATAAACAAGATGGCCAGCAGGGTAGTGACCATGCCACCGACAACCACGCGCGCGAGGGGTTGCTGGGTTTGGGCGCCGATCCCGGTGGCGACCGCCGCGGGTAGCAGTCCGAGACCGGCGGCAAAGCAGGCCATTACGACCGGGCGCATCTCGTCGAGGCAGCCCGTCGTGAGTCCGACCACCGGGCCATCTTCCTCCTGAGCGCGACGGATTCCCGAGAGAAAAACCACCGCACCGAGGGTGGCGACTCCGGTGAGCGAAGTGAATCCGACCGCCGCCGAGATGCTAAAGGAGGTGTGGGTGAAGAAGAGGGTGAAGACGCCGCCGACCGCTGCAAAAGGGAGCGTGCCCACGATGATGAAGGCGTCAGTCCAAGTCCGAAACTGAATGTAAAGCAAGACAAGGATAATAAGCACGCTGACAGGAATGATGATCGCGAGCCGTTTCTGTTCCTTGCGAAGACTATCGAACTCGCCAGCCCAGGTGTAGTTGTACCCGGTGGGAAGTTTCACTTTTTGGGTCAACTGCTGCTGGAGGTCCTGGATCGCGCTGGAAAGGTCGCGTCCCCTCACGCTGAACTTGATTGGTATGTAGCGCCGGCCGCCTTCGTGATAGATCGTGAACGCGCCGTTTCGCAGGTCTACATCGGCCACGGCACTGAGCGGCACTTGATTGCCATCGGGCGTGGAGATCAGAATTTTGCCGATGGCATCGGGAGTGTCACGAAACTCCGGTGAATACCGGACCGCGAAGTCGAAGCGCCGGTCTCCGTCGATGATCTGCGTGATGGGTGCGCCACCTACCGCCGCCTGAACGATGTTGTTCACATCCTGAGGTTGTAGACCAAAGCGCGCGGCCTTCGTTCTGTCGATTGACACCAGGAGGCTGGGCTGGCCGGTAACATTAAAGACTCCCACATCGGTAATCCCCGGCACCTTGCCCATGATGGCTTGAATCTGATCGGCGAGGCGAGTCAGCTCGTCGAAGTCTTTTCCGAACAGCTTCAACGAATTCTCGCCTTTGACGCCGGACATCGCTTCTTCGACGTTGTCTTGAATGGTTTGCGAAAAATTGAAGTCAATACCAGGGTAACGAGTGAAGGCCTTCTGAATGGAGCTGATCAGTTCATCTTTGTTTTCGTGGAATTGTGGACGCCACTGTGCGGCCGGTTTAAGGTCGGCCAGGAACTCGGCATTGTTGAAGGTGCTGACGTCGGTGCCGTCGTCCGGGCGTCCCATCTGCGAGACCACCTGTGTTATCTCCGGGTAGCTGCGCAGGATTGAGCGAATGCCGTTGGCGATATCCGCAGACTGTTGAAAAGCGATGTCCTGCTGCATGGTGGCGCGGATCCAGAGATTGCCTTCTTCCAGCGGCGGCATGAACTCGCCGCCAACGAATTTGAAGAGGACGAAGGCTGCGATCAGCGCGCCTATACCAATGGCCCAGGTGATCTTGCTGAAGCGCAGGGCACTCTTGAGCAAGCGATCATAATGTTTTCTCAGGAATGCGCTCAGGCGGGTTTCCGCTACCTCCTCGCGTGTGCGTTTGGGTACTGCGAAGGAGCCGAGGACCGGGGCGAAGACAAGAGCAAAGATCAGGGCGCCAGTCAGCGCGAACCCATAGGTGACCGACATCGGCGCGAAAATCTTGCCTGGGACTCCCTGCATAGTAAAGAGCGGGATGAAGGCGACAAGGATGATGAGCGTAGCGAAGAGGACCGGCTTAGCCGCATCGCTAACGCCAGCTACGATTAACTCGCCCACATCCTCGACTTCCACATGCCGGGAAATCTTACGATGAACACTCTCGAGCACGACGATCGAGGCCTCGACAAGGATGCCGAAGTCGATGGCTCCGATCGATATGAGGTTCGCCGAGTGATTGGTGAGCACCATCATCGCAAAGGCGAAGAGAACGGCGAAGGGAATGGTGATTGCAGCGATGAAGGTGATGCGTAGATCGCCGAGCATGCTCAACAGCACGAGCGTGACCAGAATTAGTCCGAAGATGATCACGTGCCGGACAGTGGTTGTAGTGGTCTTGATCAGGTTGGTGCGGTCGTAGATGGTCTTGATCTGCATGCCCGGTGGCAAGAGGTTGCCGGTGTTCAGATCGTGTATTTTCTGGCGCAGCCCGGCCAGTGCTGGCAGAGAGTTTCCTCCCTTCTGCAGCAGAACGATGCCTTCGACGATATCGGGATTCTCGTTTCTTCCGACGATACCCAGACGAGGCTGATGGCCTTCTTTCAGGGTGGCTACATCGCCGAGTAGGACCGGAGTTCCATTGCGCTCAGCAACGACTATATTTCTCATGTCGTCGAGCGAGTGAAGCAGTCCGATGCCGCGGACGTTCACGCTTTGGGCGCCGAGCGAGAGATAGTTTCCACCCGCGTTGGCGTTGCTGTTCTGAACCGCGTTGACGACCTGGGTCATGGTGACGCCGAGCGCGCGCAGTTTGTTAGGGTCGACCTCTGCCTGGTATTGACGCGTGGTTCCGCCAAAGATAGCGACATCGAGAATGCCCGGCACTTGTTTCATCTCGCGGACCAGGAGCCAATCCTGGGTAGCCTTCAGTTCATTCAGCGAATAGCCAGGACCGGTAAGCTCGTAACGGTAAATCTCGCCGACTGGAGACTCTGGCGACAGCTGCGGCTGCAGGTTGTTGGGAAGATTGATTCCCTGGAGACGATTCAGCGCTTCCTGGCGATCTGTAAAGTAGTCGCTGTCGAAGGTGAAGTACATCTTCACGTCGCTTAGCCCGAAGATGCTGATTGAGCGGATTTGTTCCAGCTTGGGCGTGCCGTTGAGCCCGGTCTCGAGAGGGATGGTCACCTGCTGCTCCATCTCTTCGGCAGACCACGACGGGTTCTGGGTGATGAACTCGACCATCGGCGGCGACGGATCGGGATATGCCTCGATATCCAGCTGGAAGAAAGCAAATGAGCCCACCGCCAGCGACGCGAGAAACACGATGAGCACGACGTTCCGGTAGCGCAGGAGCGCGCGGATGAGCCGGTCCATGACTAGTCCTCCGACTCGCGCAGCAACTCGGCGCCGGTAGACACGACTTTGTCTCCGTCCTCAAGTCCGTGAATGATTTCGTCAGTGGTGTCATGAACCGCGCCAAGGGTGACATCCCTGCGGAGATACTTGCCCGGTGAGCTCTCAACAAATACGAACGCAGCCTTACCGTTCTGAATCACCGCGGTGGATGGAACGACAATGGCGCTACCTTTCTGATTGGTAACCGCAATCGTGGCGTACATCTGCGGCTTGAGCTTGTGCCCCGGATTCGCCAGCACGACACGCACCTTTAACGTCAACGTCGAGGGATCGACGGCGTCGGAGATGTTGTCGATGACGCCGTGATAAACCTGCCCCGGGTAGCCGGTCACCGTCACCTCCACTGGCTGGCCGACTTTAACCGAAGCCAAATCTCGCGGATAAAGATCGCCAACTACCCAGATCGAATTAATGTCCGCGATTGTCGCAATCGCAGTCGCGTTGTCGAGGGAGCGCTGCATTTCACCGGTCGCCGTACCCACATCCAGAACGACTCCGGTAATGGGCGAGCGGATCGGGATGATATCTGATGTGGAGTCCTCAGAGAAGCCCAACATCGCGAGCGCCTGTCGGGCACGATTGAGCTCGGCGTGGTCGGCGTCGTCCATCGCTTTGAGGTCGTCGTAATCGCGCTGAGCCATCACTTCGTGTTGCAGGAGCTCCTTGCCGCGCTGCAACTGAAGATCGGCGCGGGCGGCTTCAATCTTGGCCTTCTCAAAGTCCGACCGGGCCTGAGCCGCATCACTGCTCTGCAATAAGCCCAGCTGTTGTCCCTTGGTCACTTCCTGGCCTGGCAACACCTTCAGCGCCACGACCCGCCCGCTGATGGGAGGAAAGATGTGCACCACTGAAGTCGGATTGGCCATTAGATGCGCGGCTAGTAATAGCTGATTGGAGACAGCCTGAGGATGAACGGTGATTGTCTCGACCACAGTCTTTACCGGTGCAGACTGCTCGGGCTGGGCCTGCTCGTGTTCGCAAGCAGTCAGCAGAAGAATCGAGGATGCGCCAACTACCGCAAGTGCACGCCATTTCATGGCAGTATCTCCGTGGCTGCGGCGAAGCTGAGTTGGTGAACGCTAAGCCAGACCTGTTGGTTGGCGGTCAAGGCGTCGAGATTGATCTGGCGGTAATCGCGCAGCGCATCGAGGTAGTCGAGCAGGGTTGCGCCTCCATGGCGGTAGCTGTATTCAAGGTTTTCGCGCACTCGTTGCGACTCGGCGACATAGTGGCTGTTATAGCGCTTAGCCATGTCGATCGCGGCTTCATAGGCGGCCCAGGCCTGGTCCACGTCGTTGATCACCTGATTGCGCGCGGCCGTCTCCGCAAAACGGCCGGCCTGGGCTTCATACCGGGTGCGTTCCTTCTCCCCCTGATTGCGATCGAAGACGCGGAGCGGAATGGATATCTGAAACCCCGCGCTATTGTAGGTCCCGGCGCGTTCGTATTCGCCGCCGAGGGTAGGGTCCGTAGTCCCCTCAGCGTCAGCCAGGTGAACGCCGGCGTCAGCCACGCGCACCGATTGCACCGCAGCCTGGTAGTCAGGGCGCGCTGCCAGCGCGGACTGCTCCACCTGCTCCATGGTCTGAGTCAGAACAGGAGGATCGAGCGTACCGGTGATGTCGAAGTTCTTGGTCGGCTTCGCAGCCCAGCAGCAATTGAAGCTGGTCGCTGGCCTGGATCAGGTCGAGCTTTGCGGCATTATTGTCGGCTTCGAATTCAGCCAGTTGCAGGTCGATGCGATCGAAGTCGGTGGCGCTGATATCTCCCGCGTTCAGTCGTGCCTTGCTCAGAGCCACTGTTCTACTGTAGCTGTCCAGGTTATCGCCCGCGATCTTGAGCGCGGCTTTGGCCGTCAGCATGTTTGTGAAGGCCTGCTTCACCTGCAGAATAGTCTGGCGCTCCGTATCGTTGTATTGGCTTTGAGTAACGTCGGTGGTGGCGTGGGCCACGTCCAGCCGCCAGCGCTTCTTCTGCCCGCGCTCGAAGAGTCGCGAGACGTTCGCGGTATAGGTGTATGGGCTGGCGGGATTATTAGCCGGCAGCGATACCTCGGCGCCGGAGAGCGTAAAGTTGGGATTCTGCCGCAGGCCGGCCGTTACCTCGCTGGCTCTAGTGGCCGTAACATGCTGACGCCCGGAGAGCAGCGCGGGATTCTGGGCGCGAGCCATAGCGATGGCCTGCTCCAGCGTCAAAGGCGCCGTCTGGGCGCGGAGAGCAATGCCGCCGAACACCGGCGCTAGCAGGAAAAGCAGACCTCTGAATCGACCACCGGTCATAGCACCGCTTTCAAAGCAGCGGCAGAAAAGCTGGGAAATCGGGGGAAATTCGAGCAGGAGAAGTTCTTGCGATACATGTCACCCATCCACAAAAGTGTACCGCCCGGAGCATTCATCTAGCCTGTTGCTTCGTCTCGGCACGAGCCTCCTGCACCATCTCCGTGAACCTCCGAGCAAGTTCATGGATCCAGGTCTCCTCGCGTAATTCGAGCGCCTCCAAAGGCAAAAGCTCTGCCCCAATTCCCAGGGCAGTAGCGCCAGCGAGGATAAACTTGGGCGCCGTCACCTGATCGACACCGCCGGAGGCGATCAAGGGGATTTGCGCTAACGGTACCTTGAGCGCCCGAATGTATTTGTGCCCTCCAACCGGCGCGCAGGGAAAGACCTTGACGAAATCGGCCCCCGCCTTCCACGCTGCGATAATCTCTGATGGCGTCAGCGCGCCTGGAATGACGACCACATCATTCTTGAGTGCAAATTCCACTACCTCCATGATCAGGCCGGGGCCGGTCAGGAAGCATGCGCCGGCATCGAGGCAGCGCTTGGCTGTTTCCACGTCGAGCACTGTTCCGGCCCCTGCAACAAAGTCCGGATATTTGCCTTTCAATCGAGCAATCACCTCGACTGCGCCGGGGACCGTCATGGTGATCTCCGCAATTTGAATACCGGCGTCATTTAGGGTTTCTGCTGCGAACATCGCAAGCTCGGCGTCCGAGACTCGTACTGCGGGAACGATGCCGGTCTTCTCAATTCTTGCCCGAACTTCTTCTTTCTTCATGTATCCTGCTTGTCGTTTCGCGAGTGCCACCCCGTTTCACATCGTCAAGGAGTCGACGGCTTCAGTCAATGTGACTTATAGTCAGTGCGCACCGTAGCCTTGCAAAAGACTGAGAATTACCGACTGTGTTGTCGCGAAATTCCTGACTAGGTGGTCCATCAATCAGGCAAGCGGCTGGCAGGCACAGCCGGGGCCCGGCAAGCTCCGCCGGCAGAGCATTTCTAAGTTGGTCAAGCGCTTCCAGGAAGGTGCCGTGCCTTCAAAGTATCGTCTCACTATGGACTTGACTGGATCTATGCTGAGACGATCGTCGGATATACACTGAGTCGCGTGGAGATGCGGCAACGGTGAAGCCAATCGGCTGTCGATGCGCCTTTTCAGCACTGCAGAGCAGAGGCATGTGCGATCAAGAAGATCGAAGAACTCCCGCGGGAGGACAGCGGACGAGCCTCTTTTAGGCTAAAGACGGAGACTAAGACTCTGCGCGTCGAATCAGATGACTCGGATTTCTGCGCGGGACTCCCGAGGCATTCTTGCCGTCTAGATCCAACCAACTATGGTGATTTGAAGGGATCACTCGGCATTATGGGGTGTGCCCGCATTGCATCCAGAAGATGCTTTGTATAGAGACCGTTTGCGACGAACTCTGCTCCGTCCTGAATCATCATGCGCAGGACTTCTTCGCCGTCTTTGTCGATGGAGGTGACCTGGTCGAGATCGACTACACGGATCCGATCCGGAGATTCTTTGCGCGAGGCCTTCCAGGCGGAGATCAACTCCTCGATGCAGTCCTTGACCAGCCGTCCCTGCAGCGCCCATCGTTGCTCGGACGGGTTTTCCATCACCGTAGTTCGCAACATGTGGCTTTTCCGTTTTTTGATGATATGCCGGTTTGGAGTTCGCCGGAACTGACCCTGCTTTCTGACCGGCTGACCAGGTGATCTCGAATCCACGGAAGCATTTCCCTGTCCTCGTTGAACAGATTTCCACCTCGACCGCGAATGCGGAACGGTTGATTTCCCTCATTGCAATCGAGTTGCCTAATGATTTGGTTGCGAGGCGTTCCTAAAACTTCCATAGGAAACGCTGCGATACGGTTTGTTGGGGAGCTTTCGGGATTTACTGCTTATGGGTTGGCAGTGTGCCGGAATGTTGGCAGCCAGAGATAACGTTCGCGCTCCGACTTTAAGGCGTCTGCGGCCGTCGAATGCCGAGCTTTTGCATGCGGAATTGAAGGGTTGGGCGTTTCATTCCGAGCTTCGCCGCGGCACCGTGGGGGCCGGCGAAGACCCAGTTGGTTTGCTCCAGAACCGACAAGATATGTTTTCTCTCGATCTCCTCAAGGGTCATAATGCCGTTGGCCAGACCGTTTGCGTCTTGCCCCTTGAGCTTCAGGTCGGCTAGAGACACCTTGAGTACCGGGCCCCGGGAGAGAATGACAGCGCGTTCGATGACATTCTGAAGTTCGCGTATATTTCCCGGCCACGGGTAATTGACCAGGGCATTCATGGTTTCGGCGGAGATGGTGTCGATGTTCTTTGTCATGTTGCGCGCAAAATGCTGTGCGAAATGTCTGACAAGGAATGGAATATCTTCTTTCCTTTCCCGCAGAGGAGGAACGTGTATGGGAAATACATTCAGCCGGTAGAACAGATCTGAGCGGAACCGCTGCTCGTCCACCATCGCGCTTAAGTCGCGGTTGGTGGCCGCAATCAGTCGAGCGTTTGTGCGCAGGGTGCGGGAACTGCCGAGACGCTCAAACTCTCGCTCCTGCAGAACTCGCAGGAGCTTCGGCTGAAGTTCCACAGGAATTTCGCTGATCTCATCGAGAAATATTGTCCCCTGCGATGCCAGCTCAAATCGTCCGATACGCTGCGCGATGGCTCCGGTAAACGCCCCTTTCTCATGGCCGAACAATTCGCTTTCGAGGAGGCCGGTAGGTATGGCCGCGCAATTGAGTTTCACAAAGGGGTGCTTGTGCCGCTGGCTGAGAGAGTGAACGGCGCGAGCAATCAGCTCCTTTCCGCTCCCCGTTTCCCCTTCAATGAGGACAGTGGAATTGGTTGGAGCCACGGCCTCGACCTGACTTAGAACCTTGCGGAGCACCGCGCTGTTTCCGATGATCTCCTCAAAGTTCAACTCGCTGCGAATCTCATCTTCGAGGTACAGTTTCTCCTGCCGCAGCTTGTCGGAGAGCTCTTTGATCCTGCGATATGCGAATGCATTGTCGATGGCGATTGCCACCTGCCCGGCGATTTGGGAGAGAAACTCGATATCTGAAGCCGTGAAAGCATCCTTCTGCAGCCTCACCAAGCAGAGAACCCCCAACGCACGGTCGCACCGGCTTAGGGGGAGCATACAAATGGTTTCTACCTTGGCTCCGTACATGACTCGATTTTCAAGGCCGGAGTTGCGCAGGTCTTCAATGTCTCCGACCCAGGGTTTTCCAGAGCGAAAAACCTGGCCTGCAAGGGAACCTTCGATCGGTTTTGACTTGTCCGGATACACGAGGCCATTTCCGTCGGGAAAATCGAGCGCATAGAGCTGGAGCATGCTGTTCGACACGTCAGGCAGGATCAAGGCCACGCCGTCCAGTCTCAGCGTCTTTCGGATGCTGGGAGACACTGAGCGAAGCACTTCTCGCAGTTCCAGATTGGAGACAACGCTGTTATTCAAATCGAGGATCAGATTTAGTTTCGTCCGTTCTTCCTCTAATTGAATTCGCACTGCTTCTGAGTTAGCGAAATTCAGCTGGTCGTCGATCGCCAACGCTACGTAGCGAGAGATCAATGACAGAAAGGCAATTTCTCTTTCCGAAAAAGAGGCGCGATGTTTTCGCGCGAAGCAGAGCGCTCCGAGACGGCGCTTTGCGGTCTTTAAAGTGAGAAGACAAAGGGACCGATGTCTGCGTTCACTGAAGAATTGAGCAATGTGACGAAAAGTAATCTCTTGATCGAGCGATGAGACGACAATCGGCTGCGAATCATGAGAGGCCAGACGGTCGATCTCAATCTGCCATTCAGGTTGCGCACCGATGGTCGGCCCCGGGTTGTCAGCCCCATAAAGAAAAGGCGCTCCGTCGTTTTCAAAGACGACAACAATGGTGTCGGAGACCACGAGCGATCCCAGTTGCGCAGGCAGAGAATGCAACAACCGCTCAAGATTGGAGTGGGTCTCCAGGCTACCTACGAAACGCAACAGTCCATGAACCTGGCCAGCATCCAGGCCTGGGCCGGCCTCGGTACCGCGCTGCTGAAGCGAAGTTTTCATACCCGCCTGAGAACCCCCCCGATTTTCACCAATGCTCGATAGATGACATTTAAGGGTGGTTGGTAGCAAGGTTTAGCTAGGGAAGCCGACTCCGCGGCAAATGGCCCCCGCGATTCGATTTCGTGGCTGGCAGCCTGCCAATGCACTGGCACCCAGCCAATCAGTTGGCAGGTCAGCCTTGGCGGCTCAACCTGCAGGAGCCAGTCTCTCTTTATTTATGAGTTGTTTAGCCGCCCGTTCGCGTCCACAGGCTCTGGTCAAGCATTTGCTCAGAGTGAACCACAGGCTAGCGGCTGATCCCGCGAGGCTGCGGGGCCGGTGTTTATTCTTCCTTTGAGGAGCCCAGATGCATTTGGAGCAGCAAACTGAGCAGGCGCCGAGCTTCCGGCTTGACGTGCCACTACACAACCTACTCACTCAGCCCGCTCCGCCTCGACCAGGGTTGCAGCCGTTGGGCGTGCCCCAGTCGTTCCCAGATCCGGTTTTCCCACAGCGCCCTGATTTGCTCGGACCGGTTGAGCAAGGTGATGGCTGGGTACCTCCCGAAAAGCGCAAGTGGGCTCCGGGACAGATCTATCACGCAATGCAGGGCTGGCTTTTTCCCTACATCCGCTCCCGCGTCACCGCTGGTGACTTCCACCCTCTGATTGCCTATCTCTTCACTGAGTTCAAATGCAATCTCGATTGCCATTATTGCTGGGCTTTCGACAATAAGATAAAAGGGATGAGCGAAGATACGGCAAAGCGATCGATTGACTGGCTTCACGGCACCGGCTGCCGGGTGCTGGCCTACATGGGAGGCGAACCGCTTCTGCGTCCGGATTTTATTCATCGGATCACCTACTACGCTGCGAAAAAAGACTTCTGGATCTATCTGCCCACCAACGCGCGGCTGCTGCGGACTGACGTCATCGATAAGCTCGCGGACGCGGGAGTATCGACCTTTAATATCGCCGTCGACGCGGTCGATCTGAAGACCGGCTTGCCGAAAGCCCTGGTTCCCATTCGGAAGCAGTTCGATTACCTGGTCCGCAAGCAATATGGGTACGGATATTCCGTATTTCTGAACATTAATATCTGCCGCAACAATCTCGATGATGTGCGGCAGCTTACCGAAATCGCCCACGATAACGGCATCGCGACCGATTATCACATCAATGAGTCGCCTCTGCTCGAACAGGACGAACACTTCAAACATGCGGACGACAACGTCACCTACATCCGGAAAGAAGACTGGCCAGCTGTGGAAGAGACGATCCAGTGGCTGACCGAAAAGCAAGACTCCGGGTACAAGATGGTGAACTCGAACACCCGGCTCTGGCAGATGGTTGAGTTCATGAAAGGCGAGCACTTCCCGTGGAACTGCCGCGCCGGGCAGAACTCGATGATCATTCGCGTGGACGGGACGCTGGCTCCATGTTTCCCGATGTATATGGCGAGCTACGACTGGGGTGTGGTTGGCGATCACAAGTTTGATACCAATCAGCTTGACCACCAGAAGGAGAGTTGCCAGACACATTGCTTTTCTACGCTCAACCACATTCTGGGTTGGTGCTATAACGACCAGCGAGTGATCAAGTATTTCTTCAAGCAACTTGCCCACGGATTCCAGGGAATGAGGGGCCAGGTTTAGGCCGGTTCTTTCCTATATACCGAGTTAGTCGAAGACCCCGCGTATCGAGCAAAGGAGATGGAAATGCCTGTAACCGAAGAGATCGTTCAGACTGACTTCGAAGTAGAGATCCAGGCACGCATTGATGCCGAACGGGCGCGCCTACGCGCGGCAGCCGGACTGGCTCGGATGCGCGAGTTCAAGAAACCCGTGGAGCGCACCTTTACGGCTTCGGAGCGAGACTATGTGACGATCCTTTTCGGCGGCCTGACCTGGAAGCACGAAGAGATGATCAAGGCTGTCTTCCATGGCAGCGGCTACAAATGCGAGAACATCCCCACTCCCGTGGTCGATGACTTCCAGGCAGGGAAAGAATTCGGCAACAATGGCCAATGTAATCCCACATACTTCACGGTGGGGAATCTGGTTCGGTATCTGCAGAAGCTCGAACAGCAAGGAGAGACGCGTCAGCAGATCATCGACAATTACGTCTTCTTCACCGCCGGCTCCTGTGGCCCATGCCGCTTCGGCATGTATGAAGCCGAATACCGCTTCGCGCTGCAGAATGCCGGCTTCGATGGCTTCCGCGTGCTGCTCTTCCAACAGACGGATGGCATCAAGGCCGCGAGCGGCGAGCCTGGGCTCAAGTTCTCAGTTGATTTCGGTATGGGAATGCTCAATGCGCTCAACCTTGGCGACGTGATCAACGAGCTGGTCTATCAGGTGCGTCCGTTCGAGGTGAACAAAGGCGAGACGGACCGCGTTATCCAGGATTCGGTCAAGACGTTGACCGACACTCTTCGCGACCGCAAGCACTGGCACATCATGGACGCTGCCCCCCAATGGGCGAAGCCAATGCTGGAAAAAGGTGGCAAGGTGACAGCGATTAGCTGCACTCTGGGCAAGATTGCCGACAATTTGTATGGCAAGGAATATGTGGACGCGCTGCATGCCTGCCGCGACAGCATCAATGCGATCGAAGTAGATCGCCTGCGCGTGAAACCGGTCATCAAGATCACCGGCGAGTTCTGGGCGCAGACGACCGAGGGCGACGGCAACTTTAATATGTTTGCCTTCCTCGAAAAGGAAGGAGCGCAGGTGCTCGTCGAACCCATCGCCACCTGGATCGCCTACATGATGTATGTAGCCAAGGCGGGCGCCAAGGCGCGGGCCGACGCGGAGGCTCCATACCGCGATCCCAAGTGGTATGAAGTGAAGAAGCACATGGCCAATCGGCTCAAGATTTTCAAAAAGACCGGAGGACTCAGCGCCGGCAGCGCCATGTGGAATTATTTCTATCATCGGACCATCAAGCACATGGGCGACACCTCGCATCACTTGATCCCGCAGAAGGAGCTGTCACGGCTTGCGCACCCGTTCTACCATCAGCTCGCGCGAGGTGGCGAGGGTTACATGGAAGTCGGCAAGAACGTCTACTACACCGTCAACCATCTATGCCACATGGTCCTGGCACTGAAGCCCTTCGGCTGCATGCCGTCGACTCAGTCGGATGGAGTTCAATCGCGAGTCGTCAATAAGTTCAAAGACATGATCTTCCTGCCAATCGAGACTTCCGGCGAAGGCGAGGTGAACGCTCACAGCCGCGTTCAGATGGCACTGGCGGAAGCGAAGGCAAAGGCGCGCGCAGAGTTCGATGGAGTTCTAGCTGAAACCGGCAAGTCTCTGGACGAACTACGCGACTATGTCGAGCGGCATCCGGAGCTGAAGCATGCGCTCTATAAGGTTCCGCATCGGAAAGGCATAGCGGGAACCGCCGCGCAGTTCGCATGGCACGTCAGCGACCTGATGAATAAAGACAGTGCTTACCGGCGGCTACGTGCGGCGATCCCTGCAAAGCAGGCTGCGTGATGCGGGTATTGCCGCGATTGCTACTGGGCGGGGCCATCGGCGTATCGATGGCTCTCTGCACTCTGCTGCTTCAACGTGCCCTTCATCGGGTCTGGTCCAGGAGCCGACAGGTCGGCTCTGCGTCTCATGGCGAGCCTGTCACAATCTGGAATGAAGGACGCTTGAGGCGTCCTGCTTTTCTCTCCCGCTCCCTTTAACTCTGGAGAAGACGATGCAGCAATTTCTAGTTGGCCTGGATGTTGGTTCGACTACAGTGAAATCCATCGTCGTTGATGCGGCGACCGACAAGACAATCTGGCAGGACTATCAGCGTCACGAAACACGCCAGCCGGAAAAGGTGCTCGAGTTCCTCCGGCGGATGGAGGCCGATACCGGCATCTCGCCTGAAAACACCCGTATCTTCATCACCGGTTCCGGCGGCGGCACGATCGCGGAGATGATCGGCGCAAAGTTCGTTCAGGAGGTGCATGCAGTCTCGCTTGCCGTCGAGAAGCTTCACCCCGAGGTGTATTCCGTCATCGAGCTGGGAGGCCAGGACGCGAAGATCATCGTTTTCAAAGATGACGAGGAAACTGGGCGAAAGAAGAAAATCCCGTCGATGAACGATAAGTGCGCCGGTGGCACCGGCGCGGTCATCGACAAGATCAATGCCAAGCTGAAGATTCCCGTGAGCGAGTTATCGAATCAGGGATATCACGGCGTCAAGCTGCACAAGGTAGCGGGTAAGTGCGGCGTCTTTGCGGAAACCGACATTAATGGATTGCAGAAGACCGGCACTCCACCTGACGAACTGATGGCGTCGCTCTTTGAAGCCATCGTGCTGCAGAATCTAAGCGTGCTCACCCGCGGACATACGCTCCGTCCGCATGTTCTTCTCCTCGGTGGCCCGAATGGATTCATTCGGGGCATGCGCGAAGCATGGCAGGCCAACATTCCCCGCATGTGGAAGGAACGCAAGGTTGAAATTCCGGATGGCATGAAGCCCGAGGAACTGATCAAGGTTCCCGAGAACGCCCAATACTTCGCCGCGCTTGGTTCGGTGGAGTTCGGAAAGGATGAGGAGCCGCAGATCGGCCGTTATCTCGGCACCGACAAGCTCGTCTATTACATCGACTACGGCCGCGCGGAAGAAAAGGCAATCTCCGGCGGCAAAGGGTTGGTTGCAGAAGACGCAGAGCTTCTCTCCTTCAAGTCGGCTTATCAGCGGAAGAAGTTCACTCCGGCTGAGTTCTATCCTGGCCAGGTGGTCTCCGGCTTCGTAGGAATCGACGGCGGCTCGACTTCTACCAAGGCTGTCGTGCTTGGAAAAGAGGGAGAGATACTCTGCAAGACCTATCAGCTCTCCAACGGCAATCCGATCCAGGACACCATTGAGATGTTCGAACAGCTCCGCGAGCAAATCGAAACGAAAGGCGCAAACCTCGAGGTGCTCGGCGTGGGAACCACCGGATACGCCAAAGACATTCTCAGAGATGTGTTGAACGCCGATGTGGCGCTGGTCGAAACCGTAGCGCACACCGAGTCTGCGCTCAAGTTTTATGACGACCCGCACGTGATCGTAGATGTCGGCGGCCAGGACATCAAGCTCATCGTTCTCAAAGATGGCCGCGTCAAGGATTTCAAGCTGAATACCCAGTGCTCCGCCGGCAACGGATACTTCCTTCAATCCACTGCCGAGGGCTTCGGCATGAAGGTGGAAGAATTTGCCGACATCGCCTTCTCCGCCAAGTCAATGCCATCCTTCGGTTACGGCTGCGCCGTCTTCATGCAATCGGACATCGTGAACTTTCAGCGACAGGGTTGGCGGTCGGAAGAGATTCTTGCAGGACTTGCCGATGTGCTTCCGAAGAATGTCTTCCTCTACGTCGCCAGCATTCCAAATCTAGCCGCGCTCGGGACGCGCTTTGTTCTCCAGGGCGGAACGCAGAACAATCTCGCGGTCGTCAAAGCGGAGGTGGACTTCATCAAGTCCAGCTTCCGTGCCAATGGCAAAGAGCCTGAGATTATTGTCCACGAGCACTGCGGCGAATCCGGAGCCATCGGAGCGGCACAGGAAGCGCTGCGTCTCTGGTCAAATGGCAAACAGACTACATTCATTGGTCTTGAGGCGGTCGCGAATATCCGCTATCGAACTACTCGCAACGAAGACACCCGCTGCTATTTCTGCAAGAACAACTGCCTGCGCACCTTCATCGATGTCGACGTGACCGGCGGCCAATCTTCGGAGCATGAACACGTGCATGCTGTCGCAGAAGATCGTGCCGCGACAGCAGAAGAGGTAGCCGCAGCGGCGGCGATGTTGCCGAGCCTGGAGCAGATCCAGGCAAACCTCCCGCCCGTCGAATCGCACGGCTCTTCCTGCAGCACCGGCGGCGGTTGCGGGTCCGCTTCTCCCTCGGTGTTCAAGGCGAAAGCGGAACCTCTCATCCAGATTCAGATCTTCCCGGGCTCAAAGCAGGTGGTCGAGTTGCCAAAGCCCGTAGAATTTCAGCCGCGTAAAACCAAAGTGCCACTGCGCGTGGGAGAGCAGCGGCTTATCATCGCCACCTGCGAAAAGGGCACTGTGGAAGACCTCGCCGAGATGAAAGACATCAAGGCGGACATCGATCAGATCAAGGCGGTCAACCCCAACTTCGTCGATATCGCGGCCCGCGAGGTCTTCCGTCACCGCGATGTTGAGATCGTCGCTGACTCCATACCATCCGTTAAAGGGTTGTTCATCTCGAAGAGCGTCAGAGAGCGCGCCTCGCTCATGGAACGGCGCAAGGATTACCGCATCGGCATTCCACGCCTCTTAAACACCTACACGTACGCGCCGCTCTTCAACGCATACTTCGCCAGCCTCGGCTTGAAATCGGAAAACATCGTCTATTCCGACTACACGACGCCGGAACTCTACCGCGCTGGCGCCAGCCGCGGCGCAATCGATCCCTGCTATCCATCGAAGATCGGCATCGCCCACGTCTACAACCTGCTCGCAACCAAGCATGCGAAGAAGCCACTCAACGCAATCTGGTTCCCGATGTACGACGTGCTGCATTCGCACCTGGTGAACCTGACTGGCTCGAACGCCTGCCCGACAGTGACCGCAACGCCCGAGACAGTCAAAGCCGCTTTCACCAAAGAGAGCGACATTTTTGCTGAAAACGGCGTCGCCTACATCGACCCTATTTTGAACCTTCGGGACGAGAGACTCTGCGCCGACCAGATGTTCAAGGCATGGGGGCCGGTGCTCGGGGTGACCCGCGAGGAAAATGAGCGAGCTCTTGCTGCGGGCTTCAAAGCCTTGCACGAATGCGAGGCCGAGATTCGCCGCCAGGCGCGCGAGACGCTCGACCAGCTGGAACGTGAGGACCGCATCGGCATCGTCATGTTGGGGCGCGTCTACCATCACGATCCCGGCCTCAATCACGAAATCATGGAGGAATTCCAGAAACTCGGCTATCCGGTCTTCTCGCAGAGCACACTGCCCTTAGACGAAGACCTGCTCGATCGCCTCTTCGGCGAGGAAGTTCGTGCCGGGCTGATCACGCATCCTCTGGACATCAGCGACGTATGGAAGAACCGCTACTCCACCAGCACAAATCACAAGGTGTGGGCGGCAAAGTTTACCGCCCGTCATCCCAATCTCGTCGCGCTCGAAGTCTCAAGCTTTAAATGCGGTCACGATGCTCCCATCTACGGAGTTATCGAAGGCATCATCGAGCAATCGGGCACACCGTATTTTTCTTTCAAGGACCTCGACGAGAACAAGCCGTCTGGCTCGATTCGCATTCGCGTAGAAACCATCGATTACTTCCTCCGCCGCTATCGGGAAGACATTATCAAGCGGCGCAAGCTCGAGGGCGACATCGAAGCGCAGCTAGCCGCGCTCGAACAATCGCTCCGAAGCCAACCGCGGGATCAGTATGAGATGGCGGTCGCAGCAGGTTAAACGCGAACCTTGCCTTGGTTTTCCGCACAAGGGATCTCATTGTGCTGCATGACTCGCTGTCTTCACTTCATCAAGCCGATGGAGACAGACTTACGCCCGCTCGATTACCATCAAAGATCGCGTAGCCCCTACTGGCCGCAATCCTGCCC